>NZ_JCACPZ010000001.1:0-567913 GCF_059074235.1 Phytobacter sp.
AAAGAACCTTTCCTGGATGTTGGCAGAGAAACTCGCTCAGCAAATCCTTAAAGGTGAATATGTCCCAGGAAGCATCCTGCCTGGTGAAATAGAGCTAGGAGAACAGTTCGGCGTCAGTCGGACAGCGGTCAGGGAAGCAGTAAAGACATTAACAGCAAAAGGAATGGTGCTGCCTCGCCCACGTATCGGTACACGTGTCATGCCGAAGGATAACTGGAACTTCCTGGATAAAGAGTTGCTGTCATGGTGGATGAGCGAGGATAATTTTCAGGAAGTCATTGAGCACTTCCTTATAATGCGCAGCAGCCTCGAACCTCAGGCTTGCCATTTAGCGGCAATATTAGGTGAGGCCGAACAGAAAGCGCATCTGAATACATTAATGGAAGAGATGGTCTGGCTCAAAAAACATTTTAACCGCCAACGCTGGATTGAAGTGGACATGGCCTGGCACGAACATATCTATGCCATGAGCGCCAATCCTTTCCTTATCTCTTTCGCTGCACTCTTCCATTCGGTCTATCACACCTATTTCACATCTATTACCCAGGATCAGGTGATTAAGCTCGACCTGCATCAGGCGATTGTTGATGCCATTCAGGAAAGTAATGGGGAAGGTGCCTTTCAGGCCTGCCAGATTCTATTGAAGACACCTCACGCGCCTGCGGCAAAATAACGGGATCCCGCATGACAGAGAAAAAACACCGCAGCATGGCCGGATTGCCGTGGATTGCAGCAATGGCTTTCTTTATGCAGGCACTGGACGCCACCATATTAAACACCGCGCTCCCCGCCATTGCCGAGAGCCTCAATCGCTCCCCCCTGGCGATGCAATCCGCCATCATTAGTTATACGTTAACTGTCGCAATGTTGATTCCGGCCAGCGGTTGGCTGGCAGACAGATTCGGTACCCGCCGCGTATTTATGCTGGCCGTCAGTTTGTTTACCCTCGGTTCTTTGGCCTGCGCGCTCTCCACCTCGCTGGCTTCCCTGGTCCTGTTCCGCGTTCTTCAGGGAATTGGCGGTGCGATGATGATGCCCGTCGCGCGTCTGGCGCTTCTTCGAGCCTACCCGCGCAGCGAATTGCTTCCAGTATTGAACTTTGTGACCATGCCTGGCCTGGTAGGCCCAATTCTCGGGCCGGTACTGGGTGGCGTTATGGTTACATGGGCCAGCTGGCACTGGATATTCCTGATCAACATTCCCATCGGTCTTACCGGCCTGCTCTACGCACGCAAATACATGCCGAACTTCACCACGCCACGTAAACGCTTTGATATGGGCGGCTTCTTTCTGTTTGGCCTGAGCCTGGTGCTGTTCTCCAGCGGTATGGAACTCTTTGGCGAGAAAATAGTGGCAAGCTGGCTGGCTTTCGCCGTCATCGTCAGTGGGATTGTGTTATTCCTTCTTTATATACGCCACGCGCGCCGTCACCCCACTCCACTAATCTCGCTTAACCTCTTTAAGACCCGAACCTTTTCGGTGGGGATCGCCGGGAATATCGCTTCACGACTGGGGACCGGATGCGTACCGTTCCTGATGCCGCTGATGCTGCAAGTTGGATTCGGTTACTCAGCACTGATTGCCGGCTGCATGATGGCACCGACAGCGATGGGTTCTATTCTGGCTAAGTCGCTGGTCACACAGGTGCTTCGTCGCCTGGGCTATCGCAAGACGCTGGTGGGGATTACGCTGTTTATCGGATTGATGATTGCCCAGTTCTCGCTGCAATCACCGTCGATGGAAGTCTGGCTACTGATATTGCCGCTGTTCATTCTGGGGATGGCGATGTCGACGCAGTTCACCGCGATGAACACCATTACACTTGCGGATCTGACCGATGAGAACGCCAGTAGCGGTAACAGTGTTCTGGCTGTCACCCAACAGCTCTCGATCAGTTTAGGCGTTGCTGTGAGTGCGGCAGTTCTGCGGTTTTATGAAGGGTTTGATAGCAACAACACCGTGGAGCAGTTCCACTACACCTTTATTACCATGGGTGTTATCACGCTGATATCGGCCTTTGCCTTTATGCTGTTACGGCCAAAAGATGGCCGTAACCTGATCAAAGAGAAGCACTGACCGTTAGGCCGATCCGCGCTCCATCAACACCGGCGTAAGCTGTAAACGCTGCTGTTGTTGAGTGGGATCGGCAATGCGATGAATCAACACATCAATCGCCAGTTCACCCAGTTCATCTTTCGGCTGATGAATAGTGGTCAGAGGTGGCGTCATGTAGCGTGCCAGCTCAATATCATCGTACCCGACAACAGCGATATCCTCAGGCACTTTCAATCCAGCCTGATACAGCGCCTGATAGGCACCGAAAGCCATCGCGTCGTTACCAATAAACACCGCCTGCGGGCGGACATCCCTCGCCAGCAAGGTTTGCATGGCTTCAAGCCCACCAGCAAACTCAAAATCGCCGATAATCTCATCCCCTTCGTGGATGGTCAGCCCGGCATGAGTCATTGCCGCACGATAACCTTCCAGACGCAGACGCGCAGGGGTTTTATCCAGCGGCCCCGTGATACAGGCAATATGTGTATGACCTTTCTGGATAAGGTATTGCGTTGCCATGTCGCCGCCCAGCAGCGAGTTATCCTGAATCAGGTCACTGTCACCGTCGAACGGCGCCCAGTCCATCATCACGGTCGGCACTGAAGGGTAACGCTGGAGAATTTCCTGAGAGGGCTGATGAGTTTCAGTACAGAGAAGCAGAAGGCCATCGACACGCTTTTGCATCAGCGTTTCCAGGTTGCGGTTCATGCGCTGCTCATCGCCTTCAGTATTACAGAGCACAAGGCTATACCCTCGCTCAAAGCAGCTACGTTCCACGCCCCGAACCAGCTCAGAGTAAAACGGGTTGGTACTGGCAGTGATTAACATCCCGATGGTACGGGTCTGATTTATTTTCAGGCTGCGTGCGAGCGCAGAAGGCGCGTAATTCAGCGCCTTGATCGCAGACTCCACCTTTTCGCGGATGGCATCACTGACAAAACGATCTTTATTGATGACATGTGAAACGGTCGAGGTAGACACACCCGCCACGCGGGCCACATCCTTCATCGTAGCCAAGCATCACCCCTGCTGACTGAGGAAATCATCAATTTCTTTGCGCCACGGCACTGACGGTTGCGCACCTTTACGGGTGACAGCAATCGCTGCCGCCGCATGAGCAAATCGAATGGCGTCATCAAGCACATGGTTTTCCAGTAATGCTGTCATTAATGCGCCATTAAAGGTGTCGCCCGCCGCGATGGTATCAATGGCTTTCACTTTGAAGCCAGGAACACGACGACCTTCACCTTTCACACTCGCCCAGACGCCACGACTGCCGAGCGTAATGATGACCGTCTCAATGCCTTTAGTATGGAGTACTTGCGCCGCATTTGAGGCGTCTTCATCGCTATTAACCCGGATACCGGTCAGTTTCTCAGCTTCTGTCTCATTCGGCGTGATGATGTCCACCAGCGCCAGCAGCTCATCTGACAGCTCACGAGCAGGAGCCGGGTTCAGCGCCACAATAGTGTTGTTCTCATGGGCAATGCGCGCGGCTGCCAGTACGCTCTCAACCGGCGACTCCAGTTGCATCAGCAACGCGGAAGCCTGACCAATAAGCGCACGTTGTGCTTCAACGCGCTCTACGGAGAGCGCTGCGTTTGCCCCCGCATGAATACCGATGACATTCTCACCTTCGCCGTTAACGAAAATCAGCGCAACGCCCGTGGACTCCCCGGCAACAACACTCACCGGCGACACATCGATATGGTCACTGATCAGCTGCTGGCGAACTCGTTCACCGGTGTCGTCATCGCCCGTGCAGGCAATAAAGGCAATGTCGGCACCGCTGCGACCCGCAGCGACGGCCTGGTTTGCACCTTTGCCACCAAACGCGATTTGATACTGACTACCGGTAACCGTTTCCCCTGGGGTCGGGAAAGATTCAAGGTTGAGAATGTGATCGGCATTAATGCTGCCAAGGACGACGAGTTTGCCAGTGGTTTTCATGATGAGCTTGTCCGTTAAATTGCGCCACCCACGAACGGGTGGCGCGTGCCCTGCATTTCTTTTATTCGTTATCCCCAGACCCGTTCCCGAAGGAGGGTCTGAATCCGTCTTACTGTTTGATAACCAGTTTCAGGTCAACCGGGATTTTGGCGTGTACTTTCTCGCCTTTCAGCACTTTATCAGCGGTGACAACGCCCGTTGCGCCAATTTGCTCTGGTAACTGAGCGATAGTTGCTGCCATTTTACCGTCATTTACGGCTTTCACACCGTCCGGCGTACCGTCAAAACCGACCACCATGACATCGGATTTACCCGCAGTTTGCAGTGCGCGCATGGCACCCAGCGCCATTTCGTCGTTCTGAGCGAATACAGCCTGTACGTCCGGATGCGCAGTCAGCAGGTTCTGCATAACGTTCAGACCTTTCGTGCGGTCAAAGTCAGCAGGCTGGCTGGCCAGGACATTGAATTTATGAGCCGCAACGGCCTGCTGGAAACCTTCACCACGCTCACGGGCTGCGGAAGTCCCTGCAATACCCTGCAGTTCGATAATTTTCGCGCCTTCACCGGCTTTCTTGGCGATGTAGTCACCGGCGATTTTGCCGCCCAGTACGTTATCAGAAGCGATGTGGCTGACCACTTCACCTTTCGCCGCTGCACGGTCAAGGGTGATAACCGGGATGTTTGCCTGGTTCGCCATCTTCACGGCATTACCAACGGCATCGGAATCGGTTGGGTTAATCAGCAGCAATTTTGTACCACGAACAGTCAAATCCTGAACGTTAGCCAGCTCTTTAGCCGGGTTGTTCTGTGAATCCAGCACTACCAGGTCGTAACCCAGTTTGTCAGCTTCTTTCTGCGCCCCATCTTTCAGACTCACAAAGAACGGGTTGTTCAGGGTGGAAACAACCAATGCAATCGTATCCTTGGCCATCGCATTCGCGCTTACGGTGGCGCTCAGTGCAACAGCAGAAACCAAAAGAGCCAGTTTTTTCATGTTCATATTCATGATGTCCTGTTGTGTAGGTAATTACTGCTTTTTGTTGTCTACCAGCACCGCGAGCAGAATCACCACTGCTTTAACGATCATCTGGTAATAGGAAGAGATGCCTAATAAATTCAATCCATTACTCAGGAAACCAAGGATAAGCGCACCGATCAATGTCCCCACGATGCGCCCCTTACCTCCTGCCAGGCTGGTACCACCCAATACAACGGCGGCGATAGCGTCCAGCTCATAACCGGTTCCTGCGACTGGCTGTGCGGACGAAAGGCGCGCCACTTCGATAATGCCAGCAAGCGAAGCCAGTAAACCACAGAGGGAATAGACGATAACTTTCACTTTATCAACGCTGATACCTGACAAGCGCGTTGCCGCTTCGTTACCCCCAAGGGCATAAATATAGCGTCCAAGACGGGTGTGGTGCAGCAAATACCAGGTCGCGATAAACACCACGGCCATAATCCAAATCGGCGTCGGGATCCCCAGCGGACGACCAATACCAAACCAGCCAAAAACATCGGCATTATCGGTAAAGCCCGTATTCATTGGGCTACCGTTGGTGTACACCAGCGTCACACCACGCAGTAACAGCATCATGACCAGCGTGGCGATAAACGCCTGCACACGCCCTTTCGCCACAATGACACCCGTCACCGCACCGATAGCTGCACCTAAGGCCAGGGCGGCGGCGACAGCCACCAGCGCATTCACTTCCATACCGACAAGCGACGCGGCGACCGCACCAGTCAGAGCCAGCAAGGAACCGACGGACAGGTCGATCCCGGAAGTCAAAATGACCAGCGTCATGCCAACCGCCATAATCGCGTTGACCGAGGTCTGTTGCAGAATATTCAACAGGTTATTGACGGTAAAAAAGTTCGGGCTCAAGGTCGATACAATCGCAATCAGCACCAGTAAGGCGATCAGTGATTTTTGTTCCATCAACCACGCTTTGGTGAAATAGCGGCGACCAGAAACAGCCTGGGTAGTCATCTTTTTTACTCCTGATTCACACGATTAAGCTTGCCCACTGCGGCAGCCATCAATACTTCCTGAGTGGCCTGCTCGCGCGTGAATTCACCGCCGAGATGCCCTTCGTGCATCACGATGATGCGATCGCTCATGCCCAGCACTTCTGGCATTTCCGATGACACCAGAATGATGCTCAGGCCATCGGCCTTAAACTGGTTAATAAGCTGATAAATCTCTTTTTTCGCCCCCACGTCGACGCCACGGGTCGGCTCATCAAGGATAAGCACCTTCGGCCGCGTCATTAAACCGCGCGCAATGGCAACCTTTTGCTGATTACCACCGGAGAGCAAACCAATCGCCTGTTCCATCGACGGGGTTTTAACGTTGAACAAGCGGATAAAATCGCTAACCGCCTGCTGTTCATCTTTATGTTTGAGATTGCCGCCGGGACGGCTGAAATAGCCCAGCGCCGTCAGCGACATGTTCTCTTTAACCGACATACCGAGCACTAAGCCATCGCGCTTACGGTCTTCTGAGATGTAGACGATACCGTTCGCCAGGCCATCCTGCGGCGTGCGGGTCACCACTTCATGCCCATCCAGCGTGACGTAACCGCTGGTGCGCGGCATCGCGCCATACAGCACCTTCATCAGTTCGGTACGTCCGGCGCCCATCAGGCCCGCCACACCCAGGATTTCACCTTTGCGCAGCGTGAACGAAACATCGTGCACGCCGGGGCCACACAGATTGTCCACTTTCAGGCGGATGTCACCCGGTGCTTTATCAAGGCGCGGATACTGATCTTCGAGCTTGCGGCCGACCATCATTTCAATCAGTGAATCTTCGGTGAGCGAAGCGACTTCGCGTTCAGCGATAAACTGACCATCGCGGAACACGGTCACATCATCACAAATCTCGAAGATCTCTTTCATACGGTGGGAGATGTAGACGATGCCGCGCCCTTGCGCTTTCAGTTCGCGAATCACCCGGAACAGAGATTCTGTTTCGGTATCGGTCAGGGCATCGGTCGGCTCGTCCATCACAATCACTTGTGACTCGTAGCTCAGCACTTTGGCAATTTCGACCATCTGCTGATCGCCAATGGACAGCTCGCCCACCAGCTTGTCACTTTTAAAGCGTAAATTCAGTTTTGCCAGCAGCTTGTCGGCTTCGGCATACATCTTTTTCCAGTCGATTTTGCCGAAACGCCCAACGAACTCACGGCCAAGAAAGATGTTTTCCGCGATGCTCAGTTGCGGGATCAGGTTAAGTTCCTGGTGGATAATGCCAATGCCCGCTTCCTGGGACGATTTTGGCCCCGTGAAGGTTGTCTCTTTCCCCAGCCATAGCAGTGAGCCGGCATCACGCATGTAGATACCGGTCAACACTTTCATCATGGTGGATTTGCCCGCGCCGTTCTCACCGACCAGCGCCATCACGCGGCCAGCATAAACATTCAGCGCCGCACCGGAGAGGGCTTTAACCCCCGGGAATGCTTTGTCGATTCCCTTAAGTTGCAGTAACGCGTCCATGTCGGCCTCAGAAAGTGACGCCAGCACAGAGAATGATATTCGCATACGGGGAACACTCCCCGCTGCGAATAACCGCCTGACTGTCCGCGGTCTGTTTTTTGAATTGTTCGTGGGTCACATAACGAACATTTATGGTGTTGCCCTGGTGTTGTTGCAGTTGCTCAATATGCTTGAGCAACGTTTCGTGGAGCTGCGGATTATGTTCCTGAATTTCCGACGCAATGATAGCTGCTTCAACCTGCATCTCTGTCGTAACCACATCCAGCACCTGCATAAAGCCAGGTACGCCCTGAGTGAGAGCCATATCAATACGCTGAGTACTCTGCGGTACGGGCAAACCCGCATCACAGACGACTAAGGTATCGGTATGCCCAAGACGGGAGATGACCGACGAGATTTCTGAGTTGAGAACAGTACCTTTTTTCATTTTATGCTCCATTAGCGAAACGTTTCGCTATACCCAGTGTAAACCTGAGAATGTTCAGAAAACCACCGTGGCGTTACAGAAGTGTGATCGAAATCGAAACGTTTCGCTCGCGTTGCAGCAAGAAAACATTTCTTTGCTTTCCTAAGCAAAATTGCGGGCGTGAAATAACAAAAACCCCTCAAAAAGAGGGGTTTTAAAAGGTCTTTATATTTCAACCTGTGTGCCGAGCTCAATAACCCGGTTGGGGGGGATTTCAAACTGATCCGGTGCACGCAGGGCATTACGCTGCAGAAGCAGATAGAGCTTGCCGCGCAAGCGCAAATACCAGGGGCGCTTGCCCACAATCAGCGATTCATGTGACATAAAGAAGGAGGTCTCCATCATGCGGCAGCTTAATCCTTCCAGGCCACAGCGATGGAATACCTCTTCAACGTTTGGCGTTTCACGCCAGCCGTAGCTCGCTACCACACGCCAGAACGTCGGTGAAAGCTGCTCTATTTGCACACGACGCACGTTGTGCACATAAGGCGCATCTTCCGTACGCAGCGTCAGCAGAATAACGCGCTCGTGAAGCACCTTGTTGTGCTTGAGGTTGTGCATCATAGCAAACGGGATCACGTTCAGCGCACGAGACATATAGACCGCCGTGCCTGGCACACGTACCGGCGGTGATTTTTCCAGTGACGCAATCATCGCTTCCAGAGAGTTACCGTGTTCGTGCATACGGCGCAGCAGGCGGAAACGCTCGCTCTTCCAGGTCGTCATGATCACGAACATCACCAGACCCAGACTCAGCGGCAACCAGCCGCCGGACAAGAGCTTGTCGAGATTCGCCGAGAAGAGCGGGATATCGATAAACAGGAAGCCCGTCAGCAACAACCCAACGAACAGTTTGTTCCAGTGCCAGTTTTTACGCGCCACGGTCATCGACAGAATCGACGTCAGCACCATGGTGCCGGTCACGGCGATACCGTAAGCTGCGGCCAGGTTACTGGAGTGCTCAAAGCTCACGATCACCACGACCACGGCGCAATAGAGCAACCAGTTAACAAAAGGAATATAGATCTGCCCGGATTCCATCTCCGAAGTGTGAATGATACGCATCGGTGACAGGTAACCCAAACGTACCGCCTGACGCGTCAGGGAGAAGACACCAGAAATCACCGCCTGCGATGCAATCACTGTCGCCAGGGTGGCAATAATCAGCATCGGAATCAGCGCCCACTCAGGAGCCAAAAGGAAGAACGGGTTTTTGATCGCTTCCGGCGTTTTCAACAACAGTGCCCCCTGGCCGAAATAGTTCAGTACCAGTGAGGGAAGTACTACTGAGAACCAGGCCACACGGATTGGTAATTTGCCGAAGTGGCCCATATCCGCATACAACGCTTCAACGCCGGTGATCGAAAGCACGACCGCGCCCAGCGCGACAAACGAAACGGTTTTGTATTCAAGGAAGAAATTGACGGCCCAGGCCGGATTCAACGCCTGCAGCACTTCAGGGTTGGATATAATCCCACGTGCACCCAGCATCGCCAAAATCAGGAACCAGGCGAGCATGATAGGCGCAAACAGCTTCCCCACCAGCCCTGTTCCGTGTTTCTGAATAGCAAACAGCAGCGTCAGTACCACGATAGAAAGCGGAACGGTCCAGGTATCCAGTGAAGGGGCAACGATTTCCAGACCTTCGATGGCCGACATGACTGAGATGGCAGGCGTAATCACAACCTCTCCATAGAAGAAGCTGCCGCCAATAAGTCCCATGATCACCAGAATAGAGGTCATCCGCGCCGACGTATTGCGACCGGCGAGCGACATCAATGTCAGAATACCGCCCTCACCGGCGTTATCCGCACGCATCACGAAAGTGAGGTATTTAATGGAAACGACTAAAATCAGTAACCAAAAAATCAGCGATAAAAAGCCAAAAACGGCGTCGCGTTCTACACCGAAACCAAACTGACCTGACAAACATTCACGAAGAGTATAAAGCGGGCTGGTGCCAATATCACCGTAGACAACCCCAATAGCCGCGAGTGTTATCGCGGGCAACGATTGCTTATTATCAGTGCTCATAGACTAATCTTTTGTTTGAATGACAAATGTGTGCTTAGTCCCTTGGCCCACAAAAAGCGCACAGTATGCACGATTATTTGCTAAATCGTACCCCTAAATGCGACCACATTATTCTGGCGCAATGAAAATGATGCCATTGTTCAGTCTATTACAAGCCCTTATCTAAACGTCTATACTCGCACAGGCAAGCCGGAATCGCGGCGAAAGGATGCAAATCAATTATGGCTCACTCACATTTATTAGCAGAAAGAATTTCCCGTTTAAGCAGCGCACTGGAAAAAGGTCTTTTTGAGCGTAGCCACGCTATTCGCCTGTGTCTGTTAGCCGCATTAAGCGGCGAAAGCGTCTTTCTGCTCGGCCCGCCAGGGATAGCCAAAAGCCTGATTGCCCGCCGCCTGAAATTCGCCTTTAAACACGCCCGTGCATTTGAATACCTGATGACCCGTTTTTCCACACCAGAAGAGGTGTTTGGCCCTTTGTCTATTCAGGCTCTGAAAGATGAAGGGCGTTATGAACGTTTGACCCAGGGCTATTTACCGGAAGCGGAAATCGTTTTTCTCGATGAAATCTGGAAAGCCGGTCCGGCAATCCTGAATACGTTGCTCACTGCCATCAACGAACGTCGTTTTCGTAACGGTGCCAGTGAAGAGAAAATCCCCATGCGTTTGCTGGTGGCAGCATCCAATGAATTACCTGAAGCAGACAACAGTCTCGAAGCTCTGTATGACCGCATGTTGATTCGCCTGTGGCTGGATAAAGTACAGGAGAAAGGGAATTTCCGCTCAATGCTGATAAGCCAGCAGGATGAGAGTGACAATCCGGTTCCTGCCGATTTGCAGATTAGCGATGAAGAGTACAATCAATGGCAGAAAGATATCACGCAGGTCAAACTGCCTGACGTTGTCTTCGAGCTTATCTATCTGCTGCGCCAGCAGCTCGATAGTTTGCCCAATGCGCCTTATGTCTCTGACCGACGCTGGAAAAAAGCGATTCACCTGTTACAGGCGAGTGCCTTCTTCAGCGGACGCGATGCGGTTGCCCCTATCGATCTTATCCTGCTCAAAGATTGCCTGTGGTATGACGCGCAGAGCATGCAGTTGCTGAAAAATCAGTTAGAGATATTGATGACCGGGCACGCCTGGCAACAGCAAACCATGCTGACGCAACTGGCGACCATCGAGCAGCGTCGCATTCAGATCCAGCAACAACAAAGCGATAAAACCGCGCTGAAAGTTTCCCGTCAGGGCGGAATGTTCAGCCGCCGTCCGCATTATGATTTACCGGAAGATCTGCAGGATTCCACGCTGACCCTTCTGCTTCAGCAGCCGCTTAAGCTTCACGACATGCAGGTCATCCACGTCACTATCGAACGTGTGGCTCTGGCACAATGGCTGGCTAAAGGGGGAGAGATACGCGGCAAACTAAACGGGATCGGCTTTGCTCAGGTGCTGAACCTGGATGTTGACGGTGGACTCAATGTGTTAATCCGCGATGTCAGCCTCCAGGGATCGCGCCTTGCTCTACCGGGCAGTACCAGTGCAAACGTGCCGGAGGAGGTAACACAGCAACTGGAAGCGTTAGACACTCTCTGGCATCAGCAACACACCCGGTTCAGCGAACTGCAAAAATGCCTGTTCATCCCGGCCGACTGGCTGGGCCGCATTGAAGCCAGCCTGCAGGACGTGCGCGCGCAGATTCAACAGGCGCGTCAATGCTAACGCTGGACGCCCTGAATGCAATACTGACCATCGGTGAAGAGGCGCTCATTGAAGAGCTGATTGTCGCCTTGCTCGCCTCACCGCAGTTGGCCATTTTCTTTGAAAAGTTTCCCCGTCTTCGCCATGCCATCACCGAAGACATTCCCCGCTGGCGTGACGCGCTTAAAAGCCGCCTGAAAGAGACTCAGGTCCCTCCGGAACTGACCGAGGAGGTGCTGTCCTATCAGCAGAGCCAGTTGCTCTCTACATCACAACTGATTGTCCAGCTTCCGCAAATCCTCACCCTGCTGGATAAGCTTCGCTCACCGTTTGCCGCTCAGGCCCATGCCATGGTGACGGATAACCCGAGCTTCACCCCCGCTTTGCACACGCTCTTTTTACAGCGATGGCGACTGAGTCTGGTGGTTCAAACCACCGCATTTAATCAGCAGCTATTAGAAGAAGAGCGCGAGCAATTGCTCAGTGAAGTGCAGGAACGCATGACGCTAAGCGGTCAGCTTGAGCCTGTATTAATCGAAAACGAAAATGCTGCCGGGCGGCTATGGGATATGAGTGCAGGTCAGATCAAACGTGGCGATTACCAGCTTATTGTTAAGTACGGTGATTTTTTAACGGAGCAGCCGGAATTAAAACAACTGGCGGAACAGCTCGGTCGATCCCGCGAAGCGAAATCCGTACCCCGCAAAGATGCGCCAATGGAAACCTTTCGTATGCTGGTGCGAGAGCCGTCGACAGTACCGGAACAGGTCGATGGTATTCACCAAAGTGACGACATTCTGCGTCTTCTGCCACCGGAACTGGCAACATTGGGCATCACAGAGCTCGAATATGAGTTTTACCGCCGTCTGGTGGAAAAACAGCTGATTACCTATCGGCTTCATGGTGATGCCTGGCATGAACGGGTCGTAGAGCGACCTGTCGTGCATCAGGATTTCGATGAGCAACCACGTGGCCCCTTTATTGTCTGCGTGGACACTTCTGGATCCATGGGCGGTTTTAATGAACAGTGCGCAAAGGCATTCTGTCTGGCGCTGATGCGCGTTGCGCTGGCTGATAAACGTCGCTGCTACATCATGCTGTTTTCCAGTGAAGTGGTGCGTTATGAACTCACCAGCCAGCAGGGGCTTGAACAGGCAATTCGTTTTCTCAGCCAGCGCTTTCGTGGCGGTACGGATATCGCGAGCTGTTTTCGCGCCATTATTGAACGTATGCAGGGGGGAGAGTGGTATGACGCCGACGCGGTGGTTATTTCCGACTTCATCGCCCAGCGACTGCCGGATGATGTGGTCACTAAAGTGAAAGAACTGCAGACCGTGCACCAGCAACGTTTTCATGCCGTTGCGATGTCGGCACACGGTAAGCCCGGCATCATGCGCATTTTCGATCATATCTGGCGCTTTGATACCGGGATGCGCAGCCGTCTGCTGCGCCGCTGGAAGCGTTAAAGCAGAGACGAAACGCTTGAGCGTACTTGCTCCGGCCAGACGCCACACTGCACCTGACCAATGTGCGGCAGTTGCAGCAGAAGCATCGTCAGGCGTGATTGCCCGATACCACCGCCGATGGTTTGCGGCATTTCGCCCTGCACCAGTGCCTGGTGCCATTCCAGACGCAGACGATCTTCATCGTCGGTGATTTTAAGCTGGCGCTTCAGCGTTTCCGCATCCACACGGATCCCCATAGAAGAGAGTTCCAGTACATCTTCCAGGACCGGGTTCCACACCAAAATATCGCCATTCAGACCATGCAGCCCGCTGTCACCAGGGGTGCTCCAGTCATCATAATCCGGTGCACGTACGTCATGACGCTGACCATCGCTCAGCTTGCCACCAATCCCGATCAGGAAGACAGCACCCAACTCTTTGGCAATGGCGCGCTCGCGACCCTTGGCATCCAGATCCGGGAAGCGACTCAGCAATTCCTGGCTATGCACAAAGTGGATCAGATCGGGCAGGAAGCTGGTCAGGCCAAATTCCTGGCTTACGGCGGCTTCGGTGGCTTTGATCCCGGCATAAATGGCTTCAACAGTCGATTTCAGGGTACCAGTATGGCGCTCCCCCTCACCCATCACACGTTCCCAGTCCCATTGATCGACATAGACAGAGTGAATGGGTGACAGACGATCTTCGTCAGGGCGCAGGGCCTTCATGTGCGTGTACAAGCCCTCCCCAGCACTAAAATCATGCTGCCCGAGCGTTTTACGTTTCCATTTAGCCAGCGAATGCACCACTTCGAATTGCGCATCCGGCAGGTTTTTGACTTTAACCTGCACCGCTTTCTCAGAACCCGACAGGTTATCCTGAGTGCCATCCCCAACGCGGCTTAAAATAGGAGCCTGGACCTCAATAAGTCCTAGTTTTTCTTCCAGCTGGCGGGAGAAGTGCGACTTCACGAAAATAATCTGACGTTGTTTGCTGATGTAGGCGGATTTCATTATTCACTTCCTTTTCTCTGTCTGTTGCAGCCATTAAGCAACAAAAAACCTCTGCCATTCAATAATCAATAACAAAAAAGGGCATTCAGGTTTTGATTCGTTAAAATGAAAAGCTAAAATAGAACGATTGTTTATTCAACATAAGAAAAACCTATGGAAAATTATCAGATCGACAATCTGGACCGCGGCATCCTTGAGGCATTAATGGCAAATGCGCGCACGGCCTATGCCGAGCTGGCCAAACAGTTCGGCGTCAGCCCGGGGACCATCCACGTTCGCGTTGAGAAGATGAAACAGGCGGGGATCATTACCGGTGCTCGCATTGACGTCAGTCCCAAACAATTAGGTTATGACGTCTGCTGCTTTATCGGCATCATTCTTAAGAGCGCGAAGGACTACCCTTCAGCGCTGGCCAGACTGGAAAGCCTGGAAGAGGTGACCGAAGCGTATTACACCACGGGCCATTACAGCATCTTCATTAAAGTGATGTGTCGATCGATTGATGCCCTGCAACAGGTGCTTATCAACAAGATCCAAACAATTGATGAAATTCAGTCCACGGAGACACTGATCTCCCTGCAAAACCCCATCATGCGCACGATCCGCCCGTAACAGGGCGTTTTCACTCCCACCTAATACCCATATTGTCCACAGGTAGATCCCAGCTCGTTCACAGCGTACAATACGCCCCTCTTAACGGGAGTGGACTTCATGGCAGATATTACACTGATTAGTGGCAGCACCCTGGGTGGCGCGGAATACGTCGCTGAACATCTGGCTGAAAAGCTGGAAGACGCGGGTTTCAGTACCAAAACCCTGCATGGCCCACTGCTGGAAGATCTGCCGCAGGAAGGCATCTGGCTGGTGGTGAGTTCAACCCACGGTGCAGGCGATCTGCCTGACAACATTCAACCTTTATATGATCAGTTGCAGGAACAGAATGTTTCATTGTCCGGGGTTCGCTTTGGGGCAATCGGAATCGGTAGTCGTGAATATGACACTTTCTGTGGCGCCATTGAGAAATTAGAAGCGTCATTGAAAGCTAACGGTGCAAAACAGATCGGCGAAACAGCAAAAATTAACGTGCTTGAGCATGACATTCCTGAAGATCCGGCTGAAATTTGGCTGGGATCCTGGATTAATTTACTCAATAACGATTAAAGATCACGCAATCAGATGTGGATAACTAGGCTTAAAAACGCTGATCAACCGGTAGTTATCCAATGAATAACTGTTGTTCAGTTTTTGGGTTGTGTATAACTACCTCTTTTGATCCCAGCTTATACTGTGCAGGATCACCGATCATTCACAACTAATGATCCAAGCTAAGATGATGATCTTCCTACCTGGATCCAGCTTATCCACAAGGCAGTGGGATCCTAATAAGAGATCACAATAGAACAGATCTCTCTAAATAAAGATCTTCTTTTTAATACCCAGGATCCCAGTGCTTTCTCCCTGAGCTAAAGTTGAGTAGAATCCACGGCCCGGGCTTCAATTCCATTTCTAACCGCTTTACGCGAGGCAATTCACCATGTTTTATCCGGATCCTTTTGACGTCATCATCATTGGCGGGGGTCATGCAGGCACTGAGGCCGCGATGGCCGCTGCGCGTATGGGTCAACAAACCCTGCTTTTGACACACAATATCGACACGTTGGGGCAGATGAGCTGCAACCCGGCGATTGGCGGCATTGGGAAAGGACACCTGGTGAAAGAAGTGGATGCCCTTGGCGGCTTGATGGCGAAAGCGATCGATCATGCTGGCATTCAGTTTAGGATACTAAACGCGAGCAAAGGCCCAGCGGTGCGAGCTACCCGCGCTCAGGCAGACCGCGTGCTTTATCGTCAGGCCGTGCGTACTGCGCTGGAAAACCAGCCGAATCTGATGATCTTCCAGCAGGCGGTTGAAGACTTGATCGTCGAAAACGATCGTGTCGTGGGTGCAGTCACCCAGATGGGATTGAAATTCCGTGCCAAAGCAGTTGTACTGACTGTTGGGACGTTCCTCGACGGCAAAATACATATTGGTCTGGATAACTACAGCGGTGGCCGTGCTGGCGATCCGCCTTCTATTCCACTCTCACGTCGACTGCGCGAACTACCTCTGCGTGTAAGTCGCCTTAAAACGGGTACACCGCCGCGTATTGATGCGCGCACAATCGATTTCAGTGTACTGGCGCAGCAGCACGGTGATGACCCAATGCCGGTCTTCTCGTTCATGGGCAATGCTGCTCAGCACCCGCGTCAGGTGCCGTGCTACGTCACACACACAAACGAAAAAACACACGATGTGATCCGTAATAACCTCGATCGTAGCCCGATGTATGCTGGCGTGATCGAAGGGATCGGTCCGCGCTACTGCCCGTCGATAGAAGACAAAGTAATGCGCTTTGCCGATCGTAATCAGCATCAGATCTTCCTCGAACCGGAAGGACTGACCTCAAACGAAATTTATCCGAACGGCATCTCCACCAGCCTGCCGTTTGACGTGCAGATGAAAATTGTTCGCTCAATGCAGGGCATGGAAAACGCAAAAATCGTTCGTCCGGGCTACGCCATTGAGTACGATTTCTTCGACCCACGTGACCTGAAACCGACGCTGGAAAGTAAATACATCCAGGGGCTGTTCTTTGCCGGGCAGATCAACGGCACAACCGGTTACGAAGAAGCCGCTGCACAAGGGCTGTTGGCTGGTCTTAACGCCGCACGCTCGTCTGCTGAAAAAGAAGGCTGGGCACCAGCGCGCTCTGAAGCGTATCTCGGTGTGCTGGTGGACGATCTTTGCACCCTCGGGACCAAAGAACCGTACCGTATGTTCACTTCTCGCGCCGAATACCGCCTGATGCTGCGTGAGGATAACGCCGACCTGCGTCTGACTGAAAAAGGCCGTGAACTGGGTCTGGTCGATGATGAACGTTGGGCTCGCTTCAACGAAAAACTGGAAAACATCGAGCGTGAACGCCAGCGCCTGAAATCCGTCTGGGTCAACCCGACTTCTGAGACGGCTCCGGAAGTGAATAAAAACCTGACGGCGCCACTTTCTCGCGAAGCCAGTGGGGAAGATTTGCTCCGTCGTCCGGAAATGACCTACGAACAGCTGGTACAACTGACTGCTTTCGCACCGGGCCTGGCAGATGCGCAAGCCGCTGAACAGGTTGAAATTCAGGTGAAATATGAAGGTTATATTGCCCGTCAGCAGGACGAAATTGAAAAGCAGCAGCGCAATGAAAATACCTTGCTGCCTGCATCGCTGGACTACCGTCAGGTGAATGGGTTGTCGAACGAAGTGATCGCCAAGCTGAACGATCACAAGCCGTCATCCATTGGCCAGGCATCGCGTATTTCAGGGATTACGCCTGCCGCTATCTCCATTCTGTTGGTGTGGCTGAAAAAGCAAGGCATGCTGCGCCGCAGCGCGTAACATGTTGCTCATCGCCCGGTGATGCGTTGCACGCCGGGCAGACAGAACTCCAAAAGCGGGTGAACGTCGTGACACTCGTCTGACATCTTTAACAGGTATCCACTGTGCTTAACAAACTTTCCCGTCTGCTGGATGAAGCAGGTATTTCGCTCACCGATCACCAGAAAACTCAGTTAGTTGCTTATGTTGAAATGCTGCATAAGTGGAACAAAGCTTACAACCTGACTTCTGTACGCGATCCTGATGAAATGCTTGTCCGTCATATTCTCGACAGTATTGTGGCAGCGCCCTATCTTCAGGGGGAGCGTTTTATTGATGTCGGAACCGGACCGGGATTGCCTGGCGTGCCCCTCTCAATTGTGCTGCCCGACGCGCATTTCACACTTCTTGATAGCTTGGGCAAACGCGTACGTTTCTTACGTCAGGTGCAGCATGAGCTTAAGCTGACCAACATCACCCCCGTACAGAGCCGAGTGGAAGATTTCCCTGCGGAGCCGCCCTTTGATGGTGTGATTAGCCGTGCATTTGCTTCGCTCACAGACATGGTTAACTGGTGCCACCATTTGCCGGGGCAAAACGGACGCTTTTATGCGCTTAAGGGATTGATTCCTTCGGATGAAATTGCACTGCTACCGCCAGAACTCATTGTGGAATCTGTCGTTGAATTAACGGTCCCTCACCTGGAAGGTGAACGTCATTTAGTGGTCGTTAAGCTAAACAAAATTTAATTTCTCTCAAAAAATGTAGAATTCGTGCTGTTTTTGGATTGTTAAAAAACGGCACTGAAAATGGTGATACGTCCAGTTACATTTAACGGAGTTGTTACCTGCATTTTTCCTGTTTTTAACGATGTGATTTTGCTTAACCCTTAAAATAGTAAACAGTGAAAATATCAGTCTGCTAAAAATCGACTCTGCAACAGAATTGGTGTTGTTAAATAATTATTATAAATGTCAATGCAAGGTTTTTATTGTGTACCCGGGTCTTTTAAAAAGAGTTGTGGATAATCGCGTTGAATATCAAAATGTTGAAATGGCGCATTTTCCGCAAGGGCATCGTCGTGCTAACGCATAAATGTTTAAATTGTGATCTGGTACGCACTTTATTCTCAGGGTTTTCGCGTTATTTGGGATTTTGCTTAAAGGTTCACAGTTTCCTGAAAAGTTGAAAAACAGGACACGAGAAAAATATTTAAACATTTATTCACCTTTTCGCTACTTATTGTTTGAATTCACGGGGCCGCACCGTATAATTTGACCGCTTTTTGGTGCTTGACTCCGGGCGTTAAAGAACGTTTTATACGACACGCGGCATACCTCGAAGTGAGCAGGAGTGAATACGATGTCGGTGTCGCTTTTAAGTCCAAATATTGCTCGTAGGCTTCTGCTTGTTCAGCTTCTGGCAGTGATTGCTTTAGGAACGCTGTTTAGCCTCAAAGACCCTTTCTGGGGCGTCTCCGCCGCGTGTGGAGGGATGGCAGTAATTTTGCCAAATATGTTGTTTATGATTTTTGCCTGGCGTCATCAGGCACATACACCTGCTAAAGGCCGCGTGGCCTGGTCCTTCGCCTTCGGTGAAGCGTTTAAGGTGTTGGCAACATTCGTGTTGCTGGTGGTGGCGCTGGCGGTTTTCAAGGCGGTATTTTTACCGCTGATAGTCACGTGGGTTTCGGTGCTGGTTGTTCAGATACTGGCACCTGCTGTAATTAACAACAAAGGGTAAGAGGCATCATGTCTGCAGGAGAAATCTCAACACCGCAGGAGTACATTGGCCACCATCTGAATAACCTTCAGTTGGACCTGCGTACGCTCTCGCTGGTGGATCCGCATAACCCCCCGGCCACCTTCTGGACACTCAACATTGACTCCATGTTTTTCTCGGTGGCTCTGGGTCTGTTGTTCCTGGTCATGTTCCGTAGCGTAGCCAAAAAGGCTACCAGCGGCGTCCCGGGGAAATTCCAGACGGCAATTGAGCTGGTTATTGGTTTTGTCCATGGTAGCGTGAAAGACATGTACCACGGCAAGAGCAAGCTCATTGCACCACTGGCCCTGACGATTTTCGTCTGGGTATTCCTGATGAACCTGATGGATTTGCTGCCTATCGATCTGCTGCCGTACATCGGCGAGCACATCTTTGGTCTGCCTGCATTGCGTGTGGTGCCGTCTGCTGACGTTAACATCACGCTTTCCATGGCGTTAGGCGTATTTATCCTGATTCTGTTCTACAGCATCAAAATGAAAGGCCTGGGTGGTTTTGCTAAAGAGCTTACACTTCAGCCGTTCAACCACCCGGTGTTTATTCCGGTCAACCTGATCCTGGAAGGTGTTAGCCTGCTGTCCAAACCGGTTTCTCTCGGTCTGCGACTGTTCGGTAACATGTATGCCGGTGAGTTGATTTTCATTCTGATTGCTGGTCTGTTGCCGTGGTGGTCACAGTGGCTTCTTAATGTGCCATGGGCCATTTTCCACATCCTGATCATTACGCTGCAAGCCTTCATTTTCATGGTTCTGACGATTGTCTATCTGTCGATGGCATCTGAAGAGCATTGATTTTTAATACACTACTACGTTCTAACTGAAACAATCTGGAGACTGTCATGGAAAACCTGAATATGGATCTGCTGTACATGGCTGCCGCTATTATGATGGGTCTGGCGGCAATCGGTGCTGCGATCGGTATCGGCATCCTCGGGGGCAAATTCCTGGAAGGCGCAGCGCGTCAACCTGATCTGATCCCACTTCTGCGTACTCAGTTCTTTATCGTTATGGGTCTGGTGGATGCTATCCCAATGATCGCTGTAGGTCTGGGTCTGTACGTGATGTTTGCTGTCGCGTAGTACGGGTTGCTTAACAGCAAATATTTAAGAACGTTAACCAGATAAGAGGCATTGTGCTGTGAATCTAAACGCAACAATCCTCGGCCAGGCCATCGCGTTTGTCCTGTTCGTTCTGTTCTGCATGAAGTACGTATGGCCGCCTTTAATGGCTGCCATTGAAAAACGTCAGAAAGAAATTGCTGACGGTCTTGCTTCCGCTGAACGGGCTAAAAAGGACCTGGACCTTGCACAGGCCAATGCGACCGACCAGCTGAAAAAAGCGAAAGCTGAAGCTCAGGTCATCATTGAACAGGCGAACAAACGCCGTGCTCAGATCCTGGACGAAGCGAAAGCAGAAGCCGAGCAGGAACGTACTAAAATCGTGGCGCAGGCGCAGGCGGAAATTGACGCTGAACGTAAACGTGCCCGTGAAGAGCTGCGTAAGCAAGTGGCTCTGCTGGCTGTTGCCGGTGCCGAGAAGATCATCGAGCGTTCCGTGGATGAAGCTGCTAACAGCGACATCGTGAATAAACTGGTCGCTGAACTGTAAGGAGGAGGGGCTGATGTCTGAATTTGTAACGGTAGCTCGCCCCTACGCCAAAGCAGCTTTTGACTTTGCCGTCGAAACCCAAAGCGTTGACCGCTGGCAGGATATGCTGGTGTTTGCCGCCGAGGTGACGAAGAACGAACACATGGCAGAGCTTCTCTCCGGTGCAATGGCACCGGAAACGCTCGCTAATTCGTTTATCGCAGTCTGTGGGGAGCAACTTGACGACAACGGCCAAAACCTGATTCGGGTGATGGCAGAAAATGGTCGTCTTAAAGCGCTCCCTGATGTTCTTGAGCAGTTTATTCAATTGCGTGCAGCCAGCGAGGCTATCGCTGAAGTCGAAGTGACTTCTGCGACCGCACTGAGTGAAGAACAGCTTTCGAAAATCAGTGCCGCGATGGAAAAACGTCTATCACGCAAAGTGAAGCTGAATTGCAAAATCGATAAGTCTGTAATGGCAGGCGTAATCATCCGTGCGGGTGATATGGTCATTGATGGCAGCGTACGCGGCCGTCTTGAACGCCTTGCAGACGTCTTGCAGTCTTAAGGGGACTGGAGCATGCAACTGAATTCCACCGAAATCAGCGAACTGATCAAGCAGCGCATTGCTCAGTTCAGTGTTGTGAGTGAAGCTCACAACGAAGGTACTATTGTTTCCGTAAGCGACGGTGTTATCCGCATCCACGGCCTGGCCGATTGTATGCAGGGTGAAATGATCTCCCTGCCGGGTAACCGTTACGCTATCGCACTGAACCTGGAGCGCGACTCCGTAGGTGCAGTTGTGATGGGTCCTTACGCTGACCTCGCCGAAGGCATGAAGGTTAAGTGTACTGGCCGTATTCTTGAAGTTCCGGTTGGCCGTGGCCTGCTGGGTCGCGTGGTGAACACCCTGGGTGCACCAATCGACGGTAAAGGTCCGGTTGATAACGATGGCTTCTCGCCAATCGAAGTTATCGCACCGGGCGTTATCGAACGTCAATCCGTCGATCAGCCGGTACAGACCGGTTATAAATCCGTTGATGCCATGATCCCAATCGGTCGTGGTCAGCGTGAATTGATCATCGGTGACCGTCAGACCGGTAAAACCGCGATGGCAATCGATGCGATCATCAACCAGCGCGATTCCGGCATCAAATGTGTGTACGTGGCTATCGGCCAGAAAGCGTCCACCATTTCTAACGTGGTTCGTAAACTGGAAGAGCACGGCGCACTGTCCAACACTATCGTTGTTGTGGCAACCGCGTCTGAATCTGCTGCACTGCAATACCTGGCGCCGTATGCCGGTTGCGCAATGGGCGAATACTTCCGTGACCGCGGTGAAGATGCGCTGATCGTTTACGATGACCTGTCTAAACAGGCTGTTGCTTACCGTCAGGTTTCCCTGCTGCTCCGTCGTCCGCCAGGACGTGAAGCATTCCCGGGCGACGTTTTCTATCTGCACTCCCGTCTGCTGGAACGCGCATCCCGCGTTAACGCTGAGTACGTTGAAGCCTTCACCAAAGGCGAAGTGAAAGGTAAAACCGGTTCCCTGACTGCGCTGCCAATCATCGAAACCCAGGCGGGTGACGTTTCTGCGTTCGTTCCGACCAACGTAATTTCTATTACCGATGGTCAGATCTTCCTGGAAACCAACCTGTTTAACTCCGGTATTCGTCCGGCAGTTAACCCGGGTATCTCCGTATCCCGTGTGGGCGGTGCTGCTCAGACCAAGATCATCAAGAAACTGTCCGGTGGTATTCGTACCGCACTGGCACAGTATCGTGAACTGGCTGCGTTCTCTCAGTTCGCATCCGATCTGGATGAAGCAACCCGTAAACAGCTGAGTCATGGTCAGAAAGTGACCGAGTTGCTGAAACAGAAACAGTATGCCCCTATGTCTGTTGCACAACAGGGCCTGGTGCTGTTCGCGGCTGAACGCGGTTACCTCGAAGATGTGGAACTGGCGAAAATCGGTAGCTTCGAAGCCGCTCTGCTGGCTTACGTCGACCGTGATCACGCTCCGCTGATGCAAGAGATTAACCAGTCCGGTGGCTATAACGACGAAATCGAAGGCAAGCTGAAAGGCATCCTCGATTCCTTCAAAGCAACCCAGTCCTGGTAACGTCTGGCGGCTTGTCTTAGGACAGGCCGCAAGGCATTGAGGAGAAGCTCATGGCCGGCGCAAAAGAGATACGTAGTAAGATCGCAAGCGTCCAGAACACGCAAAAGATCACTAAAGCGATGGAGATGGTCGCCGCTTCCAAAATGCGTAAATCGCAGGATCGCATGGCGTCCAGCCGTCCATATGCAGATACCATGCGCAAAGTGATTGGTCACCTTGCTAACGGTAATCTGGAATATAAGCACCCTTACCTGGAAGAACGCGACGTTAAACGCGTGGGCTACCTGGTGGTGTCGACCGACCGTGGTCTGTGTGGTGGCTTGAACATCAACTTGTTCAAAAAAGTGCTGGCGGATATGAAAGTCTGGTCTGATAAAGGCGTTCAAAGCGACCTCGCTATGATCGGCTCTAAAGGCGTCTCTTTCTTTAACTCCGTAGGTGGCAACGTTGTCGCTCAGGTAACCGGTATGGGGGATAACCCTTCCCTGTCCGAACTGATCGGCCCGGTAAAAGTCATGCTGCAGGCTTACGACGAAGGTCGTCTGGACAAGCTTTATATTGTCAGTAACAAATTTATCAACACCATGTCTCAGGTTCCGACGATCACTCAGTTGCTGCCGTTACCGGCTGCAGAAGATGAAGAGTTGAAGCGTAAATCCTGGGATTATCTGTATGAGCCAGATCCAAAAGCGCTGCTGGATACCCTCCTGCGTCGTTATGTTGAATCTCAGGTTTATCAGGGTGTTGTTGAAAACCTGGCCAGCGAGCAGGCCGCACGTATGGTGGCGATGAAAGCCGCTACCGACAATGGCGGCAGCCTGATTAAAGAGCTGCAGTTGGTATACAACAAAGCTCGTCAGGCCAGCATTACTCAGGAACTCACCGAAATCGTCGGTGGTGCATCCGCGGTATAACCAGGTTAATTCGTAGAGGATTCAAGATGGCTACTGGAAAAATTGTCCAGGTAATCGGCGCCGTGGTTGACGTCGAATTCCCTCAGGATGCCGTACCGCGCGTGTACGATGCTCTTGAGGTAAACAATGGTAACGAGAGCCTGGTGCTGGAAGTTCAGCAGCAGCTCGGTGGTGGTATCGTGCGTACCATCGCCATGGGTTCTTCCGACGGTCTGCGTCGTGGTCTGGAAGTTAAAGACCTCGAACACCCGATCGAAGTCCCGGTAGGTAAAGCAACCCTGGGTCGTATCATGAACGTCCTGGGTCAGCCGATCGATATGAAAGGCGACATCGGTGAAGAAGACCGTTGGGCTATTCACCGTGCAGCACCGTCCTATGAAGAGCTGTCCAGCTCTCAGGAACTGCTGGAAACCGGTATTAAAGTTATCGACCTGATGTGTCCGTTCGCGAAGGGCGGTAAAGTCGGTCTGTTCGGTGGTGCGGGTGTAGGTAAAACCGTAAACATGATGGAGCTGATCCGTAACATCGCGATCGAGCACTCCGGTTACTCTGTGTTTGCGGGCGTAGGTGAGCGTACTCGTGAGGGTAACGACTTCTACCACGAAATGACCGACTCCAACGTACTGGACAAAGTATCCCTGGTTTACGGCCAGATGAACGAGCCACCGGGAAACCGTCTGCGCGTTGCACTGACCGGCCTGACCATGGCAGAGAAATTCCGTGACGAAGGTCGTGACGTACTGCTGTTCGTCGATAACATCTACCGTTACACCTTGGCCGGTACTGAAGTATCTGCACTGCTGGGTCGTATGCCTTCAGCGGTAGGTTACCAGCCGACGCTGGCGGAAGAGATGGGCGTTCTGCAGGAACGTATCACTTCCACCAAAACCGGTTCTATCACCTCCGTTCAGGCAGTATACGTACCTGCGGATGACTTGACTGACCCATCACCAGCCACCACCTTTGCTCACTTAGATGCAACCGTGGTACTGAGCCGTCAGATCGCGTCTCTGGGTATCTACCCGGCCGTTGACCCGCTGGACTCCACCAGCCGTCAGTTGGATCCTCTGGTTGTTGGTCAGGAACACTACGACACCGCGCGTGGCGTACAGTCCCTGCTGCAACGTTACCAGGAACTGAAAGACATCATCGCCATCCTGGGTATGGATGAACTGTCTGAAGAAGATAAACTGGTGGTAGCGCGTGCTCGTAAGATCCAGCGCTTCCTGTCCCAGCCGTTCTTCGTGGCAGAAGTATTTACCGGTTCTCCGGGCAAATACGTCTCCCTGAAAGACACCATCCGTGGCTTTAAAGGCATCATGGAAGGCGAATACGATCACCTGCCAGAGCAGGCGTTCTACATGGTCGGTTCTATCGACGAAGCCGTGGAAAAAGCCAAAAAACTTTAACGCCTTAATCGGAGGGTGATATGGCAATGACTTACCACCTGGACGTCGTCAGCGCAGAGAAACAAATGTTCTCTGGTCTGGTCGAGAAAATCCAGGTAACGGGAAGCGAAGGTGAACTGGGTATTTACCCGGGTCACGCACCGCTGCTCACCGCCATTAAGCCTGGTATGATTCGCATCGTTAAACAGCACGGTCATGAAGAGTTTATCTATCTGTCCGGCGGCATTCTTGAAGTGCAGCCTGGCAGCACGACCGTTCTGGCTGATACCGCAATTCGCGGCCAGGATCTCGACGAAGCGCGAGCTCTGGAAGCTAAACGTAAGGCTGAAGAGCACATCAAGAGCTCTCACGGTGACGTGGATTACGCTCAGGCGTCTGCGGAACTGGCCAAAGCGATCGCTAAACTGCGCGTTATCGAGTTGACCAAAAAAGCGATGTAACACCGGCTTAAAGTCAAAAAGCCAGTCTGATTATCAGGCTGGCTTTTTTTATGGCTGTCATCCAGACATTCGCCATGCTTCTTTATTCAGGACTAAAAAAAATAATAAAAACAGGATGCTGCCGTCTATTCCTGCATATTGCTCCCTGCATTATCCGACAAATATCCGTGTAATAGCCGATAATATGCCCTAAATTACTTTTCAAAGCGGTGGGTTGAGCATTTCATCCGCAGCCCAATTCGCATCGAAAAAAATGTAGAAGTTTCAACGTGAAACAGTAAAAATTCCACTCAAATTACAGTCAGGACGCGTATGTTGAACACGAAAATGAGTGTGGTGATCCTTGCCGCGGGCAAAGGCACACGCATGTATTCCGATCTGCCGAAGGTGCTGCATACCCTTGCCGGGAAAGCGATGGTTCAGCATGTGATTGATGTGGCTAACAATCTTGGGGCGAGCAACGTGCACCTGGTCTATGGTCACGGCGGCGATCTGTTAAAACAAACACTGTCTGACGACAAACTCAACTGGGTTTTACAGGCCGAGCAGCTCGGTACCGGGCATGCCATGCAGCAGGCCGCGCCCTTCTTCACTGATGATGAAGATATTCTGATGCTTTACGGCGATGTACCGCTGATTTCAGCCGAAACGCTGACGCGCCTGCGTAATGCCAAACCGCAAAATGGTATTGGCCTGCTCACGGTTAAGCTCGACGACCCTACCGGCTATGGTCGTATCACGCGTGAAAATGGCAATGTGAGTGGCATTGTTGAGCAGAAAGATGCCAGCGAAGAGCAGCTCAACATTCAGGAAATCAACACCGGCATTCTTATCGCCAACGGTGGGGATTTAAAACGCTGGTTGAGCAAACTCACCAATAATAATGCACAAGGTGAATACTACATCACCGATATTATCGCCCTTGCTTACCAGGAAGGCCATGAAATCGCTGCCGTTCATCCTGAGCGTCTGAGCGAAGTTGAAGGTGTGAACAATCGTCTGCAGCTTTCTCGCCTTGAGCGCGTCTATCTCACTGAGCGGGCCGATAAACTCCTGTTGGCTGGTGTGATGCTGCGCGATCCCGCGCGTTTTGACTTGCGTGGCGTATTGGTTCACGGTCGTGATGTCGAAATCGACGTTAACGTGATCCTCGAAGGCCAGGTCACCCTCGGTCATCGCGTTAAAATCGGCGCGGGATGTGTTATCAAAAACAGCGTCATCGGTGACGATTGTGAAATCAGCCCCTACAGTGTTGTAGAGGATGCAACGCTTGATGCGGCTTGCACCATTGGCCCCTTCGCGCGTTTGCGCCCGGGTGCTGAACTGCTGGAAGGTGCCCATGTCGGTAACTTCGTTGAGATCAAAAAAGCGCGGTTGGGCAAGGGCTCAAAAGCAGGGCATCTGAGCTACCTTGGTGATGCTGAAATTGGTGATAACGTCAATATCGGTGCAGGCACCATCACCTGTAATTACGACGGTGCAAACAAACACAAAACCCTTATTGGTGATGATGTGTTTGTCGGTTCAGACACCCAACTGATTGCACCGGTTAGCGTCGGCAATGGCGCTACGATCGCCGCTGGCACGACGGTAACGCGTAATGTGGCTGAGAATGAACTGGTGCTTACTCGGGTGCCGCAGGTGCATAAAGCGGGCTGGCGTCGTCCGGTGAAGAAGAAGTAGCGAACAGTATTCGTTTGCCTGATGGCGGTTATGTCTTATCAGGCAAATCAGGGATGAGGGGATAACATAATCCCCCGCCCACTGGCAGTATCATAAAAATAACCCCACTCTCTACAAGGCTCGGGGCGCCTGGAAACAGGCATACAGGTTGACCGACAACGCATGGCGTAAAGCCAAAATCGGAATCAAAAAATATGTGTGGAATTGTTGGCGCTATCGCGCAGCGTGATGTTGCAGAAATCCTTCTCGAAGGTTTACGTCGTCTGGAATACAGGGGTTACGACTCCGCCGGTCTGGCCGTGGTTGATGCAGAAGGTCATATGACCCGCCTGCGCCGCCTTGGTAAGGTACAGGTATTGGCCCAGGCTGCGGAAGAACACCCTTTGCACGGTGGAACAGGTATTGCGCACACGCGCTGGGCGACACACGGTGAGCCCTCAGAAGGCAATGCTCACCCGCATGTATCTGACCACATCGTGGTAGTACACAACGGCATTATTGAAAACCACGAACCGCTGCGTGAAGAGTTGAAAGCACGTGGATATACCTTCGTCTCAGAAACTGATACCGAAGTGATTGCTCACCTGGTGCACTGGGAGCTGGAACAGGGCGGTTCGCTGCGTGATGCAGTACTGCGTACTATTCCGCAACTGCGTGGTGCATACGGTACGGTCATCATGGATTCCCGTGACCCGAGCACCTTGCTGGCCGCGCGTTCCGGCAGCCCAATGGTTATCGGTCTGGGCATGGGCGAGAACTTTATCGCCTCTGACCAACTGGCGTTGCTGCCGGTGACTCGTCGATTTATTTACCTTGAAGAAGGTGATATTGCCGAAGTTACCCGCCGCTCCGTCTCCATCTTTGATAAATCTGGCGCAGGTGTGAAACGCCAGGAAATTGAATCCAACTTGCAGTACGACGCGGGCGACAAAGGTGCTTACCGCCACTACATGCAAAAAGAGATTTACGAGCAGCCGAACGCGATTAAAAACACGCTGACCGGGCGTATCAGCCACGGTGAAGTGGATTTAAGCGAGCTGGGCGCCCATGCCAATGAGCTGCTAAGCAAAGTCGAACACATCCAGATTATTGCCTGTGGGACCTCCTACAACTCCGGTATGGTGTCCCGTTACTGGTTCGAATCCCTGGCTGGTGTTCCCTGCGATGTGGAAATTGCATCTGAATTCCGTTACCGCAAATCAGCCGTGCGTCGGAACAGTCTGATGATCACCCTTTCACAGTCTGGCGAAACGGCAGATACCCTGGCGGGTCTACGTCTGTCAAAAGAGCTGGGGTATCTGGGTTCTCTGGCGATATGCAACGTGCCGGGTTCTTCTCTGGTGCGCGAATCTGATCTCGCCATTATGACCAATGCTGGCACTGAGATTGGCGTGGCTTCCACCAAGGCGTTTACTACTCAGTTAACGGTGCTGTTGATGCTGGTGGCGAAACTGGCTCATCTGAAAGGTCTGGATGCCTCTGTAGAACACGAGATTGTTCATGGCCTGCAGACGCTGCCGAGCCGTATTGAACAAATGCTGTCGCAGGACAAACGCATCGCGCAACTGGCCGAAGATTTCTCTGACAAGCATCACGCGCTGTTCCTCGGTCGTGGCGATCAGTACCCGATCGCGCTGGAAGGCGCGCTGAAGCTAAAAGAGATTTCTTACATCCACGCTGAGGCTTATGCGGCAGGCGAGCTGAAACATGGCCCGCTGGCGCTGATTGATGATGACATGCCGGTTATCGTGATTGCGCCGAACAATGAACTGCTGGAAAAACTGAAGTCCAATATTGAAGAGGTGCGCGCGCGCGGTGGCGTGTTGTATGTCTTTGCTGATAAGGATGCCGGTTTTGCCAGCAGCGACAATATGCACATCATTGAGATGCCGCACGTAGACGAAGTGATTGCGCCGATTTTCTACACCGTGCCGCTGCAGTTACTGGCGTATCACGTTGCATTGATTAAAGGCACAGACGTGGATCAGCCGCGAAACCTCGCGAAATCCGTGACCGTCGAGTAAATCTCCAGACGCCCCGCTAGCCGGGGCGTTTGTCTATTTCAGGCTGTTCAGCTTACTCTCAAGCGAGCTAACTTTGCGCTCCATAGCGTCAATTTTGCTATTCAGGTCCTGGTTGCTTCTTTCAAGAGTTTTCACTGAATCTTTCAAAGATTTGTTCTCATCTTTTAGGCGGGAGACCGCATCTCGGGTTGCAATTAAATCTCTCACCGAAATATTGGGATCAGCCTCTAAACGTATTTCATGTGATGCATTTCGTCCGCTACTGCTCACTATGCCTTGATCATGGAAACTTTCCCAGATGACTTTCCCATCAGCATGACCGTCAGTAGCGGGAATAAGAACCAACAAACCAAAGGCAAAAGCAGAATTTTTGAACATCATGTCCTCCTGGTTAGCCAAAAAAGATATGTTAAACAAAGAGATTAACATCTTGAATAAATGAAAATTAATCAATTTTTTTCGAATTTACTAATGATGTAATCGAGATTTTGATCTACTTTTTTATTGTCACAAAAGTAAAATCTGATTGAAAACTAACCGTCATCAAAATTAGCATCCCCATGATGCTTCAAGAATTTTTACGCGAATTTCGACTTTAGTGGCCATTGTCATCAAACAGTAACAATCCTTGCATATAACTGTCATCAAAGTGTCCTATTTTGCTCATCGTAGCCACTAAACAACGATTTACGATTCCTAGCAGGAGACATTATGAACGTTATGCGTACCACTGTCGCAACTGTTGTCGCCGCGACCTTTTCTCTGAGTGCTTTTGCAGTAAACGCCGCTGCAAGTCTGACGGGTGCGGGTGCAACTTTCCCTGCGCCGGTGTATGCCAAATGGGCTGATACTTACCAGAAAGAAAACGGTAGCAAAGTAAACTACCAGGGTATCGGTTCTTCTGGTGGCGTAAAACAGATCATTGCTAACACCGTTGATTTCGGTGCTTCTGATGCTCCTCTGGCTGACGACAAACTGGCTCAGGAAGGCCTGTTCCAGTTCCCTACCGTTATCGGTGGTGTTGTTCTGGCAGTGAACCTGGAAGGTTTCAAATCTGGCGAGCTGGTGCTGGATGGTAAAACGCTGGGTGATATCTACCTGGGCAAAATCAAAAAATGGGATGACGCGGCAATTGCTAAGCTGAACCCAGGCAAAAAACTGCCTTCTCAGAACATCGCTGTCGTGCGTCGTGCTGATGGTTCCGGTACTTCCTTCGTGTTCACCAGCTACCTGGCTAAAGTGAACGAAGAGTGGAAATCCTCTATCGGTGCTGGCTCTACTGTTAACTGGCCGACCGGTCTGGGCGGTAAAGGTAACGACGGTATCGCTGCATTCGTACAGCGTCTGCCGGGCTCCATTGGTTATGTTGAATATGCTTACGCTAAGCAGAACAACCTGACCTACACCAAACTGCTGTCTGCTGATGGCAAGCCGGTGTCTCCGACCGAAGCAAGCTTCTCCAACTCGACTAAAAACATCGACTGGAGCAAATCCTTCGCTCAGGACCTGACCAACCAGAAAGGTGCAGATGTGTGGCCAATTACGTCCACCACCTTCATCCTGGTGCACAAAGAGCAGAAAAACCCAGAGCAGGGTGCTGAAGTTCTGAAATTCTTCGACTGGGCTTACAAAAACGGTGGCAAACAAGCTAACGAACTGGATTACGCAACTCTGCCTGAGAGCGTGATTGCACAGGTTCGTGCAGCATGGAAAACCAACGTGAAAGACAGCAGCGGTAAAGCGCTGTACTAAGCAAAGTTTCTAACGATGGCGGGTAAGTTTCTCTCTTATCTGCCCTACCAAATCCGGTAACATGTTGTTTTTTGTAGGCCCGGTCAGTGTTCACACTACCGGGCGTCGTTCAAATAGTGTCTAACGTAAAGAGTAACTTATGGCTGCAACCAAGCCGGCTTTTAGCCCACCGGGCAAAAAAGGTGACATGATTTTCAGCGCGCTGGTAAGACTGGCTGCGCTGATTGTGCTATTGCTGCTCGGCGGCATTATCGTGTCTCTGATTTTCTCCTCCTGGCCGAGTATCCAGAAATTTGGTTTCTCCTTCCTTTGGACTAAAGAGTGGGATGCACCGAACGAAATTTTTGGTGCGCTGGTGCCGATTTACGGCACGCTGGTCACCTCATTTATCGCTCTGCTGGTCGCTGTCCCGGTCAGTTTCGGTATCGCCCTGTTTCTGACGGAACTCGCTCCAGGCTGGCTTAAGCGCCCATTAGGGATCGCGATTGAGCTGCTGGCAGCCATCCCCAGTATTGTGTATGGCATGTGGGGTCTGTTCATTTTTGCACCGCTGTTTGCGAAGTATTTCCAGGAACCGGTTGGCAATGTGATGGCCGCCATTCCTTTTGTTGGCGCGCTGTTCTCCGGTCCGGCTTTCGGTATCGGGATTCTGGCCGCAGGCGTTATCCTCGCCATTATGATTATTCCTTACATCGCTGCGGTTATGCGCGATGTGTTCGAACAAACCCCGGTGATGATGAAAGAGTCTGCCTACGGCATTGGCTGCACCACCTGGGAAGTTATCTGGCGTATCGTTCTGCCGTTTACCAAAAACGGTGTGATTGGTGGTGTGATGCTGGGTCTGGGCCGTGCACTGGGTGAAACCATGGCGGTGACCTTTATCATCGGTAACACCTACCAGCTCGACAGCGCTTCTCTGTTTATGCCGGGTAACAGTATTACCTCCGCACTGGCGAATGAGTTCGCGGAAGCGGAATCCGGACTGCATGTTGCCGCACTGATGGAACTGGGCCTGATCCTGTTCGTTATTACCTTCATCGTGTTGGCTATTTCTAAAGTGATGATCATGCGTCTGGCGAAAAACGAGGGGGCACGCTAATGGCTACGCTTGAAATGCAGGCCACCGCAGAGCTGGCTGAATCCCGTCGCAAGATGCAGGCAAAACGCCGTGCTAAAAACCGTCTGGCCTTAACACTCTCTATGGCGACCATGGCATTCGGTCTGTTCTGGCTTATCTGGATCCTGATGTCGACCGTGACCCGCGGTATTGATGGAATGTCGCTCGCACTGTTCACTGAGATGACGCCGCCGCCGAACACGGCAGGTGGTGGTCTGGCGAATGCGCTGGCAGGCAGTGGATTACTGATCTTCTGGGCAACTGCAGTGGGTACGCCGCTCGGCATCATGGCCGGGATTTACCTGGCTGAATACGGCCGTAAATCGTGGCTGGCTGAAGTGATTCGCTTCATTAACGATATCCTGCTGTCTGCCCCATCTATCGTTGTGGGCCTGTTCGTCTACACCATTGTGGTGATGCAGATGCAGCACTTCTCTGGCTGGGCGGGTGTGATAGCGCTGGCGCTACTGCAGGTGCCAATCGTTATTCGTACGACCGAGAACATGCTGAAACTGGTGCCGGATAGCCTGCGTGAAGCGGCTTATGCACTGGGTACACCGAAATGGAAAATGATCTCTGCGATTACGCTTAAAGCCTCTGTTTCCGGCATCCTGACCGGGGTTCTGCTGGCCGTTGCGCGTATTGCTGGTGAAACGGCACCGTTGCTGTTTACGGCGCTGTCGAACCAGTTCTGGAGCACCGACATGATGCAGCCTATCGCGAACCTGCCGGTAACCATCTTTAAATTCGCCATGAGTCCATTTGCTGAGTGGCAACAGTTGGCCTGGGCCGGTGTGTTGCTGATTACTCTGTGTGTGCTGTTGCTGAACGTCCTGGCGCGTGTGGTTTTCGCGAACAAGAAACACTAATTTTTGCGGCACGGCGTAAGCGGTGCTGATTGAGGAAAGAGACAAATGAGTATGGTTGAGACAACGCCGGACAAAATTCAGGTTCGTGATTTGAACTTCTATTACGGTAAATTCCATGCCCTGAAAAACATCAGCCTGGATATTGCCAAAAATCAGGTCACGGCTTTCATCGGGCCTTCAGGCTGCGGTAAATCCACCCTGCTGCGTACGTTCAACAAAATGTTCGAACTGTACCCGGAACAGCGTGCAGAAGGTGAAATTCTGCTGGATGGGGACAACATCCTCACCAATACTCAGGATATCGCCCTGTTGCGTGCGAAAGTTGGCATGGTCTTCCAGAAACCGACCCCGTTCCCGATGTCGATTTATGACAACATCGCCTTTGGCGTGCGTCTGTTTGAAAAGCTTTCTCGTCCTGATATGGATGAGCGCGTGCAGTGGGCATTGACCAAGGCCGCATTATGGAATGAAACCAAGGATAAATTACACCAGAGTGGTTACTCTCTCTCTGGTGGTCAGCAGCAGCGTCTGTGCATTGCGCGTGGTATCGCCATTCGCCCGGAAGTGTTGTTGCTGGATGAGCCTTGTTCTGCACTGGATCCGATCTCAACCGGTCGTATTGAAGAGCTGATCACTGAGCTTAAGCAGGATTACACCGTCGTGATTGTTACCCACAACATGCAGCAGGCTGCGCGTTGCTCCGATCACACAGCGTTTATGTACCTCGGCGAGTTGATTGAGTTCAGTAATACTGATGATCTGTTCACGAAGCCGAAGAAGAAACAAACCGAAGATTATATTACTGGCCGCTACGGTTGATTTGGAGTGCATCATGGACAACCTCAATCTTAATAAACACATTTCTGGCCAGTTTAACGCTGAGCTGGAAAGTATCCGCACTCAGGTCATGACCATGGGTGGCATGGTGGAGCAGCAACTTTCTGACGCTATCACCGCCATGCACAACCAGGACAGTGAACTGGCGCAGCGCGTAGTTGAAGGTGATAAACAGGTCAATATGATGGAAGTTGCCATCGATGAAGCCTGTGTACGCATCATTGCGAAGCGTCAGCCGACCGCCAGCGACCTGCGCCTGGTGATGGCGATTATCAAGACCATCGCTGAACTGGAACGTATTGGTGATGTGGCTGACAAAATCTGCCGCACGGCGCTGGAGAAGTTCTCTTCTCAGCACCAGCCACTGCTGGTGAGCCTGGAGTCTCTGGGTCGCCATACCGTTCAGATGCTGCATGATGTGCTGGATGCGTTTGCTCGCATGGATATCGACGAAGCGGTACGTATTTATCGCGAAGACAAGAAAGTGGATCAGGAATATGAAGGCATCGTGCGTCAGCTGATGACCTACATGATGGAAGATCCGCGCACGATTCCAAGCGTGCTGACCGCGCTGTTCTGCGCACGCTCTATCGAGCGTATTGGTGACCGCTGCCAGAACATTTGCGAATACATCTTCTACTTCGTGAAAGGCCAGGACTTCCGTCATGTAGGCGGCGATGAACTGGATAAATTACTCGCCGGAAGCGATCCGAAAGAGTAATGCTTTATCTCTGCTTTCTCCCAACGCCAGCGTCTGCTGGCGTTTCTCTTTCTGGCTGATGCGTTTTTTGTGAATGCGTTACTGCGCTAAAAATTCGCGGTCAATCACACTTTATTCTTTTGCTCATTGCTGGTGGATTAAAAATCGCTATGTTGTGGGCTGAAACTGGATTGCTACCGCGTTGCGGGCTAAACCTGACATCTCCCTAACGGAGGTGCCAGGTTTTTTTGTTTTTGGGGCATGGAAAAGTGCTCTACCGCATTGCGATATCCAGTACAGGATTGTTACTGCTTTAGACAGGCAAAACCTGAACTTACGCACGTATTACTACGGGCGGGTTCAGGTTTTTTTTTATTCAAAAAATGGTTGGATGGAAACCATGAAAAAAACAATACCCTTAATTCTGGCGTCATCATTTTTATACTCAGTCACACCGGCTCTGGCCGCAACAGAAAACCTGACCATTGAACAGCGCCTGGCGGCACTGGAAAAAGACCTCAGCGAAACCAAAAAGGAATTACAGCGCTACAAGGACGATGAGAAAAACAAGCAGGCGCTTTATTACTCTCAGCCGGTAGCCACGGCAGCTAAAACCCCGGCTGCGGCACCTGCTGCTGTTCTGGTACAGGCCGCTCCGGCAGCGGGTGCTCAGCCTGCGAAAGCAGATGCCGTGACGTCGATGTCGATGAAAGATCTCAGTGCGTTCGTCAAAGACGAGATTGGCTTTAGTTACAACGGTTATTTCCGTTCAGGCTGGGGCGCTTCCACCAATGGCTCGCCAAAAGCATGGGCTATCGGATCGCTGGGGCGTTTTGGTAATGAGTACACCAGCTGGTTTGATTTGCAGCTCTCTCAGCGTGTCTACAATGAAAATGGCAAAACGGCGAAGGCTGTGGTGATGCTGGACGGTAACGTCGGTCAGTCTTATGCATCGGGCTGGTTTGGTGACAACAGCAGCAACGATAATCTCCTGCAATTTTCCGATATCTACCTGACCACCACCGGGTTCCTGCCGTTTGCGCCTGAGGCTGAACTGTGGGTCGGTAAACATCAGTTGCCTAAGCACGAAGTGCAGATGCTTGACTGGAAAACCCTCCCTACCGATAACGCGGGCGGTGTCGGGATCGAAAATATGGCGCTGGGTAGCGGCAAGTTGGATATTGCCCTGCTGCGTGCCGATATTGACCAGTACGATCGTACGCTCAGCCACTCGCAGCAACTCAACACCAACACCGTGGATGTGCGTTATAAAGCGATTCCGCTATGGAATAACGCTGAGTTGATGGTGAATGGTCGTTATGCGATGGGGAACTCCACTGACGAGCAGAAAGATAACGTTAACGACAACGGGTATTACAAATGGAAAGATACCTGGATGTTTGGTACCGCGCTGACTCAGAAACTCAATAACGGCGGCTTTAACGAGTTCAGCTTCCTGATGGCGAACAACTCACTGGCGAGCAGCTTCTCCCGCTACACCGACTCCAGTCCGAATACAGCCTTTAATGGTCGTTACTATGGCGATCACACCAACGGTACCGCGATTCGCCTGGTCTCTCAGGGGGAAACCTATCTGACTGACAACGTGATTGTGGCTAACGCGCTGGTGTATTCACGCGGTGAAGATATCTACAGCTACGAAACCGGCGCACACAGCGACTTTACCAGCTACCGTGCGGTGATTCGCCCGTCTTACATCTGGGATAAATACAACCAGACTGGCGTAGAACTGGCGTATTTCAATCAGGAGAACAAAGATCAACTGGGCGTGAAATACAAAGAATCCGGCTATAAAACGACGCTTTACCATGCGTTCAAGGTCAACACCAGTTTGCTGACTTCTCGTCCGGAAATTCGTTTTTATGGGACGTACATCCACGCATTAAACAACGAACTGGATAACTTTAGCTTTGCTGATGAGAAAAACGATCAGTTTGCCGCCGGTGTTCAGGCTGAGGTCTGGTGGTAATCGTCCGGGGATTAATGGGTGTGTTTGAACGGAAAAACAACACGAAGGATAAGATATGAAACGACAACTTGCCTGCCTGACCCTCGCGGTGACTGCACTGTTGGGCGGTACGACGGTACCAGCGCTGGCTGCACCGTTCCCGGTTACGCCGGATATGTCCGTTCCGGTGAGCCAGTACGTCACTCAGGTTAACGTGGACAAAAGCATCACGTATCGCCTGTTCGCGCCGGGTGCCAAACGGGTCTCGGTCATTACGGGGTCCACGCCGGATAGCTTCGTCTCCCATGACATGACCAAAGATGAAAAGGGTGTCTGGTCCTGGAAGAGTGAAAGCCTGAAACCGAATTTGTACGAATACTATTTCGATGTGGATGGGTTCCGGTCGGTGGACACGGGAAGCCGTTTCCAGAAACCGCAGCGTCAGGTGAATACCAGCCTGATTCTGGTGCCGGGGAGTATTCTGGACGATCGCGCTGTTCCGCACGGCGATTTGTTGACGGTGACCTATCACTCGAAAGAGCTGCGTGCTGAGCGTCGTGTCTATATCTGGACGCCACCGGGCTATGACGGTAAAGGAGAGCCACTGCCGGTGCTCTATTTCTACCATGGCTTTGGTGATACCGGACTTTCGGCTATCGATCAGGGGCGTCTGCCGCAGATCATGGATAACCTGTTGGCAGAAGGCAAAATCAAGCCGATGCTGGTGGTGGTGCCGGATACGGAAACCGACATCGTGCAGGCAATTGCGGAAAATTATCCGCCGAAAGAGCGCCGCAAAACGTTCTATCCGCTTAACGCGAAAGCCGCTGATCGTGAGCTCATGCACGACATTATCCCGATGGTCGACGGACGCTTTAACGTGCGTAAGGACGCAGACGGACGGGCGCTGGCCGGGTTGTCGCAAGGCGGTTATCAGGCGCTGGTCTCAGGGATGAATCATCTGGACAGTTTTGGCTGGCTGGCGACCTTCAGCGGCGTGACGACCACGACGGTGCCGGATGCAGGTGTCGCTGCTCAACTTAACCAACCGCAAGCCATCAATGCCCGGCTCCACAACTTTACGGTGGTAGTGGGTGAGAAGGACTCGGTGACCGGCAATGACATTGCAGGTCTCAAGGCTGAGCTGGAAAAACAGGGAATCAGGTTCGACTACAAGATGTACCCGGGCCTGAACCATGAAATGGACGTCTGGCGTCCGGCCTACGCTGAGTTTGTACAGAAGTTGTTTAAGTAAGGTGTTACGCCTCTCTCTTCGTGGGAGAGGCGTCATACTTAGCGACTGATATTCCAGTCACGCGCATGCCAGAGTGCCGGCAACTGCGACAGTTCGGTAAAGGTCGTCACCTGCGGGTGTTCAATGGGCTTGTTATGCGGATCGGCGCAGAAGTAGAACACCTCCATTCCTGCCGCAATCCCGGACTGTACCCCGGCGACGGAATCATCAATCAGAATGCAGCGCTTCGTGTCCACCGCCAGCGCTTTGGCTGCGTGGAACATTAACGCCGGATCCGGCTTCCAGCTTTGAATATCGTAACCACTGAACAGAAGATCCGGGAAATGGTGTAGCAGACCGGTTTTGCCGAGCGAGTGCTGCATTTTGCTGACCGGGCCATTGGACACCACGCAGACGGGCACGGTAACCCCATCCAGCAGCTCTTTCGCGCCGGGGATGATTTCCAGTTCGGAGTCAAACAGGCGAGCCACTTCGCTACGGAATACCGGTTCCAGTGCGGTTCTTTCCAGTTTCTGGCCATGCTCTTCGCCAATCACGTCAATGATCTCGTAGAGCTTCATGCCTTTAAAGCGTTTGAACACCTCCTCAAGATCGAGAGTGATGCCAAATTCTTTAAACATATGCACATACGCGCGCGAACAAATGACTTCACTGTCGACCAGGGTGCCGTCACAGTCGAAAAATACTGCTTCTATTTTGGGCATGCCTTTTCCTGTTACTCGCAAGTTTAACGTTTACTTAAGGCAGATTACCCCACGCAATCGTTGCCGTATAAGCAAATTCAATGAAAAAAAGTGTGTGATAACGGTCAACATTGTCTCATTTTGGTATAGGATAGCGACGAATTTTCCCTCCTTTGTCCGGAAATTGATAATGAGCCAACAACACACTACCCAGGCGTCGGGCCACGGGTTGCTCGAGCGCGTGTTTAAACTGCGCGAACACGGCACGTCGGCACGCACCGAAGTGATCGCCGGTTTCACGACCTTTTTGACGATGGTGTACATCGTTTTTGTAAACCCGCAGATTTTGGGTGTCGCTGGCATGGACACCAGCGCCGTCTTCGTTACCACCTGCCTGATTGCCGCGTTCGGTAGCATCCTGATGGGCCTGTTTGCCAACCTGCCGGTGGCACTGGCACCAGCAATGGGTCTGAATGCCTTCTTTGCCTTCGTGGTTGTCGGCGCGATGGGCCTCTCCTGGCAGATCGGCATGGGCGCGATTTTCTGGGGTGCGGTTGGCCTGCTGCTGCTGACCATCTTCCGTGTGCGCTACTGGATGATTGCTAATATCCCGGTCAGCCTGCGTGTGGGTATCACCAGTGGTATCGGTCTGTTCATCGGCATGATGGGGCTGAAAAACGCCGGTGTTATCGTGGCGAACAAAGACACGCTGGTCTCAATCGGCAACCTGACCTCCCACAGCGTCCTGCTGGGCGTGCTGGGCTTCTTCATCATCGCGATTCTGGCTTCCCGTAACATTCATGCGGCGGTGCTGGTGTCTATCGTTGTGACCACCCTGCTGGGCTGGCTGCTGGGCGATGTGCAGTATCACGGTATTGTCTCTGCACCGCCAAGCATCACAAGCGTGGTGGGTAACGTTGACCTGGCTGGTTCATTTAACATCGGTCTGGCGGGCGTCATTTTCTCCTTCATGCTGGTTAACCTGTTCGACTCCTCCGGTACGCTGATCGGTGTAACCGACAAAGCCGGGCTAGTGGATGAGAAGGGTAAATTCCCGCGCATGAAGCAGGCGCTGTATGTCGACAGCATCTCGTCCGTAGCGGGTTCCTTCATCGGCACCTCTTCCGTGACGGCGTATATCGAATCCTCTTCCGGTGTCTCCGTGGGCGGCCGTACCGGTCTGACAGCGGTTGTCGTCGGTATCCTGTTCCTGCTGGTTATCTTCCTGTCTCCGCTGGCAGGGATGGTACCGGGCTATGCTGCTGCGGGTGCGCTGATCTATGTTGGCGTGCTGATGACCTCCAGCCTTTCCCGCGTGAAGTGGGATGATCTGACTGAAGCGGTTCCTGCGTTTATTACTGCGGTGATGATGCCGTTCAGCTTCTCTATCACTGAAGGTATTGCGCTGGGCTTCATCTCTTACTGTGTAATGAAGCTTTTCACCGGGCGTCTGCGTGACCTGAGCCCGTGTGTGATTGTGGTTGCACTGCTGTTCCTGCTGAAAATCGTCTTCATCGACCATTAATTTCAGCAAGCATTAAAAAAAGCCCGGTACGCACAAAGCGACCGGGCTTTTTATTAGCGCTTCACCCGCTGAATATAATCACCAAACGCCGTTAACTGCCCGGTCAGATGATCCAGCGTGCTCTGATCAACCACTTCACCTGTCTGCTGGTCGACCTTGTTCTGAATGACCCCGCCCATAAATTCAGGTTTGTTCATCACCATCGCATCCAGGAAGACCAAAATCTGGCGTAAATGATACTGACAGCGTGCGCCGCCAATGGCCCCCATTGAGCTGGTCTGAATCAGTACCGGTTTACCTGCCAGCGGCTGGTTGGGCAAGCGGGAGAGCCAGTCGATGGCATTTTTCAGGCCGCCCGGAACGGAGTAGTTATACTCCGGGGTCACAATGACCACGCCGTCGGCCTCACGGATCTGCTGCGCTATCTCTTCCACGCTAGCGGGAACGCCTTCGTCTTGCTGAACATCCGCATCGTACAACGGAATAGCACCGATAGAGGGTAAGGGAGACACTGTCATTCCCGCCGGAGCGAGTTTTGTCAGCGTGCGTGCGACCATTGCATTGAATGATCCTTTGCGCAGACTTCCCAGTAACGTCACAACTTTTAGTGGTGCAGTCATAATGAGTTCCTTGCGATAAGGTCAGTTAAGGATGAGGGCTTTTTCTGCTGGTAAGCTGGTGAATCGCATTAATCGGGAGGCGGGGTCGTTGGCGCGTGTCTGCACATCAGAAAGGTAGCGCCAGCCGTTTTTATAATCAAACTCCCAGATTTTCAGGCTTTCAATGGCGGGTGTGGCAGCAACTGACCAGATCAGCACGTCTTCAGCATCACACAGTACTTCCACTTGAGCCAGTTGCTGTACCCTCAGGCGTCCGGCACCTGGCAGTAATTGCAGCATATCGTGACCGTCCTGCATCTGGCTTAATAATTTCAGCACGCTTTGTCTGAGGGTAGAGAGCTGCGCCTGGGCTTCATTGGGATCGTTCTGGTTGTTGATCCACAACTGTTCGTTGTTGGTAAAGAACTTATTTTGCTGAGAATGAGGGCTATGAAAGCTGCGTGTCGCGCGCTGGAGTTCCATATCCAGTCCGCATTCGCCTTCTGTCGCGATCGCCACACCGACCATGTTCCCGGCGTAAGCCAGAGAAAAGTGCGGCAGGTCAGGATCGGCAAACCCCGGGCGTCCACTGGCTTCAATAATGATGTCCGGCAGCTCACTGACGCCGTAAAGCATAAACATCATTTCGGCGAGTAAGGCGCGTGATGCCAGAAAGCGAGACTGCTGATGCTCAGGAAGTTGTCTGGCGCTATCGCGGCAGACCTGTGAGAGTCGGGTTGAATCTATACATCCTTCTGAGAGGATCCCTCGTGCAAAATGCGTTGCCATTTTTCGCTCCGTGATAATGGTCCGGTACTGGAAACGATAATTCACATTATCGCGCATACCGCATAGGTTTTAATGTGGAAAAACGTTTCTGAAAAGCCCCTGGAGGTGACTTTTACAATTAATTTAGTCAATACGTGCCCATCTACATATTTCCTTCACAATTGAATCAATAGGGCAGTACAAACGTCCAGTTGTAGTTCACCCGTGCGAGGGTCAGAGAACCTTCTACGGAGCCGTAACGTTGATGCCGGTATTGCTCAAAAAAGTGGCGAAGGCGTAGGGGAAGGTATTGTGCACGATAGCGTAAGAGTGTTGTATGCCAGAAAGGCGGTGGAAGCTGAGTATTAGTATGACGGGCAATCAAACGATCGCGCCAGGGGGAGTTCAGAAGCGCATCACAGAATTTCTGCCGCGCTTGCACGCTTTGTTCATCAGGGATCCCTGCCAGTAAAAGCTGGCTGGGTAATGCCACTAAGCGAAGCGCATTGATGCGTATCGGCCGAGCCTGCCAGGCTTGCCAGAGTACGAGTAACTGCGCTAGTTCTTCAGGCTGCTGGTGGTCAGCATACAGCGGCAAGGTGACAGGCAGAAAAGTAAAATGTAATCCGTCCGGCGGCATCGTATCGGCCCGTTCATCACCGTCGGTCAACAACGTTAGCTGTTTGAGCAAAGTGAAAACCGCAGCGGGTATGGACGGTTGGATCCCACTCGCCAGCGCCAGTTTATGGGGATCGTAATAGGCCTGCAGCCTCTCCTCACCACAATCTGGCGCACGCTGCCAGGCGGCCAGCGTTTTTTCACTGGTCGCTTCGTAGAGAGCATTAAGCGCCGCCGCGGTCCAGGTCATTTCCCGATGCAGAAACTCGAGAAAATACGACCGAGCAGGTCATCAGAAGTAAAGTCGCCGGTAATCTCGCTGAGCGACTGCTGCGCGAGGCGTAGCTCTTCAGCCAGCAATTCTCCTGCCCATGCACCTAATAACTGCGCCTTGCCCTGTTGGAGGTGGTTTGCTGCCTCTTCCAGCGCCTGCAGATGACGACGGCGTGCCAGGAAGCCGCCTTCCATGTTGGTGTCGAACCCCATGCTCTGCTTGAGATGGTTTCTCAGTGCATCCACACCTTCACCGGTACGTGCTGAAAGGCGAATAAGTGAGTGACCATTTACATCGCTGATGCCCAGCGTCTCGCCAGTGACATCCGCTTTGTTACGTACGACGGTAATTGGCAATTTTTGCGGCAGTCGGGCAATAAAATCAGGCCAGATTTCGGCAGGATCCTGCGCATCCGTCGTGGTGCCATCGACCATAAACAGCACACGGTCAGCTTGCTCAATTTCCTGCCAGGCACGTTCAATACCGATACGCTCAACTTCATCGTTCGCATCACGCAGGCCGGCAGTATCAATAATATGCAGTGGCATGCCGTCGATATGGATGTGTTCGCGCAGTACATCGCGTGTGGTACCGGCAATATCCGTCACGATTGCGGCTTCACGGCCCGCCAGAGCGTTCAGCAGGCTTGATTTGCCGGCATTCGGGCGACCGGCAATCACCACCTTCATCCCTTCACGCAACAGGCTGCCCTGGCGCGCTTCGGCACGTACTGCATCCAGATCGACAATGACCTCGTTGAGCTGGGCTTCAATTTTGCCGTCAGAGAGGAAGTCGATTTCCTCATCCGGGAAGTCGATCGCCGCCTCAACGTAGATTCGCAAGTGAGTAAGTGCTTCCACTAAGTGATTCACGCGAGCGGAAAACGCCCCCTGCAATGAGTTCAGCGCGGAGCGTGCTGCCTGCTCGGAGCTGGCGTCGATCAGATCGGCGATAGCTTCTGCCTGGGCTAAATCCAGTTTGTCATTAAGGAACGCGCGTTCAGAAAACTCGCCTGGGTTTGCAATGCGCAGGCCTGGGATGGTCAGGATGCGTTTTAGCAGTAAATCCAGAATGACCGGACCGCCATGACCCTGTAGCTCCAGTACGTCTTCGCCGGTAAAGGAGTTGGGGCCGGGAAACCACAGGGCAATACCCTGATCCAGCGCCTTGCCGTCGACGTCGTTGAACGGCAGATAATCGGCGTAGCGAGGCTTTGGCAGCTTGCCTAAAACCGTCTGCGCCACATCACGGGCTTTCAGGCCTGAAATACGCAGGATACCCACGCCACCGCGTCCTGGTGGGGTTGCCTGGGCGACAATGGTGTCGTTATGGCTCATGGTTTGTCTCTTTTTTACCAATAAAAAAGGCGGTCAACTGACCGCCCTCTCTTTACTCTTCCGTTTGCCGGGTGGCGTGTGGCTTAACCCGGCCATTCATCAGGAGCTTTTCTTCTCGCGGCTATGCAGGCCACGCTTCTCCAGACCACGGTAAATCAGCTGTTGCTGAATGATGGTCACCAGGTTGCTGACGATATAGTACAGCACCAGACCTGACGGGAACCACAGGAAGAACACGGTGAAGATGACCGGCATAAAGGTCATGATCTTCTGCTGCATCGGGTCGGTCACGGTGGTCGGCGACATCTTCTGAATGAAGAACATCGTTACGCCCATCAGGATCGGCAGGATGTAGTACGGGTCTTGTGCGGACAAGTCATGGATCCACAGAGCGAACGGCGCATGGCGCAGCTCAACGGAGCCCATCAGCATGTAATACAGTGCCAGGAAGATTGGCATCTGAATGACCAGCGGGAAACAACCACCCAGCGGGTTCACTTTCTCTGCTTTGTACAGCGCCATCATTTCCTGGCTCTGACGTTGCTTATCATCGCCCAGACGCTCACGCATGGCCTGAATCTTAGGCTGCAGCATGCGCATTTTCGCCATGGAGGTGTACTGCGCTTTGGTCAGCGGGTACATGATGCCACGAACGATAAAGGTGATAGCGATGATGGAGAAGCCCCAGTTACCCAGGAAGCTATGGATCCATTTCAGCAGTTTAAACAGCGGCTGAGAGATGAACCACAACCAGCCGTAGTCCACGGTCAAATCCAGGTGCGGTGCAGCGGCTGCCATTTTGTCCTGAATTTCCGGACCCACCCACAGGGTGCTGTTCAGCGCAACAGTCTGGCCAGGCTGTACCAGAACCGGCTGGGATTTGTAGCCGATGGCGGCAATACCGTTACCGAGGTTGCTGGTGTAGAAGTTATTGGCACCCTCAGCATGTGGGATCCACGCAGTAGCAAAGTACTGCTGCAGCATCGCCACCCAACCGTTATTCGCGCTCAGGTTAAGGTTTTCGTTGTCAGCAATGGTATCGAACTTATATTTCTCATACTTCGCGTCAGGCGTAGAGTACGCTGCGCCGCGGAAAGTATGCAGTGCGAAGTTGCTGCTGCCGGTATCGCGATGCGATGGCAGATTGATGGATTGCTTCAGCTGACCAAAGGAAGAGACTTCCAACGGTTTTTCGCTGCTGTTCTGCACGTTGTAGCCCACGTTTACCGCATATTCACCACGTTTCAGGGTGAAAGTTTTGGTAAAGGTGTTGCCAGCAGCATCCGTAAAGGTCAACGGAATCGCTAATTCGTTCTGGCCATCAGCCAGTACGAACGCATCTTTTTCGATGTTGTACAGCGGACGCGGACCATTAGCCGGGTTATCCGGGCCGTCGCGACCGGTCAGACCGCTCTGCGCCTGATAGATAAACTGCGGTGTGGTTTCCAGTAACTGGAAAGGTTCGTTAGAACCCAGCTCTTTCGGGTAACCCAAAAGCTGCGCCTGCTCAACATCACCACCACGGGTGTTGATGGTCAGTTCCAGCACGTCGGTTTTAACCGTAATCAGTTTCCCCTGGCCACTGGCTGGTACGCCCTGGTCGGCTGCGCTACCCGCTGCGGTGGTCGTAGTCTGCGTGATCTGCTGCTGAGGCTGAGGATTTTTATCCTGCTCCCAGGCTTGCCAGATCATGAAAGACACGAACAACAAAGCGATGACAAAAAGATTGCGTTGCGAATCCATCGTTAGTGTTCTCTGGTATTAAAGGGTCCTGGCGGGACGGGATCGTCTCCACCCGGATGTAAAGGGTGGCATTTTAATACGCGTTTCACTGTCAACCAACTGCCTTTTATCACTCCAAACCTGCGCAATGCCTCAATTCCATAGTGAGAACAGGTTGGTGTGAAACGGCAACGCGGCCCGAGTAGCGGACTAATCAGGATTTGATAGACCCGAATAAGGCCTATCAGGAGCCGTGAGCCAGGCGACAATGGCGGCGCCATAATTTTTCCAACGCTTCCGAGAGAGCACGGTTATCGAGATCGGCAACCCCCTTTTTCGCCACCACCACGAAGTCCATTGCAGGAAGTTCGTGTTGACGTAAACGGAAACTTTCACGCGTCAGACGTTTAATCCGATTGCGCTCATGAGCACGTTTAACATTTTTCTTGGCGACGGTAAGACCGATACGGGGATGCCCCAGCGAATTCAGGCGGCCGAGGATGGTGATTTGCGGCGTGCCAGCCCGTTGTGGCTGCTGGAAGACGAAGGTGAAATGATTGGGAGTTAACAAACGTAACTCCCTGGGAAAAGCTAGCTTAACCACTCAGGGGTTAGCTTTATTACTTGGAAACGGTCAGACGTGCGCGGCCTTTAGCGCGACGACGAGCCAGAACCTGGCGACCATTTTTAGTAGCCATACGAGCACGGAAGCCGTGAGAACGGTTGCGCTTCAGTACGGACGGTTGAAAAGTGCGTTTCATGGCGATTTCTACCTAAACTTGAATGAATTCACTGACTTTTGCGTATGCCCGTAAGGCTAAGCGAACGACTAACGCTTCAGTGTGGGTGATTTAAGAGGCCGGATTGTAATAATTGTACACTCCGGAGTCAATTCTCTTTCCTTATAACGCGTCTATTTTTGCACATATTAGGGTGAAAAACAGCCAGCGTTCGACGGTTGAAAACGAGCATAACACGCCGGGGGGAGGATTATACGGCCCGGACAGGAAATCGCAAGGATCGTCCAGGATCTTCGTTAGATCGATTAAGCAAGAATTTAGCTTTACTCATTAAATTTTCCAATATGCGGCGTAAATCGTCCCGCACCCTATTCCGGATCGTTTACACTTAGCCGGTTCCAAAATGCCCTGTGGATAAATCGTGAAGAATCTGTGAGAAACACAAGATCTCTGAAGCAGTTTAGGCTATGATCCGCGGTCCCGATCGTGATCCGAGGATCTGCACCGGGCAAATTACACCATCCTTTCCATCGCGCAGCGCACCGCCAGCAACACGGTAGCCTGAAGGATGTAGTGTAAAACCGCAGATAGCGGTTCGCACGTTAACCCTCGTTGGGTCTGATCGACGTGTGTCAACAATCATTAATGTTTCTGTCTTTTTATTTATCGATTTTGTTCGAGTGGAGTCCGCCGTGTCACTTTCGCTTTGGCAGCAGTGTCTTGCCCGATTGCAGGATGAGTTACCAGCCACAGAATTCAGCATGTGGATCCGCCCATTGCAGGCGGAACTGAGCGATAACACGCTGGCTTTGTATGCGCCAAACCGTTTTGTACTCGATTGGGTAAGAGACAAATACCTCAATAACATCAACGGGTTGCTGAATGATTTCTGCGGCACGGATGTGCCACAATTGCGTTTTGAAGTCGGGACAAAACCCGTCACGCAAATGCACCGGGAACCTGCACATGTGGCGGCACCCGTGCAAACAGCCTATGTACAGCAACCACAACGTGCTGCTCCTGCGGTACGTCCGGGTTGGGATAATGTTCCAGCACCGGCAGAGCCAACTTACCGCTCTAACGTTAACCTAAAGCATACCTTTGATAACTTCGTTGAAGGTAAGTCGAACCAGCTGGCTCGTGCGGCGGCCCGACAGGTCGCGGATAACCCTGGCGGTGCGTACAATCCTTTATTCCTCTATGGCGGTACTGGTTTGGGTAAAACCCACCTGTTACACGCGGTAGGGAACGGCATTATGGCGCGTAAGCCCAATGCCAAAGTCGTCTATATGCACTCCGAACGCTTTGTTCAGGACATGGTAAAAGCCCTGCAGAACAATGCGATAGAAGAGTTTAAGCGCTATTACCGTTCCGTTGATGCGCTGCTGATCGATGACATTCAATTCTTTGCCAATAAAGAACGATCCCAGGAAGAGTTTTTCCACACCTTTAACGCCCTGCTCGAAGGCAATCAACAGATCATTTTGACGTCGGATCGTTATCCGAAAGAGATCAATGGTGTTGAAGATCGTCTGAAATCCCGCTTTGGTTGGGGACTGACGGTGGCGATCGAACCACCTGAACTGGAAACCCGCGTGGCGATCCTGATGAAAAAAGCAGACGAGAACGATATCCGTCTGCCGGGTGAGGTGGCGTTCTTTATTGCCAAACGTCTACGCTCTAACGTGCGTGAGCTGGAAGGCGCACTGAACCGCGTTATTGCCAACGCCAACTTTACCGGACGCGCGATCACCATTGATTTCGTGCGCGAGGCACTGCGTGATTTGCTCGCGCTGCAGGAAAAACTGGTCACTATCGACAATATTCAAAAGACGGTGGCGGAGTACTACAAAATTAAAGTGGCGGACCTGCTGTCTAAACGCCGCTCCCGTTCGGTGGCTCGCCCACGCCAGATGGCCATGGCGCTGGCGAAGGAACTGACTAACCATAGCTTGCCGGAGATTGGCGATGCGTTTGGGGGTCGTGACCACACTACCGTGCTGCACGCCTGCCGTAAAATTGAGCAGTTGCGTGAAGAGAGCCACGATATCAAAGAAGATTTTTCCAATTTAATCAGAACATTGTCTTCCTGATGCGATGAAAGTGACGCTATGAAATTTACCGTTGAACGTGAACATCTTTTAAAGCCACTGCAACAAGTCAGTGGCCCGCTGGGCGGTCGTCCGACTCTGCCTATCCTCGGTAATCTGCTGCTTCAGGTGGCAGACGGTATCCTGTCGTTGACCGGCACCGATCTCGAAATGGAAATGGTTGCTCGCGTAACCTTGCAGGCAGCACATGAGCCTGGTGCGACAACCGTACCGGCACGTAAGTTTTTTGATATTTGCCGCGGTCTGCCGGAAGGCGCTGAGATTGCCGTGCAGCTGGAAGGTGAGCGTATGCTGGTCCGTTCCGGGCGCAGTCGTTTCTCACTCTCTACATTACCTGCCGCTGATTTCCCGAATCTCGATGACTGGCAGAGCGAAGTGGAATTCACCCTTCCTCAGACCACGATGAAGCGCCTGATTGAAGCCACGCAGTTCTCGATGGCTCACCAGGACGTGCGTTACTACTTAAACGGCATGCTGTTTGAAACCGAAGGTGAAGAGCTGCGTACCGTAGCGACCGATGGTCACCGCCTGGCGGTGTGCTCCATGCCAATTGGTACAAGCCTGCCGAACCATTCAGTGATCGTGCCGCGTAAAGGCGTTATCGAACTGATGCGTATGCTTGATGGCGGTGAGAACCCGCTGCGCGTGCAGATTGGTAGCAACAACATTCGCGCACACGTCGGTGATTTTATCTTCACCTCGAAGCTCGTTGACGGTCGTTTCCCGGATTATCGCCGCGTATTGCCGAAAAATCCGGATAAGCACCTTGATGCGGGTTGCGACATTCTGAAGCAGGCCTTTGCCCGTGCCGCCATTCTCTCCAACGAGAAATTCCGCGGTGTGCGTCTGTATGTCAGTGAAAATCAGTTAAAAATCACCGCCAACAACCCGGAACAGGAAGAAGCGGAAGAGATTCTGGATGTCACTTACGCTGGCAGTGAGATGGAAATTGGCTTTAACGTCAGCTATGTCCTTGATGTGCTTAACGCACTGAAATGCGAGAACGTGCGCATTTTGCTGACGGATTCTGTTTCGAGCGTTCAGATCGAAGATGCCGCATCGCAGTCGGCAGCCTATGTCGTTATGCCAATGAGACTGTAATGTCGCTCACCCGCTTGCTGATCCGCGACTTTCGCAATATCGAAAGCGCGGATCTCCAACTTTCTCCCGGCTTTAATTTCCTGGTTGGTGCCAATGGCAGTGGCAAAACCAGCGTGCTGGAAGCCATCTATACGCTCGGTCATGGCCGTGCGTTTCGCAGTCTGCAAATTGGTCGCGTCATTCGTCACGAGCAGGAATCGTTTGTTCTTCACGGGCGATTACTGGGCGAAGAACGAGAGACCTCTATCGGTCTGACCAAAGATAAGCTCGGCGACAGCACGGTACGTATTGACGGCACTGATGGGCATAAAGTGGCTGAGCTGGCGTTACTGATGCCAATGCAACTGATAACCCCGGAAGGGTTTACTTTGCTCAATGGCGGCCCCAAATACAGAAGAGCCTTCCTCGACTGGGGATGCTTTCACAATGAAGCCGGTTTCTTTACCGCGTGGAGCAACCTAAAGCGGTTGCTCAAGCAACGCAATGCTGCGTTGCGCCAGGTAGGGCACTACGGTCAATTGCGCCCGTGGGACAAAGAACTTATCCCGCTGGCGGAACAAATCAGCGGCTGGCGTGCCGAATACAGTGCCGCCATCGCGGCTGACATGGCAGATACCTGCAAACAGTTTTTACCCGAGTTCAACCTGACTTTCTCTTTCCAGCGCGGCTGGGAAAAGGAGACTGATTACGCTGAGGTGCTGGAAAGAGGCTTCGAGCGCGATCGCATGCTGACCTACACCGCGCATGGCCCGCACAAAGCGGATTTTCGCATACGTGCTGATGGTGCGCCGGTAGAAGACACGCTTTCACGTGGGCAGTTAAAACTTCTGATGTGCGCTTTGCGTTTGGCACAGGGGGAGTTTTTAACCCGCGAGAGCGGACGACGGTGTTTGTACCTGATAGATGATTTTGCCTCAGAACTTGATGATGAGAAGCGCGGACTGCTTGCCAGCCGCTTAAAAGCTTCACAGTCACAGGTTTTTGTCAGTGCAATAAGCGCTGACCACGTTGTGGACATGTCGGACAAAAATTCGAAGATGTTCACCGTGGAAAAGGGTAAAATAACGGATTAACCCAAGATAAAATGAGCGAGAAACGTTGATGTCGAATTCTTATGACTCCTCCAGTATCAAAGTCCTGAAAGGGCTGGATGCGGTACGTAAGCGCCCGGGCATGTATATCGGCGATACGGATGACGGCACCGGTCTGCACCACATGGTATTTGAGGTTGTGGATAACGCTATCGACGAAGCGCTCGCAGGTTACTGTAAAGACATCGTTGTCACCATTCATAGCGATAACTCTGTCTCTGTACAGGATGATGGCCGCGGTATTCCAACCGGTATCCACCCGGAAGAGGGTGTCTCAGCGGCGGAAGTCATCATGACCGTTCTGCACGCGGGTGGTAAATTCGATGATAACTCCTACAAAGTTTCCGGCGGTCTGCACGGCGTAGGGGTTTCCGTGGTTAACGCCCTGTCACAGAAACTGGAACTGGTTATCCAGCGTGACAACAAAGTGCATCGTCAGCTTTACGCTCACGGCGTACCGCAGGCTCCGCTGGCAGTGACAGGCGATACAGAAAAAACCGGCACCATGGTGCGTTTCTGGCCAAGCTACGAAACCTTCACCAACGTCATTGAATTTGAATACGAAATTCTGGCAAAACGCCTGCGTGAGCTGTCATTCCTGAACTCCGGTGTGTCTATTCGCTTGAAAGACAAGCGTGATGGCAAAGAAGACTATTTCCACTATGAAGGTGGTATCAAGGCCTTTGTTGAGTACCTCAACAAGAATAAAACGCCGATCCATCCGAATATCTTCTACTTCTCCACCGAAAAAGACGGTATCGGTGTCGAAGTGGCGTTGCAGTGGAACGACGGTTTCCAGGAAAACATCTACTGCTTCACCAACAACATTCCGCAGCGCGACGGCGGTACTCACCTTGCAGGTTTTCGTGCGGCGATGACCCGTACCCTGAATGCCTACATGGACAAAGAAGGCTACAGCAAAAAAGCGAAAGTCAGCGCCACCGGTGATGATGCCCGTGAAGGCCTGATTGCTGTTGTCTCGGTTAAAGTACCGGATCCTAAATTCTCCTCTCAGACCAAAGACAAACTGGTCTCCTCTGAGGTGAAATCGGCGGTTGAACAGCAGATGAACGAACTGCTGAACGAATACCTGCTGGAAAATCCGTCCGACGCCAAAATTGTGGTCGGCAAAATTATCGACGCAGCGCGTGCCCGTGAAGCGGCCCGTCGCGCACGTGAAATGACTCGCCGTAAAGGTGCGCTGGACCTGGCGGGCCTGCCGGGCAAACTGGCGGACTGTCAGGAACGTGACCCGGCACATTCCGAACTGTACCTGGTGGAAGGGGACTCTGCGGGCGGCTCTGCAAAACAGGGACGTAACCGTAAGAACCAGGCCATTCTGCCGCTGAAAGGTAAGATCCTGAACGTTGAGAAAGCGCGCTTTGACAAAATGCTCGCCTCTCAGGAAGTCGCAACGCTGATTACTGCACTGGGCTGCGGCATTGGTCGCGATGAGTACAACCCGGATAAACTGCGTTACCACAGCATCATCATCATGACCGATGCGGACGTCGATGGTTCGCACATCCGTACTCTGTTGCTGACCTTCTTCTATCGTCAGATGCCGGAAATCGTTGAGCGTGGCCATGTCTACATTGCTCAGCCGCCGCTGTACAAAGTGAAGAAAGGCAAGCAAGAACAGTACATCAAAGACGATGAAGCAATGGACCAGTATCAGATCTCCATTGCGCTGGATGGTGCCACCCTGCATGCCAACGCCAATGCGCCAGCACTGGCCGGTGAACCGCTGGAGCGTCTGGTTTCTGAATACAACGCGGCACAGAAAATGATTGGCCGTATGGAGCGTCGCTTCCCGCGCAGCCTGCTGAAAGAGCTGGTTTATCAACCGACGCTGAGCGAGAGCGATCTGGGTAATGAGCAGACAGTAACCCGTTGGGTGAACGCGTTGGTGACTGAGCTGAACGAGAACGAACAGCACGGTAGCCTGTGGAAATTCGATATCCGCGAAAACGCTGAACAGCAGCAGTTTGAGCCGATCATCCGCGTGCGTACCCACGGTGTGGACACCGATTACCCGCTGGATCACGAGTTTGTGACCGGTGCGGAGTATCGCCGTCTCTGCACGCTGGGCGAGAAGCTGCGTGGTCTGATCGAAGAAGATGCCTTCATTGAACGTGGTGAGCGCAAGCAGCCAGTTGCCAGCTTTGAGCAGGCTCTGGACTGGTTAGTGAAAGAGTCCCGTCGTGGCCTCTCTATTCAGCGTTATAAAGGTCTGGGCGAAATGAACCCGGATCAGCTGTGGGAAACGACTATGGATCCGGACAGCCGCCGCATGCTGCGCGTTACCGTTAAAGATGCGATTGCAGCTGACCAGCTGTTCACCACCCTGATGGGTGATGCCGTTGAACCGCGTCGTGCCTTTATCGAAGAGAACGCCCTGAAAGCGGCAAATATCGATATCTAATCTGCTCTGCAAATAAAAAGCCTGGTCGCATCATGCCTCCGGGCTTTTTTTTGCCTGCAAAAGGGGAATCTCTCGCTGCGATCCTGGCCCCTTTTACCCTCGACTCTTTTGCTGTTTTTTGAGCTAAATCGCGTTAGCATGAGTCTGGAATCATTTACTCCGGGGATCTCATGGCTATCAAACTTATCGCAATCGATATGGACGGAACGTTGTTGTTGCCGGACCATACCATCTCTCCTGCTGTTAAAAACGCTATTGCGGCTGCTCGTGAACGTGGCGTCAAAGTCGTGCTGACCACCGGGCGTCCTTACGCCGGTGTCCACGCGTACGTCAAAGAGTTGCATATGGAGCGTGAAGGAGATTACTGCATCACCTACAACGGCGCGCTGGTACAAAATGCCAGTGACGGCAGCACGGTGACACAAACTGCGCTGAGTTATGACGATTACCTGTACCTGGAAAAACTGTCCCGCGAAGTCGGTTCTCATTTCCATGCGTTAGACCGTAATACGCTCTACACTGCCAACCGAGATATCAGCTACTACACAGTGCACGAATCCTATGTCGCGACTATCCCGCTGGTGTTCTGTGAGCCGGAAAAAATGGATCCGAACACCGAGTTCCTGAAAGTGATGATGATCGATGAGCCGGAAATTCTGGATAAAGCGATTGCCCGTATCCCGGCCGAAGTGAAAGAGAAATACACCGTGCTGAAAAGCGCGCCGTACTTCCTCGAAATTCTTGATAAGCGCGTGAATAAAGGCACTGGTGTGAAATCGCTGGCCGACGTGCTGGGCATCAAACCGGAAGAGATCATGACCCTTGGCGACCAGGAAAACGACATCGCCATGATCGAATATGCAGGAATGGGTGTGGCAATGGATAACGCCATTCCTTCAGTGAAAGCGGTGGCTAATTTTGTCACCAAATCGAACCTCGAAGATGGCGTAGCTTACGCGATTGAGAAGTTTGTGCTGAACTAAGTCTCGCGATGGGCAAGGGCCATTACGCCCTTGCCTGCGTTGCCTCTTCCCGGTGAACAGGAATATGGCTTACACCACTTTTCATGATTGCACCGCGAATCCATGGTGTCGTCAGACAACGGTTTTTCACCACTTTTCCCAGCAATTTAATGCGTAATCCCAGCGTTTTACGCTGATAAACCGCATTGGCGCTCTCGGGCGCATCTTGCAGTACCCCGGCCAGAATCTCTGCGCTGTCCAGCGCATAACTGATCCCTTCCAGCGAACTGGCGCTGATAAATCCTGCCGCTTCGCCAATCAAAAAGGCGTTTTCTTTGCCGCACACAAAATCTTTCCAGCGGGACGGGCACAGCACGGTACATTTTTCGTTTTTTACCGGCTCACCAAAACGGAAATCAAAAGGCACCAGGCGATTTTTGAGTGCTTCAAATTGTTCACGCCCTTCCTTCATGGCAAATGCACCGCCAAAAATAAAATAACCGTCTTTGGAAATACTCCATGCATAACAATCGGTTGTTTGATTATCAAACACGCAGGAGTAGAACGGCGACGGGTGGGTATCCTTAAACCACTGCTGTAGCGCGACATATTTTCGAATCTCATGATCCGGGTATAGCTGACGCCGTACCATAGAATTCGCGCCATCACCGCCCACAAGATATGTGGCAGTGGCGTCATGGGTTTCCCCTTCCACCGTATAACGCAAATGCCAGAGTTCATTGTCGCGCCAGATTTTGCGGCATAAGGCATCGTGATGAACGGTAACCGAATCCGGAATTAGCGATTTCATCCACAAATCAAACGCATGCCTGTCGATATTGAGATAGCTGCGCTGGTAGTTCCGTTCTATGCCCGTCTGCACATCCAGCGTTTGCACGCTGAAAATCTGCGGATCGGCCATCACATGCTTCGGCATCGTAATTCCCGCACGAATAAACGAACGTTGCGCATCCGGCGCGAGCAAACCGCCGCAGGGTTTCATAAACCCGTCTGTGCCTCGCTGCTGCTTTTTATCCAGCGCGAGCACATTTTTCTTGCCCGCTAGCTGCCGGGCCAGCGCAGCGCCTGCAGGCCCCAGACCAATAATGGCTACGTCAAAATGCTGCATATTCCCTCCTCTCATTGATGAGGAGAATAATTTGCTCCGGTGAAGTCAGGGTGAAGTGAAGGTAAAACGGGTAGGTTAATCCCTCTGCCTTGCGATACCCTGATGCTAAACATGGCATCAGGGTCATCCATCACATGAAACAAATCACCACCGCCCCCCGTAATCATCAACTCACTAATATTCATACCTGGACGCCTGACAGCCAGTGGCTGGTGTTTGATGTGCGTCCGTCCGGCGCCTCTTTTACTGGCGAAACCATTGAGCGCGTCAATATTCATACCGGTGAGGTCGAGGTTATCTACAAGGCGCCTGAAGGTGCGCATGTAGGCGTGGTGACCGTTCATCCTGATGACGAGAAATATGTCTTTATCCATGGGCCAGAGAACCCGGATGCCGACTGGCACTATGATTTCCACCACCGCCGCGGGGTTGTCACTGCACAAGGACAAACCGCCAATCTGGATGCCATGGACATCACCGCGCCTTTCACCCCAGGTGCGTTGCGCGGAGGCAGCCATGTACATGTTTTTAGTCCCAATGGTGAGCGCGTGAGTTTTACCTACAACGATCATGTGATGCATGAATGGGATGCCCGTTGCGACCTGCGAAACGTGGGGGTGGCCGTTCCATATGGCCCGGTGCAACCACTGGGGGCTCATCCGCGTGAATATGCAGGTAGCCACTGGAGCGTGCTCATTAGCCACACAGCAGTCAATCCAGAACCAGGCAGTGATGACATCAACCGCGCCTACGAAGAGGGTTGGGTGGGCAACGACAAAATTGCGTTCATTGGCGATACTCTGTCGATAAAAGGCGAGAAAGTGCCGGAGCTGTTTATTGTGACGTTGCCAGAAAGCGAGTCTGGCTGGAAACAACCGGGCGATGCGCCGCTGCAAGGCACCGCAACCACCCTGCCTGCTCCACCAAAAGGGGTATTACAGCAACGCCTGACCTTCACTCACCAGCGCGCCTGGCCGGGGCTGGTTAACGTTCCGCGTCACTGGGTACGCAGCAATCCGCAGGCTACGCATATTGCGTTTCTGATGCGAGATGATGCAGGAATCGTGCAGCTCTGGTTAATCACACCTCAGGGTGGGGAGCTGCAGCAACTGACCCACTCGCTGACCGGCATTCAGTCTGCTTTCAACTGGCATTCATCAGGGAAGGTATTGGGTTTTGTGACGGATAATCGTATTGCCCGATGCGACGCCCAGAGTGGAGAAATAACCTTTTTGACTTCCGATCACGGAAATTGCCCGTCAGCAGACGCGATCGTGTTCTCACCGGACGGAAAACAGATCGCCTGGATGGAAGAGGTGGGCGGTTTCCGTCAGTTGTGGACGACGGAAACAGGCCTGTAATCACTGCGCCGGCATCGGCGCAGGTGGAATCACATTATTGGTTGCAAGATTCGCTTGCTCGCTTTTTTCCACCCGTGACTTGATAGAGCTGTCGGTGCGGAACATGTCCCACGGCAGCAGTAATGTGTCAATTACCGCCGTGAACGGCATATCCAGAACAACCAGGGATTTCATGCCAATGTTGGTGTCATCGTCCGAGAGCATCGTCGAACTCGCTTTCATCCCAGGGTAAACACCCTCTTTACCGCCGGTGTGAGACATGACACTGGAACATCCGCTGACTAAGACCATCCCGCTAAGTAACGCTGAAGCTATCAGAATTTTTTTCATCATGAGTCAATCATAGTTATGTGCAGTATGAGGACTGCTTCAGGCGTTATAGCTGCCTTTGCTGTAAAAACCCAGTCCTCGCGCTCCGCTCTGTGGCGGCATTCGCAATTTGGCATTTTGTGCTGTGATCCCAGTCTATGCAAAGCGCCAGAAACTGCAAAAAAAAGTCAGAAAATGACCCTTGAAAAGGATGTGACTAACCCAATTTTAAGATTGTAGCCCGAAAACACGCCGGAAGGGTGTTGTGCTACAGCGGCCTGTCCATAGTGGAAGGCAATTAATTATCTCGCTGATTTCAGGAGCTTTTACTCATGCGTAACTTCGATCTTTCTCCGCTTTATCGTTCTGCTATTGGTTTCGATCGCCTGTTCAACCTGCTGGAAAATAATCAGAGCCAAAGTAACGGTGGCTACCCTCCGTACAATGTTGAATTGGTTGACGAAAACAACTATCGCATCGCGATTGCGGTCGCCGGATTCGCAGAGAGCGAACTGGAAATCACCGCCCAGGATAACCTTCTTATTGTAAAAGGCGCGCATGCAGCCGAGCAGAAAGAGCGCACCTATCTGTATCAGGGCATTGCCGAGCGCAACTTTGAGCGCAAATTCCAGCTCGCCGAAAACATCCACGTGAAAGGTGCGAATCTGGTGAATGGCCTGTTGTATGTCGATCTTGAACGTGTGATCCCGGAAGCGAACAAACCGCGCCGTATCGAGATTAACTAATTACCTGAATTTACCTGAACTAATTTGCTCGCCGTCAGGGAGCATATGCGAGCCGCGAGGCTTGCAGGAACTCACTCGCTTCTCAGAAGGAGAAACAGACTATGCGTAACCACGATTTATCCCCATTACTGCGTCAGTGGATCGGTTTTGACAAACTGGCTCACGCCCTGCAAAACACCACTGAGCAACAATCTTTCCCGCCTTACAACATTGAAAAAGGCGATGATAATCACTATCGCATTACCCTGGCGCTGGCCGGTTTTAGCCAGCAAGAGCTGGATATTCAGCTCGAGGGAACGCGTCTGGTGATCAAAGGGACGCCTGAAAAACCGGCGAACGAACCAAAATGGCTGCACCAGGGGTTGGTGGTACAACCTTTCACCCTTAGCTTTACGCTGGCTGAGCATATGGAAGTATCCGGCGCGACCTTCAACAACGGGCTGCTGCATATCGATCTGACCCGGAATGCGCCAGAAGCTATTGCGCCGCAGCGCATCGCTATTAGCGAGCGCCCGGCATTAAATAGCTAGCCATAGTTTGATTTACCCCACAAAGCCCCGCGTCGCCGGGGCTTTTTTGTGCGCCATCGCCCATACATCCCGCTGCCGCTCTGAGAGAATCCCTTGTGTTTACAATGTTATTCACAGGGAACCATCATGAGTGATATAGCGTTAACTGTAAGCGTACTGGCTCTGGTCGCAGTTGTCGGATTGTGGATCGGCAACATCAAAATTCGCGGCGTGGGTTTTGGGATTGGCGGCGTGTTGTTTGGCGGCATTATCGTCGGGCACTTTGTCGATCAAGCGGGCGTCACGCTCAGTAGCCCGATGCTGCACTTCATTCAGGAGTTCGGCCTCATTCTCTTTGTTTACACCATTGGTATTCAGGTCGGGCCGGGTTTTTTTGCCTCGCTGCGCGTTTCGGGCCTGCGTCTGAATCTGTTCGCCATTCTGATTGTTATCCTCGGCGGGCTGGTCACAGCGATTCTGCACAAACTCTTTAATATCCCGCTGCCGGTGATCCTCGGTATCTTTTCCGGTGCGGTGACCAATACGCCAGCGCTCGGTGCCGGGCAGCAAATTCTTCACGATTTAGGAACACCGACGACTATCCTCGACCAGATGGGGATGAGCTACGCAATGGCCTATCCCTTTGGCATTTGCGGTATTTTGCTCACCATGTGGCTATTGCGCGTCGGGTTTCGCGTCAACGTTGAACGTGAAGCCCAACTCCACGATGACGGGGTCAGCAATGGCAATTCACTGATTAAAACCATCAACATTCGCGTTGAAAACCCGAACCTGAATAACATGGCGATTCAGGATGTGCCGATTCTCAACAGCGACAAAATTATTTGCTCGCGTCTGAAGCGTGATGAAACGCTGATGGTACCTTCTCCCGGCACCTTAATTCAGTTGGGCGATTTACTGCATCTGGTGGGCTTATCGAAAGACCTGCATAGCGCGCAACTTGTGATGGGTCAGGAGGTGGAAACCTCGCTCTCCACACGCGGCACGGATTTACGCGTGGAGCGTATCGTGGTCACCAATGAAAAAGTCCTCGGCAAACGCATTCGCGATCTGCATTTTAAAGAGCGCTATGACGTGGTGATTTCCCGTCTCAACCGTGCCGGGGTCGAACTGGTGGCGAGCAGTGACACCAGCCTGCAGTTTGGTGACATTCTGAACCTTGTGGGCCGTCAGGCAGCCATTGATGCGGTCGCTGATGAACTGGGTAACGCGCAGCACAAACTCCAGCAGGTGCAAATGTTGCCGGTCTTTATCGGTATCGGCCTGGGCGTGTTACTGGGGTCGATTCCGGTCTTTGTGCCGGGGTTCCCGGTGGCGCTGAAACTCGGTCTGGCGGGCGGCCCACTGATCATGGCGCTGATTCTTGGACGTATCGGCAGCATCGGTAAGCTCTACTGGTTTATGCCGCCGAGCGCCAACCTTGCGCTGCGTGAACTGGGTATCGTGCTGTTTCTGGCGGTCGTCGGGCTGAAATCCGGCGGCGATTTTATCGCCACGCTCACCCATGGCGATGGTATTAGCTGGATGTGTTACGGCATCTTTATTACTGCCATTCCGCTCTTGACCGTCGGTGTACTGGCGCGCCTGTTCGGCAAGATGAACTACCTGACCTTGTGCGGCATGCTGGCCGGGTCGATGACCGATCCTCCGGCACTGGCGTTTGCTAACGGACTACATGCTACCAGTGGTGCTGCTGCACTCTCATATGCCACCGTTTATCCGCTGGTGATGTTCCTGCGTATCATCACACCGCAACTACTGGCGGTGCTATTCTGGGGGATAAGCTAGCGTACAACCATTCGCATCCCGCCCAAAGGGATGCTAAAAGTGTTCACCATGTTCCCGAACACTATTCAGTTTCCCGGCAGAGAGCCTCTGCCGGGACAAGGAGTCCTCCATGAAATCTTCCCTGCCGGGAGAAGCGCCGGATTACCGTTTCTCGCTGGCGAATGAGCGTACTTTTCTCGCCTGGATCCGCACCGCGCTGGGCTTTCTGGCGGCGGGCGTCGGGCTGGATCAACTCGCTCCCGAGTTCGCTACCCCGCTGATTCGCCAGGTACTGGCGCTGCTGCTCTGCCTGTTTTCCGGTGGGCTGGCGGTCTACGGCTATCTGCGTTGGCTGCAGAACGAAAAAGCGATGCGGCTGAAAGAGGATTTACCCTATACCCGCAGTTTGCTGACTATCAGCATTGTGCTGGTGGCGGTCGCGGCAGTAGTGATTGGGCTGGTCTGGTATGAGGGATAACCGTAAGGCGCGGCGTGAAGCCGACCCAGGCCTGCAGCCAGAGCGGACGTCACTGGCATGGTGGCGGACGTTTCTGGGCTACAGTGCCCTGCTGGCCTTTGCGGTTAAACATAACTGGCAGCAATCCGGAGTGACGTTCTGGGTTTCAATCGTCGTTCTGGCCGCTGTCGCGACTGTTCTGTGGCGCTATACGCACAAACGCACCTTAATGGATGTGGAGAGCAGTGATTTTTCCAGGCCAAAAGCCGTGCGCGATAAATTGCTCATTGCGCTGGCCGTGCTCTCCCTCGCCCTGCTTTTTGCGGCGAACCATCTGCGCCACATCCTGTTAGCGCTGTAGCCTGTTAAGGATACAACTGTCCTTTCGCCAGATACTGCGCCATCTCCGCCTCCGGCACCATGCCACCACCTGTCGCCCAGATAACGTGTGTCGCATTCGCCATCTGTTCTGAGGTTAACCCGTGCATTTGATGGTATTCGCGACTGGAGGAGACATGCAGTGGCCCCGGCATCCCGGCCAGCGCAGACGGCTCCAGGCGAATGTTCTCTTCCTGCGCCAGCAAGCCCAGCAGGTCGTACATCGTCTGATCATCAAGCGTGTAGAGACCATCCAGCAGGCGTTGCATTGCGCGCCCGACAAAGCCCGATGCTCGTCCAACCGCGAGACCATCTGCTGCCGTCACATTGTCGATGCCAATTTCCTGAACTGATATCTCATCGTGCAGACCGGTGTAAACCCCCAGCAACATGCAGGGTGAGTGCGTCGGCTCAGCAAAGAAGCAGTGTACGTGGTCACCGAACGCCAGCTTCAGGCCAAAAGCGACCCCGCCAGGTCCACCGCCTACGCCGCAGGGCAGGTAAACAAACAGCGGATGGTCAGCATCCACCACGCGCCCTTGCTGCGCGAACTGGGCTTTCAGGCGCTGCCCGGCAACCGCGTAGCCCAGGAACAGGGTGCGGGAGTTTTCGTCGTCAATAAAGAAGCAGTTCGGATCTGTTTCTGCCGCTTTGCGCCCCTGTTCCACCGCCACGCCATAATCTTCTTCATATTCCACGACGGTTACGCCGTGGCTGCGCAGTTTGGCTTTTTTCCATGCCCGGGCGTCGGCAGACATATGCACAGTCACCTTAAAGCCGATACAGGCACTCATGATGCCGATCGATAGCCCCAGGTTGCCGGTCGACCCCACCGCAATGCTGTACTGGCTAAAGAACTGCTTGAATTCCGGGGAAAGCAGCACGCTGTAGTCATCCTGTGTGCTCAATAGCCCCGCTTCCTGCGCCAGTTTTTCCGCATGGGCCAGCACTTCATAAATGCCACCACGGGCTTTAATGGAGCCGGAAATCGGCAGATGGCTGTCTTTCTTCAGCAACATCTCACCGCTGATGCGTTGCCCGTACTCCTTTTCCAGCCGTTTTTGCATCAATGGAATGGCGACCACGTCAGATTCAATTATCCCACCCGTGGCGGCGGTTTCCGGGAAGGCTTTCGCCAGGTAGGGGGCAAAACGGGCCAGGCGCGCGTGGGCTTCGTGAACGTCCTGCTCCGTCAGGCCAACATAAGGTAAACCCTGCGCAAGAGAGGTGGTGCCGGGGTTAAACCAGGCCGTTTCTTTGAGCGCGACCAGATCCTTGACCAAAGGATACCGGGCGATGAGCGTTTGCATGTTTTCCATAGGACGTCTCTTTACGTTTAGATGATAAAGGAAAGCAGGAATGTGACCGCCAGTGCAACGACTGAAGCGATAAATGTTGCTGTTGTGTAGTACCTGAACGTTTCACTGAGGGTGGCACCGCAGTACTGCTTCACCAGCCAGAAGAGTGAGTCTGTCACGATCGTGCAGCCAATCGCCCCGGAACCGATGGCAATGGCGATGATCTCCGGGCTAACGTTGGGGTAGAGCGGTAACATCGGCGCGACAATCGCCGTTGCACCCATCATCGCAACCGTTGCCGAACCGACTGCGGCGTGCAGAATCAGCGCGACCAGCCAGGCGAGCAGAATTGGATGCATATGCATATTTGAGAGGATCACCGCCAGGGTGTCCGCCAGTCCGCTGCTTTTGAGTATCGCGTTGAACGCTCCGCCTGCACCGATAATTAGCAGAATATTTGCAATCGAACCAAAGCCGTTTTCTGTATGGGTCAGCAGTGTGCCCATGCTGATATGCTGGCGCAGACCAAGGATGTAATAGGCCACAAAGACGGCGATGAACATGGCGGTGATGGGGTTACCGATAAACTCCAGCAATGTATAAAGCGAGCTGCCTTTTGCCATATTCAACTCAGCAACGGTTTTCACCAGCATCAGGCCAATAGGCAGCAGTACGGTAAACAGCGTTGCGCCAAGGGATGGCAGCGTGCTTTCATCCCGAATTTTAAGATCTGAAAATTCCGCGGGCACCGCTTTGAAAGGCAGACAATTGCCGAGACATTTCAGGAACAGTGGACCGCCAATTAATGAGGCCATCAGGCCAACCAGCAGGCCGTAGACGATTACTGTACCCAGGTCGGCCCCCAGTTTATTCGCCACAAACAGCGCAGCCGGGTGCGGCGGTACGACACAATGCACGGCCATCAGCGCGGTACACAGTGGAATTGCCAGCTTGAGCAAAGACGTTTGGGTTTTTTTGGCAATCGAGAACGCCAAAGGAATGAGCAGCACAACGCCAACTTCAACGAACAGCGTGATCCCGCAAATCAGCCCCACCAGCACCATGATGACATCCGTTGAGAGCCAGCGGCAGCGCTGAAGCGTAAGACCGATGCGCTCCGCCGCACCGGATACTTCCATCATTTTGCCAAGAATGGTGCCAAGACCGATGACTGCAGCAAGAAAGCCCAGCGTCCCGCCAATCCCGCTTTCAACCGCATTGACCATCTCCAGCGGGCCCATGCCCATCATCGCACCCACGAAAAAGCTGGCTAACAATAGCGCCAGAAACGGGTGAAACTTGAATTTCACGATGGTCAGAACAATTAATACGATGCTTATCAGCAACGTGCTCACAACCCAGATTTGAGAGTGCATAGTTCAACCTTTCCCAGTGATTAACCTGCTGTTATTGGACTGAAAAACGGTGTGGGCTGACAAACGATAAAAATCATCGTTCAGATGAGCTAAATTGAATCAAAAGGGTGATTTTGGTCAGGTAATAGCGTTTATCTCGCTTGATGATTCGTTTTTGATCATCCAGACGCTGATTTTTCAGGCGTGATTGATTACCCTTTCCGGCACATTCACTCCATTTTGAGATTGGCATGGAACCGCTTCGCGATATCAGAAATCGGCTGCTTAACGGTGGGCAGTTATCCCGGCTGTACACGTTTGAGGTCACGGCCAGACATGAATCGTTCGCCCTGGCGGCGGATGAGCTTTCTCTCAGCCCGAGTGCAGTGAGTCACCGTATTAACCAGCTTGAAGAGGAGCTGGGTATCCAGCTGTTTGTCCGATCGCACCGCAAAGTGGAACTCACCCACGAAGGCAGGCGGGTGTTCTGGGCGCTGAAATCCTCACTGGATACGCTTAACCAGGAAGTCCTGGATATTAAAAATCAGGAGCTTTCCGGCACCCTGACGGTCTACTCTCGCCCTTCCATTGCCCAGTGCTGGCTGGTGCCTGCGTTGGGGGATTTTTCCCGTCGTTATCCTTCGATTTCGCTCACCATTCTTACCGGCAATGACAATGTGAATTTGCAGCGGGCAGGCGTCGATTTGACGATGTGCCATCAGCGCAGATGACACACCACTTCCTGATGGATGAGGCGATTCTGCCGGTTTGTAGCCCCGATTACGCTCGCCGTTTTGATTTAACGAATACGCTGGTGAACCTGCCACACTGCACGCTACTTCACGATCGTCAGGCGTGGAGTAACGACTCTGGCACTGATGAATGGCATAGCTGGGCGCAGCATTTCGCGGTCAACTTGCCGACATCTGCTGGGATTGGCTTCGATCGTTCAGATTTAGCCGTTATCGCGGCAATGAATCATCTTGGCGTTGCGATGGGGCGAAAACGGTTGGTGCAAAAGCGTCTTTATAGCGGGGAGCTCATCGCTCCTTTTGGCGAAATGACATTGAAATGCCACCAGCACTATTACATCACCACGCTTCCGGGCAGACAGTGGCCTAAAATTGAGGCATTTATCCAGTGGCTTAAACAGCTTTCGGGTTAATATCATCGTGCGTTTGGAAGGACTCTGACCATTGTGGAGAAGCGTTGAGAATTTATTACGCTTTCACACTACACCTCAAACCAAAAAGCATGCTAAATACATGTAATCACCACCGATTTTGGCAAGGTTAATCGTGTTAAAACCTCTGTTAGCTGTTGCTCTGCTCCTGGCCGGAACCCCTGCGTTTGCTGCTGATACGCCGCTTACGGCGGCACGCTATGCCCGCGAGTTAGGTGTTGGCATGGACGTTGACTGGGCGCGGACCGATCGCGGCATCCGTGAATTTGACCCGCTGGTTGCCCGCGACTTCTACGCTGAAGGCATCCGCCATGTGCGCATCCGTGTCGCCGATACGCTGACCGAAGCCCGACTTATTCATCTGCGTAAGCTGGTGGAAGCCTGCGAGCAAAATGGCCTGATCCCCATCATCTCTTATCAGGCTGATGCCTTCAAAGCCGACCCTAATGTGAAGAATGAGGCATTGCTGGTGGCGTGGTGGACGACGGTGGCGACGTATTTCGGCACCGGACACCCGACGCTGGGATTCGACCTGATTTACGACCCGGCGGATAAGCTTAATCGCGATCAGGTGACACTCAATCGTGCCTACGAAAACATTATCAGTACGGTGCACGACATTAATCCCCAGCGCATGATCTTTATTGCTCCGCGACTGCGCGCCGCACCGGAAGAACTCAATACGCTGAAATTGCCACCGCATAGCCAGAATTACCTGCTGGCAGAGTGGCATATTTTCCCCTGGGGACCGTTGAAGAATAGCGGCAAGTATCCGTGGACGTCGGGCACGACGGCAGAGAAAGCGGCAATCCGCGCGCGCATCAATATGGCGGTACGCTGGCAGCAGAAAACCGGGCACGCGACCTGGGTTGGTGGCTGGTCGGTCGGGGAAACCATCAAAAATGCGCCTGTAGAGTCACAACTTGCCTTCGCCACTTTTATGGCCTGTGAGCTGAATAAAGCGCAAATTCCCTACGCGATTAACACCGATACGCAATTTTATGATGGGGAAGAAGGGGACTGGCGTCCGACCACCGAGCCTTTACTGAAACTGATGATCTCCCCTGAATGTGAAAAGCCCGACGCGAAGTCGGGCCATCGAAACACTAGACAGTCTGTTCATGTTGCCCCTGACGTAGCGCCAGCGGCAACCAACTCAACAGAATCAGCACCCCCGCGAACGTCATCAGCATCCCGAGGCTAAACTGGCTGGTCTGCGGCAGTTTAGCCGAGAGCCAGGCCAGTCCACCTGACCCCATGTTTTGCATCCCCCCGACCAGTGCTCCGGCCGTTCCCGCAAGAAAAGGGAACGGCTCCATTGCGCCACTGGTGGCGAGGGGAAAGAGCATGCCTGCGCCAAAGAAGAACAGCGCGGCGGGCAGCAGCAATGTCCAGAGGCTCATCACGCCAAACCAGCCGGGGATCCACATCATCAACCCTGCCAGTAAACAACTGATGACGGCCTGCCACATCAACGTTGAGAAACGCTTATTTTGCCGCCCGGCAAACCAGGCACCGAAAAAGGCGGCGGGAATCGGCAGAATAAACAGGATGCTGACCGCCATGCTGGAGAGCCCCAGTACCGAGCCCATCAACACGCCGGAACAGGCTTCGAACACCGCGATACCTGCCAGTCCACCGATCAACATCAGTAAATAACAGTTGAACATGCCGTTGCCGAGCAGGGTTTTGTAGCGCGTCATTAAGCTCATCTTGAGCGTGCCGGAGGGGCGGGTTTCCGGCATCCAGCGTGCCATGCTCCAGGTGACGCCAGCACAGAGCACCAGCAAAAAGAGATAACAGGCGCGCCAGCTCCAGACCGTTGTCAGCAGACCACCGATCAGCGGGGCCAGCAGAGGGCTTATCAAAATTCCCATATTCAGCAGGCTGTTGGCGTGGCGTAACTCGGTTCCCGAATAGAGATCGCGCGGTAATGTACGCGCCATAACCCCACCGACGCCGGTGCCCATCCCCTGGAAGGCGCTGGCGATGATCAGCACCGTCAGACTTTGCGTAAACAGCGCCACCAGCGTTGCCAGCATAAAGAGGCTCATGCCAAACAGGATGGCCGGGCGACGACCAACACGGTCGGCAATGGGGCCATAAAATAGCTGCGAGACGCCGTAGGTGAGCAGGTAGGCTGCCATCACGCTTTGCACCGCCCCTTCGCGCACATTCAGATCCTGCGCCATACCGGCAATGGCTGGAATATAAATGGTCTGTGTCATCTGACCGACCGCCACCAGCAGGACCAGCATTAAAAGCAGACTGACGTTACGTTCTCTTTTCATTCGTGAATTACATTGCCAAAAGTAGATATCGAAGGACAGGATGCTGTCATACCCGCAAAATGCGAGAGGAATCTACCACGGTCATGTGACAAGACAAGAAGGGCGACCATAAAGTGTCGCGAGAAACAGGCAGGTTTTGTAAACGATTTTCGGCAAGATTTGTTGCCAGTCTGCTATCAGGAGAGACGCAGCAGAATCGCCCCCAGTGCAATGCCACAGGCTGCGACAACGCGCAGGCCAGAAACCTTCTCTTTAAGCAGAACGAAGGCAATAAAAGCACCAAACAGAATGGACGTTTCACGCAGCGCTGCGACCACCGCCAGCGGGGCCTGGGTCATTGCCCAGAGCGCAAGCCCGTAGGAGCCCATTGTGCCGATGCCTCCTGGTACGCCTTTCTTCCAGTGGGTGATCAGGTAGCGCGACGCTTCCTGGCGGCGCATTAACATTGCCCAAAGTAATAAGCAAAAACCGTTCAGGAAAAAGGTCCAGAGGGTGTAGCCCAGGGCCGTGCCAGAGAGGCGTACTCCGGTACCGTCGACCAGCGTATACCCGGCAATAAAGCAGGAGTTGAGCAGCGCCAGCCAGATCCCTTTCCGCGAACGGTTTCGGCCGTTACAGGCCATACCGAGTATTGAAAGGCAGATGACCCCAATGCCCGCCCATGCCAGAGATGAGAGTGAGTCGCCAAGAAAAATCACACTAATCAGCGCCACCAAAAGTGGTGCTGTACCGCGCATCAGCGGGTAAGTCTGGCTCATGTCTGACACCTGGTAGGTCCGAGCGACCAGCACGGTGTACACCACCTGCAAAGCACAGGAAACGGCTAAATACGGAACACTGGCAAGCGCCGGTTGAGGCGAGAACGGGAGCATAATCAGGGCCATCGCCGCTGCGGTGCCGCTCACACTGATGGCGGAGTAGAGCTTATCGCTGCCTGCTTTGACGATGGCATTCCAGCTTGCATGCAGCAAAGCGGCGAACAGCAAAATAGAGAAAACCGTGATGGTCATAATGAATGAGATGAGAGAGTTGTCATAAAAACTTAACATGAAGGGCGCGCCGGAGACCAGCGCGGCTAAAGTTTCTCGCAGATCGCGACATTCAGACGCACAAACTCATCCCACGGAATAACATCAGCCAGTTTTGCCCGGTAATACTCTTCAACCCGGCAAACCAGCGGACGGGACGCGTAGATAGCGCACAGATGGGTCTCTTCAACGAAATGGTGACAAACACCGTCCCCGCGATCAAGGAATGCCGTTTCGGGGCTGGCACTCACCCTGCGGCAACATTTGCCGCAGGCATTACACGGAAAAGGCGTGAGCTGTGGTTCATTCATGCAACATCACGCAATTGTAATAACAAACGTTGTGCTTCAAGCTGCGCGTCACCTATGGCCTGGTCCTGACTGCTGGCGATATCCCGCGACGCTTTGACTTTGTCCACGACCTCCTTGAACCAGGGGGTTAGCGCATCATTAATTAATTGCATGGCATTGGCTTCGAATTGCGCTGCCGTCGTGTGAGCAAAATCATCGACTTCCTGTTGATAGCGTTCCCACTCGCGGCGCTGCTGTTCGCTTTGTTCACGCGCCTGTTTGCTTTCACTGTCTTCGGCAAAAATGTCCCACAGTGAACTGATAACCGTGATAGCTGGGCCTACGTAAGGGATCCATTTTCCGATTACGGCAGCACCCCATTTCTCCATGGTTTTTGGTCCGATGCCTTTCATCAGCGAGGGCAACCAGTCTTTCACCAATTTGAGGCCAGTCACTACGTGCTCAGGTTTGGCAAGCGAGCCCAGAGAGGTAACCGCGTGGTTGACCATTTCGGCATTCAGACCGTTCTTTGCATCATTCCCGCCCGATTCAGAAGGGGTTTGTTCACCCGGTTTTTGCGGAATATCATGTGTCGCAGTGGCTTGTGCCTGGCGCAGAATAGCGTCTTCAAGAGTTTCGACATCATCCTGGAATCGCTGCACCAGATAGTCCGTTTCCTGCCTTTGCACCGCTTCGACTTGCCCACTGGCCTGGGTAAACAGGGCTTCAATTTTCGCTTGCGCCTGTTCCGGATCCTGACGGAGAGCGGCTTTACTCCCGCGGTACATCACATCGCGCTGACGTTTTATTTCATCGACAATCGTTTTGCGACAGAGATGTTGCTGTTCAACGATATTTTTAAGCAGTGCATCGTAGCCGCGGACGGTTTCACTGGTGGTTTTATTGCTCAGCGTCTCAAGCAAATGGTCCAGAAATCGACGCAGTTCGCTGCTCAGGCGACGGTAGATAGCCTGCTTGTCGATACCATCGATAAAGGTTTTGAGCGCCTCTTCAAAAGCGGGAAATGCACTTAACTTGAGCAGACCGTCTATCTTTTCCCGTTTCGCTTGCAGCGCCATCTCGGCGTTGACGCGTAGAATTGGGATGTTATGCAATACCTCCTGCATACCCTTTTCTTCCGCAAGTGCCTGTAGACGGCTGCGGATGTCATTTTTCAGACGCGTAAATTCTTCCACATCCATTTTGTCTTTTTCATTGAGTACCAGAAAAAGTTGTTTTTTTGCCTGGAGGATCTCTATCAGTACCTGGAGCGTCTTTTCCTCTTCGGCCGCTCCGGATGGATTAGCGACGAAAATAATGGCATCTGCTTTTAGCATTTGTTCACGAGTGACTTTTTCGTGCGCCAGTGGGGCATCCACCCCTGGCGTATCAAGGATAAGGATGTTATTCCAGTGGTAGGCATCAACCCGATCGGTAAGTGGAATATCGCCCGTTGCGGCGACTTCCTCACCAATAAGGGCGTTGATAAGCGTGCTCTTTCCTGCGTTATAGACACCATAAACCATGATGCTGGCATCGGGCTGGCTGCGCTTGTCCTCAAACTGATCTTGAATGGGGTTGAATTTTTCAGTCAGTTCCGGGAATTGACCTGCCAGCTTTGCTGCCAGGTCATAGGTTTCAAAAAGGGCTGCTGCTGACATTTCCATTCGTTAACCCACCTCTTTTACTAATGTGTCTTCTGCGCTCTTCTTGAGCACGGCCAGTGTGGTTTTGAAATCCCTTATTTCCGTTTCCAGTGTGGAACAGGAGTCGCCCATATCCCGGAGCAGAGTGCTGAAATGGGTATCGACCTGCAGCTGAATCTCTTTTTCGATGCGTTCGTTATAAATATCCAGTACGCGTGTGCGTAAGTCGTTGAGGTTATCTCCAACCGCCACCTCGATATTACGCATACCCGGTCGAGAGCTATTCCCCGTCATCGCGCCTAACCCGGCCCCGATACTGGCCCCAACGGCTACGCCAACTGGCCCCAGTAACAGTCCCAAGCCGCCACCAATTAACCCACCGAGGCCACTGTTTCGGCTTCGTGTACCTTTGGTATAACCGTCGGGGATCTGTTCAGTGACTTTCTCTACCGAGAAGGTGGGCAAAGAGAGCGATGATGTCTGCCATGTTGCAGTTATGGTTGCCTTAAACTCTTTCATTACGTCAGCCAGAATGGCGTTCAGCGCACTGCCAATACGCTTTTCCATCTGGCTGTCCCACGTAGATTTTGACTGTTTTAAGGCGGCATTTACTTGCGACTCGTCATCGCGACCGGCCGCCAGCGTGTCGAATGTGGCCTGAATATCTGCGCGCATTTGTGACTGTGCTTCACGGATGGCGGGCACCATTTGTTTTGGCAAACCCGCACTCAGCTTCTCGAGCTCTTGGACGAATGAACCCGTCAGCCTGTGGTACTCCGTCACTTCACTGATGCATCCAGTGAGAAAGTTTTTGAAATTGGTCATAGGCACGGCACGCTTCATACGCACACCACGTGCCTGGGAGATCTGGTGCAATGTGGCAAACAGTTGCCCCATACCGCTCTCTCTAATGGCTTCCGGGTTATCCGCATTCAGTTCCGCATAGCGTGCTGAGAGGGACAAAATCTCAACGTTACTGATATCGAGGTTTGCTTCCTGAAGCTCTTTTTTGACGTAATCGCGTTGAAGCTGGCGATCCTGAGCAGACTTCATCACGCAACGTTCTGTCGCTTCATTTTTTTCGCTGTCCCAACCATGCGCTTTTTTGTCGCTACTGGTGAGCAGCAGCATGATGTTCTTTTCTTTGCTGTACAGGTCGCGAATTTCCGCCAGATCGCTGGCGCGACCCGGTGCGGAAGACTTCATGGTGTAGAGGATGAGATCAGCGTGGTCAGCATGCTCTTTGGCCAATTCACCATTTTCGGCACGTACCGAATGCAGGCCTGGTGAATCAACCCAGGTCAGACCCGGCAGACGGAAACTCTGGATAGAACTTGTGGCTTCGGTTGCGCCAACCCGAAACTTTGCCTGCTGTTCCGCTTCATTATGTGCATCGCCGTTTTCAGCATTCGAGTTCTCGTAGGTTTGATAATCGTGCTTTTTACCATCCTGCTGTTCCGGCGTCGGATCGGTATAGCCCCAGGCCATGTAATTACCCAGTGAGCTTTTTCCCGATTTTACTTTGCCATAGACGTAGACCAGCAGGGAGTCTTCGAAGTTTTTCCGAAAACTGAGCCCTTTATCTTGGTTTTCAAGCTTGGTTTTCCAGGCTCTATCCAGTGTTTCCAGCCCGTCAATAAATTCAGTAAGGGAGTGGCTTAACGGGCTGGAGGCCGGGAGTTTGACGCGCGCATCAGCCAACAGCTCCGAGAGGGTTGCGTGAAATTTCTGGTAGCGGCTGGCGAATTTGGCATCTAACGCTTTGGCGTCATTCAGTGATGAATCAAATTGCTTCTGTAATTGCTGAAAAGACGCGAGGAGATCCTCGCGTAACATCTCTTCGTTCATGCGCTTTCCCTGTGGCTTTATCCGCGTAACTGTTGATGAATGCGCTCAAACTGGCGGCGATAATCCTGAAGCTCCTGCAATTGTTCCTCGCAATCGGCTAACTCATCGACCGCCTCATGGAAGGTTTCTGTCATGGTCAGCTCAACGTCGTAGCACTCTTCGAACGCCTTCAGGTTTTCGCAGGTGGTGGTGTTCAGCAAATGCAATTCGTTAATGTCAGTGAAGAATTCTTCGACGGTACGCTTGTGCTGTTTGCCGGTCTGCAAAATAGCGGCTTTGAATGATGGGTTGGATTGGTAATCCACATTCACCCAGCCTGATAACAGTTGCTGAAAATCGTTGGCACGCTGTTTCCCTTCCTGACTGAAAGCCGCTTTGATGCTGTCACGTAGCTCTTGCTGTTCGCGGTCGCGACGTTCCTGCTCGGCACGTTCCCGACGACGACGTTCTTCATCGTCACCACCGTTGCCGTTTGAGCTTTCATCGCTGGATGAGGACGCTATCCATGCGCCAACCCCTAATACCGCGGCGCCAATTAACCAAGGTAATGCCATGTTCTTTCTCCTTATACTGCAGGGAATTTATTGAGGTTCTGTTTCATCCAAACGCGAAAATCGCCCATCGCCTTATCAAAAGGGGCAAAACCATTCTGGATTTTCTGTTTGGCTTGCAGTTGTCTGGCATGCAGGGCGAATTCAGCTTGTTTGAACTCCGCAATCATTTCCTCAATAGCAATCACCTGGCGCTCGCGTTTTACTGCGCCAGCCCCGGTATTTAAAGAATCCAAATGTTGGGCTAAATCGTAAAGATGGCTTGCAGTAACCAGACCCTCTATTTTTTGGGTCACTCCAGCCTGAAAGCGGGAGCCAGAAATGGCGAAGCAGCGAGGGGTAAAGCCCAGATCATCCCGACACTGTTCAAGCATGCGTTGCTCAATGGCGGCAATTTTTTCCGGCGTTTCATCGTCAGACTTACTCAGCACCAAAATAATGTTCTGTTCGGCAAACTGACCGAAGGAGTCTTTGAGCTTGCGCAGAATATCGATTTCAATTTTCTCCAGCTCACCCTGCGGCTGGTGAACAAACAGGACGATGTCTGCTTTTGCTGCCCCTTCGTTGGCAATCAGGTCATCACCATTGTTTGCATCCAGACCAGGAGTATCGAGGAAAATAAAATCCTCGGTTTCGAATGATTTCAATTCGGCGGTTTCGCGGATGTCATTGGTGCGAAAACATTCTGTTTCGATATGGTTAGTTAACATATTCAGCAGGAAGCTTTTGCCCGCATTCATCAAACCCCATGCCACAACGATCGGCTTGTCGGCTGCGATGTCCTGATCCAATAAACTGTCTGCTTTGCTCAGTAATTGCGTGTGCAGTGACTTAATTGATTCGTCCATAAATAGTCTTGAATTAAGTAAAGTGGCGATTAAATAAGATGCATCGCAATAATTAATGCATCACCGGAATAATTTTTAATTGAAACTATTTGATCTCTACTAATAAATCTAAAGTGTGCTGCATGCTTATTATCTGTAGTGAAGTGACACAATGTGTCACTCAGAAAAAATAAAACGTCACCTTATATCTTCGGCAGAATGAGGATTAAACTTAAATTTCTTTATGCCTAAAAATGGGGGGATGACAGCCATAACAGAGTGTGATCGCTCGCACGATTCCTCGCTGTCCTGAAAAAAGCGGTTGTCGAAGTGCAGATCCTGTGGTTGTATAAATCCTGTTAAATAATTCAAATACGAGTTCCTAAATGAACGCTTCCACTATGACGATGAACCTACTAAAAACCGCGCACAACGCCGCGGTGGTCGTCGTGCGTGTGGTGGTGGTCGTCGGCAACGCGCCGTAGGGACTGGAACAACACACGATTCCAAAACCCCGCCGGCGCAAACCGGGCGGGGTTTTTAGTTTTAGCCCACCCGGAAAGTCGGCCCAGAAGAAAAGGACTGGAGCATGGCAAGTTCGGGCACAACATCAACAACACGCTATACCGGCGCGCAACTGATCGTTCATTTACTGGAACGTCAGGGGATTACCACGGTAACGGGTATTCCTGGTGGCACGGTTCTCCCTTTATACGATGCGTTAAGCCAGAGCACGAAAATCCGTCACGTATTGGCGCGTCATGAGCAAGGTGCCGGATTTATCGCGCAGGGCATGGCGCGCACGCAGGGCAAACCGGGCGTCTGCATTGCCTGTAGCGGCCCGGGTGCCACCAACCTGGTGACGGCCATTGCCGATGCGCGACTCGACTCCATCCCGCTGATTTGCATCACCGGCCAGGTTCCGGCCTCGATGATCGGCACCGATGCATTCCAGGAAGTCGACACTTACGGTATCTCTATCCCCATCACCAAGCACAACTACCTGGTCCGCGATATCACCGAGCTTCCGCAGGTGGTGAGCGACGCGTTCCGTATTGCGCAATCCGGCCGTCCAGGCCCGGTGTGGATAGATATTCCTAAAGATGTTCAGACTGCCACTATCGAACTGAGCGAGCTGCCAGAGCCGGGCGATAAAGCTCCTGCTCCGGCATTCGAAGTGCAAAGCGTGCAGGATGCGGCGGCGATGATCAACGCAGCTAAACGCCCGGTTCTTTACCTGGGCGGTGGCGTAATCAACTCCCCGGAAGCGGTTCGTGCGCTTGCGGAGAAAGCCAACCTGCCGACCACCATGACGCTGATGGCGCTGGGTGTGCTGCCAAAAGCGCACCCGCTGTCGCTGGGCATGTTGGGTATGCACGGTGCGCGCAGTACCAACTTTATTCTGCAAGAGTCTGATTTGTTGGTTGTTATGGGTGCACGTTTTGATGATCGGGCGATTGGCAAAACGGAGCAGTTCTGTCCAAATGCCAAAATCATTCATGTAGACATCGACCGTGCCGAGTTTGGCAAAATCAAACAGCCGCATATCGCTATCCAGGGAGATGTGGGGGAAGTGGTGGCGCAGTTGCTGCCGCAGATAGAGGCGCAACCGCGTGATGAATGGCGCGGCACCGTCAGCCAGTTGCAGCAGGAGTTCCCGTCTGCCATTCCGCAGGCTGGCGACCCGCTGACGCACTATGGTCTGATTAACGCCGTTGCGGCCTGTGTGGACGACAGTGCGATTATTTCTACCGATGTCGGCCAACATCAGATGTGGACCGCGCAGGCGTATCCGCTGAACCGCCCGCGTCAGTGGCTGACTTCTGGTGGTCTGGGAACGATGGGCTTTGGTCTACCTGCGGCCATTGGTGCTGCACTGGCAAACCCGGAACGTAAAGTGATCTGCTTCTCCGGTGACGGCAGCCTGATGATGAATATTCAGGAGATGGCCACCGCCGCCGAGAACAATCTGGATGTGAAGATCATCCTGATGAACAACGAAGCGCTGGGCCTGGTGCACCAACAGCAAAGTCTGTTCTACAAACAAGGCGTGTTTGCGGCGACCTATCCTGGCATGATCAATTTCATGCAGATTGCCGCCGGTTTTGGTCTGCAAAGCTGCGACCTGAATGCGCAAGCGGACCCACATGCCGCGCTGCAGGAAATTATTTCGCGCCCGGGCCCGGCGCTGATCCACGTGCGCATCGACGCACACGAAAAAGTGTATCCGATGGTGCCACCGGGTGCGGCAAATACTGAAATGGTGGGGGAATAAGCCATGCAACAGACAACTTCTGACAACGTCATCCTCGAACTCACCGTCCGTAACCATCCGGGTGTCATGACCCACGTTTGCGGCCTGTTTGCCCGTCGCGCTTTCAACGTGGAGGGTATTCTCTGTTTACCAATCAAAGAGAGTGAGCACAGCCGTATCTGGTTGCTGGTGAATGATGACCAGCGTTTACAGCAGATGATTAGCCAAATTGAAAAGCTGGAAGATGTGGTGCAGGTGGTGCGTAACCAGTCCTCGCCTGGCATGTTCAATAAGCTGGCAGTGTTCTTCGAATAACAGGCGTATTAGCCCGGTTTACCGGGCTTTTTTATGAGTCTTCACCTTCCACATCAGCCATCTGCGTGATCCTCATATGGGAATAAAATCCGTAACCTGCCGGGAAGGCTGTCCTTTTTACCTCAATTACTTTTATGATGTGCCTCCTTCGTTATGGCAGGAGTTTTCATGATCTGGTTAACGCTCGCGACCCTGGTTGCCGTTTTTATCATCGGATTCAGAGTATTAACCTCTGAACCGCGCAGAGCCGTGCGCCGCTTAAGTGAACGATTGTCTGTCACGCCAGTGCCGGTCGAAACCATGATTGATCAGATGGGAAAAAGTGCGGGCAGCGAGTTTATCAGCTACTTAGCGCGCCCGGACGAAGCCCATTTGCAGAACGCCGCTCAGGTGCTGTTTATCTGGGAAGTGTTTATCGTCGACGGCAGCGAACGTCATCTGCAGTACTGGCACCGGATATTACAAAAAGCCCGGCTGGCTGCACCGATAACCGATGCACAAATCCGCCTGGCGCTAGGGTTTCTGCGCGAACTTGAACCAGATGTGTCAGAACTTAACGCCTTTCAGATGCGCTACAACACGCTCTTTATCCCCGAAGAAGGCGTGCACTGGCTGCACTGATTCCCCCCGTACGTAAAGGCAGCATAAAGTTGCCAAACTGTTAAATGAATCACATCTTTGTTTGTTACACTGCGCGACTTTCACGGAAAAAAACCACGGCAGGTAACAAAAATGATTGAAACATCTCCCGGTTCGCAGCCTCTTCACAACGGCGTTACCCGACCCAACTGGTCAGCGGTTTTTGCTGTGGCATTTTGTGTCGCCTGCTTAATTACGGTGGAATTTCTTCCGGTCAGCCTGCTGACGCCAATGGCGCAGGATTTGGGCATTTCTGAAGGGGTCGCTGGGCAGTCGGTGAGCATCACGGCGTTTGTCGCTATGTTTGCCAGCCTGTTTATAACCAACATTATTGGTAAAACGGACAGGCGCTATGTGGTGATCGTCTTTTCTGTTTTGCTGACGCTCTCCTGCCTGCTGGTCTCCTTTGCGAGTAGCTTTGCACTGATGCTGATTGGGCGTGCCCTTCTGGGACTTGCTCTGGGCGGCTTCTGGGCGATGTCTGCCTCGCTGACACTGCGTCTGGTACCGGCGCGTACCATCCCAAAAGCGCTGTCGGTGATTTTTGGTGCGGTGTCGATTGCACTGGTGATTGCCGCCCCGTTGGGCAGTTTTTTAGGCGGTATTATCGGCTGGCGTCATGTGTTTAATGGCGCGGCGGTGATGGGTCTTCTGTGCATCGTCTGGGTGTGGAAGGCTCTGCCGTCGATGCCGGGGCAGACGGAGCATCACCAGAATATGTTCGGCCTGCTCAAGCGTCCTGGCGTGCTGGCAGGGATGATCGCTATCTTTATGGCCTTCGCCGGGCAGTTCTCCTTCTTTACGTATATTCGCCCGGTTTATATGAACATGGCCGGCTTCGACGTGGATGGCCTGACGCTGGTACTGCTGAGCTTTGGCATTGCCAGTTTTGTCGGTACTTCATTCTCGTCGCATATCCTGAAGCGCTCGGTGAAGCTGGCGCTGGCCTGTGCGCCGCTGATACTGGCAATTAGTGCACTGGTGCTGATTCTGTGGGGCAGCGATAAGGTTGTCGCATCCGGGATTGCCATTATCTGGGGGCTGGCATTTGCTCTGATCCCGGTGGGCTGGTCGACCTGGATCACCCGTTCGCTGGCTGACCAGGCCGAAAAAGCCGGGTCGATCCAGGTGGCCGTTATTCAGCTTGCCAATACCTGCGGTGCTGCCGTGGGGGGGTATGCGCTTGACAATTGGGGTCTGCTTTCACCGCTGGTGCTTGCCGGTTCGCTGATGCTGCTTACGGCGCTGCTGGTGGCGAGTAAAGTGAAGGTGAAGTGATTTCCCCCTCTCCCCGAGAAAGGGAGAGGGAAACCCGTCAGGCCGAAACCTGAACGCGTTTCTTTGAATCCAGGGAAATCAGCAGGACGGAAGAAACAATCAGCAGGGTGCCCAGCCAGTCCGGCAGTGTAAACGCGATGCCCAGCAGAGCGACTGACAGCAGGGCGCTGCTCAGTGGCTCGGCACAGCTCAGAATGCTGGCGCGGGACCCACCAATCATCTGTGCCCCTTTCAAATAGAGGCTAAAAGTCAGCGCGGTACCAATCATCACCAGATAGAAGAACGCCATCATCAGGTTGCCGTCGATGACAAAGTCATTGCCCCTACCGGCATAAAACGGTGTCAGCATCATACCTGCCAGGAACATACTCCAACCCACAATTGGCAGCGTACCGTAACGGGCAATCAGCGCCGACGGATAAGTCGTATAAAGTGCCGCAGAAAAGGCCGAGGCGATACCCCAGATCAAGGCTTCGGTAGAGACGGTCAACGTCGTCGGGTTGCCGTGGGTCACCAACAGGAAGGTCCCGAGCAGCGAGGTGGCAATGGCTGCTGTCACGGGCAGACTGGGCTTCGTTTTACGCACCAACGCAAACCACATCACGATGATGGTTGGCGAGAGAAATTGCAGCACGGTGGCGGTGGCGGCGTTGGATTTTTCGATGGTGACCAGGAAGGTCAACTGCACGATCAGCGCACCAAACAGCGAGAAAAACAGCAGGCTCAGGGTGTCTTTGCGGTTCTTAACGATCGAGAAAATCTTGTCGCCGTTAAAGAATGAGAGAATGAGCAGCACCACACCGCCAGACAACAGACGTACCATTGTCAGCCAGGGGGCATCGATATGACTTCTCTCCATGATGTACTGCGCGCATACGCCCGAGCTACCCCATAAAACGGCGGCTGCCAGTACGTAAAGCATCCCTTTTTTTGTGGAACCCATTTTCCAACCTGCCATGCTGATTGCTTATTATTAAGCCGCGCATCATAACATAAGCAGATTGTGATCGGAGTCGCATCCGTGCTCCCCCGATTACACTTGATCCAGATTAGAACCAGGCTTCCCACATCGCGCCGATGTTGAACGAATCCAGCGTGGTGTCGTTGGTACCATTCACACGCGCGGTGTGTTTGTTATCCACTTCGCCACCGGTCACGTAGAAGCGCAGCATTGGACGGAATTCTGGCCCCATATCGATGGAGATGTTCTGCGACAGGGTCGCTTTCCAGCCATCGTTGTCACCGCCTTTGTCATACGCCACTTTCTGCCAGCCCAGTTCGAGCCAGGTAGAATGGACGTCGTTCCACCAGTACATCGGACGCACGATGGCGTTGTAGTTCTTACGGTTGTCGGTCTTAACTGCACTGTTGTCGTAGTCATGGAAGGCGAGCAGATATTCCACCTGCATCTGACGACTAAATTTGTGCAACCCTTCGAAGCTGGCATAGATGGTTTTCAGATCGTCGGTTTTGTTGTAAACGCTGTTATCTGAGTTATCAGAGTAACGAGCGATGACCTTGTTCACGCCACTGTCGTTGGTGTGGCTCAGCACCACGCCGCCCTGCCAGGCTTTCAGGCGATCGTCACTTTCAATGGCTTTAGAATCAAAACCATAGTTAGCATAAATTTCCAGATCCAACGGGCCGACCTTCATGCCGTGGATTTTTGAGGTCAGCGCGTAGTTGCCTTTATCGCCCGTGCCGGAACCCCCGGTACAGGAGATGCGTGATGGGTTATCGCCCTCATCGATCATTTCCGGATTACAGGACTCGACGGAGGCGACGGTCGCGATATCAAACTGCACGCCACCAATATCGAAGTTTTTCACCCCGGCACCCTGTCCGTCGTGGTTCATCCAGAAGTAGTCGTTGATGCCCTGTTGCGGACGCTGATGGAAGTCACGACCGGCCCAGAAGTAGGCATTTGGATTGGACTCCAGCAGGTTGGTCACACCGGCATAGGCTTTTTTCAGGTTAACTTCGTCGCCCCAGTGGTCAAACATCACGTTGACATCCCAGATAGCGCCGTGTGAACTCTTGAACGCTTTGGAGAGCTGGAATTCACCGCCGTTGCCTTCGTTACCCAGACGACCAATCGCTGAAGAACCGTTATACGAGCCATCTACGCCCACATATTTCTGATCGCCAGCCTGGTAATGGGCACCGTAACGGGCGTAACCGCTGAATTTCACACCATAGGGGATCGCCAGGTCCGGCGTTTGTGCGGTACTTTGTGGTTCCGTAATGACATCCGCTTTTTTAGCAATGGCGGCATCCATTTTTGCCTGACGATCGGCCAGCGCTTTATCCACCGCTTTCGCGACGATGGCGTCAATTTGTTCCTGAGTAAATTCTTGTGCTACCACCGAACCAGAGCAAAGCGCAGCCGCAACTGCCAGCGCCACTGGAAGTTTATTATTTAATTTCATGATTATCTCAGTTTAGTTTGTTGTTTTCAGACAATAACCATCCCGTCCTGATGCGACAGAACAACATGCCTTTATCAAAACAAGCTGATTTTGTTATTTTTAATTTGGGTACAGATTAAACTAATTTACCGTAATCACTTCTCCATTATTAACGCTGATAAAGATGAATAATCTCCTCCGATAATTCACGCGCCAGCAATGATGTCATTAAATGATCCTGGGCATGTACCATAATTAATGTCATAGGTTGCCGGCCTTCCCCGGCATCCTGTTCAATTAATTTGGTCTGCATCTGATGCGCCTGACGCGAATAGCCATCTGCTTCACGCAGCAGGTTTTTCGCTTCGGTAAAGTTGCCCAGACGGGCCTCGCGCAGTGCTTCAAAGCACAGGCTGCGGGATTGACCGGCGTTCACGATAATTTCCATTACCGCTTCTTCTAATGCGACCATATTCATTTACTCTTCGTCAAAACCATTATTGCCTGCGGTGGCAGTAAACCATTCGCCGCTTTTCTTAATGGTACGTTGTTGGGTTTCTAAATCTAACTGCACAAAACCATATCTATTTTTATAGGCATTACACCATGACCAGTTATCAATAAATGTCCACATATGGTAGCCAAGGCAATGACACCCTTCGCTGATTCCTTTATGCAGCCATTTCAGATGGTCGGAAATAAACGTAATACGGTATTGATCGTTTATTTGGCCATTTTCAACAAAGCGTTGTTCGTTTTCGACACCCATACCGTTTTCAGAAATAAAACAGCGTGGGTTGCCATAATTATCACGAAGATTGACCAGAATATCGTAAATACCGGGTTCGTAAATTTCCCAGCCACGATACGGGTTCATTTTGCGTCCCGGCATTTCGTAATAATCAAACAGCCATTCGGGCATAAACGGCGAATCCGGGTTGACCGCACTTTCCCGACACTTCACACGACGTGGCTGATAGTAGTTAATCCCTAACAGTTCGATTTTCCCTTCTGCAATCAGCGCCACATCTTCCGGCTGGCAAGCGGGGAGCTGACCGTATTCCTTAAGCAGCGCCACCAGGTCCGCGGGATACTCGCCACGCAGTACCGGATCGAGAAAGCTGCGGTTAAACAGCAGATCGGCATAATGCGAGGCCTTCACATCCGCCGGATGCTGCGAGCGCGGGTAAGACGGCGTCAGGTTCAGCACTATGCCAATTTCTCCTGCGTAGTGCCCGGCGCGAAACGCTCTTACGGCGCTGGCATGTGCCAGAACGGTGTTATACGCGACGGTGGCTGCGCGTTTGAAATCCACCACGTTCGGGTAATGGAAGTCATACAGATAGCCGCCTTCTACCGGCACAATCGGCTCGTTAAAGGTGAACCAGTGGTTGACCCGATCGCCGAAAAGCTCAAAGCAAATCTGCGCGTAACGGCTGAAAGCATCCACTACTTCACGGCTCTCCCAGCCTCCTTTCTCCTGCATCACCATCGGCATATCAAAGTGGAACAGGGTAATGAATGGCGTGATCCCCTGCGCCAGCAGCTCGTCGATAACGTCGTTATAAAACGCCACCGCCTGCGGATTCACTTCACCCGTACCATCAGGGATCAGGCGCGCCCAGCTCAACGAGGTGCGAAAACTGTTGTGGTTGAGCTGCTTTAACAGCGCGATGTCCTGACGCCAGTGCTGGTAAAACGTCGACGTATCCTGTGGCCCAATCTGACCATGGAAGCGCCAGGGTTGGCTGGCGTGCCAGGCATCCCAGGTTGTCGCGCTTTTTCCGCCTTGCTTGCTTTCCCCTTCGGTCTGGAGCGCGGAACAGGCGCTGCCCCACCAGAAGTGTTCAGGAAATGCATATTTCATGGTTCTCTCCTTGCTCAGTTACTGCCGACGGTTTCCGGCATCGGTACGCTGCTCTGCGCTTTTTGCTCTTCGGTTTTCATCAATGAACGCTCGTAAGCGCGCAGGAATGGCAGGTACATCAGGGCGGACATCACCATACAAATCACGCACATCACGACCGGACTGAGCGCCCAGTTCGCGGCCCAGGACGCACCGATTGGCGCAGGCGTGGTCCACGGTGTCAGTGAGACAACTTGTGCCAGCCAGCCCATGCGTGTTGCACCGTAAGCCAGAACGGCGTTGACCAGCGGGACGCAGACGAACGGGATAAACAGCATCGGGTTCATGATGATTGGCGCACCGAACAGAATCGGTTCGTTGATGTTAAAGAAGCTCGGAACCACGCCCATTTTGCCGATGGTACGCAGGTGCAGCACGCGGCTACGCAGCAGCAGGAAGGCCAGAGGCAGAGTCGAACCTACGCCGCCAATCAGCAGGTAGTGGTCCCAGAAACCTTGCAGGTAGACGTGGGGCAGTGCCGCGCCCGCCGCCAGAGCTGCCTGGTTGGCAGAGAGGTTTGCCATCCAGAACGGGTTCATGATGCCGGTGACAATCAGCGAGCCGTGGATACCGGCAAACCAGAAGATTTGGCACAGCAGAACAGACAGCAGAATGGCTGGCAGGGAATCAGACGCAGAGACCAGCGGTTCCAGCAGGTGCATGATAGCCTGTGGCAGGATCATGCCGGTTTGTGCTTCGATAAACAGGTTCAGCGGGTGCAGCGTGGCGATAATCACCAGTACCGGGATCAGGATTTCGAACGAACGGGCCACGCCGGTCGGGACTTCTTTCGGCAGTTTAATCGTTACGTTGTGCTGCTTCAGCCAGGCATAAACACGCGCAGAGTAAATCGCCGTCAGCAGCGCGGTAAAGATGCCCTGACCGGAGAGGTACTGCGTGGAAATCTGCCCTTCATGGTACGGTGCAGCCACCAGCAGGAACGCCATAAATGCCAGCAAACCGGTCATCACCGGATCCAGATTGAACTGGCGACCCAGACTGGCACCAATCCCCACCGAGATAAAGAACGTCATCACGCCCATGCTGAGGTTGAACGGCAACATCAGTTGTGCACGGTACTGCGTGGAAAAGTCCAGCCATGCACGTGCGAAACCGTTGGTGGTTTCCGGTGAGAACGGCGGGAAAATAAAGACCAGCATAAACGAGCCGATGATCATAAACGGCAGTGCGGCAGTAAAGCCGTCACGGATGGCGATAACGTATTTTTGCTGTCCAAGTTTGCCCGCCAGCGGGGTAATGGACTGCTCAATGACGCCAATCATAGACTGATATAACGAACTCATGGGTTCACCTTTTAGTGCGCCGCTTCAATCAGCGACAGTGCAAAGTCCAGTACCTTATCGCCACGCTGCATCCCGTAGTCCATCGGATTGATGGGTTGCACGGGGATGCCGACGGCAGCGGCCTTTTCTGACAGCGTGTTTAACATATATTTCACCTGCGGTCCGAGAAGCACGACCTGGTATCGCGGAAACTGTACATCGAATTCAGCAACGCCAAATGCATCGATCTCAACCGGTAGATTTCGTTCCTTTGCCTCTTCCACCATTTTCCTGACCAGCAAACTGGTGGACATCCCTGCGGAGCAACACAACATAATCCTGAACATCGTTGACCATCCTCGAATGTAAAAAGTTATTGCGGAGATGATTGGATAACATATGGAAACCGGTTTCCATTTGATCGCAAAAGAAGTGTGACAATCATCAAAATCTAGGTGATATAAGGTCTTTTTTCTGGATTCAGGTCACGGAAATGGGCACTTTTCTGATAGCAAGTGAGTCCAAATGGAAAATCGGTTTCCATGAAAAAAAGAAAAGGATATACTTTGAGTGGTTATATTATGAACCGTTGTGGTACTTGGTTTTTGCAGGCGCGATAGTGTCGCCTGTCAGGGGAGAAAGATGTCTACAATCAACGATGTATCACGTTTAGCTGGGGTGTCAAAAGCCACAGTCTCACGGGTGTTGAGTGGTTCGCGCGGGGTTAAGGAAGCCAGTCGCCTCGCCGTACTGAAAGCGGTCGATGAGCTGAATTATCGGCCCAATGTTATCGCCCAGTCCTTACTCAGCCAGTCGACAGGCTGCATCGGCGTTATCTGCGCCCAGGAAAACATCAACCAGACAACCGGCTACCTTTACGCGCTGGAAAAGCACCTCAGCCAGAGCCAAAAACACCTGCTGTTGCGCTTCGCCAATACCAAAGTGGGTGTGATGAATGCGCTGGATGAGCTGACCTGCGGGTTGTGTGATGACATCCTGATCATTGGTGCGCGTTTCCCGCTCGATATTACCGACGAAAACGTCATTCTGGTGGACTGCGCCGAATCTGACACGCCTAACAGCATCCAGTTTGATCACGCTTTTGCCGCTGAGACTGCCTGTAACTTCCTCATCAGTCAGGGAAGACGGCAAATCGCGCTGATTCACCCGGATGCCCGTGGCTCCACTGACCAGGTGTTGCTCGGCTATAAACATGCACTGGAAAACAATTTCCTGCCGTTTAACCGCAATCTGGTCTTTATGGATGACACCTCGTCGTCCGTGGCGCTGCAGGTACTGCTCAATAATGCCACCACCCTGAACTTCAACGCGCTGCTGGTGGCCGACGAGCAAGAAGCTCAGCGCGTCATTCCGCAATTGCAGGCGTTTAACAAATCCGTGCCGGGCGACATTATGGTCTTTAGTCTTGCCGGTTCGCTGCATTTGCCGGGGATCCCGAAAATACCGGCCATTGAGTATTCAATGGATGCGATGGCGGCGCGCATTGTGGCGTGGCTCAATGAAAAAACCAAAAGCGTGCTGGGTTCCTGCGTGGTGCGTGGGGATCTGATCATCCCTGAGATGGCGAAGCGTTAACGTTGAAAAAAAGCCTCCGCTCGGCGGCTTTTTTGCCGGATGGTGACGCTAGCGCCATCCGGCATTCCAGCATCACTGACCGATAAACTCCACCGCAACCAGCCGGGTCAGCCACACGCCATTATCCGCCTGAAAGAACTGATGCCCCTGTTCAAACATTGCTAACGCCTTGATTTCCAAAACCACCGGCGAGCCGTAGCGCTGCCCCACCTGAATGGCGACCTCCCGATCGGCAGAGAGATGCACATATTGTCGCGACTGCGGGGTTAATCCATCGGCAAGAATAGAGGTGAGAAAACGGCTGGCGGTGCCGTGGTACAAGGTGTCCGGCGGTTTTTTTTCGCTAAACGCAATATCGACTTTTGTGGTCGAGTGACCCTGAACGGCACGAATGCGCAGCCCATCCTCGGAGATCGCGAAGCGTTTTTTATCACTGCTTGCCACGACAGCTTCGATGAGAGGCTTATCCAGCGGTTGCCCCTGGCCGGCCGCTCCCGCGATCAGTGCATCAATGCTCGCCCAACCCTCGCTGTCCAGCTCAAGGCCAATCGCTTCCGGTTGATGGCGGAGTACATAGCTCAGAAATTTGCTGACGTCATTATGTTCTTTTTGCATCATTGCCATCCTTAGAAATAGTTCTCAGTGAGAATACCACCCAAAACTGTTTTTCAAATAAACAAATGATGGCGCATTAAAATTAAAGATTGCAAAGTAAATCAGCAGACAATTAAATGCTAAAAAATTTATTCTTATTTAGCGAAGTCACATAATTTAAGTCATATTCTGGTGCGAATAGGGTCTTAAATATTATCATAAGAAAAAAGAAGTCATTTACTTGTGAGGAATGCCGTGGAACTTCAACAGCTCAGATGTTTTATCGCCGTTGCCGACGAATTACATTTTGGCCACGCGGCGCAGAAGCTGGATATGCTGCCATCGGCGCTCGGGCGTTATATTAAACTACTCGAAGAGGATCTGGGTACGCGGCTGCTCACGCGCTCCACGCGTAATGTCTCGCTGACTGCGCATGGCGCACTCTTTCTACCGGAAGCCCGGGATATCGTCAGCCGTGCTGATGACGTACAAAAACGCTTTCAGACCCTGGCGCGGCAGAATGCAGGCAAGCTGCGCATCGGGGCTATCGACAGTGCGTCTATCAGTCTCATCCCCCATGTGCTGCACCATTTCCGCGAGCAGTGGCCCAGTATTGAGATCAGCTTTCTTGAAGATAAATCTTCCCGCCTGCTACCGAAGTTGAAAACCGGGCGGCTGGATCTGATTTTCATTCGCCCGATGAGCGGTATGGATAGCGCCTTTGAAAGTCAGTTTTTGTTCTATGAAGATGTGGTGCTGGCGGTCGCCGAGAACCATCCTCTGGCACAAAAAAGTGAAATTAATGTCGAGGATTTGCGCGATATTCCGCTCATTGTTCCTGAAAAGCGTGTTCGCCCGCATAGCTATGATTTAACTTTAAGTCTGTTTGATAATGCCGGATTTAAGCCTCAGCTTATTCAAATTGCAGATGAAAAACAGACCATCATCAATATGGTGGCCGCCGAATTAGGTGCTGCCATCATGCCGCGCTGGGTAAAAAGAATGGCAGCATTAAATATTAAGTTTATTCCAATAGGCAAAGGCTACGAAAATATTCGCAGCAAATTACCGATGTCTGCCGTGTGGGTTAAAGGGGCAAGAGATGAAACGCGGGATAATATGATGCAGATTGTAATGGCGGAATTAAAAACCCTCTCCAGCTTGTATTAAAACGCGCCGCCGAAACGGCGCGTTTTGCTTAGTGAGCCATGGCGTTCGACAGAGCGGTCACCCGATTCACCAGACGACCAATCTTGCCGATTTCCACCTCGATAACATCACCTTCTTTCATAAACAGCGGCGGCGTGCGTTTTTTACCTACGCCTCCCGGTGAGCCAGTAATAATTACATCACCAGCCTGCAGCGGGCTGAAGCGAGAGATGTACTCGACCAGTGCCGCCACAGATCTCACCATGTTCTGGGTGGTGTCATGCTGAACGCGATTGCCGTTGAGCCATGTGCTGATCGCCAGATCCTGTGGGTCGCGAATTTCATCACTGGTGACCATCCAGGGGCCGAACGCACCGGTCTTGCGCCAGTTTTTGCCAGACGTGAACCAGGTATATTGCATGTCGCGAACCGACCCATCCATAAAGCAGCTGTAGCCCGCGATATGGTCTAATGCCTCTTCACGACTGACGTTATCCGTCGGTTTGCCGATGACCACCGCCAGTTCGCCTTCATAGTCAAACTCATTGCTGCTGTCAGGTTTACAGACTACTTCCCCATGTGCGGAGAGGGTGTCCGGGAAGCGAACAAACAGGGTGGGTGCATCGATAGTCTGTTCAAACTCGATCCGCTTCTCCATGTAGTTCATGCCTACGCAGAAAATTTTATTAGGGTTTTCGATGACCGGAAGAAAACGGATTTCACTGGCATGAAAATCTGCCTCTTCCGGTTTCACTCGTTCCAGCTCGCTTACCGCGTGGGAGGCAATGACCGATTTCAGATCCGGGTAATACGCGCTAAGGCGTTTTCCCAAATCATAAACCTTCTCACCTTCAATGCAGCCCCATGTTTTTAAACCGGATTTCGGATTAACAAAACTTAATAACTTCATGACGATACCTGTGCCTGGTCGGCGCGTTATTTAATAAACTTAATCTGCTGATTAATCTCTTCGATAATCGGCAATTTCCTCGCGTTGAAGACCTTCTTGTTCTCTTCAAACAAGTTGTTGCCTTCACAGTCGATAGAAATGATCAGCGGACCGAACTCTTTCACTTTGTTGACCCACAGGGTTTCCGGCATCCCGAGATCGCGCCACTGGGCGTCCTCGATTTTCTCCACGCAGGTGGCGGCAAGCACCGCACAACCGCCAGGGAAAACGGCATGCACCGCTTTATGGGTGCGACAACCTTCTTCGGTATTCGGCCCCATACCGCCTTTACCCACGATCAGCTTCACGCCGGTCTGTTCGATAAACTCTTTCTCGAACTTCTCCATACGCATACTGGTTGTCGGCCCAATGGAGATCATTTCGAACTCATTTTCCCCTTTTTCGACGACGATCGGGCCCGCATGGAAAATCGCCAGACCTTTCAGGTCGACCGGCAACTCGCGCTTCAGTTCGATCAGACGGCGGTGCGCTACATCGCGACAGGTCACCAGCGTGCCGGTCAGGTAGACGATGTCGCCCGGTTTCAGGGAGAGTAAGTCTTCGTCTTTAATCGGGGTTTGCAGGATTTTTTTCATAATACGGCGCCTTCATGAGAAAGAATTTCGTAGGACAGGTCAGCAGAGAAACGGATAGCGCCACGGCGGTGCGCCCAGCATCCGGTTGATACGGCTACACCAATGGTGGACGGATGACGTGCGGAGGACTCGATATTGACCCCCATTACGGTCGCTTTCCCGCCCAGTCCTTGCGGACCCAGACCCACTTTATTCAGACCCTCTTCCAGCAGAACTTCCATCTTCGCGGCATCAGCATTCGGGTGCGCAGAATCCACCGGGCGCAGAATTGCTTTTTTGGACAGGCGAGCCGCGGTCTCAACAGAGGTCGACACACCTACACCGACCAGCAGCGGCGGGCAGGCGTTCACACCGTAGGAGGTGATGACGTCAAACACGAACTGGTTAACGCCTTCGTAGCCCTGACCTGGCATCAGCACTTTTGCTGCACCCGGCAGAGAGCAACCGCCGCCCGCCATATAGACTTCAATAGTGCAACTGTCGTCGTCCGGGACGATGTCCCAGTCCAGCCATGGCACACGAGAACCGGTGTTGGTGCCGGTGTTTTTCTCTATAAAGGTTTCTACTGCGTTATGGCGCAGCGGGGCCTTTTTGGTCGCTTCCAGCGTGGCGGTACGCAGGGCATCCTGCAGGCCGCTTAAGTATGGGAATTTTGCGCCACAGGTGATGAAGTACTGAATCACCCCGGTGTCCTGGCAGCACGGGCGGTCCAGTTCATCTGCCCGTTTCTGGTTTTCGAACATTGAGTCATAGACGGCGACGGCCAGCGGTGCATCTTCTTCCGCACGCAGGGCTTCGAGTTTTTTCATCACGTCTGTGGGCAGACGTTTACCGACATACCCGGTAAAACGGGTCATCACATCAGTTAAAGACGACATTGCATCTGAAGTGTTCACAATTTGCTCCATTTTCTCTTTAGGCCAATGAGTTCTTCATAGCCTTGCGTTTACGGCTAATTTCGATAGAAAGGGTTAATAAGGCGGATACCACCAACATACCTGCGACGCAGTACAGCGCGAGGGAGAAGTCACCGGTGGTCTCTTTCAGCCAACCGATGATGGCCGGGCCTGCGAAGCCACCGAGGTTACCGATGGAGTTAATGGCAGCGAGACCAGCGGCAGCTGCCGGGCCATTCAGGAACAGCGACGGAATACTCCATAAAGGTGGTTTGCACGAAGAGATCCCCACGCTTGCCATGACCAGCGCAATGATCGCCAGCGGCAGGCTATGAACGGAACCGGCCAGAATGAAGCCCAGGCAGGCAAACAAACAGGCAGAGACAACATGCCAGGTGCGTTCTTTGGTCTTGTCGGAATGTTTTGCCCACAGGATCATGGCAACAATCGACAATGCAGCTGGAATGGCGTTAATAAAGCCAATCTGCATCGTGGTCAGGCCAAAGGATTTAATAAACTGCGGCGACCAAATGTTGAGAGAATAAAGACCTGCGGAGGTACCGAAATACACCACTGCCAGCGTTAATACGCGAATATCGGTTAAGCCTTTCCAGATACTGGATTTCGCCTGATCCACTTTGCCTTTATTTTCTTCTGCCAGAGTATTAATCAGCCATTGGGTTTCATCGGCCGTCAGCCAGCGGTTTTTTTCCGGACGATCGTTCAGATAGAAGAAGGTGAAAATACCTAACAGAATGGCTGCTATAGCATCCAGCATAAACATCAACTGCCAGCCTTTCAGGCCAATTGCACCATGCAAACTAAGAATGAAACCTGCCAGCGGTGAGCCCAGCATTGAGGAAATAGGGGCGGCTGCCATAAACAACGCGATGACCTGGGCGCGGCGTTTAACCGGGAACCAGGTGCTGAGATACAGGATGATGCCGGAGAAGAAACCGGCTTCTGCAACGCCTAACAGGAAACGCAGAATGTAAAAACCGGTGACCGTTTCAACAAACATCATGCAGGCGGCAATCATTCCCCAACTGACCATGATGCGTGCCAGCCAAATGCGCGGGCCGACTTTTTGCAAAATCACGTTTGATGGAACATCTGTTAAGAAATAACCGATGAAGAACATCCCCGCGCCGATACCAAATACCGTGGAGGAAAATCCCAGATCCTGGTTCATGGTTAGCGCAGCAAAGCCGATGTTTATACGATCAAAGAAAGCGATAAAATAAGCGAACATGACGAAGGGTACTATTCGCCACGATATTTTCTTGAGGGTGATCTGTTCTGTTGAAGGGTTCATGGCATCGTTTCCAGCGTTAAAAAAATGATAACAGGCAACGTTTTATATTTAAGAGCAACCTGCTGACGCGGTAACTATGCGGGGTATAGGGAGGGGGATCATCCGAGGGCGATTGTATAAAAAATTAGAATAATAGTGGCGAGAGTTTAAAAGCACGATTAAAGCATGTGTTCGATCAATAAAACCGCATAAAGCGTGCAGTTATTAACAATTAAACGTGATGTTTTTTACTTTTCACAAACAAAAGCATGGGAATGAAAAGATAAAGAGTGTGATAAATCTCTAATATCTGGAATTTTAGCGTGACGTTTTATCCTGACTCATCTATGGCAACGCAGTTTCTTAAGAACATTGAAAGGCAGCCTGAGCAGAGTCAGTCAGCAGAGATTATCAATCTTGTCACATCATTGCTTATTCAGGCTATCTGACGGAACTGTTGTCAGCGTAAGTCGCAGAATTAATTTTTCGCTTTGATCATTTTTTGATTATCCAATCAAGATCTCAAAACACTGTTTCATTTTATGTCAAATTGTGTTTCGTTGATTCGTGTCTGAAGTGAAGGCGTGATTGCCAGATGACTTAGAATAATTTTCAAATGAAATATTATCAGGAGGGTATTTATAGGTAATCACATTCTACTTGCTTAGCTAGCTTATTATTTTGATGGCAAATTAAAATCAACGTGGCTCTGTCACTGGGTATTTTTTTGCTATTTAACTCTGGGCTTGATTACTCCGCTACACCCCTTCTGGGGCGGGGTTCATTCATCCTGAATATGTTATCGAAGGCATGTGTGTTGTGCTTTTAATTTTCTGCATATAAGCCGATTAACGGAAAAGCACATACATTGCATCGGTCTGAAAAATCTACCTACTATAAATAAGAGGGACCCTCTATGTTTCGCACATTAGCACTGGTATTGATACCTTTAATGAGTATGGCTGCTCATGCAGTGACTTTCGATTACCGTCATGAATTTACAGATAGTGGTGATAATTCCCATAAAGACAGGCTGTTAATGTCTCATCGTTTTGCCAACGGTTTTGGTCTGTCACTGGAAGGAAAATGGAAAGGGGGACAGAATAAAGATAAGGCTTATCATGAAACTGTCAGTAACGGTACAGAAGTAGTTGCCAGCTATGTTTATAAATTTAACCCGACATTTCAGTTAGAACCTGGTTTTTCTCTGGATTCCGGCTCGAACTTTAACAATTATCGCCCTTACCTGCGCGGTAAAGTCAATTTCACCAGTGATGTCGCGGCTTCGTTACGCTATCGCCCCTACTACAAGCGCCTGAACAGTAACATTGGAACCAGCAAAGACAGTACGGAAACGGGATATAATCTTACCAGCGTCCTTTCCTGGAAATTCCTCAAAGACTACCTTCTGGAGTATGAGTTTGAATATAAAAAAGCAACCTCAGCGGGGGTTGTGCTCTCAGATAATGAAGATTATGAATGGACACATGACATTAAACTGACATGGGATTTTGATAAGAACTGGGCCCCTTACGCTGCGGTTGGCAACGTTCCTGGAAGTAAAACAACGGATGAAAGACAGACCCGTTATCGTGTTGGCTTGAAATATTCATTCTGACATGCTTGATGCGGTTTTAGGCAGGGTCTAATCCCCCTGTAAGAGATGAGTCTTTAAAGGCTCGTATAATGACAAAATTATCGAGCCGATCACATAATGAAACATTGCTTCGATCTTGATCACATATTCGACAGTTATTAAAAGACTGATACATAAATTGTTATAAAGTGAAACAGTGTTTTATAAACTTAAAATTATTCTGTGCTGGCATTTTTCTATTCACGCAATGGACTATTAATTTTGCAATATTCAGCATTGACAGGGAAGCGCTTATGCTTGTAACCAGACATATTTTCTAATGTACAGACCCGCAGCTGGTCTGTCGTGCCGCATTAACATTATCCTTTTCGTACTTATTGTTAGGGGTCTGTATGAATGAAAATAAGCTTCTGGGGTTGGCCTGGATATCTCCCTATATCATTGGGATGATACTCTTTACTGCCTTTCCTTTCGTTTCATCTTTTTTCCTCAGTTTTACTGAGTATGATTTGATGAGCCCACCGGTATTTAACGGTATTGAAAATTATCGCTACATGTTTACAGAGGACACCCTCTTCTGGAAGTCCATGGGTGTGACCTTTGCGTATGTATTTTTAACTATCCCACTCAAATTGATTTTTGCGTTGGGTATTGCCTTTGTCCTGAATTTTAAATTGCGCGGAATAGGCTTCTTCCGGACGGCTTATTATATTCCATCTATTCTTGGCAGTTCCGTGGCGATCGCGGTGTTGTGGCGAGCACTGTTTGCCATCGATGGTTTGCTAAACAGCTTTATTGGCGTGTTTGGTTTTGATGCGGTCAACTGGCTTGGTGAGCCATCACTGGCTCTGATGTCCGTGACACTGCTGCGCATCTGGCAATTCGGCTCTGCAATGGTGATCTTCCTGGCCGCACTGCAGAATGTGCCACAGTCCCAATATGAAGCAGCAATGATCGACGGTGCGAGCAAATGGCAGATGTTTATGAAAGTCACCGTTCCACTGATTACGCCGGTTATTTTCTTCAACTTCATTATGCAAACCACCCAGGCCTTCCAGGAATTTACAGGTCCATATGTCATCACCGGTGGCGGTCCAACGTACTCCACCTATCTCTTCTCGCTGTACATCTACGATACCGCATTTAAGTACTTTGATATGGGTTACGGTGCCGCGCTGGCCTGGATCCTCTTCCTGGTGGTTGCTGTCTTTGCCGCTGTGGCCTTTAAGTCGTCGAAATACTGGGTGTTCTACTCCGCCGATAAGGGAGGAAAAAATGGCTGATATTCAGGAAATCTCAGAAACCCAAAGCATTGCTGAGAATGAAGTGGCGCGTACTCTGCGTCGGGAAAAAATCAACGCCGCTGTCCGTTACGTTATTTTGCTGTTTGTTGGTCTGCTGATGCTCTATCCGCTGGTGTGGATGTTCTCGGCATCGTTCAAGCCGAACCATGAGATTTTCACCACCCTGAGTTTGTGGCCTGCTCACGCGACCTGGGATGGTTTTGTCAACGGCTGGAAAACCGGCACGGAATACAACTTCGGTCATTACATGCTGAATACGTTCAAGTATGTGATCCCGAAAGTCGTGCTGACCATTATCTCCTCCACTGTCGTGGCGTATGGTTTTGCCCGCTTCGAGATCCCGTGGAAGAATTTTTGGTTCGCGACGCTGATTGCCACCATGTTATTGCCGAGTACCGTCCTGCTCATCCCGCAATATCTGATGTTCCGTGAAATGGGCATGCTCAACAGCTACATGCCGCTCTATCTGCCGTTGGCTTTCGCCACGCAAGGGTTCTTCGTGTTCATGCTGATTCAGTTCCTGCGTGGTGTCCCGCGCGACATGGAAGAAGCAGCGCAGATTGACGGTTGTAACTCGTTCCAGGTGCTTTGGTATGTGGTGGTGCCGATCCTCAAACCGGCAATTATCTCCGTGGCGTTGTTCCAGTTTATGTGGTCGATGAACGACTTCGTTGGGCCGCTTATTTACGTTTACAGCGTGGATAAATACCCGATTGCACTGGCGCTCAAAATGTCCATCGACGTCACCGAAGGGGCGCCGTGGAACGAAATTCTGGCAATGGCGAGTATCTCCATTCTGCCATCCATCATTGTGTTCTTCCTGGCGCAGCGCTACTTCGTGCAGGGCGTGACCAGCAGCGGAATTAAAGGTTAAGAGGGAAATATCATGGCTGAGGTTATCTTCAACAAACTGGAAAAAGTCTATTCCAACGGCTTCAAAGCGGTACATGGTATCGACCTGAAAATTGCTGAGGGAGAATTTATGGTGATTGTCGGGCCATCCGGCTGCGCCAAATCCACCACGCTTCGTATGCTTGCCGGGCTTGAGACCATCAGCGGTGGCGAAGTTCGTATTGGCGATAAGATAGTCAATAACCTTGCGCCAAAAGCGCGCGGCATTGCGATGGTGTTCCAGAATTACGCGTTGTATCCGCATATGACGGTGCGCGAAAACCTCGCGTTTGGCCTCAAGCTCGGCAAAGTGCCGAAAGCGCAGATTGAAGCCCAGGTCAATGAAGCAGCAAAGATCCTCGAACTGGATGAGCTATTGGACAGGCTGCCGCGTCAGCTCTCCGGGGGGCAGGCACAGCGTGTTGCCGTCGGCCGGGCGATTGTGAAAAAACCGGACGTTTTTCTTTTCGATGAACCGTTATCAAACCTGGATGCCAAGCTGCGTGCGTCCATGCGTATCCGTATTTCAGACCTGCACAAGCAGCTCAAGCGATCGGGAAAACCGGCCACTACCGTCTATGTTACCCATGATCAAACCGAAGCAATGACCATGGGTGACCGCATCTGCGTGATGAAGCTCGGCCATATTATGCAGGTAGATACCCCCGACAACTTGTACCACCGCCCGAATAATATGTTCGTCGCAGGTTTTATCGGTGCCCCAGAGATGAATATCCGCGCCAGTAAACTGGTTGGTGATACGGGTCATCTGGCCTTGACCATCGGTAATGAAAGCATGCCATTAACCGAAGCATTACAAGACAAAGTGTCTGCTCATCAGGGACTGGATGTCTTTTTCGGCATTCGCCCGGAGTTTGTTTCTCTCTCCGACACCCCTTTTGCCGAAGGGGGTTGCAGCGGTGAGATGGTACGCGTGGAAAATATGGGGCACGAATTCTTCGTTTATCTGAAAGTTGCGGACTACGAGCTGACCGCTCGCATTCCATCTGATGAAGCTAAGCCGATGATAGAAAAGGGACTGAATCGGATTGTGTACTTTAAATTCGATATGAATAAGTGCCACATCTTCGACGCAAAAACGGAACAAAACATCTCTCTGCAAGGAATTCAACAATGAAAAAAGTGCTTTTAGGCGCCGCAGTTTCTGCCTGCCTTGGTCTTACTTCGCTGCCATCAATGGCGAACGATGTTGATTTACGCATGTCCTGGTGGGGAGGCAATAGCCGCCATCAGGTAACACTAAAGGCATTAGAAGAGTTCCATAAACTGAACCCGGATATTTCGGTCAAAGCGGAATATACGGGCTGGGATGGGCATTTGTCTCGCCTCACCACGCAAATTGCAGGTGGCACCGAGCCGGATGTCATGCAAACCAACTGGAACTGGCTGCCCATTTTTTCCAAAACTGGCGATGGGTTCTACGACCTGAACACACTGAAAAACATCATCGACTTAAGCCAGTTCGATGCCAAAGAGCTGCAATCTACCACCGTGAACGGCAAATTGAACGGGATCCCGATTTCGGTCACCGCGCGCGTGTTCTACTTTAACGACGAAACCTGGAAAAAAGCGGGCGTCGCGTATCCGAAAACGTGGGATGAACTAAAGGCGGCGGGCAAAACTTTCGAAAGCAAACTGGGTAGCCAGTATTATCCGGTGGTGCTGGAGCATCAGGACACGCTGGCGTTGCTTAATTCGTATATGACTCAGAAATACAACATCCCGGCGGTGGACGAGAAAACAAAAAAATTCTCTTACAGTAAAGAGCAGTGGGTTGAGTTCTTTCAGACTTACAAAGCGCTGGTCGACAGCCATGTGATGCCGGACACCAAATATTACGCGTCATTTGGTAAGAGCAATATGTATGAGATGAAGCCGTGGATTCAGGGAGAGTGGGGCGGCACCTATATGTGGAACTCCACCATTACCAAGTATTCCGATAACCTCAAGCCGCCTGCAAAACTTGAACTGGGCAGCTATCCGATGCTGCCAGATGCGACGGATGCAGGGCTATTCTTTAAACCCGCACAAATGCTATCCATCGGTAAATCGACGAAGAACCCGGAAGCGGCGGCGAAGGTGGTTAACTTCCTGTTAAACACGAAGCAAGGCGTAGAAACGTTGGGTCTTGAGCGCGGTGTACCGCTGAGCAATGTGGCGGTGGAGATCCTGACTAAAGACGGCAGAATTAATGAGAACGATCCTGCGGTTGCCGGACTGCGTCTGGCGAAATCATTGCCCGCTAAACTTTCCGTTTCGCCTTACTTTGACGACCCGCAAATCGTGGCGCAATTCGGCACTTCCCTGCAATACATCGACTATGAACAAAAAACCGTTGAGGAAGCCGCTATGGACTTCCAGCGTCAGGCTGAACGTATCCTGAAACGCGCCATGCGGTAGAGATGTGTGAGCCTACGGCACGCTAAACGGCTTCTCGGGTGAGGGCCGTTTATAACATCCATTTCCTGTGCGTCTGTGAGAACGCATCATCATACGGAGTAAAAAATGGCTAAAGGAATGCGGGTAAAACTTGAATATGACGTCAGGCACGATCCCGATACGGGTGTGGAAGTCACCCGTTTAACACCGCCGGATATCATCTGCCACCGTAACTATTTCTATCAGAAGTGCTTTACCAGTGATGGCGAAAAGCTGTTGTTTGCCGGTGAGTTTGACGGCCACTGGAACTATTACTTGCTGAATATTGCGAATGCCGAAGCAGTGCAATTAACTGAAGGCGCTGGCGACAATACTTTCGGGGGCTTTCTTTCTGCAGATGATAGTAAGCTGTTTTATGTCAAAAACGATCGCACGCTACGCGAAGTGGATTTGGCAACGCTTGATGAACGTGAGGTTTATCGCGTACCGGACGATCGGGTTGGCTACGGAACCTGGGTTGCTAACAGTGACTGCACCAGTCTTGTCGGGATTGAGATAGCGAAAAGCGACTGGACGCCGCTTAACGACTGGAAAATTTTCCACGACTTTTTTTATAAACGTCCACACTGTCGCCTGTTGCGTATTGATTTGCGTACGGGGGAAAGCCAGATTATCCACGAAGAGAAACTCTGGCTCGGTCATCCCATTTATCGTCCGTTTGATGACAACACCGTCGCGTTTTGTCACGAAGGCCCACACGATCTTGTGGATGCTCGCATGTGGCTGGTTGATCAAGACGGTAGCAATATTCGTAAAGTCAAAGAACACGCCGAAGGTGAGAGTTGTACGCACGAATTCTGGGTGCCGGATGGCTCTGCCCTGGTGTATGTCTCTTACCTGAAAGGGCAGAAGGGGCGTTCTATTTACCGATTCGACCCACAAACTGGTGTCAATGAAGAGATCATGTCAATGCCAGCCTGCTCGCATTTGATGAGTAATTTCGATGGCTCAATGCTGGTTGGTGATGGTTCGGGGACCCCTGTAGACGTCAATGATTCCGATGGTTACACCATCGATAATGACCCCTATTTGTATGGGTTTGATGTGGCGAAAAAAATGGCTTTCCGTATCGCACGCCATGATACATCCTGGGCAACAGTCGCCAACAGCCGACAGGTGACGCATCCACATCCGTCTTTCACGCCGGATGAAAAGGCCGTATTGTTCAGCTCTGATAAAGATGGCAAACCAGCCCTGTATATTGCAAAGCTGCCATCGCGTTAACCCTGAACAAACCTGAAAGTACCCGGCAGGCAGCACGCTGCCGGGTATTGTGCATCAGATAAAGGTAAACACATCTTCGCGCGGCAGGCGGGATTTCGGCAGGGCAGCGTTGAAATCTTTCTCGCTGCGATAACCCAGCGACACCAGCACCACGCTGGTCAGCCCTTTTTCACGCAGGCCAAGGGAGAGATCCAACTCACGCTGATCAAACCCTTCCATTGGCGTGGCATCAATACCGAGCATCGCGGCACCCAGCAGCAGGCCGCCGAGCGCCAGATAAACCTGTTTTTCCATCCACTGCGGCACGTCGCGGGACTCATAACGGTGCATATCGACGTAAGAGCGGCGGCTCTTGTCCTGACCGGCCTGCGCGCCGTCGGCCACGAAACGTCCCTGGCTATTTTCCTGCGCGAGTACGTTTTGCAGGTGCTGCTCGGTGATGTCAGTACGCATGCACAGCGCAATCACGTGTGAGGCGTTCAGCACTTTAGGTTCGTTGTAAACAAAGGCACCGGTGGTGGATTTCGCAATCGCTTCGCGGCCTTCCGGCGTGGAGGCCACCACAAAGTGCCACGGCTGGGAGTTTACGGAGGAAGGGCTGTTGTGTAGCACATTCAGCAGGGTATCAATCAGATCCTGGGGCAGCGTCTTACCGGGTTCAAACGCCTTAACGGTATGACGGGTCACCACTGCATCATCTAAAGTCATCATCTCTCTCCTGGCGCAAAAATGAAAATCGAGGGGCCTGCCGCCCCGTCTGGTGGGTTGAGAATAAACGTAAACGAAGGTGAGATAAATCAGCCTAATCGAGCAGCACTTTCACATTTGCAGTGAAAATACCCTGGTAACCCCTGTGCGAAACGGGTTTTTTCTGGCACAAAGAGGGCTACTCGAACCTGGGCTCAGGAGCCGCCATGATCCGCCTTGAAGATGTCACGCTGTTTGTCCGCTCTGCGGCACTGGGCAGTTTTTCCAATGCGGCACGTGAGGCGGGGTTGCTGCCTGGGCAGGTCAGTGCTGCGGTTCACCGACTGGAGCGCGACCTCGATAAGCGCCTGTTTGTCCGTTCCACTCGCAGCCTGCGCCTGACGTCTGAGGGCGAGAAGTACCTGCCGTTTGCCCAGGAGATGCTTGCCGTCGTACAGGCTGGCGCTGAAAGCCTGCATAGCGGCGAAGATGATATTCAGGGCGAGCTACGCGTGGCGGTACCGTCGGATATTGGCCGTAACGTCCTGTTGCCGCTGATTACCCGCTTTTGCGATCAGCACCCGAAGATTTCGCTGCGTTTATCGCTCTCGGATCATATCAGCGATGTCTTCCGCGACCCGGTAGATATCGCCATTCGCTACGGTGTGCTGGATAACAGCAGCTATGTGGCGCTGCCGCTGGCGGAAGATAACCGCCGGGTTCTCGCCGCTTCGCCCGCTTACCTGGCAAAGCATGGCCGACCGCAGACCCTCGACGATATCGTTAATCACCACTGCCTGTTGTTTACGATGAACAGCCATGTCTATGACAAATGGAGCTTCCCGCAGGACGGCATGCGCCGCCAGCTCATCGTTAAAAGCCGAATGCTGTGTGACGACGCGGACGTTGCGCGTCGTTGGGCCGTCGATGGCATGGGGATTGTTTATAAATCCTGGATTGATATCAGTGATGATGTGCAGGCGGGTCGCCTGGAGGTGCTCATACCTGACCAGCCCGGTGAAGCCGCACCACTGAACCTGATTTGCCCGCACCGTAAGCAGTTTTCCCCGGCGATTCGCCAGCTACACGGCACGCTGCGTGAGCATCTGCGCGCCATTACGGCACTGCTCAACACTCTGCCTGTCTTCCGTTCGCCACACTAAAACCGACGGTTCTTTTGGCGTTCTCTGGCTATCGATGCCCGAAATTTGACTGTCTAAAAGCCACGTTTTGCTAACCCCCCACGTGACGATCGGCGACTATTGTGTAAGGCACACAAACATCAGGGTTCCGGTTCAGTGATGAACCGCTCATTGTTGTCCGGACTGAACAGGCAAGGAGCGCCCACCTCCGTCCGTTGTCTGAGGGTATTCATACATGACTTTACGCACATTAGGCACCACGGGTTTACAGATCCCCGCGCTGGTTTTTGGCGGTAACGTATTTGGCTGGACCGTGGATGAAAAGCAGAGTTTCAGTTTGCTGGATGCGTTGCTGGAAAGAGGGTTAACGGCGATCGATACTGCCGATGTCTACTCCTCCTGGGCTCCGGGCAATAAAGGCGGCGAATCCGAGACCATTATCGGTAAATGGCTGGCGGCCCATCCGGGCGCACGCGACAAAGTCACTCTGTTTACCAAAGTGGGTTCCGATCTCGGCGAGCCGGGCAAAAAAGGGCTGTCGGGTCGCTGGATTGCCCAGGCGGTAGAGGACTCCCTGCGTCGTCTGCAAACCGACCATATCGATCTCTATTTTTCCCACTGGCCAGACAATGACACCCCGTATGAAGAGACGCTGGGTGCCTATGAAAAACTGCTGAAGGCCGGGAAAATCCGTGCGCTTGGCGCATCCAACCTGAATGCAGAGCAGTTGCAGACGTCCCTTAGAGTGGCGGATGAAAAATCCCTGCCGCGTTACCAGGTGCTGCAACCGGAATACAATCTGTATGACCGTGAAACCTTTGAAGGCGCACTTCAGGACCTGACGGTACGGGAAAACATTGGCGTGGTGACCTACTACAGTTTGGCGTCCGGGTTCCTCTCCGGTAAATATCGCAGCGAAAAAGATTTGAGCCAGAGCCAGCGTGGACAGGGCATTGGTAAGTATCTCAATGACCGTGGCTTCCGCATTCTTGATGCGCTCGACCAGGTGGCGGCGGCGCACGGTGTGAAACTAGCAGAAGTGGCGCTGGCGTGGCTGATTGCTCAGCCTGGCGTGACCGCACCGATTGCCAGTGCGACCAAAATTCCGCAGGTCGACAGCTTCGTGACCGCGCTTTCCCTGACGCTCTCCGCCGATGAGATTGCGGCGCTGAATAACGCAGGCAAGTAAATCAGAGAACGCACCTGGTGTAGCGTCAGGTGCGATTTACGGCTTATTTGCGGTATTGCTCGTCCGACACTTGCTCAAGCCAGGTGACCGGGCTGCCGTTTTGCGACTCCGCAATGGCGATATGGGTCATGGCATTGTCCGGCGTTGCGCCGTGCCAGTGCTTCACCTCTTCCGGTATCCAGACGATATCACCCTGGTTCATCTCCTGAATCTCTTCGCCTTCACACTGAATCCAGCCTTTGCCTTGCGTGATGATCAGCGTTTGGCCGAGCGGATGGGTGTGCCACGCCGTGCGTGCACCGGGTTCAAAGGTAACGGTAGCACCGCCAACGCGGGCAGGCGCTTCGGCACTGAACGGGGAATCAATACGCACGCGGCCAGTGAAGTAATCTTTTGGGCCAGCGGCTGAGGGCACGGACGCACTACGGGTAATCTTCATCTTCTTCTCCAGAACGGGAAACATCGTCCTGTTAAGCTTACGCAGCGCGAACGGAATGGGTTAGTGGGTAAATCAAAAAGGACCTATGAGGCAAATTCATCAATACCTCAGGTATACTTTTTTCACCTCCCTTCATGCCCCGGAACCGCCCGTGCTGAAAGAAAATTTTAATGACCTCATCGCTTTTCTGGTTGTCGCCCAGGAGCGCAGCTTTACCCGCGCTGCCGCCAAACTGGGCGTGTCGCAGTCGGCGCTAAGCCATTCGATGCGCGGGCTGGAAGAGCGCATGGGCATCCGTCTGTTAACGCGTACCACCCGCAGCGTATCGCCCACCGAAGCGGGAGAAACCCTGTTGGAGCGCATCGGACCGCACTTTAGTGACATCGAAACCGAGCTCAACATGCTCAAAGGGATGCGCGATGTGCCCGCCGGGAATATCCGTATTACGGCAGGGGAACATGCGGTGGATTCGGTGCTCTGGCCGGTGCTAAAGGATTTTCTTGCTTGCTGGCCGGATATCAACGTCGAAGTGACCGTCGACAACGCCCTGATGGACATTGTGACTCAGCGCTTCGACGCCGGTATTCGCCTCGGCGAGTCGGTCGCAAAAGACATGATTGCGATCCCCGTCAGCCCGCCGATGCGCATGGCGATTGTCGGGTCACCGGACTACTTTCGTCGCAATCCGCCGCCAAAAACCCCGGCAGACCTGCAGTATCACCGTTGCATCAACATGCGGATGGCGACCCTCGGCGGCCTGTTGCCGTGGGAATTTTCAAAAGATGGCAAAGAGCTGAAAGTGCGGGTGGAAGGGCAGCTCACTATTAATGCGCTACGTCACCGTATTGAAGCGGCGGTGTCCGGCGTCGGGCTGGTCTACCTGCCCGACGATGCCGTCGCCGGAGAGATAGAACGGGGAGAGGTGGTACGGGTCCTGGACGCCTGGTGCGAGCCGTTCCCCGGTTACTATCTCTACTATCCCAGCAGACGGCAGCACACGGCCGCTTTTTCACTGTTTGTTGAGGCGATGCGCCTCAAGGACGACGTGGCAAAACGATAATCGCGGCGCTGGCGAGGGTAAAAAGCGCCATGATCCATGCCATCGTCCAGGGCGTGCCGTCACTGAACAGCGCCAGCAGCAGCGACGAGACAATGCCGCTGCCGTATTGCAACGAGCCAATCAGCGCCGAAGCGGAACCGGCTATGTTGGGCACTTCGTCCAGCGCGGCGGCGGTCGAGGTAGCGGCAATGATCCCGTTCATCGAGAAATAGACAAACACGCAGGCGACCACCGCTGCGATGCCACCCGCATGCAGTTTCACCGTCACGGCCAGCACCACCACGGCAACGGCGGCAACGGTGACTGCCGCTTTCAGTAAGGTCTCAAGCGGGTAACGCTGCACCAGTCGGCGGTTCACCATGCTCATGCCCATCACACCGACAATATTCACCGCAAACAGCCAGCCGTAATACTGCGGATCAATACCGTAGAAGCTGATGTAAACCCGTGGCGAACCAGTAATAAACGCATAGGCCGCAACGTAGAAGAAGGTCAGGCTCAAGGTGTAACGCATAAACAGGCGGTTTTTCAGCAGTGAACCGTAGTTGCGAAACGCGCCGCGCAGCGAGGCCGGGGTGCGTTTTTCTGCGGGCAGCGTTTCCGGTAAAAACCACAGCGACAAAAACATCAGTACACCAATCACTGCCAGCAGCAAGAAGATGGCGTGCCACGAGGTGAAGCGGATAATCTGCCCGCCCATCAGCGGCCCGGCGATAGGGGCAATCGCCATCACGATAATCAGCGTGGAGAGCATTTGGGCAGCACGCGTGCGGCTAAAAAGGTCGCGGATCATTGCGCGTGCCAGCATCGGTCCGGTACAGGCTCCCATCGCCTGGAAGACGCGCCAGAAGACAATCTCGTTGATGGAAGTGGAGTGCGCGCAGCCCAGCGAGCCAATCACAAACAGTACCATGCCGATAAACAGCGGCAGCCGACGACCCAGATGGTCGCTGATCGGTCCCCACACCAGTTGCGCCAGGGCAAAGCCGATAAGAAAGCCAGTGACGGTGAGTTCAACATCACCCTGTAACTCAACGGCCATCACCGGCATGGCGGGTAGATAGATGTCGGTCGACAGCGAGGTAAACGCCATTAATGCGCTCAGGATCGCGACAAACAGCGGCCCGTTTGTGGATTTAGTCATAAGATCTCGATTAATAACAGCGGATGCAGCGGCAGAGGACGAACGCGCCGGTACGTGATGGGGGCTATTTTAATTGGATTTTCTGCTGTGATAATCCCGCGAAATCATATTGTGGTTATGAGGTGAGTTCATGAATGAGGTGCCCCCTCGCCCCGCCGGGGAGAGGGTGAGGGGGAAATATCGGCACACTCACAACCGGGTCAAGGCCGCAAACGACACTGCCAGACTATCAATCAGCGCCCTCACCGCAGGCGGCAGCCCCTTACGAGTGGTAAACACCAGGTGAACAATTCCCGGCACGCTGCGCCACTGCGGGAAAATCTGCACCAGCTCTCCGCTTTCGAAGGCGCGATGACAGTAATGCTCCGGCAAAAACGCCACCCCCAGCCCCTCTTTTGCCGCACAGCGCACGGCAGAAAAGTCGCTACAGCTCATCACTGGCGTATGGCGAAACGCCAGACTCTGCTTATCGCTGTTTTCCAGCGGCCACTCGACTTCCAGATCGTCATCATTGGTACTGAGCGTTGGCAAACTCTTCAGCGCAGCAATATCTTTTCCGGCGCGGTGCGCCAGTTCCGGGCTGGCGACCAGAATCCGGTGCGAAATGCCCAAAGTGCGCATGATAAGCTCCGCATCGCTATTTAGCTGGGTGCGCACGCGCAGGGCAACATCAATGCGCTCGTTAATCAAATCAACGGCACGATCGACGGCCACAATTTGTAACCGAACCTTCGGGTAGCGGCGCATATAGGCCATTAAGGTGTCGGATACCACCTCGACCATGCCGGTCGGGCAACTGAAACGCACCAGACCGTGCGGCTCCGCATGGGCGTTGACAATCAGCGCTTCAGCCTGCTCCGCTTCCTGCAAAATCGCACGACAGCGCTGGTAAAACGCCTCGCCCACTTCGGTCACACGAAAGCGGCGGCTGGTGCGCTCAATCAGCCGTACGCCCAGGCGTGACTCCAGCTCTGCCACCCGGCGGCTCAGCTTTGACTTTGGCTCATGTAACGCTCTGCCCGCAGCGGCGAACCCACCGTGGCGCACCACTTCGGCGAAGTAGCGGTAATCATTGAGATCGGTACGCATCGTCTTCTCATCGTTCCTTTAATAGAACGATAGGTAGCATATTTGCTGTCTTTTTGCACCATCGTTCCACTGGTATCTTCATCATCACTAACCCAACGGAATAAACCGGAGTTTAAAATGAACAGATACAGCAACAAAGTGGTCGTGGTAACAGGTGGCACCAGCGGTATTGGCCTGGCAACAGCAAAAGCATTCGCGACTGAAGGCGCGCAGGTTTACATCACTGGTCGTCGTCAGGAAGCGCTCGACAAAGCGGTGCAGGAGATTGGTGGCAGCGTGGTCGGCGTGCGTGGCGATATGGGCAAACTGGGTGATATCGACCACCTCTACGATGTAATTCAACAGCAGCACGGGCAGATAGATGTGCTGGTGGCAAACGCCGGTGGCGGTGACTTTGCTGCACTGGGCGAAATTACTGAACAGCACTACGAGCAGACCTTTAACACCAACGTGAAAGGCGTGCTCTTCACGGTGCAAAAAGCCCTGCCGCTGCTGAAAGATGGCGCTTCCATTGTGATGACCGCCTCCACCACCAGTGTGAAAGGCACCCCTGGATTTAGCGTTTACTCGGCGACCAAAGCGGCGGTGCGTAACTTTGCCCGTAGCTGGATTCTGGATCTCAAACCACGTGGTATTCGCGTCAATGCCGTCAGCCCAGGCCTGACCGATACCGCCGGTCTGAATGAACTCTTCGGCGGCGGTGAACAGGCGGAAGGCACCAAATCCTGGCTCTCTGAACAGGTGCCGTCAGGACGCATTGGTCAACCGTCTGAAGTCGCTAACGCAGTGTTGTTCCTTGCCTCTGATGACGCAAGCTACATCAACGGCATCGAACTGTTCGTTGACGGCGGTCTGGCACAGATTTGATGAAGAGGTTGCCCCGTGTTGGCAGTATGAAATACGGGGCCTTCTCCTTTCTCAATGGCGATAGAAATCACTTATGCCCCAAACGCATAAGCATTCCTGGTATATCTAGATACGTCCCGAATTACCCCGTGGTAGACTCGCCCTTCATGAATAAAAATTATCTTATTTAATTTATTACAACTGAAAATAATAATTTTCAGGGAAGGTGAAGTGTGCCTGATTGGTTATCTTTAGCGCTCGATTCATTTTGGCCGATGTTGTATGCCGGGCTGACATTTACGATTCCATTAACATTAATCACTTTTATCCTGGGATTAATTCTGGGATTTATCGTTGCGTTAATTCGGTTATATGGACCAGCCCCGCTGAAAAGTCTGGTGCGTTTTTATGTCTGGATTATTCGCGGCACACCTTTGCTGGTGCAACTGTTCCTTATTTTCTATGCGCTGCCTAATGCCGGTATTACTCTGGATGCGTTCCCGTCAGCGGTGATTGGCTTCACGCTGAATATTGGTGCATATACCTCTGAAGTGATCCGCGCCACGTTGCTTTCAGTACCGAAAGGCCAGTGGGAGGCTGCGCACTCCATCAGCATGAGCTGGAGCCAGTCGCTGCGCCATATCATTCTGCCTCAGGCTGCGCGGGTGGCGGTACCACCGCTTTCAAATACCTTTATTTCGCTGGTCAAAGACACCTCGCTGGCGTCGGTTATCACCGTGCCGGAGATGTTTCTTGCGGCTCAACGCATTGCAGCGGTGACCTATCAGCCGTTAATTCTGTATACCGAAGCTGCCATTCTCTACCTGCTGATCAGTTCCGTTTTATCGTATTTACAGTCGCGTCTGGAAATTCGTTTAGAAAGAAATACCGTGGTGAAGGAAAATTATAATGATAACGCTCTCCGGACTTGAGAAAAGTTTTGGTTCGCAAAAAGTCTTACACGATATTTCGCTTTCTCTGCCAGAAGGCAGCGTCACGGCATTAATTGGCCCTTCTGGTAGCGGTAAAAGTACGTTATTACGCTGCGTGAACTTGCTGGAAATACCGCAGGCCGGAACGGTGCAGATTGGCAGTGAAGAAATTTCATTTAACGGGCAGACAAAAACAAAGAAAAAAGATATTCGCCGGATTTGCCAGCAGACCGGGATGGTCTTCCAGAATTTCCAGTTATTCCCGCATTTAACCGTGCTGGAAAACATCATGCGTGGGCTGGTGGTGGTACAGAAATGGCCAGTCGCCAGGGCGACCGCAAGGGCGGAAGAGTTGCTCACCAAAGTGGGTATGCTGCACAAGCGCGATGCCTGGCCTGCCATGCTTTCCGGTGGTCAGCAGCAGCGTGTGGCGATAGCCCGTGCGCTGGCACCTTCACCCAAAGTGTTGCTGTGCGACGAGCCCACGTCTGCGCTCGATCCTGAATTGTCGCTGGAGGTGGTGGCGGTTCTGCGTCAGCTTGCGCAGGAAGGCACCACCATGCTGATGGCTACCCATGACTTGCGGCTGGCGGCGAATATTGCCAACCAGGTGGTCTTTCTGGAGTCCGGGCACATTGTAGAGAGCGGCACGTCAAAGGCCATCTTTACCCAGGCGAAGAAGACGCGCACCCAACTGTTTATTTCCACCCTGACCGACACCCTTCCCGATTCCTGGGAAATTTAAAACAACAACACGGCATTCAATCTTCAAGGAGTTAATGATGAAAGTATTAGTGACTGCACTGCTGGCTACCGCCATTCAACTGAGTGCCTCGCATGCGGCCTTTGCCGCAGACGACCTGGCAAAGATTAAGTCTGCCGGGGTGTTTAAAATCGGTACTGAAGGCACCTACCCACCGTTCACCTACCACGATGCCTCCGGCAAACTGGTGGGCTTTGACGTGGAAATTGGCCAGGAAGTTGCCAAACGTATCGGGGTGAAAGCCGAGTTCGTAGAAGGTAAATGGGATGGTCTGGTCGCCGGACTGGATGCCAAACGTTATGACGCAGTCATTAACCAGGTCTCCATTACACCTGAGCGTAAGGCGAAATTTGATTTCTCCGAGCCGTACATCTCCTCCAAAGCGGTGCTGATCGTTAACAGCAACAACTCAGCAATCAAATCCTTTGACGATCTGAAAGGCAAAAAATCCGCCCACACCCTGACCAGTAACTATGCGCAACTGGCGCGTAAATACGGTGCGGAAGTAGTAGGAACCGATGGTTTTGATCAGTCCGTTTCGCTGGTCGCGCAGGGCCGTGCTGATGCCACTATCAACGACAACCTGTCGTTCCTCGACTTCAAAAAACACAAGCCGGATGCGCCGGTGAAAATCGTGGCTTCACAAAGTGATGCGGAGCAGGTTGGCGTGCTGATTCGTAAAGACAATGCCGATCTGCAGCAGGCGATTAACAAGGCGCTGGAGAGCATTAAATCTGACGGCACGTACCAGAAAATTTCCAACACGTACTTCGGTACAGACGTCTCTAAATAAGCTATTCACCCCGCTTTCATGGCGGGGTTTTTACTCATGTTTCCCCCCGAATGAATTAACGTACGCAGACTTATTTCTCATCATTAATATTCTCTCTGAAAATAAAGGTGCTGCTTTTTTATCATTTTTGTTATCACAATAGCGTCTGGCGAGTAGTTGCAAACCCGATCTGCCAGTGGCATAGATATAAAAAGCATCATCACTGGCGCACTATTTATTTGTCGTCAGGTCGAGTCGTTACTAAGGGGTGAAAAATTATAATGAGTAAAGGTAAAATTATTGTTGCATCAATGATGTTATTCCTTGTTTTATGTTTTGCTGCGGCGGCTGTCTGGTTTCTGGTCATTAAGAGCAATGATGCACAGCCAACCAGTCAACAACAGACGGCGGCGATTCTTCAGGTAGCGGGTCTGAGCTCTGGCAAAGAAGATGAAAAGACGCTAAATGCGTTATTTGATAAAAGGGTCATTACGCGTCAGGTGAATCTCGACAGCGGTACATTGCTGCCCGTTTCCTCTCGTCAGAGTGTACAAAAATCCTGCGTAAATCTCGCGCCAGAGCAAGATCCGGCTCAGATTCGCCAGCGTTGCAGTACTGCAGAAGTTTATCTCGTGCAGAATAATCATAATGAAATACAACAAATTATCCTGCCTGTTTCCGGAAAAGGGGCGAAGTCGATGATGCATGCGTTCATCGCGCTGGAGACCGACGGGCGCACGGTAAAAAACCTCTTCTACTACGAACAAAACGAAACCCCGATGTTGGGGGCGAAAGTTGAAGACCCGCAGTGGCTTAGCCAGTGGCCCGGTAAAAAGATCTTAAACGACGATGCCAGACCTGCGCTGAAAGTGGTTCAGGAAAGCGCGGGTCCCCACGATGATTACACGGTGGATGGCATTACCGGGGCCACAATGACGTCAACGGGCGTCGAGAAAAGCATTAATTTCTGGATGGGCGAACGCGGGTACGGTCATTTCCTCCAGCGGGTCGCGAAAGATAAGCAATTATTATCAGACTAAGTTTCAAAATACCCTGAGAAGTTAAGTAATTGTATTTAAGCCAGCGTGGTTGTTATCGCTGGCTTATTTATTTTCTCTTTTTCACATTATTACTCGATCTTGCTATTAGCGCTTTTAATAACCCCTAAGCTAAATGTGGAAATAAACCTGTCGGTCTCGACAAACATGCCTGGTTATTAACATTCACTTTTTATAATTAATTTACACAACTTGTCACTGTTTGACGGTTTCATGATCCTGGTCATGTACAAACGATAAAAAAGAATCATGATAATCATTATCATTTGTATTTTACGGTACACATTGTGTCTATTTCCCGATCTTTTCTGGTGGTTTTAGTGGGGCTACTGTTCAGCGCATGCACCTGGGCAGAAACAAGCTACGCCCCTTTTATTGAAGATATTGAACAACGCCTTGATAAAACGGCAGAACTTTATCAGCAGCAAAAAGACAATGATGCGCGCCGCGAAGTGCAGATGGCCTATTTCGAAGTGTTCGAAAACCTCGAAGGGCCGATTCGCATCAATTTCTCCGCCAGCAAAAGTTACGAGATGGAGAGCACCTTCGGCGAAATCCGCAAGATGATTGGCGAGAAGAAACCGCTCAGTGAAGTGCAGGCCAAAATCGACGGGCTAAAAAAAGCGTTACGCGAAGTGGAACCGGTGCTGGATGGCGGCCACAAACTGGTAGCCGAAGAGCAGCACACGGCGCTCTCCCGTGACGATATTGCCGTTTACTGGCAGGACAATTTCCGCACCATCGACGATTTACTGGCGCAGGCTGTGACCGAATATCAGGCAGGCAATTACAGCGCCGCCAGCCAGCACGTTCAGCAGGCCCACTTCCAGGGTTTTAAAAACTCTGAAATGGAGATGTCGGTACGCCAGAACCGGTCATCAAAAGATGCCGCGTCGATTAATCAGCAATTTACTGCGCTGATTGCCCTGGCGGCCCAGCCCGATCGCCTGAACGATGTCTCTTACCAGACTACTGCGCTGTTACAGGACATTGAAGACCTGCTGCCGGGGCTGCCCACCACCCGTGATGATCAGCCGGTAACTACACCGAAGCAGGCTGCTGCCAATGCGCCTGCGTCAAGCGATACACCTGCTAATGCCGACTGGGCGGGCATTTCGGATGGCATCAACCAGAGCATCGCGGATGCCATCGCCCGCTATAAGAGCGGCAAAGCGCAGGACGCGATTCTGGACGTGCAGGACACCTATTTTGACCGCTTTGAAGCCACCGGCATGGAGAACAAAATCGGTTCCCGTGACTCCGCCTTCAAAACCACGCTGGAAAACCACTTTACCCGCCTGGTCAGCCTGATGAAGGCCGGCCAGCCGGTTGAAACGCTGATGGCGGAAGCCAACGGGCTGAAAACCGATCTGCAAAGCGCCGTCACCATGTTGGGTGAAGGAGAGGAAACCCAGTGGAGCCTGCTGCTGTACAGCCTGATGATCATCGTGCGTGAAGGGCTGGAAGCGCTGCTGATTGTCGCGGCAATTGTGGCTTACATGGTGAAAAACAACCATCAGGACAAGATGCCGCTAATTCGTCAGTCGGTGATTGTCGCCCTGGTCGCCAGCGTGGTGACGGCGGTTATCTTCCAGATGTTATTCACCAACTCCGGTGCCAGCCGTGAAATGCTCGAAGGCTTCACCATGCTGATTGCCGTGGTGATGCTCTTCTCCATGAGCTACTGGCTGCTCTCTAAGGTGGAAGCGCGCCACTGGAAAGCCTGGCTGGAAGGCAAATTATCCCACTCGTTAACACGCGGTTCGCTGGTCGGACTGTGGCTGACCTGTTTCCTTGCGGTGTACCGCGAAGGGGCGGAGACAGTGCTGTTCTACTTCGCGCTGATCGGTGATGCGAAGGATTTTGCCGGTCACATGGCGATTGGCGCAGGCTTTGTCGTGGGCTGCGTGGTGCTGCTGATCGCCTGGCTGGTGATGCGCTACACCGTCGTCAAATTACCGCTCAAACCATTCTTTATGTTTACCGGCAGTTTTATGTACCTGATGGCATTTGTCTTTGCCGGTAAAGGGGTGCTGGAACTGGTGGAAGGCAAGTTGTTCCAGCCAACGCTCATCAACGGATTGCCGGAAATCAGTTGGCTGGGCATTTATCCCTATGTGGAAACGTTAGTTCCGCAGGCGGTGTTACTGCTGGCGGCGCTGGTCGCGCTGTGGGTGATGCGTCGCCGAAACCACGTTCCCGGGGAAACAATTAAAACTAACCCATAGTCCATTTTTTAGACGAGAGGATGTGTCAGATGACCATGAAGAAGAGCCTGATTGCCAGTGCAGTCATTGCCGGGATTTTCACCGCCCCTGCGGCGTTTGCGTTCCAGGAACACCCGGCGGGTGAACCGATCAAAATGAACGAAATGGAACTGGCCGCTGTTTACCTGCAGCCCATTGATATGGAACCTCGTGGCATGGGCCTGCCAGCAGCGAAAGCTGATATCCACCTGGAAGCCGATATCCACGCGACCGAAGGGAACAAAAACGGTTTCGGCGCCGGTGAGTGGGTTCCGTATCTGACCATCAGCTACACCCTGGTAAACACCGACAGCGGTGAGAAACAGGAAGGGACTTTCATGCCAATGGTGGCGAGCGATGGCCCGCACTACGGCGCGAACATCAAAATGATGGGCGTGGGTAACTACAAAGTGACTTACCACATCGAGCCGCCAGCCAAAGCGGGTATGCACCGTCACACTGACACCGAAACTGGTGTAGGCCGCTGGTGGAAACCGTTCGACGTAAGCTATGACTTTAAATACGTCGGCCTGAATTAATTAATACGCAGGTGTTGGTGTTAACCACGCGGGAGGGCCATTCTGGTCATCCCGCGCTCTGCTTTCTGGTACACCACTTTTTTACACCCTCTCTGGCCGGGTTGAAGTTATGAGTTACTTTTTCGTCACCACGCTACAGGTTTTTTTCTGCGTCGCTCTGCTTAGCGCGCTGCTCTGGAGCCGTAACCCGCTCCCGTCGCTGCGACCGCTGGTCTGGACATCCCTCGTTGGTCTGGTTGCCGGGCTGCTGTTCGGTCTCTGGTTCAAAGGTTCCCAACAGGTTCAGTTGCTGCTGGTGGGCGTCGAACTACTGGTATCGCTGCTGTTCCTGCTCAGTTTCTGGTGGGTACCACACCGTGTGCGCTACTTATGGCAGGCGATTCTGGTGTTTGGTGCCGCACGTCACTGGGGGCTGGATCCGAACCTTGAAGGGTTGACCAGCACCCATGTGTTGAATACCGATCTGCTACTCAATCTCACGTCATTGGTACTGGCTTTCGCCGCGCTGTGTCTTGCCGCTGCCATGTGCTGCATGCTGGTGCGTCGCCTTCGCTGGACACACTGGCCACTGACGCTGGTGTTGATGGTGATGTTGTGGCTGCCGATAAGCGGAAACCTGTTGCTGCTGCTGATGAAACTGCAGGTGGTGCCACTGGTGAAATCGCTGCTGAGTTTTGTGGCGAAGGTGACGAATAATGCCGAACTGTACAACTGGGTTGGGGCGGGGCTGTTGCTGTGTCTTGCGCTGTGCTGGCTACCGACCCTGTACCGCTATTTCCGTGATGTACGGGTGACGCACGAGCCGATAGCTCACCGCCTGGCCCTTGCCCAACGCCGCAATGCTACACGTCTGCTGCTCAGTACCGTCGGCTGTGCTGCGGTGATCGTTGCCGGGCAACTGTGGTGGAACCTGGTAGCCTCGCAGCCGCCGCAGTTATCGCAAGCGCAGCCAGTTCAGCTTGCCAGCGACGGCATGGTGCACCTGCCGGTAGAGCAACTGCGTGATGGCAAATTACACCGTTTTGTCTGGGTGGCGGACGACGGCAAAGCCGTGCGCTTTTTCATCATCAACCGTTACCCGGACAAACTGCGTTTTGGCGTGGTGTTTGACGCCTGTCTGCTGTGCGGCGACCAGGGCTATGTGATGGAAGGCAATCAGGTGATTTGCGTGGCCTGCGGCGTACACATTTTCATTCCGTCGATAGGTAAAGCGGGAGGCTGTAACCCGGTGCCGATCGACAACTGGCGCAACGACGAGAAAGAACTGACCATCCCCGGCGATGCGCTGGCGGCTGGGGTGAATTACTTCTCAACGGTGGTGACCATTAAGGTGACCGATCCGGTGGATAAGACCCCCCTCACCAACACGGCTGCTGAGTACAAATACAGCTGGGGCGGCAAAACGTGGTTCTTTGCTTCTGAGGCAAACTACAACCGCTTCCGCGCAGCGCCTGAGCAGTTCGCGCCTGATATCGTGAAGGAGGAATAGTCATGTTATGGCGAATGCTACGGCAGTCCTGGGGGCGTAATCTGCGGCGAAAAATGCTGGCGATCCTGACCGTCTTTCTGGCTTCCAGTCTCATCTCTGCGCTGCTGGCGGTGTCGATTGATATCGGTGACAAGATGTCGCGCGAGCTGAAATCCTACGGAGCGAACATTTTGATTGAGCCCGCCGGGCAGGCGGCGCTGCCTGCGATGTTCAGCGAGAAGAGCAACCCGCTCTCCGGGCAGGATTTCCTCGACGAAAACGAACTGCCGAACATCAAAGATATCTTCTGGCGTAACAACATTGTTGGCTTTGCCCCGATGCTGGGCGGCGAGGTGACGGTGGGCGGGCATGATGTCCGGGTACTCGGCACCTTCTTCAGTCAGCCGGTGGATATTCCGGACGAAGAGGGTTACCAGACCGGGCAGCGCACCGTGAGCCCGTTCTGGCAGGTGACCGGCGAGTGGCCGCAGGAGCCCGTGAGCAATGTGCCGCAGACGCTGGTCGGTCATGCGCTGGCGCGCAATAACGGCTGGAAACCCGGCGACAAACTCACCCTGCAGGCCGGAAGCAAAACGCAAACCGTGGTCGTCAGCGGCATTCTTTCCAGCGGTGGCGAAGAGGACAGCCAACTGGTTATGCCACTTGCTGTGGTGCAAAACCTGCTGGGACTACAAGGCAAAGTGCAGGCCATTCGCGTCTCGGCGCTGACGGTGCCGGAAAACGAACTTTCGCGCCGCGCCCGTGAAAACCTCGATGCACTGAATGCCGAAGAGTATGACCTCTGGTACTGCACGGCGTACGTCTCGTCTATTGCTCACCAGCTTGAAGAGGCGATTTCCGGTGCCGAAGTGCGTCCGGTCTGGCAGGTTGCCGCTTCGGAGGGGGTGGTTATCGACAAGATCCAGCTCCTGATGGGCGTGGTGACGCTTGCCGCCCTGGCTGCTGCCGCGATGGGCATTGCCTCGTTGATGACCAGTACCATTATGGAACGCGCCAAAGAGATCGGCCTGATGAAGGCGCTCGGTGCGCGTCAGTGGCAAATTCTGCTGCTGTTCTATCTGGAAGCGGCTTCGAGTGGACTGGCCGGTGGTGCGGTGGGCTGTATTGCGGGCTGGGGACTGGCGAAAGCCATCGGCCTGATGCTGTTTGATGCACCCCTCAATTTCGCGTGGATTGTTTTCCCTTGTGTGCTGGTGGTGGCGGTGCTGATTGCCGTTATCGGCACCTGGTTCCCGGCGCGCCGTATTGCCCGCCTTTACCCTGTGGAGGTGCTGTATGGCCGCTAAGCACGACATGCTCTGGCTTCTGGTCTGGCGCGCATTGCGCCTGCGTTTGCAGCGCGTCAGCGTGGTGTTTGCTGCTCTCACCGTGGGGGCGACCATTGTCACTGCGCTCTCCGCCGTGTGGTTCGACATCAACACCAAAATGAGCGAAGAACTGCGCACCTTCGGGGCAAACTTTTACATTGGGCCGGGGCACGGTTCCAGTATGCCGCAGCCGGAATTACAGGCCATTCTCGACAAGGCCCCGCAAGGGTTGATTCATGGAGCCAGCCCCTGGCTGTACGGGATGGCGCGCACCGAACTCGAGAAGGTGGTGATCGTTGGCGTATGGTTTGAATCGATGCAAAAACTGGCGCCGTACTGGCAGGTGACCGGTAACTGGATCGGTGTGAGTTTTGATGACCGGAACGCGATGGTGGGCGTCAAGCTGGCCGAACGACTGAACGTTCGACCGGGCGACAGTATTACCCTGGTCGATCATAAAGAGCGTAAAAAACTGCTGGTGAAGGGCATCGTTGAAGCAGGTGATGCCACCGATAACATGCTGATTGTCAGCCTCGATGTGGCGCAGAAATGGCTCCATCAGCCGGACAAAATCAGCCATGCGCTGCTCAGCGTGAGCAACGATGTGGGTCAGGTGGAGAGCTACGCCCAGCACCTGCAACAGCAGTATCCTGATCTGGAAATTCGCCCGGTGCGTAAAGTCTCGGCCTCCGAAGGGCAGGTGCTCGACAAGATAAAAGGGCTGATGGGGCTGGTCTCGGTGGTCATTCTGGCGCTCTCGTCGCTGTGCGTGAACACCACGCTGATGGCGATAGTGGGAGAACGCTCGCGAGAGTTTGCGCTGCAAAAAGCGCTCGGCTCCAGCAACGGCGACATCATGCGTCAGATGGTGCTGGAAACCGGCATTATTGCGCTGGCTGCAGTGGTGACGGGCTGGATCCTTGGCTATCTATTGGCCCAGCTGTTGGGGATGACGGTGTTCAACGCAGCTATTTCCCTGCGCCTGCCCGTTCTGCCTATCACCCTGGTGCTGTCTTTGCTGGTCGCGGTGCTCGCGGCCATCGTTCCGGTGCGGCGCGCAGTGAGCGTCGAGCCTGCAAAAGTTTTGAAAGGAGAGTAACGCCATGTCTGTTACGCAAATCCCGCAGATGGCGATTGAAACCCGCCATTTGTATAAGCGCTTCGGTGACGTCACCGCGCTGGACGATATCAATTTACGCATTGCTCGCGGTGAGTTTGTGGCGATTATGGGAGCCTCGGGTTCCGGTAAAACCACGCTGATGAACATCCTGACCTGTCTGGACACCGCCACTGAAGGGCAGGTGATTCTCGACGGTACCGATGCCGCCGCCCTTGATGAAGAGGGTCGTCGCCGTTTTCGTGCCGAGAAAATCGGCCTCGTTTTCCAGCAGTTCCACCTTATCCCGTTCCTGACGGCACTGGAGAACGTGATGCTGGCGCAGCATTACCATAGCGTGGTGGACGAAGCCGCTGCCCGCGCCGTGTTGGCGCAGGTTGGGCTGGAGCACCGTATCACCCACCTGCCGAGCCAGCTTTCTGGTGGTGAACAGCAAAGGGTGTGTATTGCCCGTGCGCTGGTGAACGAGCCGCCGGTCATTTTCGCCGATGAACCCACTGGTAACCTGGATGAAGAGAACGAACAGCGCGTGCTGGATCTGCTCACCGACCTACACCGCCAGGGGCGCACCATCGTGATGGTGACACATAACCCAGCGCTCGGGCAGTTTGCAGACCGTATCGTGCGTTTACAGCACGGAAAATATCTTGGCGAGGAGAAAGCACATCATGCGTTGGCTTAACGGATTGGTATTAGTGCTGCTGGTGCTGTTGAGCGGCTGCAAAGAAGAGAAACTGGCGAAAGGGGCACCCGCTCCGGCGCTGGCGGCATTCGATATGTTTGGCAAAGACGTCAGCCTCGAAAGCTGGAAGGGCAAAGGTATTTACCTCAACTTCTGGTCGTCCAGCTGTGGTGGATGCCTCGCGGAAATGGACACCCTGCAAGCGTTGAGTAAAAAATATGGCGATAACGTAGTGGTGGTGGCCGTCAACACCGACCCGGATTCGGTGGACATCAATGCGCTGCTGGTAAAACACCAGATAACCTACCCGGTAGTGCGCGATCAGCTCAAAATCACCCAGGAGCGTTATAAGGTCATCGGCACGCCGACGTCGGTCGCGATCGACAGTCAGGGCCGTGTGCTGGACCTACACCAGGGTGTGCGTAAGCCCGCAGAATTGCAGGACACCTTTGTGCGACTGGCGAGTAACTAAAGCCGGATTGAAACTCAGGCCGGGTGAGCGCAACGCCATCCGGCAGGTTCAGGCTATGAGCAGAGGACTAACGGTCCTCTTTGGTATGCCAGAGTTCAACGACGTAAATATCACTACCTCTTTCTCTCTTAATAAAAGTTAATAACTAAATGCTTCTCCGTGGATTCACGAAACAGGTTGCGACTCCGTTTGCGAAAAATCTCACCCCGCTTTAAGTAAATCCATCTTGGCGACGTGCTCGTTTGCCGAACAAAATAAGCGAATATCGCGGATGACCCGTTACATTGTCCGCCCGTAAACGCCATTCAGCACGTTATCGATTAGGAAAATCCTGGCAATGACCTTCGGACCTGATGAGACTGCGGCACATTCATTGGGGAGAGAGCTATTTGCGAGAACAAAATGCGAAGTGTGGCGCGACGGGAAAAAAAGCGCAGAACTAAAGCCCGACACACCATGCTGCCGTGGCAGCATGATATGCCACTGGTGATTGATAGCCTGGAGCACCTCTCGCTCCAGCTCAGCGATACGCTGCCTGAAGGCATTATCAGCCAGATGCTCATCTCCTCGGACCGATTTTTGGGCTACGCCTGGAGTCGCCATCTTTTCGTCGGCAAACGCACAGCAACCTTTGGGTCGCTGGAAGCTGCCAGCTATCGCCTGAATGACAGAAGCCTCACCTCACTTATCGTCGACATGGAAAGCCTGACGACCAGCCGTTTTGCTGCGCTCATGGCACTGCGGGCACACTGCCTGTCGAAAGGGGGGTTGCGAACATACCTGCTGATCTCACATCAGGACCCACCCATGCACGCATTTTTAAGCGCCGCCGGGCCGTTCGAGCCGCTGGCGCGTAACCTTCCTGTTCAGTTACTTAGAGAAGCACTGCTCGCCCCGCCCTTGCCAAAAACAGTTCCGTGCTTCTCCTCCACGGAATGGCAACTTATCACTCTACTGGCACAGGGGCTGACGCTGAAAAATGCCGCCCGGCAGATCAGGCTGCCTTATCACCGTGCGGTGTATCGTATTTCCACGCTACTGCAGCGGCTGGGACTACCTGGCCGACAATCTCTTACCCAACTTCTGCATCGATTAACGCTTGATGTAAATCATTAAGGTGTAGCAAGGGAGTTGTTACTCTCACCCACGAACTAAGAAACTACTTAATTCTGTGTGATTTTAGGAAGTTAAGTTACATCTAATTAACAATTACAACTATTCCTGGATGTCACTTTGTCTCTCAAAACCCCTCATTTTTTAGAGTAAATACATAAGGCTGTGGGAAAAATAGCCTACGGATGAGGCTGGTGTACTTAACGATCTACACACATTTGGGTTACAGCTTTGTTTTCCGTGTTAAACACGAAACGTAAATCTTAATAATGCGGTTTCGTTAGGCTTTCGTTTCAAAAGCAGAATCTATACTCCGTTTTTCCGGGATTTTATATTCTTGAAAAAACCTTTTGTTTTTATAAGGCTTTTCGAACGAAGCGTCCCAGGTATAATCATCTCAACTTATTAACAAATAAGACTAATCTAAACCGTTATACGAAAAGGCTATTCCCCACATTCGCAGTCTGCGAGTGGAAATAACTAAGCAAGCAAGGATGCTCAAGGTTTTCCTCAGGAAGGCCCCGGCATTAATTTCTTGATTTTACATTAATCCTGCCAACGCTAATGGTTATTATTGGCGTTGCATTATGAAAAAAGTCAGAGGCACAAAAAATGAAACCGGCTTCCGTTATCATTATGGACGAGCATCCTATTGTCAGAATGTCGATAGACGTATTGCTCGCGAAAAACAAAGATGTTCAGGTGGTATTGAAAACTGATGACAGTCGTACCGCACTTGATTATATTCGCGCTAACCCTGTTGACCTGGTTATTCTGGATATTGAATTGCCGAAAACAGATGGATTCAGTTTGTTGAGAAGAATCAAGGCGATAAACGAGAAGACCAACGTCTTATTCTTATCGTCTAAATCAGAATCTTTTTATGCAGGCCGGGCAATACGTGCCGGAGCGAATGGTTTTGTCAGTAAACGCAAAGATCTGTGTGATATTTATAATGCGGTTGAGATGATCCTCGCGGGTTATTCTTTTTTTCCGTCAGAAACCATCAGTTTTATCAATCAACCGGCTCGACGCCGTGGCGAACAATGGGATATGCCATTATCTAATCGCGAGGTAACGGTATTACGTTATCTGGCTAATGGTTTATCGAATAAAGAGATTGCGGATCACTTACTACTAAGTAATAAAACGATCAGTGCACATAAATCCAATATATTTACCAAGTTGGGTGTGCATACCATTGTTGAACTGATTGATTACGCTAAGTCACACGAACTACTCTAGAAAACACGCCCGGGAGATAGTCCTTCCGGGCGTGTTTTTTATCGTTTCAGCTTAGTAATAATTGATGGTAAAGGTCGCGTCGGCATTGGCATCGCCCGGCTGCGCATCTCCGGTGAGCGCAATATAGTTGGCGTAAAACTGCATCGTCACATCGCCATTTTCATCGATGACCGCCTGCTGGCTGGCATTTTCGAGCGCAATACGGCTGCGGTCGTTGTCGCGTAGCTCAATGGCCACCGTTTTCGCCATCTCGCCGTCCCGTAGCGCCAGCAGAGAGGGGTCGGAGGCAGGTGTGCCGGAAAAGGTGATAGAGGCGCTGCCGGGTGGGCAACCGGTGAGCTTAAGTTTAAAGGGCACCAACATGGTGGTGCTGCCGGGTATACGCAGTTGTTTCGTCGGCCAGGTCCCCAGGTTCACTGTCTTATTACTGTCAGCGGTTTCCACTGTGCAGCTAAAATCCACCACGTTGCCGCGCAACTCAATGTTGATTTCCCCCAGCGGACTGGCACTCATAGCGGCCTGACTGAACATCAGGGCGAGGGCGGCAAGATTATCTCTTTTACGCATCATCCCCCTCCTTTAATCAAAGTCCACGCGCAGGTAACCACGTGCGGTAAATGGCCCTTCAGCCGGTTTTTTCCCCGTTACACTGACTGGCCAGGCGCGAAGACCGAGATTGGCTTCGGCGTTGTCGTCCAGCCGGAAGGGGATTTTGCTCGCCAAAGAATTGGGCTCAAGTACTTGACCACCCTCTTCGGCAACCATAAAGCCGACGTCCTTGTTATCTGACACCATCATATTGCCCTTAAAGTCTTCAGCTTCCAGTCGCATGCTGAGATAGGCCTGGGCATCAATATTGGTGCACTTGATGGCAATGCGTTTATTTTGCGGGGTGGCGGTAGAGGGACGTCCGCCCGCCCCTGCTTTGCTGAAGAGCGCAGCACCAATATTGTCAAAATCGAATTCTACCGTTTCGCCTGCATTGATCTTGCAGTTCTGTGGCACTTCCACCTTTCCGCTGTAGCTGATGGTATAAACCGGCGTCACCAGGGCATCACTCGCCGTCGACGTGACGAACACTGTTAGCATGGTCTGGCGGGGAATCGGCACCATGTTGATAAAGGGCCGCGTTACTTTCAGCCTGAAAATGAGTTTTGAATCCAGTACGTCGAACGGCTTTTGCTTGCTGACGTCAGTGTGTACACCCATGCGGATATAGTTGCGGGGCGGATAAAATACACCCGCCGCGGAGTCGGTTATCTGCATTGCCCCTTGCAGATAATCATTTAATTTCAGGTACTGGTAACTGCCTTCAGTGTTCTGCACTGACAGAGTGGTGACGTAACTGCGGTAGGTATAGTTAACGGTTGTCCCTGCCGGACAGGTTGCCTGCACACCGACCCAGCCTGATTTTTCCGGCAGGGTGACGATTTGCCCGACCTGGTTATTCGAGCTGTTAAAGGTGTTCGACAGATCATAGGCAATGTCGGTTGGACTGCCGGTCGAGTTATAGCAAATGGTGGCGCTGGCGGCGTTCGCCATCCCCAGTGATGCTGCCCCAATGAGCAGCAGACAGGTTTTGTTCATCATGATTATCCTTTTCGCTCACACTGCACGTTGGCAAGTGCGACGGCCTGTTGCAGGCTCTCTTCGGGCAGTGAATAGCGGGCTTTGCAACGCGATGACGCATCGTCACCCCACTGCACTAACAGCTCACCTTTAAGCGGCAATCCGCTGAGGTAAAGTTGCCCCTCTTCACCGACCATGCTGGTGATGCCGCTGCCGGATTCCCGCACGATAGCCCCGAACGGCACCGGGCGATCGCCACGCTTCACGGTCAGCAGGGCACGCACGCCAATGCGGGTATCGAAGCTGGCACGCACCAGTGCGCCCTGAGTGGGGACGACGCGGCTGACGTTGTTTTCTACGTCGGTATGGTTGTCCATTGACTGGGTATCGAGCGCGATACGGTTGTAGCGGTAGACGGTGGCATACGGCATGACCGCGTAGCCGCGCCAGTCGGTTTTTACCCCGGTCTGGTTTTCGATACGCACACCGCGTGCGCCCGGCGCTTTGATTAACACGTTGGTGTCACCGAGCGGCTGGCTGAGGGTCACGCCGTCAGCATGACCGACGACACCGCCCGCCAGTTGCCAGTTGTAATCGTGCTGGTTACTGTCGACGTTATAGCCGAGTCCCAATGTGCCATACGCCCCCTGCCAGTTTGCACTGGCGCTGCCGCTGGATCCGTTAGTGCTGCTGTGGCCCTGGCTTATGCTGTAACTCAGGTTGCGCCCTTCCAGCAGTGTGCCGCCCACGCCGGTGCGCCAACTCTCCTGGCCGTTACTATTGCGGCTGGCATTGAAGCTGGCCCAGGCGCGATCGAGCGCATTGTCGCGGTCATAGTGCTGGCCGCTAAAGACGCTGAACGGCACGGTGAGGTTCAGCGCCGCAATTTTGTTGCTGCCGCTGATACCCGGCGATTCATTCCATGACCAGGAGAGGGAGTAGCTGATCCCTTTCCAGCTACTGGCGTAGCCCACCTGGTACCAGGTGTCGGTATCGCTGGTATTCCAGTAGGTTTGCTGGCTGCCGGAGATGTACATTGACCCGTAATCGCCGAAGTTCTGCGAGATGTTGGCCTGAAAGCGCCCTTTTTTACTGTTATGCAGGTTGTGATAGCTGCGCACGACAGGCGTTTTGACCTGATTGCCTTCGCCATCATCTTCGTATTCGTAGCCTTCCATATTGCGGTACGCGACATCGCTTAAGGTGTAAAACCCGCGTGTGGAGTAGCGATAGCCGAGTAACTGGAAGTTGGTGCCGTACTGGTTCAGGGATTTTGCGTACAAAAAGCGCAACGATTGCCCCTGATGGATGCTGTTGTCTGCCAGCTCGCTACGTGCGTGGGTGAGATCGACAGAGACCGCACCCCAGTCGCCGAGGTTTTTCCCTGCGCCGAACACAAATGCGTTGTAGCGCCCTGCCAGTTGCGTACCGGAATAGAGGGTGTAGTTTCCCGCCATCCCGGCCATCAATGTGCCCTGAGCAAATCCTGGTTTCGACTGCTGAGCGTTCCCGCTGCGATATTTACCCACCACGGCGTCATATTTCACCCGACCTTCACGTTGCAGTAAGGGGACCGTTGAATAAGGCACGACATAGTGCTGCTGACCGCCATCTTTCTCTTCCACGGTCACATCCAGGTCACCGCTCGACGACGTCGGGTTGAGATCGGTAATCGCAAATGCGCCCGCAGAGACATAGCTCTGATAAATAACGTAACCGTTCTGGCGGATCACCAGTTTGGCGGGGGTACGGGCGATACCGCGCACGGTCGGGGCGTAGCCCTGCAGGCTTTCCGGGTACATGCTGTCTGAGGAAAACAGGCGTATACCGCGAAAACCGAGGCTGTCGAACACGGTGTTGCTGGTGTTGCTATCGCCCATCACCAGTTCGCTTTTCAGCGGGATGATAGTGCGCTGCGCCCAGGTGCCGATATTGCTCCAGCGCTGGGAATGGCCGCTGTCGCTGCTCGTATAGCGCCATGCACTGCTGTTACGTAATCGCCACGGGCCATAGTTCATGCCGCTTTGCAGGCTCAAAAAGTAGTTGTCGCTGTCCGTGCCACGACTACCGGTAAAGGTGTAATTAAGCAGTCCGGCGGGAATGCCTTCGTCCCACTCTTCCGGGGAGATATAGCCACGTGCGCTGTTGTTCATCGCTGCCTGGGGCAGGTTGATGTCGAGGCGTTGGGAGGCAAAGTTATAGGTCAGGGTTGCCCCCGGTACGATTTGCGGAATATTCAGGCATTCCGTCTCTTCGTCGGTGTTGATCGCCGGAAATGCCTGCAGGTTAACGCCGAGGCGTTTTAACCAGTCTGCGTTAAAGCAGGGCATCAGCCCGCCGGAAGTGGTCGCGGTTTCGCCTTTGGCGATCGCAAAATGCACGTCCTGAGTGCCGATGAAGTCGTCGTTACGCCAGATATCTACGCGATAGACGCCCGGTGGCTGGTTGTTGCCTTTCTCAAAGCGTGACAGATCTGCCACCGTTGCCGTGTCGTCGGATAAAAATGCCGGGTTGAAATAGCTCTCAGCGTTGCTGAATGCCGGATACGTCGCCGCCAGCAAGAAACCGCACAATCGGGGGGCAAGCCCTGCGCGCAAAGAGAGGCTTATCGGGGTCATCATCCTGATTCCTGTGTTTTTTCACCGCGTCGCGTTAGGGCAGGCGAGCCGTGATGGCAGGCGTAACCGCACCGTAATCATTGACGGTCTGGTAAGTCACGCTGCCCTGAGCGTTGGCGGGTAAGGCAATCTGGCTGCTGGCTTTTGGCGCAACCATCAGATTTTCTGCTTTCTGGCCACCCACGCGCACATTTACGAGGGAGACGTAATATGCTGAGGGGTTATTAATGGTCAGTTGTTTACCCGCACGAGTGAAAGTCAGTTGTGCAGGAGCTTCTGTTGGTGACCCCGATAATTTTGCCGGGCGCACGAAGAGCTTGATGCGTGACAGCACCGCCAGTTGCAGGACGTTTTTGCCCTCAAGGCTGTTTTTATCAATCGACGGTATGGCTTTGACGTTCATCCAGAACACCGATTCGCGATCGGTTGGCAGCGGTTGCCCGGCATAAATAATACGCAGGGTATGCTCGCTTTTCGGTTCGCTGACAAATAATGGTGGTGTGACCACAAAAGATTTTTCTTTTTGCCCGTTATTATTTTCAATCCACGCATTGACCAGGAAACGTTCTTTATCGCCGCTGTTGGAAATAGATAGCGATGTTTGCTGAGCATCCGCCGGATAAATAACGCGAGTGGCCCCTAAAGAAATACCGCCAGCGGAATATGCGGGTAATGACACCGCGGAAAAAAATAAAACCGCAGCGGCTGTTTTTAAATATTTACGCATAGCAAAAGTGACTCTTTACGTGTTTGTGGCAGACAAAAAAATGCCCCATCCATGGGGCGAGGATTTTCCCTGTACTCCAGGTGCTTACTCGTAGTTCATGATAAAGGTAGCGTCTGCGTTCGCCTGACCTGGCGAAGTCGTCGCTGCAGTCGCTTTATAGCGCGCAGAAAAACGCAGGGTGTTTTCACCTTCCACCAGCTTCTGCGCGACAGACGTTACAACACCGTCTGGTTTCAGCGGGTTGGAGTTATTGTCGAGGATCTCAATGCCCACGCCCTTCGCGGTGGAGCCATTGTCGCCGGAGGCAATGGCCAGCAACGTATTGTTGGTTGCGTCAACCTGGCCGGTGAAGGCAACGGCGGCGGTTTCTGCTACCGCAGGATCACAGTCAGTCAGAACAATTTTGAACGGTACCAGGGTCGAGGTATCGCCGACTTTGGTGAAGGTCGCGGTGCGATACTGACCGAGCTGTACGGTCTGATCGGCAGAGGTAGTGCTAACCGCACAAGCCGCATTAATCAGCTTACCTTCAAAATGGACGGTACCGCCGGTGACACTAACGACATCAGCCTGTGCAGCACCTGCTAATAACATCAGACCAGCGGCAACGGATGCAGACATTAATTTAATATTCATTACTTTTCCTTGAAAATAACTATCACCAGCACATGGCCGGATCCATTTAAGTGATAACGGCAAGTATGTTGTGCCGTGGTTACAAATTAACCTTTCAGGGAATTTTAAAATATTCGAAATGACTCTCAGTGACCTAAGTCCTTTCCTAAATAGCGCTAAGACGTCTTATTTTTGATGTGTAAGTTAGATTTCGTTTAGCCAGTGTTTATTAGAAACAAAGGTTGGATCAATAAAAGCATGACAAGTGTAGGTTCGTCGCCATAAAGAGTATGACGCCGAGCGGCGTGAACCGTAATGGGAATGTTAAATGATTTGATGGATTATGTAATTGCAGTGGGACTAAACTTTAATAAACTCCAGCTAAATAATCATTCAATAATATATTATCCCCCAAAGCTAAATTTAAATGAATAAAGCGCGTTTGCATTTTTTGATTATTGCCTTTCGTTTTCATTCATAGGAATATATAAAAAATACCATTAGATTATTCCTAACCTAAATTAATTTTTGGTGGCAGGATTAGATTATTTCTATGGATGGTTATTGTGCGGTATCTCCTTCTGTCTTTATTATTTGTGGCGACGGCGCACGCCGCCCCATTAACCCCTGCCGATCGTGATGCTGTCCGGCAACAGCAGGAACAAATTTTACGACAGGGCCAGCAACAGCGTGATGAGCTGGAACGCAGCACGCCCTTGCCACGCTCAGGTTTAAATACACCGGCTGACGTCACTCAGGGTCCTTGTTTTACGCTGCACACCATCACCCTTTCCGGGGCGACATTGATGAGCCCCAAAGTCCGGCAGCAGCTGCTTTCACCCTGGCAGAACCGCTGCCTGGATATGGCAAAAATAACCCAGCTTACTTCGTCGATTTCTGACTGGTATATCAGTCGGGGGTATATTACCAGCCGTGCTTTTCTTACCGAGCAGGATCTCTCGCAGGGCGAATTACGCATTGTGGTGCTGGAAGGGCGCTTACGTCAGATACGGCTCGAAGGTGCCTCGCCACGCATGCTGAAAATGGTATTTCCCGGCCTCGAAGGTAACATTTTAAACCTGCGTGATATTGAACAGGGCATGGAGCAAATAAACCGGCTACGTACGACACCGGTGCAGATTGAAATAATCCCGGATACTGAAACTGGTTATTCCATTGTCGACTTAAAAGCAGTACCTGAATTTCCGTTAAGTGCCAGTGTGTCGCTGGATAATAGCGGGCAGAAAAGCACGGGTGAAGATCAATTAAGTGGCTCGCTGGTCGGCAATAATCTATTAGGTCTGGCAGACCGGTGGACGGTGAGCGGCGGGCGCAGCAGTGATTTTGCCACCGCTTATGACGCGCAGAATTTCCAGGCGGGGATCAGCATTCCCTACGGATACGGCCTGATGGATTATTCATGGGCCTGGAGTAATTACCGCTCCACAATTATCAATATGGGCTTCCCGTGGATTTCCACCGGGGACACCAAAACCCATCGCCTGAATACCTCATGGGTGGTGTTCCGCAATGGCGATATCAAAACCGCACTGATGGCGGGTGTCACGCAGCGCACCAGCCATAACTGGCTGAACGATGCTCCTCTGGTCAGCAGTTCCCGTAATCTCTCGAGCCTGATGCTGGGCATCAACCATACCCATAAGATTTTGGGCGGTGTGGCGACCTTCAACCCCAGCTTCAGCCACGGTATGCCCTGGTTCAACGCCGAAACCGATGAAAACAAAGTCGGCGATGTCCCCCGCGCCGAATTCCGTAAGTGGAGCCTGAACGCCAGTTTCCAGCGGCCTGTCACCAGTGACCTGCTGTGGCTGACCAGCCTGTACGGGCAGTGGTCCCCTGACCGGCTCTACGGCAGCGAACGCCTGACCCTGGGCGGCGAAAGCTCCGTACGTGGCTACAAAGAGCAGTACCTGTCCGGCGATAACGGCGGCTACTGGCGTAACGAACTGAATTACAGCCTCTTCACGATGCCCGTCCTTGGGCAAATCAGCGCCACTGTGGCGCTGGATGGCGGCTGGTTGCAGAAAGACAAGCTCGACAGCTATGCCAGTGGAACCTTGTGGGGCGCGGCGGTCGGTCTTAACAGTGCCGGACGGTTGTTTGCCAGCCAGATTTCCGTGGGGACGCCGCTGCGCTACCCCGACTGGCTCGGGCCCGATCATGCGAGTGTTAACTGGCGCGTTTCTGTCGCGTTTTAAGAGGGAACAAACATGGATAGTACGAAACCGGTTCATCGCTCGCAGCGCGTCATCAGCTGGCTGATTATCAGTCTGCTGGTCTGGCAACCCGTCGCCCCTGCCTTTGCGGCGGCGATCACGCCAAACGGCCAGACCACGATGGATAAGGCGGCCAATGGCGTGCCGGTGGTGAACATTGCCACCCCCAATGCATCCGGTATTTCGCACAACCAGTTCCAGGACTACAACGTCGGCAAGGAAGGGCTGATCCTCAATAACGCCACCGGGCAGCTCACGCAAACGCAACTGGGCGGGTTAATCCAGAACAACCCGAACCTGAAGGCCGGAAAAGAAGCCCGTGGCATCGTGAACGAAGTGGTGGGGGCCAGCCGTTCACAACTGCAGGGCTACACCGAAGTGGGCGGGAAGGCGGCGAACGTTATCGTGGCTAACCCTTATGGCATTACCTGTAACGGCTGCGGTTTTATCAACACGCCTAACGCCACGCTGACGACCGGAAAACCGCAATTCGATGCTAACGGCAATCTCGCGGCACTGGATGTGACCCAGGGCTCCATCACCATTGAAGGCCAGGGACTGGATGCCAGCGGCAGTGATGCTCTGTCGCTGATCTCCCGTGCGACCGAAGTCAACGCGGCGATTCATGCCAAAGATTTAACGGTCACCGTCGGCGCCAACCGCGTGGACGCCAGTGGCAAAGCCACGGCGATTGCCTCACAAAGTGCGGCCCCCACGGTTGCCGTCGATACTGGCGCACTGGGCGGAATGTACGCCAACCGTATTCACCTGGTCTCCAGCGATAAAGGGGTGGGGGTCAACCTCGGAAATCTGACCGCGCGCCAGGGCGATATCACCCTGGATGCCAGCGGCAAACTGACGGTGAAAAACAGTCTTGCCAGCGGTTCGCTGAACGCCAGAGGCGCCGGTGTGAACCTGACGGGCGAGCACAAGGCGGGTGGCACAGCGACTCTCACCAGTACCCAGGATCTGGCTCTTAAAGACGCGACAGTGGTGGCGGACGGGGCGGTTTCTCTTAACAGTAACGGCACGCTCTCGGCAACCAACAGCACCCTGACCAGCGGGAAGGGGCTGACGATGAGCGCCAGCCAGATTGGGCTGGACGGCACCAGCCGTGCCGATGCGGCAGGCGATGTACGCCTGATCGGGGGTGATATCACCAACCAGGGAGAGGTGAATACGTCAGGTAGCCTGGCGCTTTCAGCCAGCACGCTCGATAACAGCGGCAAACTGGCGGCGAAAGGCCGGGTGGACGCGCAGGCCTCCCGCCTCAGTAACAGCGGTAACATTCAGGGTAACGGCGTGACTGTTCATGCCGGAACAACGCAAAACAGCGGTGCATTGCAGAGTAGTGATGTGCTGTCGCTGACCGGGGACGCGTTAAGCCAGTCGGGGACCTTGAGTGCGAGCGGCGATATGACCCTCTCCCTCACGGGCGCACTGGAAAACGGTGGGCAGGGGAAAACGCTCAGTGATGGCCTGCTACAGATTGACGCCGGAACCTGGACGCAAAACGGGACGCTGTCCGGGCAACAGGGGCTGACGGTCAATGCCGGAAACCTGTACGGCGGTGAAGGATCCTTAACGTCCAGTCTGGGTGAGATCCACCTGAACGCCACGCAGCATGCGGGTTTTGATGGTCAGGTCAGCGCCACGGGCAACCTGACGGTAACGGCGGATGATGTCGAGACCGGCACGCATGCGCAGCTGCAAAGCAGTGACACACTCAACCTCCAGGCCAACAGCGCGACGCTGGACGGGACGCAGGCGGCGAAAAATGCGCTCACGGTGACGGCAAAAAGCCTGAGCCACGGTGGCAAATCCAGCGCAGATAACATCACGCTGAATGCCCCACAAACGCTGATCAACAGTGGCAAACTGGTATCAAATGCACTGTCCATGAATGGTGGACAGATAACCAACAGCGGGACACTGGTTGCAGATGCCTTAACTCTGCAGGGTGACCAGATTACAAATAGCGGTGCGATGGGAACCGGCACCTTAACGGTCAGCGGGACGCAACTGACCAACAGTGGCACGATGCAGGCGGATGCGCTCTCGCTCAGCGGTAATCACATCACCAACAGCGGATTATTGCAGGGCACAAACACCTTTGGCCTGCACACCGATCGGCTGGATAACCTGGCCGGCGGCACGCTCTACAGCGTGCACGACCTGACGTTCGACATCCCGGAGCTCAACAACAGTGGCCTGATCACCACCGACAGCCATCTGCGCCTGGGCGGTCGTTCGCTGACGAACACCGGTGAGATCAACGGCGTGACTTTCGATGTGGGTTACCAGTCCGTGGATAACCGCAGCACCGGGCGTCTGCTGGCAGACGAGGGGCTGGCGTTTACCGCCGACAGCATCACCAACGCCGGTTTGCTGGGGGCGAAACAGCTCTCTGTGACGGCAAATAGCCTGGTAAACCAGGGCAGTGTGCAAGGGAACGATGCACTCACGCTCACGACCGCAGAGACGACCAACAGCGGTACGTTACGCAGTGGCGGGACGCTGGTGCTTAACGGTCAGACGCTCGATAACAGTGGCAACCTGACGGCGACGTCGCTGTTACTGAACCTGACGCAGCACGCGAAAAACAGCGCAGCCGGGCAGATCACCGCCGCACAGGACGCCACGCTCTTTACCCCGGAACTGCTCAACAGCGGACTCATTTCCGCCAGCGATCTTTCGCTGGAAAGTGCGGTTATCACCAACAGCGGCACGTTGCAGGGCATTAATGCACTGGTAGCGAAAGGTACGCAATTGGTTAACCAACAGGGCGGGGTAGTCCTGAGTAACGGTGCTGTAACGCTCACCCACGATCGGCTCGATAACCGTGGGCAGATCCAGGGCGACACGCTGGATCTGGCAACAGGCGAGTGGATCAACAGCGGTAATGCGCTGGGTGAAAACGGGATCACGGCTAAGGTCGATGGCAACGTTACCAACCAGGGCAAAATACTCAGCCAGAAGACGCTGACGCTGACAGCAAATCAGAGCCAGAACAGCGGGACGCTGGCGGCGAAGGTGCTCGCGCTACACAGCGATTTGCAAAACAGCGGCATTTTGCAGGGCAGCGACACCCTGAACTGGGATGGCAACACGTTTACCAGTACGTCCAACGGTCAGGTTCTGAGCGGCAACACACTGACGCTGCAAGGTAAAGAGATTGATAACCAGGGGCAGATCCAAAGTCGTGCCCTGACGCTCACCGCAGACAACTGGCAGAACGGCGGCGCGGTACAGGCACAGGATAACCTCAGCGCCACCCTGACCGGAACGCTGAATAACAAAGGTACCTTGCTGAGCCAGAACCTCTCCACGCTCTCTGCCGGTACGTTGCTCAATGACGGCAAGCTGGCGGCGAAAAACCTGAATATCAGCGCGCCGTCTCTTACCAGCAATGGCATTTTGCAGGGCAATGAGAGCCTGACGCTGACCACGAGAAATCTGCTGAACGGTGCGAACGGGCAATTTATCAGCGGCAGCGCGCTGGATTTGAACCTCGACCGACTGGAGAACCAGGGGCTGCTGTATGTGAACGGTGGCTTTACGTTGAAGGGGAACACTTTACTCAACGGTGGGAACCTGGAAGCCGACGCGCTGGATCTGCACGTTGACACCCTGCTGAATAATCCGGGTGTGCTGCTGGCGCACAATGGCGCAACGCTGTACGGCGACACGATCGCCAACAGTGGGCAGATTGCCGGGAATACGGTTGCGCTGACAGCCACCGGGATAACCAACAGCGGCCTGATTCAGGGAACGCAGCAGGCGCAAGCCACAGCGCAGCGCATGACCAACGCCACGGCGGGGAAATGGCTCTCTGGCGGGGATTTCACCGTTAACGTCGATGTGCTGAATAACGCAGGTACGCTTCAGGGTAATCGTATTGGGTTAACAGGTACGACCCTCGACAACCAGGGTGTGATCAACGGCCTTACCAACCTGACCGGGGTGTTCAGCGGCGATCTCATCAACGGTGGTCAGCTGATCAGCGCTGGCAGCACCGACCTTCGGGCCACTTCGCTTAACAACAGCGGGCGTCTTATCGGGGACACGCTGGCGCTGAATGCCGGTTCTCTTAGCAACAGTGGATTGTGGCAGGGCACAACGGGCCTTGTACTGCAAGCCGATACCCTCACCACGGACGTGAACTCCCGTACCCTGAGCGGCGGCGACTTAACGCTCACTGCCGGACAACTCACAACCCAGGGCACGTTGCAGGGCGGTCTGGTCAACGTCACTGCAGATGACTGGACGCATAAAGGTTCGCTGCTGAGTCAGGAAGTACTGACGGCGGACGTAGCCGGTACCCTCACCACACCGGGCAGCATCATGAGCCAGAAGGATCTGGCGATTCGTACCCAGCAAACGGATAACAGCGGCAGCATTCTCAGTGAGGGTGCAGCCACTCTCAGCGGGCAGACGCTGAAGAACCAGGGCAGCGTGCAGGGGAAAAGCCTGGCGCTGCATCAGGACAGCATCACCAACAACGGCGTGCTCACCGGGCTGGACAGTCTGACGCTGGATGCGAAAAAGACGCTGATGGCTCGCATGGCTATGGCGACCCCGCAGCTTACTTTGATCAACGGTGCTAATGGACAACTGCTGACTCAGGGCACGCTGGATGTGACCGCCGGGTCAGTCACTAACGCTGGCGTATGGCAGGGCAAAAACATCCTGCTGACTGCCCAGTCGCTGGAGAACAGTGGTGCGATACAGAGCGCCGACGGGCTGAATATCAGCGTCTCCGGCACGTTAAACAGCACGGCGGGCAGCAAAATCACCGCGATGGGCAGTGCTGCCCTCGATGCGCTGGCGCTGACCAATCAGGGCCAGTGGGCGGCAAATAATCTGGTGCTGAATGCAGATACCTTGACCAACGGCGGCGTGACCAGCGGCGTTAATGGCCTGACGCTTACCCTCAATGGTGCACTGACCCAGCAGCCGACAGGCACGCTGCAAAGTAGCGGTGCGCTCAGCGTGACAGCGGCATCGGTGGCAAACCAGGGGAAAGTGGTGGGGGGTACGCTCGCGATAACCACCGGGGCGTTGACCAACAGTGGTCGGCTGCAAAGCGACAGTGATACCACGCTGACGCTGGCGGGCAACCTCACGAATAATGCCAATGGCGAAATTGTCAGTGGACGCGGGTTGGCTATCACGACGCCGTCCATGCTCAACTATGGATTGATTCAGGGCAGTGGGGAAACCCGCCTTGATGCCACGACGCTTGCCAGTAACGACGGCAAAGTGCTGTCCGGCGGGCGTCTGACGCTGACCGCACCGCAATACACGGGTGTGGGGTTGCTGCAGGCGACCAACCTGATCCTTAATGCAGCGAGCAATACGGGTAGCGGCAAGCTGGTGGCCGATCAGATGACGCTCACCGGAGACACGTTCACCAACCAGGGCACCACCCAGGCGGGGGAACTGGCGCTTAACTACCGGCAAATCACCAACAACGGCACGCTGCTGGGCACCTCTAAATTAACGGTTAACGCCACACAAGTGGATCAATCTGCCAGCGGGAAACTGTTCAGCGGCGGTGACCTCTTCGTGGGCGCGACGGGGTTGAATGCGCTGGGCCAGATTGTGGCGCTGGGCAACCTGACGCTGCAACTGACCAGTGGCTTTACCGCCCAGACGACGCTGGCGGCAGGTAAAACCCTCGCCATCAGCAGCAACGGGGCAATAACCAACCAGAGCGTGATGCAGGGCCAGGCGGTAAACCTCACCGCAGGCGGGCAGCTGACCAACAACGGGCAGATAACAACCGGATCGGGCTCCAGCACCCTGAGCGGTAGCCAGGTGGTGCTTAATACCGGAAGTTCCATTCAGGGTGGCGGCGATATCACCCTGGCAAGCCGTGGCAATATCACCGCCAACGGTTTTGTGGGCACGCTCGGTAACCTGACACTGAGTGCGCCGGGTTCACTGATCAATACCGCGCTGCTGTATGCCGCGAATAATATGGCGCTCTATGCCAACAGTATTACCAACCAGCGCGGCAATATCCTCGCCGGGAATAATCTGTGGATGCAGAAAGATGCGGCGGGCAATGCCAGTGCCGATGTGATTAACACCTCCGGTACGATAGAGACGCGCAATGGTGATATTACGATCAAGACCGGGCATTTATTGAATACGCGGGATGGCTTCGCGACCACCACAACGGAGAATAATAATGCCGGAAGTGGCGTGGCTTATTACGATATTCTGCTCACGGACATTGATCGCAATAAATTACAGTATTACGTCTATGAGCAATGTGGTGGCAATAAAAACGAGCATTGCTATGATCGTGTCGCTTTTGTTTTTAAAGCACCGACTGATGATATTACTGAGCTGGTTAGTGAAAAAACTGTCACTGCGACGGCTCAGGGAGGGGCTGCCCGCATTGCTTCCGGTGCTAATTTATCCGTATCAGCTTCGCTATTAGATAATAATGCCAGCGATATTCTGGCGCAGAAAAATGTGTACCTTTCTGGTGGAACGTTAAACAACGCCTCGGCTATTACAAGCAGGACATCGGTATATCAGGTTTATCGCTATTCGTATCTTTGTGAATATGATTGTGACCATGAGCTTTATGATATTCCCTCATATACCAGCGTTAAAGGGTTAATGAATAAATATGATTACCCTACGGCAAGAACAGTAAGATATGTTGCGGTACCGGATCTCATTACCGACACGACAAGCGACGGAATTAACTACCGCGCCGTCATCCAGGCCGGAGGCACGGTAGCCGCCAACTTTAGCAGTAATATCAGTAATACCAACACTACCGCGAATGCAGGCGGTGTTGCTACTACCATCACCGCGCCTTCCCTCAATACTCTCAGCAACCAGAGTATTGGCGGTAGCGTGCAAAAAGAAGCGCTGGCGAACACCGGGCCGGTGGCGGTGAATTCTCCGCAATGGCAGGACCAGTTACAGAACGCCTTACAGCAGATTAACGGCGGCGGCGCGCTCGACAACAGCGGTACATCAGGCGCTGGCCTGACAACGGTAACCTCTAAGCAAACCGGCAATGCTAATCTCGGGCAGCTTAACAACCTGGCAAATGCCGGGGCCACAACAGCCGCGCTGAAGAATGCCAGCAATGGCGCACTGGGCCAGTATCAGGGCAAAACCGTCGACACCAGCGCGTACCCGCTGCCGACGGGTAACGATGGCTATTTTGTGGTGACCACCAACCCGAAAAGCCCGTACCTGATTACCGTTAACCCGAAACTTGATGGCCTGGGGCAGCTCGACCCGGCGCTGTTTGGCGACCTGAATAAGCTGCTGGGCATTAGCCCCTCAGCGGCACCGCGTGAAACCAATACGGCCTACACCGATGAGAAGCAGTTCCTCGGTTCGTCGTACATGCTCTCGCGTATCAATTTAAAACCGGATTATGACTACCGCTTCCTGGGCGATGCGGCCTTTGATACGCGCTATGTCAGCAACGTGATCCTGAACCAGACCGGCAATCGCTACCTGAACGGCGTGGGTTCCGATCTCGCGCAGATGCAGTATCTGATGGACAACGCCGCCAGCGCGCAGCAGTCGCTGGGACTGCAATTTGGCGTCTCTCTTACCGCCGATCAGATAGCGGCCCTCAACCACAGCATCCTGTGGTGGGAAACCGCGACCATTAACGGCGAAACGGTAATGGTGCCGAAAGTGTACCTGTCGCCGAAGGACGTGACGGTCAGTAACGGCAGCGTGATTGCCGGGAATAACGTCAACCTGAGCGGCGGCAACATCACCAACGACGGCAGCACCCTGCTGGCGAAAACCGACCTGATGGTTGAAAGCAGCGGGCAGATCAACAACACCGGCAATGGGCTGATTAGCGCGGGGGGCAACCTCAACCTCAGCGCCATCGGCGACATCAACAACCTCAGCTCCACTATCAGCGGCAAAACCGTTCAGCTTGAGAGCCTTGACGGCAGCATCAACAACATCACCCTTGCCGACCAGTATTCACTGACGGCGAAGAACAAATACGGCACGGTCGGTTTCCAGGAGACCACGCTGGGCAGCACCGCCAGCATCACCGCCCAGGACGGGCTGTCGCTGAGTGCCTGGAACGACATCAGTCTGGTGGGCGCTAAACTGGCCTCCGGCGGCGACATGCTGCTCGATGCGGGTGGCGACGTCACAGTGAAGGCCATTCAGGTTAACGACGATTACAGCCAGTCGGGCTTCTTCGGTAAAACAGCGACCAGCACCGCCAAAACGACCTGGCAGGGCAGCAGCATCAGCGCCGGTGGCAACCTGGCCGTGCAGGCGGGGAACGACATCACCCTTGTTGCCAGCGACCTGAGCGCAGGCAAAAGTGCGGAACTGGCGGCAGGCAACAACCTCAACCTGAATGCCGCGCAGACCGAACAGAGCAGCAGTAAAGGCAAAAGTGAAACCCACTCCACCGGGCTGGACCGCACCACCGTCAGCGCGGGTAGCGACCTGAAACTGAGCGCAGGCCAGGACGTCACCTCACAGGCGGCAGCACTGGCGGCCGAAGGGCAAGTGGCCATTCAGGCCGGACGCGACGTCAACCTGGAGGCTGAAGCTACCACCGAGGGCGATAGCTACAAATCCAGTAAGAATACGGTGATCAACGAAGCCGTGCGCCAGCAGGGAACGGAAATTGCCAGCGGCACCGACACGGTGATTGTGGCCGGGCGCGATGTGACATCGGCGGCGACAGAGGTGCTGGCGAAGGGCGACATTGGGGTCAGCGCAGGGCGTGATATTACGCTCACGACCGCCACTGAAAGTGACTACTCCTACCGGGAAAAAATCACCACCAAAAAAGGATTCCTGAGCAAGAAAACCACCCACACCATTAATGAATCCAGCTCGACTAATGAGAAGGGCACGTTACTGAGTGGCGACAATGTCTCGCTGCAGGCGCAAAACAACCTGCTGGTGAGAGGCTCTGCGGTAGCGGCAGATGGTGATGTTGCACTGAAAGCAGGTAAAGACGTCACCCTCGAAGCGGCAACCGAAACGTCTTCGCATTACGACATGAAGGAGACTAAAAAGAGCGGCGTCTTTGGCAGCGGCCTGGGCATCACCATTGGCTCTCAATCGTCGAAGCTGTCACGTAAAGGCAACGAGGTTAAAGAGAGCGATGCCCGCAGCGTGATTGGCACCACCGGCGGCAATGTCATCATCAACGCCGGCGAGAAGGCTACCCTGAGCGCGACCGACGTGGTCGCGGCGCGTGCGGCAGATGATACCAGCCGTAAAACCGGACACATCGACATCACCGCCAGCGATATTGCGATTATCCCTGGCAAAGATGTGGTGCAGGAAACGGTGAAGCAGAGCAGCAAAAGCAGCAGGGTGGGGATCTCCTTCTCGAACCCGATTGTGGATGCGGTACGTAACCTGCGCGACATCGTCAAAATGGGCGGCAGTGGCATTACACAGGGCAAAACCCTCGCCGGTGAAATTGGCGCAACCATCACTGACGCGGGCGGCCCTACCGAGTTGCCCATCAGTTACGGGCGTTCATCATCGAAGAGTGAATCTAATTACTCCGCCGAGTTTGCCACCGGCAGTAACCTGACGGCGGCAGGCAACATTCAGCTCAATGCCACAGGCACAAAAGGTCAGGGTGATGTGCTGATTGGCGGCAGCCGCCTGGGCGCGGGTGAATCAGTGATTATCGATGCGAAAAACAATATCGATATCACCACCTCAACTGATAAAGAGAGCCTGAGCACCCGTTCCAGCAGCAGTAGCTGGAGCATTACCTCCGCGATGCCGACCATCGGCTCTGCTATCCGTGCCGTGAACGGTGGGCCGAACCACGGTGCCCAGGTCCTGCCGTTTGGCATGGAGCAATCCAGCAGCAAGGGCGACAGGCAGACTACCGCCCAGACCGGCAGCGAAATTTCAGGCAAAGATGTCTACATCACCAGTCAGAACGGGCATGTGAATCTGTCCGGCAGTTCCCTGGCGTCGATTAATGATTTGCTGCTGTCGGCGAAAAACGGCGATATCAACATCACCACCGGCAATAACACGGTCAACGACAAGCAGAGCGGCAGCGATAGCATGATCGGCAGCCTCGGCGGCGATGGCTACAGCGGTAAAGTCGGTTACAGCAGCTCGAAACACGCCTCCCAACTCGACAGCAACAAGCAAAGTACGCTGCGCAGCCAGGTCGTCAGCAAGGACGGCGATATTTCCCTGCAGGCGAAAAAAGATCTCTCGGTGGACGGGGCCGACATCAGCGCCGGTAAGTCGCTGGTGCTCAGTGGCGAAAACGTGCGCCTGGATGTCAGTGAAGACAGCTTACACACCCAGAGTCAGTCCTCTTCTACCCAGTACGCCGTAAAAGCGTCGACGTCCGGTTGGATCGTCACCGCGGCCCAGGCACTGGAGAATGCTGCCCGCTCAGCAGAAGAGGGGCGTGACCCGCGTCTGACGGGGATTTATGCCGCTCAGGCCGGGCTGACCGCTGCCATTAACGTGGCGAAAGAAGCGTACAACGAGTCGATGGTGCGGGTCAGCGTGGGCGTTTCAGTGGGTTCCTCGAAAGAGAATCAGGATTACCGCAGCCAGCAACAGCAGGGCAGTAACCTGGCTGCCGGGGAGTCGGTGATTGTTAAAGCCGACCAGGATATCACCGCCCAGGGCGTGAATATCACCGGCAAAAACGTGGTACTGGATGCCGGACGCGATATCACGCTGGCGGCAGCACAGGATACCGACAAGCAGAAGAGCAACAGCAGCGGCAGCCAGTACTCGCTGGGCGTGAGCTTCTCGGCGGTGGGTCAGCAAAACGGTTTCTCGGTGGATATCGGGGCCAGCCGCTCGAAGAGTAAAGAGAACGGCAGCAGCCTGGTTAACCACAACAGCCAGGTCCATGCGGATGAGACGCTGACGGTTAACAGCGGTCGCGATACCACCCTCCAGGGGGCGGAGCTGCATGGCGAACGGGTGATTGCCGATGTGGGCCGCAACCTAACCATCAGCAGCCAGCAGGACAAAGCCGAATACGACAGTAAGTCCAGCTCCAGTGGCGTGAATGTGAGCATTTGCGTGCCGCCTATCTGCGCCGGAACATCGGTGCAGGGTAGCGTGAGTGCCAGCAGCGGCAAGATGAATAACGACTACCAGTCGGTTATCGACCAGAGCGGGATTTTTGCCGGTAAAGGCGGCTTCGACATTAACGTGGGGAGCCACACGCAGCTGGATGGCGCGGTGATTGCCTCTGATGCTGAAGCCGCCAAAAACCGCCTCAGCACCGATACGCTGGGCTGGCGCGACATCCATAACAAGGCGGAGTCCAGCGGCAGCCTGTTCGGCATTAGCGTGTCAGGGGGTGTGGCGGAAGACAAGGAATCGGGGAACTACTCGGCAATCAGTGGGGAGACGGCGAAAGACGGACAGTCCGGTGGTTATAAAGGGGTCCCTGGTGGGATGCCTTCAGTGACGATAGCCAGCGTGTCGGAGAGTGCCAGCAGCACCACACACAGCGCGATTGCCGCAGGTGACATTATCATCCGCGACAAGGCGAACCAGAAACAGGATGTGGCGGATCTGAGCCGCGACACCGCAAACGCCCACAAAGCGCTGGAGAACAACTTCGACAAGCAGGCTATCCAGGACAAGCTGGACATTCAGCAGCAGGCGACGTCGCTGGGTACGCAGGCTATGACGGCGTATATGGACAGCAAACTCGACGCATCGAAGAAGAAAGTGCGCGACGAGATGGCGGCACGCGGCGAACTGGATGGCCTGAGCGAAAAAGAAATCAACACCAAAGTCATGGGCTCCGCCGAGTTTAAAGCGGTGGATGCGGAGTACGGCATTGGTAGCCCATTCTGGACTGCCAGCTCTGCCCTGACCGGCCTGCTGTCGGGTGTGCTGGGCGGCAATGTGCAGAGCGGTATGGCAGCAGGCGCCGCGCCTGTACTGGCGAGACTGGTTAAAGAGGCCGCCGGGAAAAACGAAGAAGCACGTATTGCGCTGCACACGGTGATTTCCGCCGCCCTTGCCAAAGCGCAGGGCGGCAATGCCACTGCAGGCGCCATTGGCGGGTTTATCGCCTCAGCCGGAGCGAATATGTTTGCTCAGGCGCTGTATGGTAAAGACGCCGATAAGTTAAACCCGGATGAGAAGATGGTGATCCTTAACCTGGTGGCGGCTGTGGGCGCAGCCGGCGGCGGCGTGGCGAGCGGTGACACCAGCGGAATGGTGAGCGCGGGCAATGCGGCGAAAGTGGAGGTTGAGAATAATTCGGTAAGCAGTGCGTTGTGCTCACAGGAACCGTGGGCATGTCGTAACAATCCTCTTATAGAAGGGGGATTGGGACCGCGTGGCGGCGGAACGGCTATTGCGACAGGTGTTGGTGTTGCCATCGGTGAGACTCTTACGGATGAAAAAGAAAACCCAAATGCGGGTGCTAATCTTACTGATGAAGAAAAAGCTGAATATGGTGGGGCTGGTTCAGGAACTCCGGGAGGATGGGAGCCAGGAGATGAGGAAAATGGGAGGAATCAGCAAGCTCAGAAAGATGTTGAAAAATTAGGGTATGATTCAAATAAGGTATCCCATATCTTTGCTGATAAGCATGAAATGGATAGTTTAATAAATGAGTTCGGGTCTCGAGAACAAGCTTTAAAAGAAATGCATAGAGCAGCACAGTCATTAGCCGAGAATCCAGGAAACTATCAAACAGGCAGTTGGGTAACAGTACGAGTAGGAAATAATTATGTTAGTGTAAAAGGTATAATAATTAATGGTGAATTCAGAATTTCAACAGCAACAATGAGGCCATTCTAATGACGCTTACCGATGAGGAGTTGTTTGCACTGATTTTTACATTTGAGGAAGATAATAATATTAAAATAGAATACCTGAAAAATGCGGATGTCTTAGAAAGAACATACTCAGGGGTTGGTTTTTTTTCTACTATTAAAATTGATGGGGCTTTTTCAGGAGAGGGTGCTACTAAAAGATATTGGGAGAAGATGTTTAAACATCATCACATGCCCTTTGGTGGCTGCTTTATGATCCGTTTAGAAGATAATCTGCAATTAGAGCTTGAAGCTGTTGCATTTGAAAGTTTGTGGCCTGAGACATTTGTGCAAAGTGATTTTTACGAATGATCTTAATTTTGAGCATCAGGAATGTATTTGGCTAATCTAATTTCATTTCTTGATGCCATTCTGAATAATTATAAAGAATGGCATCTCAGCCACAAACAGGTGAAGGGCGCGCTTTATTACTTTTTAATCAGAAAGAAAAGAGAATTAAAGTGCATTTGCTAAGGCTGGTAAAAAGGAGGAATAAAAAGCAAGAGCTGCGCTGGCAAATTGTAAAGTAGCACTGGCAATTTGTTTCAACAATGCTGGACTACAGGTAGCAGAAGCCGTAACCCCAGGAGGGGTTGGTGTCGGCGGTGCGATAGGTGTAGGTAAGTCTGCGGCAGAAGCTGCGGCAGCCAAGGCTGAAGCTGTTGTGACTCGCTTGCCAGCCCCTGGGCAGATATCGTTACCAAGTACAGGTGTTGGTTCTAACGCTGCTTTTTCAATTACCAATGCACAGCTAGGTAAAAAATTAGGAAAGCATGTTAAAGACTTTGGTGGTAATCCTTCGAATGAGGCAGACAGACAGCGTGTGATAGACGCAATTTATGATATAGGAACAAATCCAGACAAGGTTGTTGCTGGATATTTCAAAGGGCAGGGGGCTGAAGTTGGTGCCAGTCGCGGAGAAGTATTTTTTAGGATAAAAGGTAATGATGTAGTTGTTACTAAACCTGATGGTACCTTTGTAACTATTCTAAAAGATGGAATCAACAATACTTCTGTAAAAAATGCATTAAATGGAGAACCAAGGTGACTGGTATTGTAGATAAGTTTCAAAAATGGGCTGAAAGTGTTCTTGGTAGAAAGCTACTTTCAGTTAAAGGGGTTATCTATGTTTATGGTACCCCCAACTATGAATACCCACAGCAGCTACAGTTTGTTTTTTCGAAAGCAGATACAGCATTGGCTTTAGAATGTGGTAGAGATGGCTCATCTCTTGATATGGCAGATTTTCAACTGCAAGACAAAGATCTTGGGGAATACGGAAAGGAGATTATTGTGGATCTTTCATCAGACAATATTTTTGCTAATTTAATTGACAAGACTTTGTTACGATTATTACTTATGTACTCATCTGTTGAAGATTCTTATATTGGAGTGAAACTTATTTTTAACGAAAAAAACGAATTGTTTGTTGTTAATCTGGGTGATGAACTTAATGTACTAAAGTTTTTACCTGATTCATTTCTCCTAAACGAAGGTATCACATATTATAGTATTGGCGAAAATAATTAAGAATGTATGAGTGAGGCTTATATGCATTTCATTTTTATATTTATTGATTTTTCATATATAAATAACATATATGTTTTTGCTTTCTTATGATTTAATGAAAAAAACAACTGGTGTTCTCTGGGTCGATATGTTGAATTTTATATTAATGAAACATGGAAGGTGCTATTGGCTCTCAATAGAACGTCTTCAAATTCTTTAGAGGATGCGCTATCCAGATGTTCATGAAAATATAACTTTGTACTTACCATTAGATCAAATAACGTTTAGCGAGATGGATAAAGATGAATTGTGGCGTCTGTATTTGGATTTGTAGTTGAGAATAACTCATTCAAGTCGGGCTGACCACAGCCATTAACGTGGCGAAAGAAGCGTACAACGAGTCGATAATGCGGGTCAGCGTGGGTGTCTCCGCAAGCTCCTCGAAGCAGAATCAGGATTACTGCAGCAAGCAGCAGGGCAGTAACCTGGCCGCCGGGGAGTCGGTGATTGTTAAAGCTGACCAGGATATCACCGCATAGCGCGATTGCCGCAGGTGACATCATCATCCGCGACAAGGCGAACCAGAAACAGGATGTGGCGGATCTCTTCCTTACAAAACGAGTACTCTTGATGAAGTGTCAAAAACGGCTTTCCTATCAGCTAAGAATTCTGTTTCTAACTGGATACCAAAAGATAAACATATGGTTGGAACTACAGCGACAAGGGCTGCACAGTTTAATACAGCAGATATGAACACTATTCGTAACATAGTAAAAGAAGCGCTGGCTTCTTCTGATGCTAAGTTTTATCCGAATAATCAAGATGGCTCCTTCCGTGTAGTAACTAATCTGGGTAGACCAGTGGGTACAAAAGGGCAAACTAGTATTAGAATTAATATAGGAGATGGTGGGAAAATATGGAATGCATTTCCAGTGAACGAAAAATGAGCATTGAATACTCAAACTTATCTGTTGGTACTGCGACTGCTGGGCCGCAATTACTTTGTGAAGTGGAAGGTATATTAAAAGTTAGATTTGATGATGAGGAATTTTTATCAGAAGAAGGGGTTTTATTACTTGAACTTGCAAAGGAATTATGTGGTTGGCTAAAAAAAAATTGCTGTAATTTTTCATATTACTCAATGGACTACGAAGATGGCCCTATTTTATCTTTTAAGAAAGTAGGTGAGTTTTGGGAAGTAAGTAGTATCTGGAGCGAACATGTATATAATGGGGTAAATTTATTCACTATTATAAGTGAAGTCGAGCTATTTATCTCAAGATTAGTTTTGGATTTAAATATGAGGAATATAGATACTAGTTCTTTTATTTCATAGTTTTCGAGAAAAAAAGCAGCAAACAAAGCTCGGATATTTGTGGCAATTAAGTTCGAAACATTCCTTCTGGCACGACAGCAACAAGTAAAGAACGCTGGGCACGCATGCTATGACGGCTTACATGGACAGCAAACTCGACGCATCGAAGAAGAAAGTGCGCGACGAGATGGCGGCACGCGGCTAACGGGATGGTCTGAGCGAAAGAGAAATCAACACGAAGGTCATTGGTTCCGCCGAGTTTAAAGCGGTGGATGCGCAGTACAGCGTTGGTAGCCCGTTCTGGACTGCCAACTCCGCCTTGACCGGCTTGCTGTCGGGTGTGCTGGGCGGCAATGCCACCGCAGGTGCCATCGGCGGGTTTATCGCCTCCGCCGGGGCGAATATATTTGCTCAGGCGCTGTATGGCAAAAAGGCTGAAGAGTTAAACCCGGATTCAAATGATGATTTCTGCATCAATAAAAATAGTGGCGAACTATGGATATTTAGAAAAAGTGGTAAGGGCGATTGGCGAATTTATCAAATAGGTGAATGTAATGGATAGCACAACTGTAATGGCCTATTTTTCCATCTATGGCGACAATTTTGATACTGAGGATATTACCATCAGATTAGGTATTACCCCTACCGAAGTAAAGGTTAAGGGCATTGTTCCTGAAGGAAAAAAAAGCCAAGTATTGAAACTAGTTGGAAAATTTGTACGAAGGAGGAGTTGTCATTAGATTTAAACGATCAACTTTACCGCCTTATTAATGTAATGGATGACAAAGTACACACTCTGTGTGAGATGAAATCTTCATTGGATGTTAATTTTGTTTTCTCATTTATAGTTAAGATAGAAAATGGAGAGAAACCAGCAATGCATTTTACTTCAGATAGTTTAAAATTCATTAGTAGCATAGGGGCAGAGATCGATATAGATCTCTATATTTACAGTTAGACCATGCCCAATTTGGCAGGATATTATATAAGATCTTGATTCTGCCTTAAAATACATAAAAATTTCTCTTGTGCGGTTTAATGTAATTCCATTAATATAATTTTGTTTTTTACTCAAGATATAATAAACCCCTCTAGCTGCCTTGTAAGATTGAGTTGTTAATAATTATACAAAGTGGTGAGTTATTCTTTTGAAAATAATATGTTAGAATCTTTCCATATGATGGAACAAGTTCTACAACATAGCCTGTTTTTAATATAAGGGAATAAATCATTATTTTTAATGATTTAGAAAAAATAAAAGGGATGGCAATTGATAATTATTTTTTATTTGTACAGATATAATAAAATCCCAGAAAAAAACAAAGAACAATTAGTTAAAGAATTAAATTGTTTTTTAGCACATGGGTATCTGGATATGGACTCTTTTGGTGAGCCATTGGATGAAGCAGCGAGTGCACTTTCAGTTTTACATTTCACTGATGAGCAAGCATGTGCATCCTTTTGTAAAAAAATCCTATTTTCAGAAAATATTAGTGACCAGTTTTTAGATAGTCTTTGTCTTGGACACTTATTCGATATAGAAAAGGAATATGCGCTAGAATATATATGTGAAAATATAGAAAATATGCCTCCGTCAGTTTTAAACTCTGCAATGGATGGCTTAAGTCAATACAGCCGAACGCCGTTCCGTGAGAATTTCTCAAAAGAATTAATCACAAAAATATATCATCGATATGATACCATATCACAAGACTCCTATTATAAAAAAATGCTTGAAAATGATTACGCTTATTTCCAGGAGGATTTCCCGCGTGGGAATTATAAAACTTAATTGTTAACACATAACTTACATGCTAGGTAAGGTTTTTTATTTCCATACTAAAATATGGGGCGTCCTCATGGAAAATGAAAACTGTTCATGGTTCTTGTTCTATTGAAGGTAAAATTATGTCTAATGATGTATGTGGCTATTTAGTTCCATCTCCTGATGTAAACGAAGATGCGGCATTGAGGAAATACATTTCTAAAAGTAATCTTAATTTTCAATTAATTAAATCGGATGAGCTTTTTGGTTATCCAAGTGAGTTCATGCCAACGGGTGATGTTTTTATTTTTGATATTGCAGATGGGCCGAACTCAATCAATGCAACCTACTTAATTGATTATGATGAGTATGACCCTGAAACATCTGATATTGGATTTCCACCAAGAGGAAAGGACCGACTTAATATTCTTTTAGATACTTTGGTTGATATGATTAAATTATCAAACGCTAAAAAAATGGTTATTGCAATAACTGAATGCAATCAAATTCAAACGATAAAAAAAATAAAATTATCTGAGCTATATGACGTCATACATGCCGATTTTGAAGAGTGCCAGGCACCACCTGACACTCTTTATGAAATTATAGTTTGATAAGATCAGATTTTCATACTCCGTCATCACGGTGTTGAACCAAAATGGTTTGCCCGCTAAACGAGTTAGTGGAGTTAGCATAGAGAGTCTGGCTGATGCTACCTCAAAAGGGGATCCAGCTATCGTTCGAATGTCTTTAGATAGAGGTGGTCACGCGGTTGTTGTCGATGGAATAACAATCAGAAATGGGCAACAAGTCGTGGCAATAAGGGATCCTGCTTATGGTCGACAATACTTTACGCCAATATATGAGTTTAGGCAGAAATTTTCTGGTGAGGCTATCTTTACTAAGGTTATAAAATGAAAAATATCGAAGTTTTATTAAGTGCATTTGAGTTACCTTCATTATCACCAGGGGGGGTGGTAACTGTTAATGCAGTTTTGATTATACGTAGTGGTTCATGTTATCTGGTTCCTCGTAATGAAAATTATGAAAGCCTGGATCGTCTTGAACTTTATTGTCCAGATCTTGAAATTATGTTGGATGACGCTGTAGGTGGCTGGGTTGGTGGGCCTGCAAATTATAACGATAATGTTATCGTTACGGGAGTCATCAATAAAGGCACTACTTCTATGAATCCAATATCTATAAGCCAAATAGAAAAATTTAAGATAATAAGAGATGGAGAAATACATGATATTATCTGTTGACTCACTATTTAATTATGGTTGGGCAACGATATATTGTTGTTTTTGGTTTTTAACTCGTGCAGATTTGCTGCTCAGTGTGGATGAGAATTGTTTATACTAATGTTATCCAGCATTTTTGTAGGCGTGGAATATATGGAAGCAGCAAGCGAAATTGCAATATCTCTTCTTGATAAAATAGTAGTATCAGATAACAAACTTCCTGCTCAGGCTTTTCACCCATTTAAATGAGGTAGATATAAGAATGTATGATCAATTTGATGCTTGTATATTTGACTTTAGTCTTGAGCGTGAACCAGGTGATTACTGGTATGATTGCGCCATTTTAGAGTCAACTGAGATATTGAGAAAATTTGGTAGAAATGATTGGGAGATTCTGTTATCCCAGATTAAATTAAAATCTTTATTCTGGAAAAAAAGACTGATTGAATGTTTAGGTGACTTGCATACGCCATACGAATTAAAGGTTATTTTAAGTGTTATTGATTCAGGGGATAAGGATTTATTTATTGATTGTGTTGATTCCCTAAGGTCGCTGGACATGTCAGAGATAAGAAAAGATGAAAAAGATATATTATTGTATGAAGCTAAATGTTTATTAAATGAAGTCGTGTCTCCAGTCAAAGATATCTTAGAAGATCTCATCAATAAAATTATAAAAAGTGATAGTGAGTCCTAGATTAAGTCCCTGTTCAGTGACTGGGATTGTTTTATTCTCCACCTCACCCTTCCTGCACAAACTCCCAGGGAATGGTGTTCGACAGCCAGACGCCGTTATCGGCCTGATAGAACCTAAAGCCTTGTTCGAACATGGCGCGGGCGTTGATGGTGAGCACGACCGGTTTCCCGTGACGCTGACCGACCTGAACAGCGGTTGCCTCATCCTGAGATAAATGCACATGCTGACGGTCTTTAGAGATAATGCCCTGTTCCATGATGGATGCTAAAAATCGGCTGGCGGTGCTATGGAACAGCACGTCAGGCGGCGTGATTTTTACTCATAATTTCGTTCTCAACATCGCTCCATCCTGTGGCAAGTGATTAATTATACTCCCTTTCAGGCTCCCCCCCCTCAACAGCGACAGCACCAGTTCTGGCGTGCTATTTGCCTTCACCAGCATCTCGGCACTCGCCTGTTGCAACAACTGCGTGCGGGTCATAGCCGACACTTCAGTTGCATAATCGGCATCTTCAATACGTGAACGGCTCGCAGCGATGGCGCTGGTCGCACTGTCCTGAAGGTTCTGCACCGACTCCAGCCGGTTGGCGACAGCACCCAGTTGCGTACGCTGGGTATCGATCCGCTTGATGGCGCGGTCGAGCGTGGCCAGCGGGTCATCCGGGTTGCGCAGACGAATACCTGAACCCACTTCAGAGATAGTCATCACCGTATGGTTGGTGTCGGTGTCTGTGTTGGAATAGATGCTGGTCGCGTAGTAAATCTGTACCTCACCCACGCCGTTAAGTGTTTTAAGCAGGTAAGGGTCGGTGAGGCTATTCCTTACGTTCAGCGTGGCGGTCTTCGAAATATCACTGCCCGGAAGGTCCATATAATAGTTGCCGTCGCTGTCCAGTCGCAGCACATCCGTAAAGGTTTTGCCCTGGGCGTCGGTGTAATTGACCTGCACGTTCGCCGGGTCGAAGGTGACATACGCGTTCCCGCTCACGTTGGTCACGGGCGTAAAACTGTTTAAAGAGGTACCACTGGTGGCGGTGACGCTTAATGAGGTGGTCGTGCCGTCCGATGTGGCCGTGAACGTGGCCGGGTAATACTGCAAATTACCGCCGTTGTTCACTTCCATCACGTACTGGCTGCCGGATTTCATCAGCCTGCCTGCCACCGCATTACCGTTGGCGTCAGTGAAGGTCGATGCCACCGTGCTGCTGTCGACCGCAGGGGTGGTCGTGACGTTGGTCGGCAGGGTGGTGAATTCGAAATCCTCTTTACTGGCGGCGCTGGTTATTTGCGCCGTCACCGCGCCCGTCGGGCCAAAGGTCAGGCTGGCCGGGGAGTAAGTATTACCCTGTTGAATATAATACTGACCGCTATCTTCGGTCAGCGTGCCGCTGGCTGCTGTACCGTCATTGTTGAGAACATTCAGTGTGGTAATGGCGCGGGAAGGAATTTGCCTGGCGTCGGCGTACAGCGGCGTGCCTGAATAGGCACGGACAGTAATAGTACCTGTGCCGGCTTGTGTATCCCAAAGCGCCTGGTATGAGGCCAGGTTGTAGGCGGTATTACCGTTAGCATCCAGACCCTGAATGTAATACTCATGGTCGGTGCCCCTGACCAGTTGGGGCGAGGTCAATGTGGTGCCGGTGTAGCTTACCGTTGTCGCGCTGTTGCTCAGCGACATCGCATTGGCATAACCCACATAACGGTTTACCTCAGACACGGTCCCGCTGATGCCACTGATAATCAGGTCTTTCAGCCCGAGTTCGTCCACGCTGAAGCCGGGGGAAGATAAGTCGAGGTCGATTTTCTCGTTATCACGTGTTCCGACCTGGAACCCCAGCTTGCCCGCGCTGCCATCCAGCAGATTAATGCCGTTGAAATTCGACGTGGAATTAAGCTGGTCGATGGCCTTCAGGTTGAGGTTGATCTCCGCCTGAATGGCATCTGAATCTTCCTGCGAGTTAATGCCGTTCAGCCCCTGCACTGTCAGTTCACGAATGCGTTGCAGGCGATTGTTGATTTCATCGAGCGCGCTTTCCGCCGTCTCCACCATCGACAGCCCATCCCCCGCATTACGTTTCGCCTGCGACAGCCCGCTTTGCTGGCTGGCGAGACGGTTGGCAATCGCCTGCCCGGCGGCGTTATCGCTGGCACTGTTAATACGCAGACCCGACGACAAACGGCGGATAGAAGCATCCAGCTCTGACTTGCTCTTAGCCGCCTGGTTCTGGGTGTTTAGTGAAGAAAGATTGGTTTTGAGACTGATCATTAGCCTGCTCACGAAGAAATCCCTGGTATGGGTTATCGGCATTGACCTTAATTCTTTAGGGACATAATTTTACTTAAGCGATGCTTATGAGAGGTAAAAGAGGATTGCTCTTCTCATTAAAGAGAATTGATGAATTCACAACATATCCTGTTGGTAGTTGGATTTTTGTTGATATTTAGATGGCGAAACGTACCCGCCCTACGAAATAAGGTAGGGCAAGGAAACGGCAGGTTAATCGTGGTATTTGCCTCTGCCCCGGCGGAAATCGTTGCGGGCAAATTCTCCGAATTGCATCCAAAAACAGAGGATAATTGGCGTTTTGCTTTTCTTGACTGCTGGTTTAATGGTGCGGTTATGTCTGAATCCTTCGCTGCTGCCTGGCGAGCTTTCGGCACTTATCCTCCAAAAAGAGAATTGACGATTGAACACACCAGCGTCAGCCGACACGTTGCCTGCGTCCGAAGCAGCGTTCCCGCCAGCGGCCAGTTATTTCGGACTCGCCCCCTTCCTGCGCATGAGCATTGCCGGTTTTGATTTCACGGCGCACACCCAGGCGATGATCGCCGAGGCGCAGGACAACCCGGACGACGCCATGCTGTGGATGAACCTCTCCACTGCGATGATGAGCCTCAAGCACGAAGAACTCGGGTTGACCATTCAGGATCAAGCGCTGGCGCAACAGCGCATTTATGTGCGCCCCGCTGCGGTTCAGCCTGCCAAACTGCGGCTGCTGATGCTGGTTGTGCCGGGTAACTTGTCTGCCAACGTGCCGATTGACTGCCTGCTGGAAAACAGCGACGTCGACCTCATTTATTACTTTATGGACCCGCACGGCGCTGAGCCGCTGGCCTGGGACATCCCCGAGCACGACCTGACGATGGTGGCAGTGGGCGCGAGCGACGACACCCGCGAGCTGATTACCCGTCTTGAACACAAACTCGCCGACTGGCCGACGCCGGTGATTAACGCGCCGCAGTTTGTGTTTTCGTCTGAACGCAACACTGCCAGCCTGCTACTGCAAAACGTGCCGGGCCTGCAAATCAGCCCCGCGCTGCACATTACCCGTACCGAACTTGAAGAAGTTGCCGCTGGTAGCCTGATGCTGTCGGACGTGGTCGCAGGGCACCAGTTCCCGATCATTCTGCGCCCGGTGGGCACCCACGGTGGTCACGGTCTGCAAAAACTCGACACCCCGGCGGAAGTGGCAACCTATCTCACTGAGTTGAACGAACCCGTGTTCTTCCTTTCGCAGTTTATTGATTACAGCGGCGATGACGGCCAGTTCCGCAAATTCCGCGTGGTGCTGATCGACGGTAAACCTTACGCCTGCCATATGGGCATTTCATCACACTGGATGATTCACTACGTGAATGCGGGCATGTACGAAGATGCCGCCAAACGTGCCGAAGAAGCGGTGTTTTTGAACACATTTGCCGATTTTGCCGAGCGTCACAAAGTCGCGCTCGACACCATTTATCAGCGCTCCGGGCTGGATTACCTCGGGATTGATTGCGCAGAAACCAAAGACGGGCAGTTCCTGGTGTTTGAAATCGACCCGGCGATGGTGATTCACGCCATGGACGATGAGGTGCTGTTCCCGAATAAACAGATTCACATGAGCAAAGTCATCAACGCATTTCGCAACCTGCTGTTAGCGCGGGTTGGTCATTAATTTGAGTACAGTGGAAAACCTATGTCATTAAATCCAAAGAACGCCCTTAACTTTTCTGGTGGCCCGGGTGCGCTGCCGGAAGTGGTTCTGAACCAGGTTCAGCAGTCGATCATCAACGTGCCGGAAGTGGGCCTGTCCATCCTCGGCATCAGCCACCGTTCCGCGTGGTTTGAAAACGTGGTGCGCGAAACAGAAAACAACATTCGCACGCTGCTTAACCTGCCGGATGATTTCCACATTCTGTTCCTGCAAGGGGGCGCGACCCAGCAGTTCTCCCAGGTGCCAATGACCATGCTGCGCGGCAAAAAACACGCCGCCGAGTACCTGGACACCGGTTACTGGAGCCGCAAAGTGGTTACCGAAGCGATGCGCGAAGGCCCGGTAAAAGTGGTCTGGAGCGGTGAGAGCGACGGCTATCGTCGTCTGCCGAACGACGGCGAAGTGACCTTCTCCCCGGATGCGCCGTACATTCACTATGTTTCCAACGAGACGGTGGAAGGTCTGCAATTCAACCGCGTGCTGGGTCACGACCACGTGCCGCGCGTGTGTGATATGTCTTCCGACTTCCTCTCCAAACCGTGCGAAGCGGACAAGTTCTCCCTGATTTATGCCCACGCGCAGAAGAACATCGGCCCGGCAGGCGTGACCATTGTGCTGATCCGCGACAGCGTGGTTCAGGCGGGCACCAAAGAACTGCCTGCATTCCTTGACTACCGTCGCCAGATTGAAGCGCACTCCAACCTGAACACCCCGCCAGTGTTCGCCATTTACGTGGTGCTGCTGGTGACCCGTTGGCTGCTGAATGATGTGGGCGGCGTGGAAAAAATGGGCGAAATCAACCGCGTGAAAGCCGACCTGCTGTACAGCATTCTCGACAACAGCGACGATTTCTATCACTCATGGGCCGCACCTGAGCACCGTTCAGACATGAACGTGGCGTTCACCCTGCCGACCAAAGAGATTGAAGCCGCGTTCTTCGAAGAAACCCGCGCCGCAGACTTCTCCGGCCTCGAAGGCCACCGCGCCATCGGCGGCGTGCGTGCATCAATCTACAACGCCCTGAGCGTAACGGCAGTTGAGAAACTCGCCGACTTTATGCAGGACTTCCAGCGCCGCCACCGCAAATAAGCGGGAGCGGTAGCAAGACAGGACAGGGACGTTCTGTTTGAGTGGAGTTTGTATTGGTAGGTCGGGTAAGCGAAGCGCCACCCGACGTTTCCGGTTGTTCGGCTTTACCGAACAGCCGGGCCTTGATGCCGAAAGATGTTTGTAGGTCGGATAAGCGAAGCGTCATCCGACAATTCGTCAGCACGAACGTTTAAGGCTTACTTGCACGTTGCCAGGTTTTACGTTGGCTGGGTTGATTACCTCGCTCCCAACTAAGTCCCGGAAAAAAGTCTCGCCATCAGCGGTATTTCCAGCCTCTATGTCATCATTTGCACGCTGGATTTTGGCTTTCAAATCCTGCAGCTTTTTTTCTTCGTCATCCATGCCCATCAGTATGAAGGTCCCAGTAGCTTTCGCAGATCGGGTAAGGGAGGGACTTTGGTTATCAATGGCGTTACGTCCTGTTTTTCCACATGCACCGCCGCTTTAATTCCCTCTAACCACTGACGCACTTCTTTTAATTCCGCCGTTAACGTCTCTTCTTTGTCCGTAAAGGCCGTCAGCACGATACAGCCGTTCATCGCTCTCAGCGTGTAATGCTGCCCGGTATCAAACCCAACCTCCCGCAGCCACTTGCCGGAAATCGTCAAACTCGGCGAACTTTTATCACGACCACGCGGGCGATATCCCACAATTAACTCACGCGAGGTTCCAGTGGTCGTAATGTCCAGGTTAGAATGCAAATCAGCCATAATCAACTCCTTGATAGTTGGTGAGGTTAGACGCTCCGGTGGTGTTCGAGCACCGCTAGAGTGTTGATAAAGAATTCATGTGGTAGGTACCGCGTGAAGTTAACTTAACCTAATTGGTACCTACCATGCAAGAAAAAAAGAAACTCAGTTTTGACCGTACGAAAAGCACCATGAAGAACATTCGTTTTGAGGATGAACTGCTGGAGCAGATCGAGAAGGCGGCAGGGAAAGGGAATTTTAGTAAGTGGGTGAAAGAGGCGTGCAGACTCAGAATTAAAAATAGTAATTATTAATAATATAATGCGATTCTAAAAAAAGAAGGTCATTAAATGAATGAAGCACTGATAATTAAATTTGATTATAGCAAAAACAGAAAAGACCCAATTGAAATATTAAATATATTCACACAGTATGTCAGGTTCTATGAAAACATAGGAACGCTGTCGCTAAGTTCGATTAATCAAAAAGATGCCGCAGTTTTCGAAATTGTGAAATTTGAAAGTGGCTCTGTAATTGCTTGGATAAAATGCAAACTCGATGAGTTAAATTTATTTGTTTTTGAAAGTGCGAACGAATTAGCTAACGCTATTGAAAAGAATAGTAATATAACTACCAAAGATGAGTTAGTAGAGATTGGAGATAAACTAGGTAAATTCATTAAAGAAAAACATCCAAGTAGAATGGGTATTGAACCAGAAATAGACATGGAAAGGTTGGCGGAATTATTATTTGATTACTCCACTGTGAATGCTAGGATTAATCAAGATGAATATGTATCAATTGGGATCGGAATCCCTGGGGGAGAAAGAAAGGTTAGGAAGTTAAATTGCGACTTTTCTATTTCTCACAATGTTATCGATATGTTTGCAAGAAATGGGGGGCATTATAAAAGAACTTCATTTTTCTATGTTCACGTTCTAGTTAACAAAGGTCACAATGTATGGAAATTAGAGGAGGTGGGGTTGAATAATACTTTTAATGCGCATTTCCAAAATGAAGAGTGGTTAAGAAAGTATCAGTCCGGAATAATATCCCCTATAGGGCCAAATGATGTATTAGAAGCTAAAATAGAGTATGATGTACTTTATTCTAAAAAAACTAATAAACCTAAATTCAAAAATGTCAAAATAATTGATGTGATCGGGATTCATAGAGGTTGGGGAAGAACAAATGATCTCTTCAAAGATTGATTGGAATGATAAAAAATCAATGCTAGCTGATGTTTATGGTGAGGTGATATTTATAATTATTCCTTTTGTTTGTCTTGTTATAATCAATTTTGTTAAAAATTTTGATACTACTTCTAGTGTAATAGATGCAATTATGTTAGCGACAGACTGGTCACTAATATCTGCAGTAATCTACGGCCAGTGTATTTGTAAAATCGCCAAAGTTATCCCACTTTGTTCTTCGGCGATAGATGGGCCAAAGTTTACCTTCTATATATCAAAAAGATGTTGCTTGCTTTTTTTATCGCTAATTTTTTATGGAATTATAGTTTTTAAACCAATAATGATAATTGGAGTATTGCAAGTTTTACTTTTTATCTTTTCTATTTTCTTGTTTGTTAAAGATAGCCTAGCCTCAAAAATTTTAGAAAAACGGTATGTAAAAGATTGATTAGCTATTGTTAATTGCGTTTTTTGTCATTCTCGATTTGATAGATTTTTTTTAAGTTAGACACTCTGTCAGAGTGCGTTTTTTCTCTTTCTTTTATTATGTTATTTAATTTTTCCATTTCTGATATGTATTGATTTCGTGCTTCGCCTAATGAGTAAATGCTTAATTTATCCGAGGCGTTTTCTAATGCTGTTTGCAAAGGACGCATTGCTTCTAAATACGCTTGGTCTTCTTTCTGAATTCTACTGTCTAGAATCGTTATTATGGTTTCATTTTTCGTTGCTAATTCTAACTGTTTCGATGCCCACACATACCCTACGATGCCACTTAAAATACTAAATGAACTGAAGGCTAAAGATATATATAAAACCTGCTTAAAGGATCGATGATATTTATTGCAACTATCTATGATTTTTAGAAGTGAAATAATCAATATTGCCAAGAAACCTAGATATCCATATTCTAAAAAATCAGGTGACATTTTTTTCCCTGTTGTGGTTTCACATTTAAAAAAATAGAACATTTTGGCGGAAGATCACAGGAGTCGAACCTGCCCGGGATCGCTGGCGACCCCATCTGGATTTGAAGTCCAGCCGCCTCACCGGAGACGACGATCTTCCGCGCCTCGATTGCTACATGGAGGCGGGGCGCATTATAGCCACTTTCAAGTGCTAACCACATCCCCCATCACACTTTTTTCTCGCTCTGCTTCGCGAATTTCACCTCGTTTGAGATAAATCCTCACCTTTTCCGAGAGTTACCATTTTTCGGCGTAATTGCGGAACCACGATCACAGAAAACAAGAATCATAATTTGATAACCAGAAAACGGAATTCCTGCGTAAAAGGTGATGGTTTACAACGTTCAGAACCATTCTCAGCGCACTTCTGCGCGTAAGGAATCTTCATGAACTCGCACATCATCTCAGTGAAGGAAAAAATTGGTTACGGCATGGGTGACGCCGCCAGCCACATCATTTTCGATAACGTCATGCTCTACATGATGTTCTTCTATACCGATATCTTCGGCATTCCAGCCGGGTTCGTGGGCACCATGTTCCTGCTGGCGCGTGCGCTCGATGCCATCTCTGATCCGTGCATGGGGCTGATTGCCGACCGAACGCGCAGCCGCTGGGGAAAATTCCGCCCGTGGATACTCTTCGGTGCCATTCCTTTTGGCCTGGTGTGCGTGCTGGCCTACAGCACCCCGGACCTCACTCACAACGGTAAACTGATTTACGCCGCCATCACCTACACGCTGCTGACGTTGCTCTACACCGTGGTGAACATCCCTTACTGCGCGCTCGGCGGCGTCATCACCGACGACCCGAAACAGCGTATCTCCCTGCAATCCTGGCGCTTCGTGCTGGCGACGGCGGGCGGCATGCTCTCCACCGTACTGATGATGCCGCTGGTGAACCTGATTGGCGGTGACGACAAAGCCTTCGGCTTCCAGGGCGGCATTGCGGTGCTCTCCGTGGTCGCCTTTATGATGCTGGCGTTCTGCTTCTTCACCACCAAAGAGCGCATCCAGGTGCCACCGAGCACCACGCCTATTCGTGAAGACCTGCGCGACATCTGGCAGAACGACCAGTGGCGCATCGTCGGCCTGCTGACGCTCCTTAACATCCTGGCCGTCTGCGTGCGCGGCGGCGCGATGATGTATTACTGCACCTGGATCATGGGTTCGGCGGGCATCTTCACCCTATTCCTCACCACCTACTGCGTCGGCAACCTGATTGGTTCTGCGCTGGCGAAACCGCTCACCGACTGGAAATGCAAAGTCAGCGTCTTCTGGTGGACCAACGCCATTCTGGCGGTCGTCAGCCTGGCGATGTTCTTCGTGCCGATCGCGGCCAACATCACCATGTTTGTCTTCATCTTCGTGATTGGCGTACTGCACCAACTGGTGACGCCGATTCAGTGGGTGATGATGTCCGACACTGTCGACTACGGCGAATGGCGCAACGGTAAACGCCTCACCGGCATCAGCTTTGCGGGCACGCTGTTCGTGCTCAAACTGGGCCTTGCCTTCGGTGGCGCGCTGATTGGCTGGATGCTCGCAGGCGGCGGTTACAACGCCGGAGCCAGCAGCCAGAACAGCGCCACCATCAGCATCATTATTGCCTTGTTCACCATCGTTCCGGCTGTCTGCTACCTGCTGAGCGCGATCGTCGCCAAACGCTTCTACACCCTGAAAACCCCGTTCCTCATCAAGATGATGGCGGAACTGGCGCAGGGTGCGCGCCGCAACGAGCAAGAATTCACCGAGCTTTCAGCGAACAAAGAATTTCAAAACTAAGAGGACGTCATTATGAAAATCAGTGATGGAAACTGGCTTATCCAGCCCGGGCTGAACCTTATCCACCCCATTCAGGTGTTCGATGTGGAACAGCAGGGGAATGAGATGGTGGTTCACGCCGCGCCGCGTGATGTGCGCGAGCGCACCTGGCAACTGGACACGCCGCTTTTCACTCTGCGTTTCTTCTCGCCGCAGGAAGGTGTGGTGGGTGTGCGCATTGAGCACTTCCAGGGGGCACTGGATAACGGCCCGCACTATCCGCTCAACGTCCTGAGCGATGTAAAAACAGAGATGCAAAACACCGCTGAATTTGCCGAGCTGAAAAGCGGCAACCTGAGTGTGCGAGTCACTAAAGGCGAGTTCTGGTCGCTGGATTTTCTGCGTGGCGGCGTGCGCCTCACCGGCAGCCAGGCGAAAAACAACGGCTACGTGCAGGACGGCAACACGTCGCGTAACTATATGTTCGAGCGGCTGGATTTGGGCGTGGGCGAGACGGTGTATGGCCTGGGCGAGCGCTTTACCGCGCTGGTGCGTAACGGCCAGACGGTGGAAACCTGGAACCGCGACGGCGGCACCAGCACCGAGCAGTCGTACAAGAACATCCCGTTTTACCTCACTAATCGCGGTTATGGCGTGCTGGTGAATCACCCGGAAAACGTGTCGTTTGAAATCGGCTCCGAGAAAGTCTCCAAAGTGCAGTTCAGTGTGGAAGGCGAGTATCTGGAGTACTTCGTGATCGACGGGCCGACACCGAAAGAGGTGCTCAACCGCTACACGCAGTTCACCGGGCGTCCGGCGCTGCCGCCTGCATGGTCATTCGGCCTGTGGCTCACCACTTCGTTCACCACCAACTACGACGAAGCGACGGTGAACAGCTTTATCGACGGCATGGCAGAGCGCAACCTGCCGCTGCACGTCTTCCACTTTGACTGCTTCTGGATGAAGGCCTTCCAGTGGTGCGATTTTGAGTGGGACCCGGTCACCTTCCCGGACCCGGAAGGGATGATCCGCCGCCTGAAAGAAAAAGGGCTGAAGGTCTGCGTCTGGATTAACCCCTACATCGGGCAGAAATCCCCGGTGTTTAAAGAGCTAAAAGAGAAGGGCTATCTGCTCAAACGCCCGGATGGCTCGATCTGGCAGTGGGACAAGTGGCAGCCAGGGCTGGCGATTTATGACTTCACCAATCCGGACGCCTGTAAATGGTATGCCGACAAGCTGAAAGGCCTGGTGGATATTGGCGTCGACTGCTTCAAAACCGACTTTGGTGAGCGCATTCCGACAGATGTGGTTTGGCATGATGGTTCCGATCCGCAGAAAATGCACAACCATTATGCGTACATCTACAACGAACTGGTGTGGAACGTGCTCAAAGAGACGGTGGGCGAGAAAGAGGCGGTGCTGTTTGCCCGCTCGGCGTCCGTTGGCGCACAACAGTTCCCGGTGCACTGGGGCGGCGACTGCTACGCCAACTATGAATCAATGGCCGAAAGCCTGCGTGGCGGGTTGTCGATTGGTCTGTCTGGCTTTGGTTTCTGGAGCCACGATATCGGCGGCTTTGAGAACACCGCGCCTGCGGATGTTTACAAGCGCTGGTGCGCGTTCGGGCTGCTCTCCAGCCATAGTCGCCTGCACGGCAGCAAGTCCTACCGGGTGCCGTGGGCCTACGATGAAGAGTCCTGCGACGTGGTGCGCCACTTTACGGAGCTGAAGTGCCGGATGATGCCGTATCTCTATCGCCAGGCGGCGAAGGCCAATGAGTACGGCACGCCAATGCTGCGCGCCATGATGCTGGAGTTCCCGGATGACCCGGCCTGCGACTACCTCGACCGGCAGTACATGCTCGGTGACAGCGTTCTGGTGGCCCCGGTGTTCAGCGAAGCGGGCGATGTGCAGTTTTACCTGCCGGAAGGGCGCTGGACGCATCTGTGGCACAACGACGAAGTGCAGGGGAGTCGCTGGCATAAGCAGGTTCACGACATGCAAAGCCTGCCGGTGTACGTGCGCGGCAATACGCTGTTGGCACTCGGCGAGAACGACCAGAAGCCGGACTACGCCTGGCATGAAGGTACGGCATTCCAGTTGTTCGCCTTAGAGGACGGCCATGAAGCGGTGTGCGAAGTACCGGATGCCAATGGCTCAGTGCAGTTCCGTTTACGGGCGAAGCGCGAGGGCGGGGTGATAAGCGTGCAGGGCGAAGGCGAAGCGAGCAACTGGTCGCTGTGCTTGCGTAATGTCGCGCAGGTTGCTGGCGTACAGGGCGGTTCGCAGTCGGGCAGCGAATGGGGCGTGGTGATTACGCCGCAGGGCAGTGAGATTCGGGTGCAGTTGTAAGGTATTCTCTCACCCAAGAGGTTGAGGCACCTTCAGAAAAAAGAAAGGCACGACGAAGTGTGATCTACTGGCTGCGTTAAAAAATCAGAAGAGATTTCATCGTGCCTTTACAGACATTGCGCCTTCTTCGACCGTCTCGATTAATGGCAGCAGGCTTTAAATGGTGGAACATAAATTATGCAGGATAGGAAGAGAAGTGTTTCAATATACATTATTGAAAAGTAAAGGGTGTTTCTGTTTGATCTGTGATGCATGATTGAAAAAATCCTTCAACGGGAAAATATAATCATATGGAAGCTGTTTCCCTGCGTTAGGAAAAAATAACTAGGAAGCATTGTGAGAGCAATATCATTTATTTATGTTCAAGGGATGAACGATAATATTTTGAAATGTCTTTTTCACCTTAATGGTAGTTCACTGTCAACTTTAAGCTGTCCTGGTTTGGGATTCTTTCCTGCATACTCTGGGAATGCAGGACCATATCGAAATAATCCCGATGCGACACATATTAAAGATGTTGGGCCGCTGCCACCCGGGCGATATTTCATCGTAAACAGGCCTACAACTTTGTTAAGCCCTGTATATGATGCCCCTAAATCATTTTTTAGTGGCTCAGATCGTTCGGTTTGGTTTGGGTTGTTTCGCGATGATGGAAGTATAGATGACGTGACTTTATATAGAAATGTTCAGAGAGGTAATTTTAGATTGCATCCTGCTGGTTATAAAGGGATTAGTAACGGATGTATCACTCTCCCTGGTCGCTCTCATTATAAGATCTTACGAGATGCATTATTAAGTGAGCATAATTCTAAGATAAGAGTAAAATCCTTTATTGCATACGGAACGGTGCAGGTGTATTAATGGGAATTAAGAAAATAATAGTTTCAGGAATTATGTTTACAACATCATATATAATAATATATCTGATGTTGTTTTATATTGTGCCAGAGGACAAGATTTTTGAGTTGTTCAGTAATGTATATAGTGAATTTATTCCAGAAACTATGTGGGTTAATGTATTTTCATCGTTGCTTTTGGTTGGGGCGATGATAGTTAATGCGTTGTTATTTTATATTTTTTTTGTTATCCGAAAAACGAGATAAAAAATCCCAAAAGGATTTAAAGAGAGTCTTATGGGATAGCCGTATAAAGACACGATGAAGTGTGATCTGCTGGCTGCGCTAACAAATCAGGAGAGACTTCATCGTGCTTTTCACTTTTTGTGGGGATCCCTCAGCCCTGAGGATGAGGGAAAGGCACTACCTCTGCTGCGACACCCACACCAGCATCTTCAGGCTCGCGGAATAGTAATCATCCTGCACCATAATCTGCGGTTCGCTCATTGGTTCACCCAGAACCAAATCGCGCACGGCCAGCAGCCCGTCATTCATATTGTACGGTGAGGTATCGTTGGTCGTGACATTCACCCATGCCGGGGTGCGGCTGCGGTTGAAGCCCTGCCACCAGGCACGCCACGGAGCTAACAGTGTGCTTTGCGGGTTCCACCAGGCGACGTACAACGGAACACGAATCGCGTCGTAGCTCGTGCGCGGTGGCCACTCTTTGGCGGGCGTCAGCTTACCGTCTGCAGAGAGCGCCACCCAGTCGGTCGGCAAATGCGACTGACCAAAGCTCATTTTACCAAGCAGCGTGGAACCATCGCGGATCAGGTCACGCCACACGGTTAAATGGCTGCGGTTAGCAAAGTCCTGCCATGCCGGGAAGAGGAAGTACGACGGGTTCAGGTTCACATAGCTGTTGAGATTGAACCCCTTCGCCCCTGGCAACATTACCCGGTAGCCCGCAAAGCTGATAACTGTGTGCTTGAGCAGCGCCTGGGTAATGGCATCCGACGCCGTGGCATAGCTGTTATCATTCCAGCGCTGGCTGGCTTTGAGGAGCGCCCAGGCGATCATCGCATCGCCATCGGTGGCGTTGTTTTTATCGACAATCGGGTCGGCTTCAACTGGGTTATAACGCCAGTAAAACAGACCGGTATCTTTGTTTCTCAGCGTTTTGTTGGTCCAGCCCCAAATGCTGTCAAAGGCCGCCTTGTCGTTGCTGACCACCGCCATCAACATACCGTAGCTCTGGCCCTCCGAGTGGGAGACGCTTTTATTGCCGGTGTCGACAATGCGGCCATCCGGCATCAGAAAGCGCGCTTTGTAGGTATCCCAGGCTTGCCCCGCCATCGAGAATGACGAAAACAGCACACTCACCATGACCACCATCGCAGGTATAACGCGTTTAAGCATAAACAAACTCATTGTGGGTTAGCGTACCGGAACACAACGTCCGACACGGAGTAGAGCCGCTCACGGCTAAAGGCGACGTGCGAACCACCACCCTGGCCGAGCAGCCAGCGAGAATAAAGACCCTCAAGTATGGCGCAAAATGCGTAGCACCAACGTGTCTGGCTGTTTTCATCGCGGGAGACGGGCAGCGCCTGATGATGGAAGCTCATACCGGTTTCGCTGGCCTCAATATCGATAAAGCCCCAGTTGAACTCCGCCAGTTTGGCGTTGATGTTCGCTTCCAGTTCACCAATGGTCTCCGAGCCCGGTAACGGAAAACGCTCTGCCATCGACTCACCCATTTGACGCAGGAAGGGCAGACTTTCAGATTCCCCAACGTTACGCACCATGCCATCAATCATTACGGTCAGCAGGTCGAACCAACCTGCCGGTGTTTGCTGTCCCTGAAAATAGGATTGCAGAAGAGGATTCGCCGTAATAGACGTCATTATTTGTCTCCCAACATATAGCGGAAATAGATGCCAGCAGTGCTTTCGTTGTAATTGCCGAAGGTGTCGTAACCCACTTTCCCACCGACGGTCATGTCTTTATTCACGTTGTAATCGACGCCGCCACGGAAGGTGTAGCCAATGCCGTTTTGTGAAGAGCCTTTGTATTGTGCTTCCTTGGTGAAGCCCAAGTCGGCCAGTCTCTGTAACATTTTTTGTGCTTCGGGTTCCGTCGGGAAGTAGTCGCTCTTATCCTGGGTATAGGACTGGTAGCCCACCGACCCACCAATGCTCAGCTTCCAGTTGTCGATTTTCTGCGAGAAGTCGACAGGCAGCGACACGCTTACGTAGTTCTGCGGACTGAAATAACCACCCTGACCGTAGGTGTAATAGCTGAGGTTTTTCGAGAAATCCATCCAGCTGACGCTCAGGCCCGTCTGCAACTGACGGTATTCATCGTGCCATGGACGCAAGTAAACCCCGGCACCGGCGTTCATGCTGGTGTTGCTCGCCACGTTGTCGCCAATGTAGCTGTAACCACCACCGCCTACGTAGAACCCCGCATCACCGTCGTCGTAGCTTAACTGGACATTACCGCCGTTTTTGGTGACCTGGCCCCAGCGCTCACCGGAGTAAGCATCTTTCAGCCCCACATAAGAGAGCAGGCTGTCGGTTACCGCCCGGCGTTCACCCGTCAGAATCAATGACAGATAGCTGGTCAGTTTTGGTGACCACTTCACCCCACCGACCAGGGTATTAAGATCCTGACCCAGCGGCGTGCTGCCAATATCCACACGGTAGCTTTCGCCACTCAGTGCCATGTTGAGCTCTACCCCGCTCGCGTTTTGCGAATCGGTGGAGGAGTGAATGGTGTCTGTATAATTTGCTTTGTAGCTGGAGCGGCTCAGCGCCCCCAGGCGACTCGTAACGTTATTATCACCCAACAAGGTGGTCAGTCGTTCATAACCGGCATCCGTGAACGGCGACAGTTTGGCCGAATCGGTCAGGTTGCTGAGGTCAGTAAATTTATCGGTGCCGCCGTCGTTCGCTGCCGAGTTATTGGCATTCGAAATCGAGCTGCTGATATTACTGACTGCGTTCGCCAGAGGGTTCGTACCAAATCGCCGCCAGGCATCCCCGGACGCGCTGCCGGAGCTTAGGTTGACTGGCGTTGCGGTGAATTCAAAGCGTGAGTCGCCAAACGGAGAGCTGGACCAGGTGAGCGGTGCTTTGGCTTCCGTCAGCTTACTGGTACCCGATTCGCCTTCGCGACCACGCACTTCCACGCCGCCCTGCAGCCACATGCCTTTTTTGTCGTCAATCTGCTGCATCATGTCGTCAACCTGACGCAACGTGCGGTTTTGCGCGGTTTCTACAGGCAAATCAGTACGCGTGGTGCCAGGCAGGGTGGAGCCCGGTTCGCGGGCGACCTGCGCGACCTGCCACGGCAGTGACGTGCCGTAGAGAGAGTTAGGTGTGCTGGTTTTGCTGGTGGTGGTGAACGGGTTATCCGCCAGCAGCACGCCACCGATAGTCGGCGTGCCCGTGCTGTTTGTGGACTCCAGACCCACCAGTTTGCCACGGGCGCTACGCAGGTAAGTCATTGCCTGCTGGTGGTTACCCTTGGCCTCTTCCAGGCGCGCCAGTAACAACATACGCTCCGGCGAGCTGTCGGAACGCAGACCACTGGCAAGCGTTGTCGCCTTCTGCACGTTATCCGAAGCCAGCGCCACGTCGATAGCACCCACGCGGGCTGCCTGATCGTCTGTATCGCGGGTCATCAGGTAGTCATAAAGTACACCGGCTTCTTTGTTCATTTTGCCGGTCTGGTAGAGACGGCCCATAGCGAACATCAGGTCGGTGTTCTGTGGGTCGCTTTGCAGAGCGCGAATCAGCTTGTCATACGCCGCCGCATAGTTGCCCTGCTCACGCAGTGTGTCAGCCTCGTTAATCACATAGCCATTACGCACGCCCGCGAGCTGCGCCGGGGTGCTGCGTGACTGGATTTCCGGGCGGGACATAAAGGCCTGAGCTTCCTGGTTCAGCCCTGCCTGGTTTAAGACCGCAATTTGATCGGCATAGTCCCCGGCATTGCCCTCAACGCCACCTTTCATACTGTCACGTACCAGCGCAACGGCACTGGTCATGTCGCCGGTACGGGCCAGCATGCGCGCCAGTTTACCTGCATCAGCCGGCGTTTTAGGCGGCTGGTTAGCCAGTGCTTTCAGCGTATTCGACGCCGCGGTCATATTTCCCTGAGCCAGGTAGCGTTCTGCCGTCACCATTTGCAGGTTGTAATTCACGCGCTCAGACAGGTCACGCATCTGGCTGTTGCGGCTGGACGGAGAAATGCGTGCCAGCAGCGAGTTGGCCTGCTGCCAGGCACCGCTTTCGCTGGCAAAGAGCGCGGCAGCGTAGAGGGAGTTCGCCCCTGCGCCTTCACGTCCGGCGGGGATCATCACTGATGCCGCTTCGCCATCCTGACCGGATTTTTGCAGCAGGCGGGCCAGATCCAGACGCAGCCATGGATCTTCTGGTACTCGCGCTACGCCCTGGCGCAGCACATCAATCGCCTGCGCGGTGCTACCGTTAGCTTCAAGCTGCTGAGCCTGACGACGAATTGGATCACCCGGTGCACCTGTTACCGCACGGGGTGCCAGTCGCTGCTGGAGACTCGCCGGTAAGGTGCGCAGAACGGTCTGGGCTTCTTCCGTTTTGTTCTGATCACGCAGCACGTAATAGAGGTTTTCACGCGCGGGGCCGTTTTGCGGCTGGTCATTCAGAACACTGCGTAGCGTCTGCTCGGCCTGTGAGTAATCTTTGTTCTGACGCAGTACGTCAGCGCGGAACAGCTTAGCAGCAGTACCACGTTCGCCACTCTCCTGTGCCAGCGGCGAAGAGAGCGCCAGTGCCTGGCTGATATTGCCCTCTTTTAATTTCTGCTGCGCGTCAGCCAACTGCCCGTAGAAGGCGGCGTCAGTGGCCTGCTCTTTACGCTCTGTGGAGGCATCACCGCCCTGGTTTGCGGCGCGGTTCAGGTATTGTGCTGCCGCTTTGTAGTCACCGCTGCGTTGGGCGATGTACCCCATCCCGGCGAGTGCATCGGCATCATCCGGGTTGGTTTGCAGTACCTGTTCGAATTTACGTTTTGCCGCACCGGCATCACCGCTGTTCAGAGCGGTATAGCCCGCGCCTTTCGCCGCACCACCGACGTTTTTACGGTAGTAGTTCTGAACGTCAGTATCCTGCGGATGGCGCTGAAGCCAGGTGTCATAGAAACGTTCATCGCCGGGTTGAGGGCCGAGCCACAGCAGCGCCTGACGCAAGCCGTCATCGGCGTCTTTGCTGCCGCTTGCCATCGGCTCAAGCAGTAAAATCCCGTCGCGGCGCGTATCTTCGCGCCAGGTCAGCATTTTCCCCAGCGCGACACGGGCAGCAGTGTCCTGCGGGTTTTGCACGGCAAAACTCTTCAACTGTGCGAGGGCCTGTGGGTAGAGCGACTTGTCACCTGCCATGGTCAGGTAATACTCCGGTGCCAGACTTGGCGGTGGGGTATCGCCGTTGAACATGCTACGCCAGGTTGCAAGTGCAGCCGGAACGTTGCCACTGCGCGCCTGCTGGCGGGCCAGCGACAACTGGCCTTGCGGTACCTGCGTCATCTGTTTGGCGTTATCCAGCGCCTGCAGATTGGCATCGCCCGGCGACACTTGCGCCAGGCGCGCACGCCACTGGGCGGAGGTTTGCAGGTCACCGTTTTGTTGTGTCCACAACGCCATCAGGTACATCGCCTGGGTGTTGTTGGCATCGACCATCAACACCTTTTTCAGCGACTCCATGGCTAAATCGTCATGGGATTTTTCATGCCAGTAATTGGCCTGGTCGAACAGCGCCTTCAGTGCAGCGTCATTCTGCGCAGCCTGCGCCTGGCCCAGGGCTCCGAACGTGAGGACGCCAGAAAGGCACAGCGTCGTCAAACGGCGGGCGGTTTTTATCGTCATTCTTATCACCCTCTTAGTTGCGCTTATCCAGATCCAGGCGTTTTTTCGCGCGGCTTCTTAGCCAGGCGAAGAGTGCCAGGCCACCAATACAGCCAAATGCCAGGCCAAGGATGGCGAGCATGGCTGAATGCTGGTTCGCATACCAAATAATCATCATTTGTACTGGCATCTCACCACGTGGGGACTGTTCGCCGACGCGGAAACTGCGCACACCGTTTTCGTTGGTTATCACTGCGGCATCACCACGGATCCCGGCGTTGATACGCGCAGAGGTCAGATCGGCGTGCAGTTTCGACAGCTGTTCGTCGTTACTGCCGAGTGTCAGGACCACTAAGCGGGCGTCGTTCCACGGCGATGGGAAGCTCACAAATCCACGCCACGCCTCATTTGAAGAGAAGTAGCGGTCGGCTTCCAGGCCATCAGAACCCCAATCACCAGCAACCCAACGCTTCACGCGTTGCCAGGTGGTGAGTTCGCGCACGCCCAGGGTGCTGTCATGCATAACAAACGGCGAATCGTTCAGGATGGCACGGTTGAATTCATGCTGATCCAGCCCGGTGACGGCAAGTACATCACGGTTTTTAAGTAGCTCAGGGCCTGCGCCTGCCGTTGGAATACCCAACATCACACGGTTGTGACCCAGCGCCGTACCCGTTGCATTACCTGAACGTGCGGCCATATCCAACAGGGTCGCAATCTGCGTTTCTGTCGGTTGCGCTGGCAGCATCAGCACGGTTTCCGAATAGTCGGCATTACGCGTGAACGGGAAGGACGCACCCACGAAGTAGGAGAGGTTAGGCAGCAGCGCAAAGTGACGGGTGTGGCTCAAATCAATCCACGAATCTTCTTCAATACGGCTTTTAATGTTGTTGTTGAGCAACACGCTGCATGGCGCGCTCGCCTTCGGCTGAATGTTGAAGTAGAGCGACAACTGGTTATCACCGTAAATCATGTACGGCTCCAGCGGCATATCAAAGACTTCCTGGCGCGCATCACCACCGATTTTGTGCCACAGGGTTTCGAGCGCGCCCTGTTTGTTGACCGGCAGATTGTGCAGGAAGGTATCGTTCATGGTCAGACTTAACCAGGAACGATCTTCATCAATCCAGTTTTCTGTCGGAAAACGATAGCCGATGTGCAGCGGGATGGTCTCACCGTCCCAAAGGAACAGGTCCGGTGCGGCACGGAAGGCCACACGTAGCGCGTCGTGCCAAAGACCGGTGGTGGTCAGGCTTTGATCCTTACGGATCAATTCTGAGAGCTTGACCGGACGATCGGTGGGGATCCAGCGCGGGGCATCGTAAGGTTTGCTAACCGGGATCGTCTGTGCGGTGACGTCTACTGACGGCGTTTGCAGTGCGAAGTTACCACGCGTTAAACGCCAGGCGGCAGCGCGCAGTTCATTTTCGTCTTTACCGACGACCAGCAGCAGCTTATAGACCGGGTTGGCCGGGTTATCGATGATTTTAAGCAGCGGCTGGGTGGTTTGTGGCAGTGTTAAGCCACCAATCTGATCGCCAGGGTGCCCAATCAGGATGCCGTTTTTCTCCGGTAGACGGTCATGATAGGCCGCAAAGGAGACGCCACGGTAGTCGGCCTGAATCCCCATCCATGAGGAGATCAGTGCCCCTGCACTGATGCCGTCCGGGCTCAGCGTAGCCGGGAAGGCCATCGCGATCGCCGCCGGCGTCATTTGCATGCTGTCAAAGAACGGACGCGGGAAGTGGCTCAGGTCTGAGCCGATATCCAACTGCTGACCTTCCAGCTCAAAATGGGAGTCTGGCGTGATGGTCACGCGGTATTTGTCCGTCAGATCACGCTGGCACTGCATGGCATCGCCATCGTTCACTTTAAAACTCAGGCTGTTGCTGGAGACCAACAGCGCCGACGGAATATCCAACTGATAGCTGGCAGTATCGCTGTCCGCTGCACTCAGCGGAACAGTACCCAGCGGCTGGCCGTTAAGCATCAACTGCATGCTGGCGTTACGGGTGGCCATCGCCGGGGAAATTTTCAGATTCAGCGCCAGGCGTGCAGTAGTAATGACCTGATCGACCGGCAGCGTAAATGACGCGCTGCTCTGGAACTGTCCGCCGCTCAGGGAGATCCCTTCCGGGAAGCCCATCTGCGCAATACTGACGCTGTTCACCGTCGACGGCACGAAGACCGGTGAGGTTTGAGACAGCGCCGGAGGGGCTGTTGGCACCGGGTCATTCAGACGCAACAGCGACTCAATAGAGGTGTCTTCCGCGTAGCCGGGGGTGATAAAAAGCGCCCCGACCAGCAGGGCCAGTGTGGTTAAACGTTTCATGCGTTCCCCTCCTCCCCGGCTCGCTCGGCACGTAACCGACGGTTTTCGCGGCGACTTTTCCAGGTCAGCCAGAAGAGGTCAAACACACAACGCATAATGGTGCCCAGTGAACGGAACGGGTTGTCCTGCGGCTTCGGCGGATTAATCCACGCGTCAGCACGGGAGAGCACGACACGTACCAGCTCGCGACGACGCGAGAGGGGAATATCGTCAAACATCAGGCGAATATATTCGTCATCACCCGCAATGGTTTTTACCGGAATGCTGATCGCACCGGACTGAAGCAGCAGCTCAATCTCTTCGATTTCATCGTTCAGATGGCGGTCGTCAGGGGCGACGATGCGGCAACCGCCCATCGACAGATCCGCGGTTTCACTGCGAGAAACAATACCGCTGGCGTGGTGCAGCAGCACCGGAATCGACGCATCGACGCGAATGGTTTTACGCGTCTGGCGGGTTTCACGTGCTACGGCAATTGCAGCCAACAGGAAGATCAGGCTGTAAAGGCCCCAGCCGACGTTGAGGGCGATGACGCGTGGGTCGACGCCGAAGTAGTCATGCGCAAAGGCACGCACGATACCGGCTACTACGCCAGCAGCGAGCAGGATGGCGATAATCAGATGCGGGCGAACCACGCTGAAGTCGAAGTAACCTACGTCCAGAAGCGCGCCTTTATCCGTCACGTTGAACTTGCCGCGTTTCGGGAAAATCATGGTCACCACGGTGGGCAGAACTATGTGGAATGCCAGCACCAGGTCATAGATTTCACCCCAGAAGCTGTAGCGATGGCGTCCGTTCATACGCGAGTTCACATAAATCGCGAGGAACAGGTGCGGTAGCGCATACGCAAAAAGCAGGCTCGCAGAGGAGTGAATGATGTTCAGGTTAAACAGCAGATAAGCCAGCGGTGCGGTTAAAAACGCGATGCGAGGCAGAGCGAACTGGTAATAGAGCATCGCACTCAGGTAGCAGAGGCGCTGCTGAATAGTCAGCCCACGGCCAAACAGCGGGTTATCCAGACGGAAAATCTGCGTCATGCCACGCGCCCAGCGGGTACGCTGGATCACGTGCAGAACAAGACGCTCGGTCGCCAGGCCAGCTGCCAGAGGAATATCAAGAAATGCGGAGCCCCAGCCACGACGCTGCAATTTCAGCGCGGTGTGGGCATCTTCGGTGACGGTTTCAACGGCAAACCCACCGATCTCTTCCAGCGCACTGCGGCGAATGACGGCACAGGAGCCGCAGAAGAAGGTGGCGTTCCAGTTGTCGTTACCCTGTTGAATTGGGCCGTAGAAGAGAGAGCCTTCGTTGGGGATATTGCGCCCAACGGAGAGGTTACGTTCAAATGGGTCTGGTGAGTAGAAGTAGTGCGGTGTTTGCACCAGCGCCAGTTTCGGGTCTTTCAGGAAGCCGCCAACGGTGGCCTGCAGGAAGATACGTGTGGCGACGTGGTCACAGTCGAAGACGGTGATCAGCTCGCCCTGCGTCAGCTTCATGGCGTGGTTGAGGTTACCTGCTTTGGCGTGATTGTTATCGTTACGCGTGATGTAACCGACGCCGACATCAGCTGCGAAGACCGCAAACTCGCGACGCTTGCCGTCATCGAGCAGGTAGATGTTCATCTTGTCGCGCGGGTAATCAATACACTGCGCCGCCAATACCGTATCGCGCACCACGTCCAGTGGTTCGTTATAGGTCGGGATGTAAACGTCTACGGTTGGCCATTGGGTCATGTCATCCGGCAGAGGGACAATTCCACGCTTCAGCGGCCAGACCGTCTGCAAATAACTCAGCAGCAACATGACCCAGACGTAGACTTCCGCAAGAAATAACCCCATTCCAAGAATGGTTTCTATCTCGGAATTAAAGTGCAACGTCTGTGTGAGGCGGAAATACATGTAGCGGGTCGATAAGAGCACCGACATCACCACCATAATGACGGAGACACTGCGCTTTTTATTGAACCCCAGAATGAATAATGCACCGATGCTGAGCAGGCCAAAAATATACTGTTTCTGGCTGTCCATCGGCGTAATGATGACCAGCACGGCAATCGGGATCATTGCCAGTGCCAGCAAAACGTAAAGGAACTTTTTCATGGGTTGCCCTGAGCGAATTAGAAGCCAGACATCTTCGGTTTGCTATGAACCGTGCCGTCTCCGATAGTTACGCCAACAATCCCGGCGACCCGTTTCGCGATGAGTTCAATGTCAAACGCGGCGGCGGATGCGGGGCTGAAATCAAAAATGGACTGCTGGGAGGCGTTCGCTTCAAGGACGCTTTCATCACGGTGGATGACGCCCAAAAGTTGATTACCTAATTTCTCTTCCATGAAGGCCGTGACGTCGCGGCTGATCTGGCGACGGTTGTCGCTCTGATTAAGCACGAAATAATGGCCTGACTTTCTGTTCAGGGTTTCGCCCGTGAGGCGATTGTTCTCTACATGCGGCAGCAAGGAGAGGGATGCGGTATCCGCCTGCAGGGTCACCAGGTGCAAGTCAGCCAGACGGGACATGGCTTTCAACGCTGCTGATGGGCCTGGAGGGAAATCGGCCACGATAATCAGGCCCGGATAATTGAGTAAGGTGTTTAAGCCGCGAATCAGGAAATGCTCATCGTTGGTCAGACGCTCTTCGAACAACTGACGCTGTTCTTCCGTAGCATCGCCATACGGCAGGACGAAAATATTGCCGCCTGCAGTCAGCACATACTGGCTCCAGTCGGAGGATTCTGCCGCCTTCGCAACATAACCACGAACGTCAGACAGCGGTACGCCAAAATGCAGACGTAATGCGTTCTGTACGTCAAAATCCAGCGCCAGCACTTTGCTACCTGACCGCGCGAGGGCGTAAGCCAGATTTGCCGTCAGGGTCGTTTTCCCCACACCACCCTTCGGCGAACAAACACAAATCAACGGCATGAAGCGATCCTTTCTAGCAAAGTTTGTAATGACTGGTTTTTTTCTGATGCCGGCTTAACGTCGGCCGGTTTCGGCGCAAAGAGTCGGGCATAGCTGGCAGGTTGCGCGACGGCAGGTACAGGCTGAACAGGTGCAGCGTAACGCGTTGTCGTTACCGGCACAGCAGTCGGTGCCTGGGCAACAGGTGCTGGCGATGCGGCAGAGGCTGGAACATTTGCTGGTGTCGTCGCTGATAGCTGTTGGGCCACATCCCGCAGGAGCGGTGCAACGGAAGTCGTTATTTCCTCAACAGGTGTGATGTGTTGAGTAAGGGGCGCCGTGGAATGGCTTTCATTCGTGGTAAACAGCGTCGGGTTGACGGGCTGAGGTTGTGGCAGTGATACATGCCCACCCATGGCCAGTTTATTTTCATCGGAAGCAGGTGAAAGCTGGTTGATGAGTGCCCAGTTACCCTGGTCATGAGCAGTATTTTGGGCAGAGAGATCCTTGAAATCGTATTGCTGGTTGCGGGTCTTATCCTTAAACCTCTGCAAATCATCATAATGGTTCATTGTTATACTCATGATTTACATAATAATTTGTACCCACCGCCGATGTAATTCTGGAAACCAGACATTGGCAGAGTCATGTTTTATATTGGCTGTGTGCCAGTTGTGTGGGTACGATGCAATGCTACGGCTATTAACAATTCGCCTTATTATCGCGTGGTTATACTCGTCATTCTTCACGCTGCCTCTTTGAGGCAATTTGAATTATTGAGGGTATAAATTACAGTTTTGCTACCACGCTCTTTATTTCCAGCAAATATATAAACATCAGCTGTACACATGCTATCTTTTTTTAACGTAGAAATCATTAAAGTATTAAATATCAATAATCATTAATGATTATCATGTTAAGTGTTTACTTATTGCAAATTTCCAGGGTTTGCGGTCTGTTTTAATCATGAAAGTCGAATAAAGCTCCAGGGTAATTATCAGGCAAATTAATCTTTTATTACTCGCTGAAATATTTTGAAATAATTATTTTGCTTTGACCCAAAGAAAAAAACGTCAACATGTTATTGAGGCTCGAATTATTGCATTCCCACCTTTATTAGCAGGGTGAGATCTGAAACCTCACAGCGTGCTGGTCTGCACCTCCTTTATGCGGTAAACAGTAAGCTGGTGCTGGCCGGCAAGGGAGAGGCATGTTGATTAGTGCACAAGCATTGAATGTGATTATCACCATTGCGCGCTGCGGCAGTTTCGCTGCGGCGGCAGAAGAGCTGCATAAAGTCCCGACCGCGCTGAGCTATACGGTGCATAAACTGGAGAGTGAGCTCGGGCTTAAGTTATTTAAACGCTTGGGAAAACAGCTGGAATTAACAGAGGCCGGGAAATATTTCATAAAAAAAGGTCAGCTTATTCTCAGTGAGCTGGATGAACTTCAGTTTGCCACGCAACGTATTGCCGCAGGTGTTGAAACCCGTCTCAATATTACCCTCAATAATATTGTGAGCCTCAATCCGCTTTATGCCCTGTTGGGTGAGAGCGAACGTCATTTTCCTCAAACCGAAATTCATATCTCTATTGATGTCCATGATGGCGTCTGGGATGCCTTACTGGAGAAACGGGCAGATATCGCGATTGGCGCGCCCAATCAGGTCGCGCTACCTGGTGAGATCTGCTGTCTGGAAATGCCTACTGTTGACTGGCTGTTTGCGATTTCCCCGGAGCATCCGCTGACAGTTCTGAATCGTCCTCTGCTTGCTGACGACTTGCGGCGCTATCCGGCGGTCTGCATCCACGATACCTCCGTGAAACTTGAGCCGAAAGTGGCCTGGCAGCTACGCGGGCAAAAAGCAATTGTTGCCCCCGACTACCGAACAAAAATCGCTATGCACCTGAACGGATTAGGGATTGGCTTTTTGCCCCGCCATTTTTGTCAGCAATATATTAATGAAGGACAGCTGGCCGTACTGCCGGTAGAAGAGAGTAAACAACCTACGCCGCTCTTTCTGGCCTGGCAAAACCGACCTCCGCGCCCTTGCTACAGCTGGTGGCTACAACAGCTAAAGCGGCCCGATGTGCAGTGGGGCTTCTACACCGCGCTCACCTGACGCTTGCATGGCGGTGAGCATACCAGTAAGCATGTCGTGGCCGGAGGTGTGCCCGTAATCGGCCACTTTCGCCACTTGCTCAGGCCATGTGCGCCTGTTCCCGGTTGCCAGGTCGAGCAACAGTGCGCTGTAGTGACCGCGACAGCCTTGTTCGAGCATGGCACGGCTGATGTCGGTCGTGCGTGCGAGCAAACCGGGCAGCGCGGCTTTGAACGCAATGCTCTTAGGATTTCCTTCCCTTTCCAGCACCAGTAAAACCCCCAGCAGAAAATCGTCACCCGAAGGCGTGAGCCCTTCTCCTCTGCCAATAAAGATAGTCAGTACCTCTGAGAGATCCTTTTCGCCGCTTTGCAGCCAGTGAACCAGAGCGTGCTGCGCTGCGATCAGCTTGTCATCGGACATCAGTGCCAGGCGGATGCCTTTCGCGGGTTGGCGGGCAAAAAAAGCCTCTATTTGCCGCGCCAGTTGGGTAAAAGCAGGGGCCTCTGTGCCGGAGGGGAGGCGGGTTGAGTGCACCGCAGTGTGGTTTAAGCCAATCTTTACCTTTTCACCACACAGGTTACCTTCACTATCCAGACGAAGGCTTTCTCCAACACGAAACAGCGGGCGCAGGTCACTGCTGTTAATAATGATCCCCAAAGGTGCCAGTGGCATCCCTTGTGCCTGAATGACCCATAACTCACCCGATGGTGTTTGCAGATTACAGGCGCGCTGAAAAATGGAATGCACGCGTCCCCCCGTTTTCGAGAGCTGTTGCAGGGGCAGCGAATCGCAGCGATCTGTTGCTTGTAAATCCGTTAAGGTGTTCAAGATAGCTCCTGATTTCAGTGTGCGATCACAATTTAGCATGCGTTTTTTTGCCGGGGTTTTTATACCCGTTTGCATCCTGTGCAGAAAAAGTCATATCAGTACACGATTTACGCATTATGGTGGTTTGTTGCGCAATGGAGCCTCATTTTTTTTGAGGTTGAGACAGAAAACCTTTTTGCGCACATACCGTTAGCACTCCGTACACTTCATTTAAAGTCAACATCAACAAGGGAACGTTTATGCGCACGATTAAAGCACAACCTTTTGACTTTCAGTTTGACCCCAGGACCACTGCTCTGGTGGTTATCGATATGCAGCGCGATTTTGTCGAAAGCGGAGGATTTGGAGAAGCCCTCGGCAATGACGTTTCGATTGTGCGCCGGGCGATTGAACCCTGCGCCGCGCTGTTAAAAAGTGCGCGTGAAGCAGGATTGCTGGTCATCCATACCCGTGAAGGTCACCGCGACGATCTCAGCGATTGCCTGCCTGCAAAACGAACCCGTGGTGGCAAAACCTTTATTGGCGAGCAGGGCCCGATGGGCCGCATTCTCGTCCGTGGTCAGAAAGGCCACGACATTATCCCGGAACTGGCCCCGCTGCCGGGTGAACCGATTATCGATAAACCAGGAAAAGGGGCATTCTACGCCACCGACCTGCACATTATTCTGCAATCTCACCACATTACCTCTCTGATTATCTGCGGCGTTACCACGGAAGTCTGCGTCCAGAGTACCGCGCGTGAAGCGAACGACCGTGGGTACGAGCTGGTGATTCCGGAAGATTGCTGCGCCTCCTATTTCCCTGAGTTCCACCAGGCGGCGCTGGAGATGATCAAAGCCCAGGGCGCCATTGTTGGTTGGGTAAGTGATTCGGCAGCGGTCATTTCGGCACTCCGCTTGTGACTTAACGCCGTATACAACAGATTCTGTTCGAGGACACAAAATGTCACTGCATTACCAATGTTTCCCGAATCTGTATAAGGACTCCGTTTCCCTTATGCAGATCTCTGCCCGACTCAATGCCCTGGAAGGCGTTAAGCAGGCTTCCGTGGCGATGGCGACACCGGCAAACATCGAGCGCATGCGCGATGCCGGTTTGGACATCACCCTGGAAGCGCGGCCCAACGACCTGCTGATTGCTCTCGATGCGGGCGATGAGGCGGCGGCTGAGGCGCTGGAACTGGCCGCATCTTTGCTGCGCCCGTCCACAACTCAGGAAACATCGAATAATGCTACCCACCGCCCGGCAGTCAGCATCGCTATGGGGGTACACGATGAAATGCAGGCTAATTTTGCGCTGATTTCAGTGCCGGGGCGCTATGCCGCTGCCGAAGCCCTGAAAGCGTTGAGTCAGGGTCTGCACGTCATGCTGTTCAGCGATAACGTCCCCGAAGAACACGAAGCAGCAATCAAACGTTATGCCCGCGAGCAGGATCTGCTGGTGATGGGGCCGGATTGCGGGACTGCCATTATCAACGGCATGCCGCTCGGTTTTGCCAACGTAGTGCGACGTGGGTCGATTGGCCTGGTTGCTGCATCCGGTACTGGCTTACAGGAAGTCAGTTGTCATATTCACCATCTCGGTGCGGGCGTGTCGCAGGCTATTGGCACGGGCGGACGAGATTTACACGAAGCCATCGGCGGCCTGAGCATGATCCAGGGGATCGCGATGTTGGCCGATGATCCAGAAACAGACCTTATTGTTCTTATTTCTAAACCACCAGCACCAGGGATTATGCAAAAAGTACTGGCCAGCGCACGCCAGTGTGGAAAACCGGTTGTCGTGCACTTCCTCGGCGCCGAAGACCACAGCTTAGAATATGAAGGTGTTATTCCCGCACGCAGCCTGCTTCATGCAGCTGAAGTCGCGGTAGCCACATTAGAGGGCAAAAAAACACCTCAGGAATCCAATACCAGGGAATCCTTAATCGTCCGAGCCCGAGCCAAAATCGGGGCAATGGCGGCAATACAAAAAGACATTCGCGGCGTTTTCGCCGGTGGCACATTCTGTTACGAAGCACAACTCGCCCTGCTGGCGGCCGGACTTTCTTGCGAATCGAACGCGCCTGTTCACGGCGCTGCACATTTGCAAAACCGCCAGAAGGGTACCGGACACAGTCTGGTCGATATGGGTGACGACGAATTCACTCAGGGCAGACCGCATCCGATGATTGACCCCGAACTGCGCAATGCGCGCCTGCTGTCTGAAGGGCGCGACCCCGCGACTGCCGCTCTGCTTTTCGACATTGTCCTGGGCTATGGGGCCAGCGCCGATCCGTGTGCCACGCTTCTGCCAGTCCTGGAGGCGTTGCAGCAAGAGGCAGTCCAGGGGCAGCGTTCGCTGTTGCTGATTGCGCATGTTTGCGGCACCGAAGACGATCCTCAGAATCGTCAGCAGCAAATTGAACATTTACATCAGGCGGGTGTACTGGTGGCCGAGAGCAATATCGAGGCTGCACGGCTGGCGGCATTTGTCGCACAACAACGGAAATAGATTATGACGTCGTTATTTCAACAACCGCTTAGCGTTATCAATCTCGGTCTGGAGAGTTTCGCCGATAATCTGCGTGATGCCGGTGGGGACGTATTGCATCTGCAATGGCAACCCGCGGCCGAAGGGGACGACGAAGCGAACTGGATGCTGGCAACACTGACCGCTGACACGCGGGTTGATGCGGCTAACGAAATTGCTCTCCAGCGTTACCTGGATGCGCAACCGGTGCTTGTGGATATTAGTACAGCGCGGGAAGCCATTCCTGCGCTGGCGACGGAACGTAAAATTCTTCATGCCGGTCCGCCTATCGCATGGGCGGATATGTGTGGCCCCATGCAGGGTGCGATTGCGGGTGCGATCGTGCTGGAAGGGTGGGCGGATAGCGTTGAGCAAGCCATGCTGATGGCGGCAAACAGCGAAGTTGCGCTGGAGCCTTGCCACCACCACCACGCCACCGGTCCGATGGCGGGCATTATCAGCCCGTCGATGCCGGTCTGGGTAGTAGAGAACAAAACGGCGGGCAATCGCGCCTTCTGCAACTTCAATGAAGGCCTGGGGAAAGTGCTGCGCTTTGGTGCTAACCATGAAGAGGTGCTCGATCGCCTGCGCTGGATGGCTACCGTGCTGGCCCCGACTCTGAAAAAAGCCCTGGCCATGAGCGGTAACATTGAACTGAAACCGCTGATTGCGCAGGCCCTGCATATGGGAGATGAGTGCCATAACCGCAACGTCGCGGCGAGTGGGCTGCTGTTCCGCCGTCTTGCCCCCGATCTGGCGCGTATTGAGCACGGGCCGGAGGTGCTGGAGTTTATTGCCGCCAACGATCACTTCTTCCTCAACCTCTCTATGGCGGCCTGTAAGTCGATGCTCGATGCTGCCAGCGATGTACCGTACAGCTCGATGGTGACGGTGATGGCACGCAATGGGGTTAACTTCGGGATTCGCCTGTCCGGCACTGGCGACCGCTGGTTCCAGGCACCGGCTAACCCGGTGAATGGTCTCTTCTTCCCCGGCTTTGGCGTGGACGATGCCGCGGCGGATTTAGGCGACTCTGCCATCACTGAAACCGCAGGTATTGGCGGCTTTGCGATGGCAGCCTCTCCGGCGATTGTGAAATTCGTCGGCGGCACGCCAGCGGATGCGGTACGCCATAGCCAGGCAATGCACGAAATCACCCTGACCACGCAACCGGCCTTCACCCTGCCTGCGCTGAACTTTGTCGGCAGCGGCTGTGGGATTGACGCCCGACGCGTTGTCGACAGTAACATTTTGCCGATCATCAACACCGGTATTGCCCACAAGCTGGCCGGAGTTGGACAAATTGGTGCGGGCATTACCACCGCACCGTTAGCCTGTTTCATTGCTGGACTGACCGCGCTGTCCCAAGGGGGATAACCATGTCTGGACGCAACATTGCTGTCGTCGCCGTGGGTGGCAACGCGCTGATCCGCTTGCCGGGTGAAAATGCCCTTGAGCAGCAGTATGAAGCGGTGAAAGAGACCGCCACGCATGTGGTGGACCTGATTGCTGAAGGCTGGCGCGTTGTCCTGACGCACGGCAACGGGCCGCAGGTAGGTTTCATTCTGCGGCGCAGTGAAGTTGCGAAAGATGCCGCCCCGACTGTGCCGCTGGAATATGCGGTAGGGGATACACAAGGGGCGATTGGCTTTATGTTCCAGAACGCCTTAGGTAATGCGCTGACTGCGCGTGGCCTGGCGGATATTAACGTTGTTGCGCTGGTCACTCAGACGCGCATCGACCCCAACGATCCGGCGTTTGCTGCGCCAGATAAACCCATCGGTGCGCCGATGGACAAGGAGACGGCGACCCATCTTGCGAACACGCAGGGTTGGCAGATTGCCGAAGACTCCGGGCGCGGCTGGCGACGTGTGGTGGCCTCTCCCGCACCGCTGGAAGTGATTGAAACTCCTGTTATTCGCACCCTTCTTGAGCAAAACGTTCTGGTTATTGCCTGTGGCGGCGGCGGGATCCCCGTCTGGCGCGATAGCGACGGCAGGCTGGTTGCCGCGCAGGCCGTTATCGACAAAGACAGAGCATCGGCGCTACTGGCCTGCGAGCTAGGCGCGCAGATGCTGCTTATCCCGACCGGGGTTGATCAGGTAGCACTTCATTTTGGTACACCGCAGCAGCGCTGGCTCAGCCAGCTTTCACTCGCAGAAGCAGAAGCGCTGCTAAAAAGCAGCGAACTGGGTGCGGGCAGTATGGCTCCGAAGGTCGAGGCTATGCTGACTTATTTGCGTGGTCAACCGCAGGGTACCGGGATTATCACCACACCGCAGGGCATTGCCCGCGCACTGCGTGGAGAGGGCGGAACCCGTTTTACGTGCTAGAGCAGGCAAACTATTCAGAGCAAAACACTATGATAAATAACAAGATCTTACTCGCGGTAAATGGCACATTAATGCGTGGCCTTGTGTTGAATCCTAATATGATTTCCGCACAGGCCGACTTTATCAGGGAAGACACTACCGCCGCCTGCTACCGCTGTTGGACCATCAACGATAATCATCCTGGCATGATCCGTACCCCCGGAGACGGCGGTGCGATTGCGCTGGAGATTTGGGCTGTACCGCCTGCGGGACTTGGCGATATTTTACAAAAAGAGCCTGCCGGATTGTGTATCGGCAAAGTGGAGTTGAGTGACGGTAGCGAAGTCCTTGGCGTGCTGGCTGAACCCTGGCTGGTGGAAGGACAAAAAGAGATTACCACCCTGGGAGGCTGGAGAGCATATACCGGCCACTATATGACTGAGTAATAACGTCAGGAGTAGGATCATGGCGCAAGGAAACAACGCCTTTAGACCACAGCTCTGGGTCGCAGGCGATTTAAACGCTTTTTTTGGTCTGTTCACGAATGTGTTATTGAATGTGCTGGTCCTCTCCGGACTGGCGTTGTACGTCGCGCAAATTCCGGCGACCACTGTTTATGGCCGTATCCTGCCCGCTCTGGGCATTGCACTTCCCCTCGGAAATCTCTTTTACGCATGGCTTGCCTGGCGACTGGCCCAGCGCGAAGGTCGCAACAATGTGACCGCTCTGCCTTACGGTCCCAGCGTTCCACATATGTTTATCGTGGTGTTTGTGGTGATGCTGCCGACGCTGCTCATCCATAAAGACTGGATGCTGGCGTGGAAGCTTGGGCTTATCTGGGCAATGATTGTTGGCGTTATTGTTCTGCTCGGGGTGATTGTTGGCCCGACTATCCGTAAATATACGCCGCGTGCTGCCATGCTGGGCACGCTTGCTGGTATCGCCATTGCATTTATCGCCATGCGTCCGGCGTATCAGATGTTTGATACCGCGTGGATTGGCGTTATCTGCTTCGCCATTATTCTGCTCAACTGGGTCGGCAATGTGCGCCTGCCGTTTGGTTTGCCGGGTGGGCTGGCGGTGGTGATTGTCGGGTGCGTGCTGGGCTGGGGCGCGACCTTCTTAGGCCTCAGCGACATCATGAATCCGGCGGCGGTCAAAGAGGCAGCGGGCAATTTTGCGCTACATTTACCATCACTAACGGGTGATGTGTTCAGCGTGCCGTCGGAGCTGGTCTGGCCGCTGCTGGTCACCGCAATCCCACTGGGCATCTTTAACTTCACCGAAATTCTCAATAACGTCGAATCTGCGGCGGTGGGTGGCGATAGCTACAACCTGCGTGCGGTGCTGGCGGCGGATGGCGTTGGGGCGATTGTCGGTGCGCTGCTCGGTTCTCCGTTCCCGCCTGCAGTCTATATCGGCCACCCAGGCTGGAAGGCGATGGGCGGGCGTATTGGCTACTCGCTGGCAACCGGTATCTGTATGGCGATTGTTTGCTTCCTCGGCCTGACCGCGCTGTTGCTGTCGATCATTCCGCTGGTAGCGATTGTGCCAATCCTGCTGTTTATCGGGCTGGTGATTGGTGCGCAGGCATTCCAGGTGTCACCAAAACGCCATGCGCCGGCCATTGTGCTGGCACTGGTGCCGAACATCGCCGAATGGGCGAAAACCCAGGTAGACGGTGCGCTGAACGCAGCAGGGGCGAACACGGTCAATTTGCCGACTGAAGTGGTGAGCAATATGGCTACCAACGGCGTGCTCTATAACGGCATGGCGACCACCGGTGGCGGAGCGGTGCTGGCAGGACTGATGATGGGGGCAATTGCTGCCTTTATTATCGACCGACGCTTTAACTGGGCGGCAGTGTACGCCGCAGCGGCAACGGTGCTCTCTTTCTTCGGCTTTATTCACGGCCACCAGATGGCGGTCAACGCCTCGCCAACGGTCACCTTTGCCTATGCGGTGGTGACGCTGATGCTGACGTTCCTGGCCTGGCGTCAGGTGCGTGAACAGGGCGCACTCGACTGGTCACCTATCGATAATGACAAGGAACCGCTGGTCTAATCGGTTTTGCGTTAAATGAGAGACTGCGCCATCTTCGGATGGCGCAGTGCTTATCAAGGCTGTGGTTGCACTTCTCCGCCTGACACTACACCCGCGCGCATACTCTGCTTAACCTGTTGCTGTTGCGCATTCACGACGGATAACTCGCCATTCACCGTCGGTTTTAACGGCGCATCGGCCTGTACCCGGCCCGTGGCGCTGAGCTGCAAATTGCCATCTCCGCTGATAGGTAGCGCTGGCCAGCCCCATTCCTGCAAGACATTCACCGGTACACCGCGCCCGTTAAGGCTCAGGTTTACGCTACGTTCCGGCGTTTGTCCTACCACTGCGGTCGCTTCGAGCATCCCTTTTGCGGTGAAAGCACTGAGTTCAGTAATGTTCACCGAGCTGCTGTTGGCGCTCAGTGCTAAAGACGGGCGACGCACATCCACGCGATTAAAGGTGGCGGCAGCGGCATTCAGCTTAAGATCGCCATTCCAGATGCCCCACTGGCGATCGCGAGCCAGCAGCAGATTGGTGCCGTAACCGTCGAGAGCCGTCAGTTGCCAGGGGAAGGTCGGGTCAATGTCGATAACCAGGTTACGGCTGGCACTCAGTTTTTTCAGTTCAACGCTATGCAGCCATTCAGGAAGCGTATCCATCCAGGTCTGTTTCCACTTCTCGGGCAACGTGTATTCCAGACCGACAATAGCCGCATCGTTCAGCACCAGCGCTTTACCGCTGCGCGTCCAGTAGCCGGATGTCCGTACCATGCCGTTTTCCCAGCGGGTGGTGAACTGCTGGACGGCGATACCCTGCGGGGTAAATTCCGCATTGATAATGGGATCGAAGAAGTGCAGCGAACCGTAGATGAACTCGTTGGCATTCATAGATAACTGACCGTCATCCGTGTGCCAGTCGCCTTTGGTGAGCGTCAGGTTGCGCAAGCTGAGATCAAGATCGGTGACCGCCCACTCCGGCCCTTGTAAACGTGCATCGGTCACGTCCAGGCGACCAATTTGCAGTGAAGGCAGGGTGGTCAGCGGGGCGAAAAAGTCAGTCAGTGATTTGTCGCTTTGCAGACGAATGTCATTCAGGCGCAGGTTATCCACCACCCAGCCGCCGTCGGCGTCGCGCCTTGCGTTGCCGGTGAGTGAGCCACGCGCCATATCAGCACCGATGGTGGTCAGGGTGACGGTGTCCTTATCAATGCTCCCCTGAATCAACACGTTGCTGGCGGGCACGCCGTTGAGGGTCATCGAGCCTGCGCTCATCTGAATCTGTGCCTGATTTCCCAGGACGTTCCCGGCAATCGGCTGCCAGGGACTCACTCCACCGGTCACGCGCTGAGCGCTGAGATCCCACCCGGTAGCCGGGCTGTTGAACGCCATGTTGCTCAGTTGCAGGCGGTCGGCCTGGAAAGGCAGAGGGGCGGTGGCCGGGGAGAGATTCAGCGTGCCATCCTGAAGCAGAATGGTGTCGGTGTGCAGCGGGTCGGTGAGCTGGCGGCTGCTCAGGCCGATGTCGACGCCTTTGGCGACCAGTGTCGCGGGCTGGCCTTTACGACCAAAATTCACATTGCTTAAACGTATATGGGAAGGCGAAGAGAGGCTGTGATCGATGGCATCGAAGGTCAGGTGATAGTCGCTGTTTTTGTTGACCCAGTTACTGACCTGCGTCGCGCCCCATTGGGTTTTCAGCAGAAAATAACAGGCGACCAGCGCCACCAGCAGGACGATAACAACGAAAAGAAGCAGCTTTCCAATAAATTTCATGATCTTCCATCCTCGAATGCCGATACAGGAGTTATGCACGATTTGTGCGCAATCCTCAAGGTACGATTGGTGAAAGAGCGTTACAGCGGGGTGACAGAGGCAACGGTGTGACCCGCTGCCTCGACAGGATTACTTCTTATCGACAGGGAAAACCAGGTTCAGCACGATAGCGGTAATGCCGCCCGCAGCGATGCCGGAAGAGAGCAGGTTTTTCAGCCAGTCAGGCGCGAACTGCAGGATCATCGGTTGCTGAGATACGCCCAGGCCAACGGCCAGAGACAGCGCGATAATCATGATGGCGCGACGGTTCAGCGGCTCGCGGGAAACGATACGCACACCGGATGCGGCAATGGTACCGAACATGACCAGCGTTGCGCCGCCCAGTACCGGCTCAGGCAACTGCTGCACGAAGGCGGCAACGGCCGGGAACAGGCCCATCACCATCAGCATTACGGCAACAAAGAAGCCGACGTAACGGCTGGCTACACCGGTCAGCTGGATAACCCCATTGTTCTGCCCGAAGCAGGAGTTCGGGAAGGTGTTGAACACCGCAGAGACAAAGGAGTTCAGGCCGTTTGCCAGCACGCCACCTTTCAGGCGATTCATGTAAACCGGGCCGGAAACTGGCTGCTCGGAGACGTCAGATGTAGCGGTGATGTCGCCGATGGTTTCCAGAGAGGTGATCATAAAGACCAGCATCAGTGGCAGCAGCAGACTCCAGTCGATGCTCAGGCCGTAGTAAAGCGGGGTCGGGATCATAAAGGCGTCGGCAGGGGCAACATAGTCCGGCAGCATGCCCATCATCATGGCCATGACATAACCGACGGCCATCGCAATCACCAGGGAAGCGATACGCAGGTACGGGTTACGCTGACGGTTCAGAAGGATGATGATGGCGAGCACAATGCCTGCCAGCAGCAGATTTTTTGGTGCGCCAAAGGTGTGGTTTGCCATGGCCCCAAAGCCACCGCCCACGGACGTCAGGCCAACCTGAATCAGCGACAGACCGATAATCATCACCACGACGCCGGAGACCAGTGGGGTGATCACGCGACGGGCGAACGGCAGAATGCGGGAGATGACCATCTCGGTGCAGCTTGCCAGCATCAGGGAGCCGAACAGCGCTGCCATCATGGTCGGGACATCTGCGCCACCGGTTTTCAGCGCCGTACCGCCCATAATCAGCGGAGCCACAAAGTTAAAGCTTGTTCCCTGAATGGAGAGCAGGCCGGAACCGACCGGGCCCCAGGCTTTAATCTGGATGATGGATGCCACGCCGGAAGCGAACAGGGACATGCTGATGATGTGCTGCGTGTCCTGAGCCGGTAAACCCAGAGCCTGGCAAATCAGTAAGCCTGGTGTGATAACGCCAACAAACATCGCCAGCAGGTGCTGCAGGGCGGCAAAAATGGTTTGCGCCATAGGCGGGCGGTCTTCAAGGCGATAGATCAGTTCGCTGGGCTGGGTATGCGCAACCGTTTGCGCATTTTCGGACTCGATGGTGTTGACAGACATCTCAAGCAATCCCCTGATGGAAAAGCGGAGATTCTATCGGACTGTTTGGTAAAAGCAAACGGTTGCTTACCAATAAAACGTACTTTTATAAAGAAAGTTGAGAGCGGCGAGTTAGGTTCTAAAGAGGGTTGTACTATTGGCGGAATGAACGTTAGAAAAATCAGGCGTTTGAATAGCGTTCGGTTTCCGGCATCCAGCGTTCGATCAGGGCTTCAGCCTGCTGTGGATAGCGTTCATGGATATGGCGGGCAATGCGCTGCACTTCCGGGATCATCGCCTGGTCACGCAGCAAATCCGCCACTTTAAACTCTGCATTACCGGTCTGGCGGGTGCCAAGCAGTTCGCCGGGGCCGCGAATTTCCAGATCTTTTTGCGCAATCACAAAGCCGTCATTGCTGTCGCGTAGTACCTGCAGACGCATTTGCGCCGTCTTCGACAGCGGGGATTTGTAGAGCAGAACGCAGTGTGAGGCTACCGCACCGCGCCCAACGCGACCACGAAGCTGGTGCAGTTGCGCAAGGCCCAGACGCTCCGGGTTTTCGATAATCATCAGGCTCGCATTCGGTACATCCACGCCCACTTCGATAACCGTTGTCGCAATCAACAGGTGCAATTCACCCTGTTTGAAGGCGTGCATGACTGCCTGCTTTTCTGCGGGTTTCATGCGGCCGTGCACCAGGCCGATATTCAGCTCCGGCAGTGCCAGTTTCAGCTCTTCCCATGTGGCTTCTGCTGCCTGGGCTTCGAGAAGTTCGGACTCTTCAATCAGTGTGCAGACCCAGTAAGCCTGACGACTCTCTTCGGTGCAGGCGTTGCGCACACGGGTAATGATGTCGTTACGACGGGTATCCGGTATCGCCACGGTAGTCACAGGTGTGCGACCCGGTGGCATTTCATCAATCACCGAGGTATCGAGGTCAGCATAGGCGGTCATCGCCAGGGTGCGCGGAATCGGGGTCGCCGTCATGATCAACTGATGTGGGTGGAAGCCCTGCTGCTGGCCTTTTTCCCTCAGAGCCAGGCGCTGGTGGACGCCGAAACGGTGCTGTTCGTCGATAATCACTAATGCGAGTCCGTTAAATTGCACCTGTTCCTGGAAGATAGCGTGGGTGCCCACCACCATCTGTACCTGACCATTGGCAATAGCATCTTGCTGCGCCTGACGCGCTTTCCCTTTTTGTTTACCCGCCAGCCAGCCCACTTCGACACCCAGTGGTTCAAACCAGCTACGGAAGTTGTTGGCGTGCTGTTCAGCCAGCAGTTCGGTAGGGGCCATCAGCGCCACCTGGTTACCGTTAGCAATGGCGCGCAACGCGGCCAGCGCGGCAACCAGTGTTTTACCGGAGCCGACATCACCCTGTACCAGACGCATCATCGGTACGTCGAGTGCCATATCGTGTTCGATTTCTGCCACTACACGTGCCTGGGCTCCGGTAGGTTTGAATGGCAGCGAAGCCAACAGGTTGTTTTTAAGGATGTCTTTCGCACCCAGAGGCTTAGCGTGATACCGCTGTGCACCAGCCCGCACGGCCAGCATGCTCAGGTTGTGTGCCAGCAGTTCTTCAAGAATCAGTCGGCGCTGTGCCGGATGCTGCCCGGTTTCCAGATCGGCAAGCTGCAGTGACGGCGGCGGGCGATGTAGCGTGCGCAAGGCTTCCGGCAGGGACATCAGTCCTTGCGCCAGTTCTGGCGGTAACAGCTCTGCAATGGCGCAGGTATCGAGCAAATCCAGCGCCTGGTCGGTGAGTTTGCGCAACGTCGCCTGCTTCACCCCTTCGGTGGTCGGGTAGACCGGGGTTAAGGTTTCCTGCAGCTCAGGTGTGCTGAGATCGCCCTGCACGCGGTATTCCGGGTGGATCATTTCCGCACCGTATTTCCCGCGTTTTGCTTCGCCGTAGGCCAGCACGCGACGCCCGGTCGCGAGGCTGTTTTTCATCGCCGCGTTGAAGTTGAAGAAGCGCATGGTGAGGATGCCGGTACCGTCGCTTATCTGGCAGGTCATCATGCGACGGCCGCCAAAGGTGATATTGCAGTTCAGCACTTCGCCTTCCACCGTGGCGTAAATGCCCGGAAGCAGGTCGTTAATGGGGTAAAGCTGGGTGCGGTCTTCGTAACGTAGCGGCAGGTGTAACAAAAGGTCCTGAACGGTATGCAGGCCGATTTTCGCAAGCTTGCTGGCCTGAGCGGCACCCACACCGGTGAGGGTGTTGAGGGGGACAGCGTCCAGCAAACGGCCTTTCATTTACAGTTCAGCCTTTAAGGATTTGGATTGCATGGTCGCCCACCAGCTTTCGTCAGCTTCGACTTGCCCCTGCAGATTGATGCGGGGATAGGGCAGGCCTTTGCGTTTGGCGACTCGCGCCAGTACCGGATAGCCGCCTTCAAACAGCAGGCGTTGCTGCTCTTCATCCGGTAGCGTGCTGTTTTCACGATTGTACATACCGGCGTTCTGCCGCTGACGCTGTGCTTCATAAAGAATGAGCGCCGAAGCGACGGAGACGTTCAGCGACTGAACCATGCCAATCATCGGAATGATAATGTCCTGATCCGCCAGATCCAGCGCTTCCTGGGTGATCCCGGTTTTTTCCTGGCCCATCAGAATACAGGTCGGGCGGGTGTAGTCGATTTCGCGAAAATCCACGGCCTTAGCCGAGAGATGGGTCGCCAGCACCTGCATGCCAGAGGCTTTGATATGTGTGACGGCATCGCGGATGTTGGGGTGGGTTTTCACTTCCACCCAACTGTTGCTGCCAGCGGCTGCGCCAGCCATGGTGCGTAGGTTATTGCCTGGCCAGACGGCGTGCACTTCATGAATACCGACGGCGTCCGCAGTGCGGATGATTGCGGAAACGTTATGAGGTTTGTGGACCTGCTCCATACATACGGTCAGGTCCGGTTGACGCCTGGCGAGCATTTCGCGGATGCGCGTATAACGTTGTTCATTCATATACACTTCATTCTTCAAATTGCCTCGGCGTTAGCTGCGCTCTCTCACCCAGGTCTGTGTATAAAATTAATTTCGGTTACGGGTGACTTTGATAACGTCCGGCATCACGCGGATTTTGCGCATGATGTTTGCCAGATGGACACGATCGCGAGCGGTCAGACGGATATAAGCGCTATAAACGCGGCCGTCTTTCTCTTCCGTATTCAGGCTTTGAATATTGGATGACGCAGTGTTGATTGCCGCCGTCAGGTTCGCCAGTGCACCCTGGTGGTTGAACATATCCACCCTGATTTCGGTGATAAATTCCTGCGCGGTGTCCTTGTCCCACTCGACTGCCATGTATTTTTCGGGCTCTTTTTGATAGCCACGAATGTTACGGCAGGACTCATGGTGGATGACCAGCCCTTTACCTGGACTGACGTGCGCCACGATCGGGTCGCCCGGAATAGGACGGCAACATTTCGCGAAGGTGATCAGGACACCATCAGCACCTTTGATAGGCAGATGGCTGTGACCGTTGCTTATGCTAGTGATGCTTTGCGTTGTGGCTGTTGCGTCACCCTGTTGCAGGTTCTTCGCGACGACGACGCTCATGGCGTTACCCAGACCGATTTCCGCCAGCAGGTCGTCCAGCGACGCCAGCTTCATGCGATCGAGCTCGCGCTGAATATGTTCCTGCGGGATCTCTGCCAGTTTGCGGCTGCCACCCAATGCATGGTTGAGCAGACGACGCCCCAGGCTGACAGAATCGTCGCGTTTGAGGTTTTTCAGCAACTGGCGGATTTTGGCACGGGCTTTCGAGCTGACGACAAAGTTCAGCCACGCTGCGTTCGGGCGAGCGCCCGGTGCGGTAATGATTTCCACCGTCTGGCCGCTGGCAAGAGACTGCGACAGCGGGTAAGGCTGGCGGTCGACGCGCGCGCCGACGCAAGCATGACCAATATCGGTATGCACGGCATAGGCAAAGTCGACCGGAGTCGCGCCAGCCGGCAGTTCGACAATGCGGCCTTCCGGGGTGAAAACATAAATCTCATCCGGGAAGAGATCAGATTTTACGCTCTCGATAAATTCAAAGGAGCTGCCTGCACTTTGTTGCAGTTCCAGCAGGCTTTGCATCCAGCGCTGGGCGCGGATTTGCGCCGTGGTGCTGCTTTCGCCACCGTCTTCTTTATAAGCCCAGTGAGCCGCAACACCCATCTCCGCCATCTGGTCCATGTCTTCGGTGCGGATCTGCACTTCAACCGGAACACCGTGCGGGCCAATCATCGAGGTGTGTAAAGATTGATAGCCGTTCGCCTTCGGAATGGCGATGTAATCTTTGACGCGGCCTGGACGTGGCTTGTAGAGGCTGTGCATCTGGCCAAGCACGCGGTAGCAGGTGTCTGCATCCTGGACGATTACGCGAAACGCGTAGATATCCATGATCGAGTGGAAGCGCTGCTCTTTCAGCACCATCTTGCAGTAGATGGAGTACAAATGCTTTTCCCGACCACTGACGCGACAGGGAATTCCCGCTTCCTGCAAACGCCCTTCAATCTCCGCAAGGATTTTTTGAATCATCTCTTTACGGTTGCCGCGCGCGGCTTTCACCACTTCTTTGATAACGCGGTAACGGTTCGGGTGCAACGCTTCAAAGCCCAGCTCTTCAAGCTCGGTTTTGATGTGATGTATACCTAAACGGTGCGCCAGCGGGCTGTAGATTTCGAGGGTTTCACGGGCGATGCGGCGACGCTTGTCCGGGCGAAGTGAGCCCAGCGTGCGCATGTTGTGGGTGCGGTCAGCGAGTTTGATGAGAATGACGCGGATATCCTGCACCATCGCCATGATCATCTTGCGAAAGTTTTCAGCCTGGGCTTCTTTCTTATCGCGGAACTTGAGTTTATCAAGCTTCGACACCCCTTCCACCAGCTCGGCAACGCTTTTGCCAAACAGCTGTTCCATGTCCTGGTAGGTGGCGGGGGTATCTTCAATCACGTCATGCAGCAGAGCGGCCATCAGCGTTTCGTGGTCGAGTTTCATCTCGGCCAGGATACAGGCCACCGCTACCGGGTGCGTGATATAGGGTTCACCGCTTGAACGTGTCTGGCCCTCGTGAGCGTCACGTGCAACGAGGTACGCCTGCCGCAGACGCTTAATCTGGTCTTCCGGCAGGTAGTGTTGAATCAGCTGATTCAGGCTTTCAAACAGATACAAGGGCGACCCGCTTTGTGATTAACGACGACCTTCAGCAATAGCGGTAACGGCTTGTAATTCAGCGGCTTCCTGCTCTTGCTGTTCCTGGCGCTCACGTACGTCGAGGATCTGGTTGTTGATCAGACCTTCTTCGATTTCGCGCAGGGCGATAACGGTGGTTTTATCGTTTTCTTCCGGTACCAGCGGATCCTTTCCGCCTACCTGCATCTGACGAGCGCGACGCGCGGCGACCAGTACCAGGTCAAAACGGTTACCAATTTTCTCAACAGCGTCCTGAACAGTTACGCGTGCCATAATTAAAATGCTCCACAGGTGAAGAAATGACTGGGCATGATACTGAAACTGGTGTCAGTCTGCCAATAGTTTGCTGATTAAAGCGTCATGTCGCTGTTTTTGGCGGCTCATGCGCAGACGTTCGGCGCGAATGATGTTTTTCAGATCGCTCAGCGCGGTATCAAAATCATCATTCACAATAAGGTAATCATACTCGGCGTAATGGCTCATTTCAGCAACTGCCTGCGCCATTCGTTTCGCAATCACCTCTTCGCTGTCCTGACCGCGACCACGCAGGCGTCTGTCCAGTTCGACCTTAGACGGCGGCAGAATAAAGATGCTGCGTGCCTGCGGCATTCTTGAACGGATTTGCTGAGCGCCCTGCCAGTCGATATCGAGGAAAACATCCACGCCGGTTTTAAGCACTTGCTCAATGGTGGCGCGGGATGTGCCGTAATAGTTACCAAAGACCTCGGCATGCTCAAGGAACGCATCATCGCCAATCATCGATTTAAATTCGTCGTGATTAACAAAGAAATAGTGTTCACCGTGCACCTCACCCGGACGCGGCGCGCGCGTGGTGTGTGAAACAGAAACCTGGGTGTCATACAACGGTTGGGTTTTCAATAAAGCCTGAATGAGGCTTGATTTACCCGCGCCACTGGGGGCGGAAACAATATAAAGCGTGCCTTGAGCCATGAGAGTCTTTTGTATGTGAATTGCGAAAGGAAACTTACATACGTGCCTATTATACACAACGGCGCAACGTGACGTAGCCCTCGTCACACTTTTTACTGTCGATTCTCCGGTTTTGCGCGTCTTTTCCCTGATTTGACGTCAGTTTTCTGTAACAAGCAAAAGTGTACTGGAGCCGCCTCGCAAACCTTCCCTTTGTATCTCGAAATCCTCTGCTGGGTTCAGTTATACCTTTGCCATTCAGGTAAGGAGGCAGACAGATGGCATTAAGAACAGGCATGTTTATCAGTGTCTTGCTGTGGAGCGTAATGGGATTTTCGGCCTGCCCGGTCTGGTCGCCCACACAAGCGCAGCAAGAGATAACGCTTTTAGAGCAGCAGATTAACAAGTGGAACGATGACTACTGGCGGCGAGGGGCCAGTGCTGTCAATGACGATGTGTATGACACCCTCACGGCGCGACTGGAAAGCTGGCGGCACTGCTTCGGGGGTGAGGTGGTGCATGCCTCGCCTTCATTGCCCGGGGGAAATGTAAAACATCCGGTGGCCCATACCGGCGTCGAGAAACTGCGGAGCAAAGTCGCGCTACAACGATGGATGCAGGGGAAGTCATCTCTTTGGGCGCAGCCAAAGGTGGATGGGGTGGCCGTAACCCTGGTCTATCGAAATGGTGAACTCGAACGTGCTATCAGTCGGGGGAACGGGCTGACAGGCGAAGACTGGACGGCGAATGCGCATTTAATCCCCTCCCTGCCAAAAAAAGTGACCGGTGCACTGGCGAACAGTGTTCTGCAAGGCGAGCTGTTTTTGCAACGCTCGGGTCATATCCAAAAGAAAATGGGTGGGATGAACGCGCGTGCAAAAGTAGCCGGGGCGATGATGCGTAGCCGTGACCCGTCGGTATTAAACGAGATCTCATTCTTTGTCTGGAGCTGGCCGGACGGGCCCAAAAGCCTGGTTGAGCGGGGGCAATTACTGTCGAAAGCCGGCTTTGATTGGGTCGAAAAATATACTCTTAAGGTGAAGGATGTTCATGACGTTGAAAAACTCAGGAAAGGATGGTTTACCTCCGCATTGCCTTTTGCGACAGACGGCGTGGTGATTCGTAGTGAGAACGAGCCCGAAGGAAAACGCTGGCTGCCAGGACAGGGGAACTGGGTGGTGGCGTGGAAATACCCCCCGGTTGAACAGGTGGCTGAAGTAAAACAGATCCAGTTTACCGTTGGGCGCACCGGAAAAATTGCAGTTGTCGCGCAACTGGAGCCCATCCAGTTGGATGATAAGCGCGTACAGCGGGTCAATATTGGCTCGGTACGCCGCTGGCAGAAGTGGGATGTTGCTCCAGGGGACCAGGTACTCGTTAGCCTTGCCGGTCAGGGCATCCCACGCATTGATGATGTGGTCTGGCGCAACCAGGTGCGGGAAAAACCGCAGCCTCCAGCGCCGGTGTTCACCCCATTAACCTGCCTTTATGGCTCTCCTGAGTGCCGAGAGCAGTTTATGGCCCGGCTGGTGTGGCTTAGCTCAACGCAGGCGCTGGATATTGAAGGGCTGGGGGAAGCGGGATGGCGCGTGCTGGATCAGGCCTGGCATTTTGAGCATATTTTTTCATGGCTTGGCCTCACGCAGGAGCAGTTGCAACACACCCCAGGGATGACGCCTGCCAGAGGCGCGCAGCTCTGGCACCGTTTTGAGCTCGCCCGCGAACGCCCCTTTACACGCTGGATTGCTGCACTGGGTATGCCGATACCGAAATCGGCATTACACGCAGCCGGTGATGCCAGTTGGCAACTCATTCAGCAGCGTGACGAGCAGGCCTGGCAGCGTTTGCCTGGCATCGGTGCGGGGATTGCTCAGCGACTGAAGACCTTCGCCCATCATGCGGACGTTACCACACTGACGCAGTGGCTTGGTGAGCAGGGTATCTCGGGCTTCGTCCGCGATTAATGCGCGCTGTGGTTATAGTGAAAAACGGGCAATCGCAGTTTCCAGCGCAGCGCCAGCATGCGTGCGGTAAAGCCGAACAGCAGCGTTGAAATGACGATCACATCCTGGTTACTGACATAGTGTTGTAGCGCGATATACAACACCGCAGCGGCAAACGAAATGCCAGCGTAGAGCTCTTTCTGGAAGACGAGAGGGATACGTTTGCAGAACATGTCACGCAGGATACCGCCAAAGACACCGGTAACGACAGCGGCGATCGAGGCAATCACCGGTCCTTCACCCATATCCAGGGCGATTTGTGCACCGATAATCGAAAACACGATCAGGCCGAGGGCGTCCAGAGCCAGAAACAGGCGGCGCAAATGAGGCATTACCGGCGCAACAAGGGTGGTTAATACCGCAGCGATTGCAACGGTGACCACATATTCGGGGTGTTTGACCCAGCCCAGCGGATAGTGGCCAAGCAGGATATCTCTGACTGTACCGCCGCCCAGCGCTGTGGCGGTGGCGATGATGATGACACCAAAGGTGTCCATGCGACGGCGTCCGGCAGCCAGTGCGCCCGTCATCGCCTCGGCAGTAATACCAATCAGATAAAGAATATGTAGCAGCATGAATCCCCCAATAGTGAGGGCGTAAGGGTAGTGTTTTGCTCAGAAGCTCACGATTGAGATTTTTTTGTGCGATGTGTTCGGCTATATATTTACTAATTAATGAATCCATTAATTATGGATAATTTTAGGTTATGTCGTATTTTTAGCATTAGATTTATTCATGATTATGGCGTGAGGTAAAGAATCCTGCTGTAACGCGCCATAAAAAAAGGGTCCCAGCGCGGGACCCTCTAACAAGGCGGAAAGCGTAAGCGTGTATTACTCGATATTCTGAATCTGTTCGCGCATCTGTTCGATAAGCACTTTCAGCTCGATAGCTGAATTGGTGATATCTGCGTTGATAGATTTTGACGCCAGGGTGTTCGACTCACGGTTGAATTCCTGCATCATAAAGTCGAGGCGACGACCGACCGCTTCCTTCTTCTTCAGGATGTTCCAGGTCTCTTTGACGTGTGCGTCCAGACGGTCCAGTTCTTCAGCAACGTCAATGCGTTGCGCCATCAGCACCAGTTCTTGTTCCAGACGGTTGTTTTCGAGCTGTACCTGCGCGTCCTCCAGCTTGGCAACCAGGCGGTCACGCTGCCATTGCAGGATTTCTGGCATTTGCGCACGCACGTTTTTCACTTCGGTGCTCACACCATCAAGACGCTGCTCAATAAGTGCTTTCAGCGCCTGTCCTTCGGTCTCACGGGCAACGATAAAGTCGTCCAGCGTACCCTCAAGGGCAGCGAGGATTTCTGCAGAAATCGTATCCAGATCCTGCTCCTGGGCTGCCATCACGCCAGGCCAGCGCAGAATATCCACCGGATTAATTTCGCCTTCATCGCTTTGCATCTTGACCCAGTTCGCTGCAGAGACCAGCTGTTTAGCCAGTTTCTCATTAAGGATCAGTTCACCCTGGGCACTGGCATCGGGTTCGAAACGCAGGTTGCATTCGACTTTGCCACGGGTCAGACGTGCACGGATGCGCTCACGAACGACCGGCTCAAGGCTACGGAACTGCTCAGGCATGCGGAAGTAGGTTTCCAGATAACGCTGGTTAACCGAGCGCAGTTCCCAGGAGGCGGAGCCCCAGCTACCCTTGATTTCACGCCGGGCGTAGGCGGTCATACTGCGGATCATAGACATTCCCGTTTTTTAAGGAGAGATGCGAGGATTATAGCTTTCATGGGCTTGTCAGGATAGGAATAACCTGGGTAAGCCAGTATAATGCGCAGCCACATTGGTAACAGCCGGAGAAATCATCATGCGTCCATCAGGTCGTAGCACCACTGAGGTGCGTCCCGTCACCCTGACCCGTAACTATACTAAACACGCTGAAGGCTCCGTGCTGGTTGAATTTGGTGACACCAAAGTTCTTTGCACCGCTACCCTTGAAGAGGGAGTGCCACGTTTCCTGAAAGGTCAGGGTAAAGGCTGGATCACTGCAGAATATGGCATGCTGCCGCGTTCTACCCATACCCGTAATGCCCGTGAAGCCGCTAAAGGCAAACAGGGTGGACGTACCATGGAAATCCAGCGTCTTATCGCACGTGCACTGCGTGCTGCTGTAGATTTAAATGCGCTGGGCGAATATACCATCACGCTGGATTGCGACGTGATTCAGGCCGATGGTGGCACTCGCACCGCCTCCATCACCGGAGCCTGCGTGGCGCTGGCAGATGCTCTTAATGCGCTGGTGAGCGCGGGCAAACTGAAAACGAACCCGATGAAAGGTCTGGTGGCTGCGGTTTCCGTCGGTATCGTCAAGGGTGAAGCACTTTGCGACCTGGAGTATGTTGAAGACTCTGCCGCTGAGACTGACATGAACGTGGTAATGACCGAAGATGGTCGCATCATTGAAGTGCAAGGCACCGCTGAGGGCGAGCCCTTTACCCACGAAGAACTCCTTACCTTGCTGGCACTAGCCCGAGGGGGAATCGAATCCATTATTTCAACGCAGAAGGCGGCGTTGGAAAACTAGTTTTTAGGGCGACTGAGAAGTCGCCTTTTTTTTGTCTGTCGATAAGTAAGGAGCGAATCCATGAAACAGTATCAGCGCCAGTTTATTGAGTTTGCGCTTAACAAGCAGGTACTTAAGTTTGGCGAATTTACGCTGAAATCCGGGCGCAAGAGCCCCTATTTCTTTAACGCCGGGCTGTTTAATACCGGGCGCGATCTGGCACTGTTAGGCCGTTTCTACGCCGAAGCGCTGGTGGATTCCGGGATTGACTTCGACCTGCTGTTTGGCCCGGCCTACAAAGGCATTCCGATTGCGACGACCACTGCGGTAGCGCTTGCGGAACATCACGAACGTGACGTGCCTTACTGCTTTAACCGCAAAGAAGCTAAAACGCATGGTGAGGGTGGCAATCTGGTCGGCAGCGCGCTGCAGGGCCGCGTGATGCTGGTGGATGATGTGATCACCGCCGGTACTGCGATTCGTGAGTCCATGGAGATTATTCAGGCTAACGGCGCAACGCTTGCCGGTGTGCTGATTTCGCTTGATCGCCAGGAGCGTGGCCGCGCGGATATCTCTGCTATTCAGGAAGTTGAGCGTGATTACGGTTGCAGCGTAATTTCTATCGTTACGCTGAAAGACCTGATTGCTTATCTGGAAGAGAAACCTGAAATGGCAGACCATCTGGCGTCGGTGCGGGCCTATCGGGAAGAATACGGCGTGTGACGCTCGATGCCCACCAGGAGCTTGTCTGGTGGGTATCCACTTACTTTAAACCAGCTTCGCCCCTAGCGTATTCACGTACAGTGAATAGATGGAAGTGCTGGAAGCCATAAACAGGCGATTGCCTTTTTCGCCGCCAAAACAGAGGTTTGCACAGCGTTCTGGCAACTGAATTGTGCCGATGTGCTTACCCTGCGTGTTGAACACACGGACACCATCAAGTTCTTCCGTTCCCGTTCCCCAACCACACCACAGATTCCCGTCAATATCACAGGCAATACCGTCTGCCGTTCCATTTCCGCAATCAAGGTGTACCCTTTTGTTTTTTAATGTGTTTTCGACCACATCCCACGCCAGGATTAAGCGATTTGGTGTTGCGCGACTCTCCACGACATACAGGATTTTTTCATCCGGAGAGAAGCACAGGCCGTTCGGTCCTTTTACATCGCCCAGAACCACGGTGAGCTTGCGCGTCTCGGGATCCAGCCGATAGACGTTTTGCGGTAATTCCGGCGTCGCTTTATGTCCTTCATAGAATCCGGAGATGCCAAACGGCGGATCGGTAAACCAGATAGTTCCGTCTGATTTCACAACGATATCGTTAGGAGAGTTCAACGGTTTACCGTCATAACTGTCGGCCAGAACGGTGATAGAACCATCGTATTCAGTACGGGTGATGCGGCGCGTGTCATGTTCGCAGCTTATCAACCGTCCTTGTCTGTCACGTGCATGACCGTTGGTGTAGTTCGCCGGATGACGAAAGATGCTGGTTTGCCCGGTCACTTCGTCCCAGCGCATGATGGCGTCGTTGGGAATGTCGCTCCAGAGCAGCATGCGTGTATCGCCAAACCAGACCGGACCTTCCGCCCAGCGGTTCCCTGTCGCTATCTGTTCGACCTTCGCACTGGAGAGCATGTAAGGTTTGAAGCTGTCGTCTGCTGCAACGATGCGGGGGTCAGGATAGCGGCCGGACGGTGCCCAGGCCGCAAAGCTTTTTTGGCTGAGTAGCAGTGATGCGGTGGCGATTCCGCTCAGTTTTAACAAGTCTCTTCTCGAAGTTGCCATTAAACGTCTCCATGTCTGTAGGGGATTTCTCTGTTTATTTTTGTGAGGCAGAAAGTTTGTTCCACAGGCAGGTTAAAAGATGTCCAGCGGCAGAGCATCTGGCAACTTAACGAAATAGGTTGGGCTTTTACACAGAGTAATGTGAAGTCATGCAGCCTTTGCAGGCTGCATAGAGAGAGGCGGATTATTGCAGTTGTGCGGCCAGAAGCGGCCAGCGTGCTTCGAACTCATCGGTTGGGCTGTATTTGAATTCACTGCGGACAAAACGCGAGAGCATACCTTCACAAAATGACAGCAGCTGACTTGCCAGCAGTGCTTCATCGGTGTTGTAGCCTTCGCCTTCACGCATTTTCTTTTCACGCAGCACCTGGCGAATCTGCGATTCAATACGCTCGAAAAGTTGGTTGATGCGCCCTTGCAAGCGATCCTGTTCGAACATCAGCGCATGGCCCGTCAGAATCCGGGTCAGCCCCGGGTTACGTTCACCGAATCCCAGGATTAACTGCACAATCAGACGCAGACGCGCAGTGGTGTCCTTCTCATCTTTCATGATCAGGTTAATGCGGGTCATCAGGCTATCTTCGATAAACTCGATGAGGCTATCGAACATGCGTGTCTTGCTGGGGAAATGCCGGTACAGAGCGGCCTCAGAGACGCCAACAGACGCCGCCAGTTTTGCCGTGGTAATGCGTTGACTGCCATCGCTGGATTCAAGCATCAGTGCCAGAGACTGAAGTATTTCTTCGCGACGATTCCTTTTCGCGGTTTGTTTTTCTGCCATGTTACAAAATACCCCTGAAATAAGCGCTTATCAGGCGAACATCCACACGACGACCGCACCCCAGAGTGCGGAAATGTTATGACGTTATTTCGTCGCGGGATGCGTTAAATGGGCTGCTTATTTACGCCCGGAGTGGCCAAAGCCACCTTCACCACGGTCGGTGGCGTCAAACTCTTCAACCAGATTGAATTCTGCCTGAACGACAGGTACAAACACCATTTGTGCGATGCGTTCGCCCGGCTCAATGGTAAAGCTCACCTGACCACGGTTCCAGACGGAAACCATCAACTGGCCCTGATAGTCTGAGTCAATCAGTCCCACCAGGTTACCCAATACGATGCCATGTTTATGGCCCAGGCCGGAACGCGGCAAAATCACAGCAGCGAGCGAAGGGTCGGCAATGTGAATCGCCAGCCCTGTCGGCAGCAGCGTAGTTTCACCCGGAGCCAGTTCTACGGCGTCATCAAGACAGGCACGCAGGTCAAGGCCGGCAGAGCCAGCGGTGGCATAAGTCGGCAGCGGAAATTGCTTACCAACACGCGGGTCCAGAATCTTAACGTCGATTTTTTTCATCATAACGGGTAACGATCTCGTCCAGTAATAAGTGGCCTAACTGTTCCTTGCTCTTTAGCGGTAAATGTTTATCGCCATCCTGCCAGAAAAGATGCAAAGCGTTATTGTCGCTATTAAAACCTTGATTAGACTGCGAAACATCATTGGCGCAGATCAGATCGAGGTTTTTTCGGGCACGTTTTTGCCGGGCATATTCTTCCACATTATTTGTTTCTGCGGCAAACCCAACGACATAGGGGCGATGTTCAGTCAGTGCGGCAACCCCGGCAACGATATCCGGGTTTTTGACCATTTTTATCGTTAATTCATCGCCTTGCTTCTTAATTTTTTCTTCAGAAATCGCTGCCGCGCGGTAATCCGCAACAGCGGCGCAGCCAATAAAAATCTGTTGCTGCTGGGCCTGGTCTTGCACGGCCGCTTCCATTTCCAGTGCGGTAGTGACATCAATTCGCTGCACAAAGGCGGGTGTCGGCAGAGACACTGGCCCTGAAACGAGCGTGACATTGGCCCCACGGCTTGCAGCAGCGGCGGCAATCGCGAACCCCATTTTGCCGGAGCTTTGATTGGTGATGTAACGTACAGGGTCAAGCGGTTCACGTGTCGGACCCGCGGTAATCATGATGTTGAGATGTTGCAGATCGTTGACAGGTGAAAAGTGTGCAGCGGCCATATCCACAATCGTTAAGGGATCAAGCATGCGGCCTGGACCGATATCGCCACACGCCTGGCTGCCGCTATCAGGTCCCCAGAGTAGCAGGCCACGTGAGGCAAGCACCTCTAAATTATGTTGCGTTGCTGCAGCACGGTACATCTGTTGATTCATGGCGGGCACAACGGCAACCGGTGAGGGGGTCGCCAGGCAAATTGTCGACACCAGGTCGTTAGCCATACCAGCAGCAACGCGGGCAATCAGGTCTGCCGTGGCGGGAGCGAGAATCACTAGGTCGGCCCATTTCCCCAGCTCAATATGACCCATCGCCGCTTCTGCTGCTGGGTCGAGTAGACTATCAGAAACGGGGTAGCCGGAGACGGCTTGCAAACTTAACGGCGTAATAAAGGCCTTTGCTGCCTCGGTCATCGCCACGCGCACATCAGCGCCGCGATCGCGTAAACGACGCACCAGTTCTGGCGCTTTGTAAGCCGCAATACCGCCGCTTATGCCGAGAACGATTTTTTTACCCGCCAGACTCACCATGATTCTTTCCTGTTGGATTTCATCAGAAGGCGGGCATTTTATCACAATCCTGAGGTTGTCGTGATTTTGCCCGTTGTGCGGTTTGCGAGGCGCTACGCAAGTGTGTTCACGCGTGGTCGAGGTGGTGCGTCGCTTATGGCAGCATGAAGGCAAAAGGGAGGAATCGACATGGAAAACGAGCTGCCCAGAGAAAAAATGATGAACTCAGGGGTTGAGTCATTAACGGATGTTGAACTACTGGCGCTGTTTTTACGCACAGGGATGCCTGGCATACCCGTGATGATGCTGGCAACGCAATTGCTTGCACACTTTGGCTCGCTCTACACACTACTGACGGCAGATTATCGTGCTTTCAAAGGGGTAAACGGCATTGGTGTTGCAAAATATGCACAGCTTAAAGGGATTGCGGAGCTGGCTCGGCGTTTTTATAGCGTGAAAATGATGGAAGAGACAGCATTGTTAAGCCCTGAGATGACGCGGGAATTTTTACAAAGTCAGCTGGCCGGTGAAAAACGCGAGATCTTCATGGCGATCTTTCTGGATAATCAGAATCGAGTGTTGAAATACAGTCGCCTGTTTACGGGTACCATCGACCAGGTTGAAGTGCATCCACGGGAAATCGTGTGTGAGGCGCTGAAAATTAACGCAGTTGCTGTGATCCTTGCACATAATCATCCTTCGGGTAGCGCTGAACCCAGCAAAGCGGATAGAATCATCACCGAAAAGGTGGTGAAGTGCTGTCAGCTCATGGAAATCCGTGTGCTCGATCATCTGGTGATAGGTCGTGGAGAGTACGTTTCGTTCGCGGAACGTGGGTGGATTTAGACCTCTTTGCGCGATCCATCGGGATCTTTGTCTGTTCGGGACTTGAGCACATCGCTGAGTCAGCGTATACTACGCCACCTTTGAGAATCTCGGGTTTGGCAATTGGGCCTGGCTACACGAGTTCGCTTAGAACCGTCAGACCAGGCTGTGAAAGCCTGACGAGGCGCCAATACCCCATACGAAGCTCGAGCTAATTTGATTTTTGGAGAATAGACATGTCCCGAGTCTGCCAAGTTACTGGCAAGCGTCCGGTGACCGGTAACAACCGTTCCCACGCACTGAACGCGACTAAACGCCGTTTCCTGCCTAACCTGCACTCTCACCGTTTCTGGGTTGAGAGCGAAAAGCGTTTTGTCACCCTGCGTGTATCTGCTAAAGGTATGCGTGTAATCGATAAGAAAGGCATCGATACAGTTCTGACCGAACTGCGTGCCCGTGGCGAAAAGTACTAAGTACTTAGAGGAAATAAATCATGGCTAAAGGTATTCGTGAGAAAATCAAGCTGGTTTCTTCTGCTGGTACTGGTCACTTCTATACCACCACGAAGAACAAACGTACTAAGCCGGAAAAACTGGAACTGAAAAAGTTCGATCCAGTTGTCCGTCAGCACGTTCTTTACAAAGAAGCAAAAATTAAATAATTTTGGCTTTCTTGTACGAAAACCTCGCTTCGGCGGGGTTTTTGCGTTTTCAGGCCAGGAGAATGCAGCATGCCAGAGTTACCTGAGGTAGAAACCAGCCGCCGTGGCATTGAGCCCCACCTTGTGGGAGCCAAAATCCTTCATGCGATTGTCCGTAATGGCCGCCTGCGCTGGCCCGTCTCTGATGAAATCCACAGCCTGAGCGATAAACCGGTGCTGAGCGTGCAACGGCGCGCGAAATACCTGCTGCTCGAGCTACCTGACGGCTGGATTATCATTCACCTGGGGATGTCCGGGAGCCTGCGTGTTCTTCCCGAAGAGCTGCCTGCTGAAAAACATGACCACGTTGACCTGGTGATGAGCAACGGCAAAGTCCTGCGCTACACTGATCCACGTCGCTTTGGTGCCTGGCTCTGGACCAAAGAGCTGGAAGGCCACAACGTGCTGGCCCATCTCGGCCCTGAACCGCTCAGCGATGCGTTTGACGCCGATTATCTGCAACAGAAGTGTGTGAAGAAAAAAACCGCTATTAAACCCTGGCTGATGGATAACAAGCTGGTGGTAGGGGTGGGGAATATTTACGCCAGTGAATCACTCTTTGCCGCAGGCATTCATCCAGACAGGCTGGCATCATCCCTTTCGCGTGCGGAATACGAGCTGTTGGTGCGGGTGATCAAGGCCGTGTTACTGCGCTCGATAGAGCAGGGCGGGACGACGCTAAAGGACTTCCTGCAAAGCGATGGTAAACCTGGTTATTTTGCGCAAGAGTTGCAGGTTTACGGGCGTAAAGGGGAGCCGTGCCGGGTATGTGGGACGCCGATTATTGCAGCGAAGCATGCGCAGCGGGCGACGTTCTACTGCCGTCAGTGCCAGAAGTAATTATTCCCGGCCGGATAAGCTAACAAGCCATCCGGCAGGAGCGCAGGGTTACTTCAGCTTCTCCATCAGTGCCTGATGCACGTTAGCGGGCAGGAAATGGGTCACATCGCCTGCATGGCGAGCCACCTCTTTGACCAGCGTGGAAGAGATAAACGACCACTCTTTTGATGGCATCAAAAACACGCTTTCCAGATCTGGCATCAAATGGCGATTCATGTGCGCCAACTGCATTTCATATTCAAAATCAGCCACCGCGCGCAGGCCGCGAATTAAAATATTGGCCTGTTGAGCACGGGCAAAATTCGCCATCAGATCGCTAAAGCCGGTTACCGTGACATTAGGAATATGTCTGGTGGCTTCTTGCGCCAGCGCCACACGCTCATCCAGCGTAAACATCGGCTTTTTGCTTGGACTGGCGGCAATCGCCAGTACCACCTGGTCAAACATGGTGGCGGCGCGGGCGACAATATCAATATGTCCGTTGGTAATGGGATCAAATGTACCGGGATAAATCGCTTTTGTGCTCATCCGTTATGCTTTCTCAGAGTAGCCATGATTCAACGCCCACAGCTCAGTGTATTTGTTGAAAGTATACTGCGCATTCACCACTGCCAACAGCCAGCCCTGTTTACCATCCAGCACGCCGCCACGCAGAAGCAGGGTTTTCAGAAAAGCCCCCAGCGTATGGGCGAAAATGCCTGTCAGGGAGGTCTTCTTGCCTTTCTGGTGGCGTTCTTTGGCCCATGCGGTGGCGTAATTTAGCTGTTTGCGTTGGAAGCTGGAGAAATCGCGGCAGGTCAGATGCAGTAAATCACCCGTCAGTTCAATGACCTTTGCGCCCTGGGTTTCCAGCGATTCATGCACCAGATTCGCGTTGTACTGATAACGCTCGCGCGGGTACAAACGCATGACCCGGTCAGGATACCAGCCGCTGTGGCGCATAAAGCGACCGAGGAAATAGTTACGGCGGGCAATGCTGTAAATAGCATCCGCTTGGGGGGAGGCTAATGTGGCGCGTAACGCGTTTGCCAGTTCAGGCGTGACGCGCTCGTCGGTATCAATCATCAGCACGTAGTCGCCGGTGGCATGGCCCTGGGCACGCTGGCGCTGAATACCATAACCTTGCCAGTCGGTATCGGTAAAGACCTTCACACCGGCCGCACGGGCAATTTCAACGGTATCGTCTTCGCTACCCGAGTCCAGCAGCACGATTTCGTCCGCCCAGGCGACTGAGGCAAGGCAGTCCGGCAGCAGATCCGCCGCATTTTTGGCGATCATGACCACCGACAAGCGTTGGGACATTAATGACTCCGCTGGGGCAGATACGGTTGCAGAAGTTGCAGCAGGCGCGTTAGCGCACCCTGGTTCTGATGCAGAACTTCCACCGCGTGGCGTCCGCACCATAAACGATAGTCTTCATCGGTCAGGAGCGTGGAAACTTCTTTCACCAGGGTGTCTGCGTCAGTCACGGTGATTAAGCCATCTGCGGCCTGCAAACGTGCGCAGATATCCTTGAAGTTAAAGGTATGCGGCCCCATCAGCACCGGGAGAGCATGCGCTGCGGCTTCAAGCGGGTTGTGACCGCCGCGTTCGACGAGGCTGCCGCCCACAAAAGCGATATCCGCAATGCCGTAAAGCATCATCAGCTCGCCCATGGTATCGCCAATCACTACCTGAGTACTGCCGGAGGGAATTTCGCCAGAGCTGCGGGTGATAAAGCTAAAGCCGCCTTTGCGGGCCATGTCGCAGGCGTCCGGGAAGCGCTCCGGATGTCTTGGCACCAGAATTAGCAGCAGGTCCGGGAACGTCTCCAGCAGCGCACGGTGTGCCTGTAGAATGATTGTCTCTTCGCCTTCATGGGTGCTGGTCGCAATCCACACTTTACGGCGGGGGGCCCATTGACGGCGCAGGGTAATCGCGCGGGCTGCCAGTTCAGGAGTCACAGAAATATCGAACTTGAGGCTTCCGGTGACGGTTAACTGGCTTCGTTTAAGGCCCAGTTGCAGGAAACGGTCACCGTCTTCCTGAGTTTGTGCCGCCATCAGTGTGATCTTACTGAGCAGGCGACGCATAAATTTCCCCAGTTTGCCGTAGCCTTTTGCTGAACGTTCTGACAGACGGGCGTTGGCAATCACCAGCGGGATTTTACGGGCGTGCAGCGCCGAAATCATATTGGGCCACAGCTCGGTCTCCATCACGATGACCAGTTTCGGGCGAACCGTGTTGAGAAAGCGGCGCATAGCACAGGGTAAGTCATACGGCAGATAGACGTGATGTACATCTTTGCCAAAGGCCGAAAGTGCGCGCTCTGACCCGGTGGGGGTCATGGTCGTGACTGTGATCGGCAGCGTCGGGTAGCGGTGGCGTAATGCACGCACCAGCGGAACCGCGGCCAGGGTTTCTCCCACAGAAACGGAGTGCAGCAAAATACCGTCCGGCTTCACTTTGTTACGACAATAACCATAGCGTTCAGCCCAGCGTTTACGGTAGGCAGGGGCTTTACGGCTACGCAGCAATAAGCGCAACCACACCAGGGGCTGAATCAAGTAAAGCAGGAGGGTATACAACAATTCCAAGCGATAATCCGTCTTTTTAGTTTCGGCGGGCAAATTCTAAGCATTTAGGCCGCTTAAAGCTATATGTTTGGCGCTTTTACCGGGTGTGTTTAGTCAGGATCTGTACGTTTCAAGAAAAAACGGGCGATGCTCTGCCCGTTTTGATGTGCTCTGTTAGCGTTCGGCTTCAGGGAGGGCGTTCAGATGGTAGGTGATGCGCTCAGAAAGGCCGCGAATATCCCCACCCGTGATGAAGTAACTGTCATCTTTTTGATTCGGGTTTTTTACCTCAAAGCCCAGCATCTTGTTGATAAGCGTCGCCAGCTGGAAATGGTTCAGTGGTAACTGCGGGCTGATTTTGTCCATCGCATACGCCGGGTCATTGCTGAAGTACAGGAACGGTACCTGTGCGATTGGCATTTCCACCACCGAGTGGCCGAACAGGCCGCCGTCACCCACACGTTCGCCATGATCGGATGTTATGAAGACCAGTACCGGCAGTTTTGATTTCGCCATGGCGGTACGGATAGCAGATGCCAGGCCTTTATCGTAAAGGCGAATCGCATCGTCATACTCGTTTTTCTTCTGCGCCACATCATCGTCTAACTTCGGCGTAGAGAATTTCGCGAAGCCTTCCGGGATGTTCCGATCATAAGGAATATGCGGTGCACGGCTGTTCAGCACCATCAGGAAAGGCTTGTCCCAGTTGAGATTGGCACTTTCGACAGAGGGGGTGAGAACGACATCTGCACCGACGTCCGGGGCAGGGCGAATCTGCGTGTCTTCCCATAAATCAATGTCATGAATACCAATCCAGTTGCTCAGCCCCTCAAGTCCTTGTGCGGAAATGAAAGCGGTTTGGTAGCCCTGTTTCTTCGCATTGGCAAAGATATTGGTCGCTTTTGACTTATAGGCGTCGTAGTTGTCCGGCTCACGCAAGTTGTTCACCAGCATGGGAATAGCGACGCGAGTTGAAACGGCATTGGAGACAATCAAACGGCCGGTGCCGTGATATTTTTCCAGCAACGCTTTCAGCTCTGGTGTGGTGTCACGTTCATAACCCAGTGCGCTCACATGGTGCGGGTTCAGACTCTCACCAATCGCCAGAATGATGGAGTATTTCCCAGTCGTGATGCCAGCAGCCGGTGTCACCTGATAGGGATCGTAATGTGCCAGGGTCTGGTTCTCACCCGACATGGCTTCCGGAATAAGGCGTACGCTACTGAAACTCATGGCCGCCAGACCATTACGTAACAGTGAATGACGCAGATCCGGGTTGAATTTGTACATCTGGCCGTCAATCGCTTTGTAGAACTGACCACCAAACATCACCAGAATAATCAGCATGCAGGGCATGGCCTGCCATTTGCCCCAGGCTGGAGCCATACGGCGAGCAAAGACCAGCGCAAACATCACTGCAACGGCCATGATTGCGAAATAGATGCCCAGCGAGCCGAGGCTGTCGGTAATACCACTGGCAATATCTTTCGTTTCAACAAAGGCTAACCAGACTTCGCTCGGACCGTAAAATTGCCCATAGAACTGGTAGTAAATCGCCTCTGAAATCTGCGTGATAAACGTCACGGCCAGTAGCAGGCGCGTCAGAAAATATCGGGCACTGACCGCTGCAAGCAGTGAAATCAGCACATAGAGTCCGATATCGTCAGCCTTCGGCATGTACACGCGATCTTTGAGTAAAATCAGAATCTCTGAAAAAGAGAAAAGTACTAAGAAAACAAGAGTCAGCACCACGGTACGCGTCAGTTTACTTCCTGACGCACGGGCTGACTGTGTGAATATTGTGGACATTACGATACTCGATATGGCTTAGAATTTTTTGGTCAGTGGACGAATGACTTTACCGAAGCTGAAGCGTAGGGCACGGGCAAACGTTGAACGGTTGTGCAATCCTTTCTCCTGGATATCTTCGAACAAACGATACCAGCGGGTAGCCACTGCCTCACGGGAGTAAACCTGAAGCCGTTTTTCACCCTGTTCGCGCATCTGGCGGTACAGCTCAGGGGTATTTTTCAACTTCATGATCGCGTCGAACGCCTCATCAGGCGTTTTCGCAATCAAATAATCCAGTTCGCTTTCGCGAATCGCACGGTAAGAGGGTTCGTCGTCGCACACCATCACCGTTTTACCCAACCAGTTGTTGATCAACTTACTGGCTGGTTTTCGCGCCAGTTTGTGGTCATGTGATTTGCGAAAACTGATACAGACATCGACATCCTGGTAGTCGGTCCAGTTATCGAACGAGATACGCAGATCGATCCCCTGTTCTGCCAGACGCTGCTTGAAATCACCGTTGCCGAATTGTTCCGGGAAACTGTCTACGCGGCCAAAAAAGGCGACGGTTTTGACGGTGTCATCGCTGCGTTCGCGAGGTTTGACGCCGGGTTGTGGCCAGTTTGGAATAAATATACGTCCTGGGATGGCTGCCACTTCAGGGTTTTGCTCGACAACATAGTCAGCACCAATGACCGGGGGGCGATCTGCGCGTGCGACCACAGTGACGCCAACCCATGGCTTGATCCGTGACCCATAATGGTCGTTATGCATCAGGTTGATGGCATCGGGGCGACATTCTGTTCCCCAGGAACATTCAATCTGGCCGTTGTAGTAATAATTCAGGCTGAGCATGGTCTGAAAGGTCCAGACTCCGCGCCCACCGCAATAAAAACGATGCGGAATATCGTTGGGATTAATGGCCTGATCAATCAATTCTTTGAAGTCGGCAAAATGCGCTTCAATAAAATCGGATCGGGAAACTACGTGTAATTTCATCCTGCTCATATAACCACTTTATTTCACAATTTTTTTAAGGCGGAAGTAACGACGTCCCAGACGCCAGCGTTGCCGTAAACCGCGTGCATTATTCCAGATCATTGACCAGATGCCACGGTCAAAAAGTTCGCGCGTAATTTCGCGCTTTTTGGCCAAATCTTCAATGTTATTGATGCTATGCAGGATACCGAGCCCCTCTTTGGCGATTTGCCAGTGGCAAGCGGGTACGCGTTTTACCTGCTCCGGATAGCGTTTGTTGATAGCATCCAGCATCTCCAGAATCTTCATATAATGGCGTGACGAACGCATGCGTGTGTCGTCGGTGCCCGGCGTGTGCGAGACGGATGCAGAGTGAATCAGGTAGTCGTAAAAGACCTCGTCCACATACTGAACGCGTTTGGCAGTCAACAGCACTTCGGTGGTCCAGGGAATATCCTGATGACGTAAACCTTGCTCGAAGGTGAAGCCTTGCGCCTTAATAAATGCGTGGCGGTAGATGTTCAGCCAGGTTACGTGAAGAAACTTACGTGAGGTGAGCGCCATTTGCAGCCAGGTGGGGCCATCCAGCACGCCGGTAGACGCCAGCTTATCCGATGGAAAAATCTTCTTTGACGGGCGACCATCGTCATAGATATAGGTCCCGTTACAGGTCGCGACATCCAGTTGCCCGGCAAAGGCAATATCCAGCAGGCGCTGGTACATACCCGGATAGATAACATCATCAATGTCGGGGAAAGCGACATACTCTCCACGGGCAACGGCCAAACCCGTATTACGCGCAGCCGAAACACCACCATTCGCCTGATCGATGACCTGGAAATGGGCAAATTCACCGGCATAACGCGCAATAATTTGTGCAGAGTTATCGGTTGAGCCGTCGTTGACGACGACCAATTCCAGGCTACTCAGGTTCTGGCTCTTAATACTGTCAAAGAAAGCGCTCAGAAAATTTTCGCCATTATAGACGGCAATCACGAGGCTTAATTGCGGCGTTCCGGACATGCTTTCTCCATATTGATGCGGGGCGATGCGGCGATCACGTCACATACTTTTTACTTTCGCGACGGCAATTTGACCGCGCGAAACGTAAAGGGTTCTGAAAAGGTAAAATGCGCCAACGTAAATGAACGCTGGCGCACCGAAAATCAAGAAGGGGTATTATTACTCTTCGTCGTACGTAATGAACACATTCCGATGAGCAACCCTGTTAACATCATATATTGCTCCAGATAGTGGTCTTTTAAATTGTGGTCGACCATGGTTCTGGAGAAAAATCCGACGGTAAACAGTAATAAGAACATGCCTACCATACTATTGCCGCGGCGGAATTCACGCCAGCCAATATGCCAGCAACCTGCTAGCAGAATCAGCCAGCCAGCAATGCCTGCAATACCGTTCTGAATCCCAAATTCAATCAGGCCATAGTGGCTATGCGGGATAGTAATATGCGCATCCGGCATCTCGTGGCTTAGCACATAGTTGAATGCTTCTTTGCGTGGTCCCATTCCGGCAGGGTGTTCCCAGACCAGTTTCCAGCCCTGATGGAAGAAGCTGGCGCGGCAGGCATTAGAGTGATTGACCGGGGCACCTTCGTCATTCAACGGATCCGAGCCATCAACTCTGTCGTAACAGAAACTATTAAAAGGCGCGTTCCATCCCGCAATTGCATCACTTTTCAGACTTTGCCAGCGCGGGTCTGTCTTCCAGGAGGTGTAGCCCAGAAGCGCAGAGGCAGCAATAATGCCGACCAGAATGAGGCCTGTTTTTGCAAGGCGGCTACGGCGCGTCGAGTGCAAACTCAACAAAATAAATGTGGAGAACAGGCTTCCCACCAGGCCAATGGTTCCCCAGCGGGTGTCCACCAGTGCGGTACAGAGCAGGTTGCTGATAAGGATTAATGCCAGGACAGGGGTATTCAGGCGCAGGAAACGTTGGTGAAGCAGACCGCGTGCCAGCAACTCCGCGAGAATAAAGCCGGTGATCATATTCACCTGGAAGCTCATGCGGGTGCGGTTGTAGACGATACGGGTTTCACCCCAATGAATCACGCCATCACGCCAGTAGAGCCAAAGGGTATCAAGCAGATGAACACAAATAACCCCCCAGAAGAAGAGAATTACCAGGGTGAAAAACTTCGCCGCTGAGAAGTTCGGGAAATGCGCCTGGATAGCAGGAAGGATCACCAGTCCCGCACAAAACAGCAGTACGGGGCGTACCCATTGACCGTCCCAGGTTGAAATCATCTCTTTAATATCTGGCGCGACAAAAAAGCCATTAATTAACAGGAAGAAAGTGAGTACCCAAACCGTAATAAGGACAAACTTAATTTTATTTAAGTCCAGACTACTTTTGGCCAGAGGGGACGTAAAAAAAAGCCCCAATGAAACCACAATAATAGGGTAGATGAACCCATTACGGTGGAACGGAAGTTGATCGTTTGGAATGGGCCAGGCGAAGCATAAAGCCAGTACACCCATGACTAAAAGGCTCGTCAGAAAACTACGAATACTTATCATATTTTTTGGACAGTTTAAGGAAATGGGAATCTTCACCAGCGAGTTAGCAAAGCTTACATAAATTCCACTTTTTTTAGTGGGAATTAAAGACAGTGAAAACTACCATAGAAGCGTAAGTGACAGAAGGCTAATGTTTGTAAGCAAGATTAATCTGCTGCCTGGGGTGCCTGTAAGTACTGATGTGAGCGCCACAAAGTATATACTACGCGAATCAGGTCGTTAGCCCAAAACAGGAATTATATGCATATCGTTCACACCGAAGCCGATGGCGGCAAAGGCGGGCAGCCATTACGCATTATCAATGAGTCTATCGGGCTCATTCAACGTGGACATCAGGTCACCCTTCTTTGTCCGGAAACTGCACCACTACACGCCATGGCGCGTGAAGCCGGGCTGACTGTTGTGACGATGCCACTCAAACGTAAGAATCTCAAAAATCTGCAGGCGTTACGTCGCTGGATTAGCGCAAACCGTGGCGCGATTGACGTCATAAATAGTCACAATTCTGCCGACACCTGGCTGGTGGCGCTCGCCAATCTTACCCTCAGTAATCCTGTTCCACTGGTGCGGACGAGACATGCTTCTGGTGTGCCGCGCAATAACTGGACCACGCGGTGGCTGTTTCGCAAAGCCTGTGCGCACATTGTGACCACCGGAGAAGCGTTGCGCCAGCAGATGGCAGATATCGGCGTACCCATGGCGCAAAGTACTTCCGTGCCAAGCGGCGTGGATACCGGGCGTTTTCACCCTGCGGATAAACAGGCTGCCAGAGCACATTGCGGTCTCGCGCAGGACGATTTTTTACTCGGCGTCGTCTCGCACCTGCGGCCCAATAAAGGCCACAGCGTGCTGTTACGGGCGTTGGCTAAGATTGAGCACCCTGAAGTGAAGCTGGTCATCGTGGGTGAAGGAACGTACAAAGCGACGCTGGAGCAGCAAATTGTTGAATTGGGGTTGCAGGACCGCGTCATCATGACGGGGCACCGTAGCGACCCGGAACGTTTTTTCCCGGCATTCGATATTGCCCTGAGTCCTTCCCATGACATGGAAGGCCTGCCGCAGGGGGTCTTGCAATCACTGGCCTCACGTGTCGCCACCATCGCGACGGATGCAGGGGGAACCGGGGATGCGGTAATTAACCGCAAAACCGGTCTGCTGATTGCCCAGCGTGATGAGGCGGCGCTGCATGACGCCATCATTAAGCTCTACCAAGACCCGGCATTACGCGAAACGCTGGCGCAACAGGGATATGACTATCTGTGCGCCCACTTTACGCGTGAGTGCATGCTCGATGCGATGGAGAAGGTTTTTACCGACGCCGCTCAGCGCAGCAAATCGCGATAAAGCGTTTGTAGCTCTACGGCCATTCGGTCGAGGGTATAAGGTTCGGCAGTCGCGCGGGCGGCTGTCGAATACGCCACCCCGTTTTTTCTGCCTTCCAGCCAGGCGCCGATCGCCTGCTGATAGCCTTTACTGTCGAGGGCATCGCGCACCCAGCCATTCACCCCTTCTTCAATCCACTCTGCTGCGCCGCAACCGTGGCTGGTGAGCAGCGGCAGCCCGCAGGCCAGCGCTTCGACGCAGACATTAGGGAAGGGATCGTAGAGGGTAGGAAGAATCAACGCGTCCGCAGAACCGTAAACCTCACGTACATCTGTCACTGGCCCAAGAAAACGCACGCGGGATGCCACGCCAAGTGTTTGTGCCAGCTTTTCGAACTTACGTGCGTGTTTGTCGCGCCCGGCAATCAGCAGCCAGACATCGCGATGTGGGGCAATGGCCTTCAGCGCCGTCGCCACCCCTTTGCGGCTAAAACCCGAACCAACATATGCCAGCACTGGTGCATCCTGCGGGATACCCAGCGCATCACGCTGTGAGCGGTTTTTCACCATCGGGTGGAAGTGGGTGGTGTCCACACCGTTGTAGATAACGGTGAGTTTGTCATCCGGCAGGGCAAAGCGGCGTGCGATGTCATCGCGGACCATCTTCGAGTTACAGATAACGTTGCGCAGCGCCGGATGGGTGAACATCTGGCTTTCGGCCTGCAGAATATAACGGTGATACTTGCTGAATGACTGCGCCCAGCGCGCCAGCGGCGACTGAATGCGACCATATTGCTCAAGCCAGGTGGCATGCACACCGTCCCCGGCACGAAAAACGGTCGCACCGGGAATACGTTCGTGGCTCTGCACAATATCAAACTGATCGAATTGCGCGGCAGCCGCGGTGGCAAAGCCGGCCTCACGGCTCAGGCGGTTACGAAACGGCGGGTTCACCGTTAATGTCTGCCAGCCTGCGGCATCTTCCCACTGACGGGCGATTAACGTCACGTCCAGAGAGCTATCCTGCGCCAGCACGTTCAGGGCGCGGGAGACAAACCGCTCAGCACCACCATTCGGGTTGTAAGTCTGTCGGACAATCGCCAGCTTCATGCAGGATATTCCAGCAGTAATGTGTCAATGGCGCTCAGCACCTGTTGCGGGGTGATGGCGGTGATACAGTCGGAAACACCGCTGTCGCCGCAGCCCGCTTTACCGCAGGGCTGACAGGTAAATCCAGCCGTGATGACGCGGTAGTTAACTCCCCACGGTGCCCATTTGATGGCTCCCGTTGGACCAAAGATCGCCACAGTCGGCGTACCAACGGCGCTGGCGAGGTGCATTGGCATGGAGTCGACGCCAAAGTAGACCCTGGCGTGCTTCATCAGCGCACCCAGCTCTTTCAGATTCAGTTGACCGCTTAAATCGAAGACCGGCTGCGTCAGCGCCGCGCGCAGCGCATCCATATACTCGGTTTCGTCTTTCGACGGTGCAGCGGAGAGGATGATGGGCAAACCGCGTGCAGCGAGATTATCAATGGTCGCGGCAAGCTGGTCGATTTGCCAGGCTTTAAACATCCAGCGCGAAGTTGGGTGCACCAAAATGTACGATTTACTGGCAAGGCCAAAGCCCGCCAGCTTTTCCGCAATGATAGCTTCCGCCGCTTCACCGGGGACGAAAAGGGTGTTTTTATCTTCAGCAGACTGCGGATGAATACCAATGCGGCGCAGTGCATCAAGGTTCACTTCCACCATATGGCGGGTGTTGTCCTGAATAGCCGGGTAGAGCGTGGTGAAAGATTTCACCCAGCGACGACGCGCCAGTCCACCGCGTTTATCCGGCTTAAAGCCCACCGACACACGCGGTTTCAGGCGACGCGCCAGGCGCGCACCGTGCCAGTGCTCGGTCAGATTGACCAGCACATCGTATTCCCGTGCTTTCAGTTTTTTCAGCAGCGCACGGTAGAGACGAAGCTGTTCAAACCAGCCTTTTTTGCGCCAGTTACGACCAATAGTATGCACCTGGGAGATGTACGGATGGCTGGTCAACATCGCCTGAGTATCATCATAGACCAGCGCGTCGACTTCGACGTCGGGCCAGTTTTTTTTCAGCACGGTAAAGACCGGCGAGGTGAGCAGGACATCCCCGTGGTGGCGTAGCTTAATGATCAGCACACGCTTAGGCGGGCGTTCCGGCGTAAAAAAATCAGACATAGTCACTCTCTGCTTTCAGCAAAGGCTGTAATTGCGCAAAAACCGCAGTCGCGTCAAGGTCGCTTAACTGCGATGAATGTTCCGGGCGGCAGATATATTGGTTTTTTCCGTAGCCGCCAATCAGCCCAGGGTCCGTTGGGCCGTAAAGCGTAATGTTAGGGCGATCAAGTGCAGCGGTCAGATGGCTAAGCCCGGTATCGACAGAAACCACGCAACGGGCACCGGCGAGCACCTGAGCCACGCGCTCCAGACTCATGCGCGGCAGCACTTCAACAAAATCATAGCCTTCCGCCAGTCGTTTCGCTCTGGCTTCTTCATGCGGTGCGCCCCACGGTAGTTTGATTTGCAGACCGCTGTTTCCCAGCAGGCCAAGCAGGTCACGCCAGTGGTTTTCCGGCCAGTGCTTATCGTCGCGGGTTGTGGCATGCAAAAAGACGGCGTAAGGGGTGGCATGGCTGCGGCTGCCCGGGAAATGGCGCGCAATGGCATAATCACCCTGGGTTTGCGGCTTTTCATAACCAAGGCTTTTGGCAAACAGCTCGCGGGTACGCTCCACCGCATGTTGCTGTTTTGCAATGTGATGGCGGCGATTATAGAACAGGCTTGCCAGCGGCTCGCGCGCGCTCTGCCAGTCCATACCGTGTTTTATGCCGTGTGCGAGACGGGTGACCAGCGCAGCACTCTTCACCAGCCCCTGGGCGTCGATGATGGCATCGTACTGCTCTGTCCGGACAGCGCGACGAAATGCCAGCCGTTCTGCCTTTACGGGTGCCGAGAACCAGGCTTTACGCCAGCGGCGGATAGCCACCGGGATCACCCGGTCAACGTTTTCATGCCAGGAAGGGATCTGGGCAAAGCCCTCTTCGACGACCCAGTCAAAACGGATGCCCGGAATGGCACGTGCAGCGTCGGTCAACGCCGGAAGCGTATGCAGCACATCACCCATTGACGAGGTTTTAACGATCAGCACCCGCATGCGTTACCCTTCTTCTTTCAACAGCAGGTCGTTCAGTTCGTTCAGTACCTGCTCCGGCGTAATGTCGATCAGACTTTGATGATAGCCCTCGGCAGCGTCGCCTTTACGCACTTTGTGATAGCCGGTAATCAGGCGAATCACCCGTGCTTTGTGCGACAGCGGCGGGGTAAAGTCCGGGCTGCTCGGGCCATAGAGTGCGACCAACGGGCGATTAAGCGCGGCGGCAACGTGCATCAGACCAGAGTCATTGCTAACGACCGCTTTGCAGGAGGCGATAAGAATGACCGCTTGTTCCAGTTGAGTTTCCCCCGCCAGATTACGGCACCACGCTTGTTGTTCAACACTCAGCGAAGCAAGGATTTGATTGCCCGCCTCGTGATCTTTTGCTGAGCCGAACAGCACCACCTGGAAGCCTTCATCAATCAGCTGTTTTGCCAGTTCTGCATAATGGTAGTGCGGCCAGCGCTTGGCCGGGCCAAACTCAGCACCTGGGCAAAAGCCGATGATCTGGCGTTCAGACGAGAGAGAGAATGCGGCGCAGGTCTGGGATTTTTCACTCTCGTTCACCTGCAATTGCGGCCAAAGTAGCGGCTGCGGCAAATCTTTCGCGCTGTTCATCGCGCCTTTGTCGTAAGCCAGCGCCACATAGCGCTCAACCATCAACGGCCAGGCCTGTTTGTCCAGTACGCGGAGGTCATTGAGCAAGCCGTAGCGCATTTCACCACGCCAGCCGGTGCGATGGGGCACGTTGGCAAAAAAGGGCACCAGCGCGGACTTAAACGAGTTAGGCAGAACGTACGAGCGATCGTAACGTTTTTCACGCAAGCTGTGACCCAGCTTGCGGCGTTCGCCAATTTCCAGCGCCCCGTGGCCGAGTGGCATGGGGATCGCTTCATTCACTTCCGGCATGCGCGACAACAGCGGACGGCACCATGCAGGTGCCATCACGTCTATTGAAGCATGGGGAAAGCGCGCCTTGAGCGTGCGATAGAGACTTTGCGACATCATCATGTCGCCCACCCATGACGGGCCAACCACGAGAATCTTCATACTTACGCGTCGCGGTTCAGCCAGGCCATGTATTCGGTCACGCCTTCAGCAACAGTTTTGAACGGCTTATCGTAGCCCGCTGCGCGCAGATTGGTTAAATCAGCCTGAGTGAACGCCTGGTAGCGGCCTTTCAGTTTGTCCGGGAACGGGATGTATTCGAGGCTGCCTTTTTTGTGGAATGCCAGCGCAGCGTCTGCCACTGCCTGGAAAGATTCCGCACGGCCGGTGCCGAGGTTGAAAATGCCGGATACGCCGTTTTCCCAGAACCACAGGTTCACGGCTGCCACGTCACCCACATAGACGAAGTCACGTTTGAAGCTATCACTGCCTTCGAACAGTTTCGGACTTTCGCCATTATTCAACTGGGTGTTCAGGTGGAAAGCCACGCTCGCCATGCTGCCTTTATGGCCTTCACGCGGGCCATAGACGTTGAAGTAACGGAAGCCGACAATCGGGGAGTTCGCTTCTGGCAGCACCTGGCGGACATATTCATCAAACAGGAACTTAGAGTAGCCGTACACGTTCAGCGGCTGCTCATATTCGCGTGACTCGATAAAGTTGCTGGTGCGGCCGCCGTAGGTGGCAGCGGAAGAGGCGTACAGGAACGGAATTTCACGCTCCAGGCAGAAATGCAGCAGCTCTTTGGAGTACTGATAGTTGTTATCCATCATGTACTTGCCATCCCACTCGGTAGTGGAAGAGCATGCGCCTTCATGGAAGACGGCTTCGATATCGCCGAAATCTTCGCCCGCCATAATCTGGATAAGGAAGTCTTCTTTATCCATATAGTCAGCGATATTCAGGTCCACCAGATTCACAAATTTGGTGCCGTCTTTCAGGTTGTCCACCACCAGGATGTCGGTGATGCCTTTATCATTCAGGGCCTTAACGATGTTGCTGCCGATAAAGCCTGCGCCGCCGGTAACGATGATCATAACTGTAACCTTTGAATTGTGGAGCTCTGAGACTATCTCAGGCACTAATGTCTCTAATCATACCATTTCATTGCACACCCTACAGCCATTCACCGTCAGGCCATCCTGTTACACGTGATTTATGCTACAAAATGTTCATCAAATGATGCGTCATCTCGTATCAACGTATAGCTTTGGGTAATATGTTCCGAAATTTGCCCTGTCTGGAGAATTGCGATGCGTGGGGATTTTTACAAGCAGTTAACGAGCGACCTGGAGACCGCACGTGCGGAAGGGTTGTTTAAAGAAGAACGCATTATCACCTCAGCCCAACAGGCTGATATTACCGTGGCGAAGGGTGGCCATGTCATTAACTTCTGTGCCAACAACTACCTTGGCCTGGCGAATCACCCGGAACTGATTGCGGCTGCAAAAGCCGGGATGGACAGCCACGGATTCGGTATGGCCTCCGTACGCTTCATCTGCGGCACTCAGGACACCCACAAGGTGCTGGAGAAAAAGCTCGCTGATTTCCTCGGCATGGAAGATGCGATTCTGTACTCCTCCTGCTTTGATGCCAACGGCGGGCTGTTTGAAACCCTGCTCGGCGCAGAAGACGCCATCATCTCCGACGCCCTCAATCACGCTTCCATTATCGACGGTGTGCGTCTGTGTAAAGCGAAGCGCTTCCGCTATGCCAACAATGACATGCAGGAGCTGGAAGCCCGCCTGAAAGAAGCCCGTGAAGCGGGTGCGCGCCACGTGTTAATCGCCACCGACGGCGTCTTCTCAATGGACGGGGTGATTGCCAACCTGAAAGGGGTTTGCGACCTCGCTGACAAGTACGACGCGCTGGTGATGGTCGATGACTCTCACGCCGTGGGTTTTGTTGGCGAAAACGGTCGCGGTTCCCATGAGTACTGCGAAGTGATGGGCCGTGTCGACATCATCACCGGTACGCTCGGCAAAGCGCTTGGCGGCGCATCGGGTGGTTATACCGCTGCGCGTAAAGAGGTTGTTGAATGGCTGCGTCAGCGTTCTCGTCCATACCTGTTCTCCAACTCCCTGGCTCCGGCCATCGTGAGCGCATCTATTAAGGTGCTGGAGATGGTGGAATCAGGCGCAGAACTGCGTGACCGCCTGTGGGCTAACGCGCGATTGTTCCGTGAAAAAATGAGTGCAGCGGGCTTCACCCTCGCGGGTGCCGATCACGCCATTATTCCTGTGATGTTGGGTGATGCGGTTGTGGCGCAGAACTTTGCCCGTGAGCTGCAAAAAGAGGGCATTTACGTGACCGGCTTCTTCTTCCCGGTCGTGCCGAAAGGCCAGGCGCGTATTCGTACCCAAATGTCGGCGGCCCATACGCCAGAGCAAATTGAACGTGCGGTGGCTGCGTTTATCCGCATCGGTAAACAACTGGGCGTGATTGCCTGAGGACGTAAGATGAAAGCGCTATCCAAACTGAAAGCGGAAGAAGGCATCTGGATGAACGACGTTCCGGCACCGGAAGTCGGGCATAACGACCTGCTAATTAAAATCCGCAAAACCGCTATCTGCGGCACCGATGTGCATATTTATAATTGGGACGAATGGTCACAAAAGACCATTCCGGTTCCGATGGTGGTGGGGCACGAGTACGTTGGCGAAGTGGTCGGTATTGGTCAGGAAGTCAGAGGGTTCAAACTCGGCGACCGCGTGTCTGGTGAAGGTCATATCACCTGCGGCCACTGTCGTAACTGTCGTGCAGGCCGTACACACCTGTGCCGTAACACCGTGGGTGTAGGTGTTAACCGCCCGGGCTGCTTCGCTGAATATCTGGTGATTCCGGCCTTCAACGCCTTCAAAATCCCGGACAATATTTCCGATGATTTAGCCTCTATCTTCGACCCGTTCGGCAACGCAGTACACACGGCGCTCTCCTTCGACCTGGTGGGTGAAGATGTGCTGGTGTCTGGCGCAGGCCCGATTGGCATCATGGCGGCAGCGGTGGCGAAACATGTCGGTGCACGCCATGTGGTTATCACTGACGTGAATGAATACCGTCTGGATCTGGCCCGTAAGATGGGCGTGACACGTGCGGTGAACGTGGCAAAAGAGAACCTGACCGATGTGATGGCAGAACTGGGCATGACCGAAGGTTTTGATGTAGGCCTGGAGATGTCCGGTGCGCCACCCGCATTCCGTACCATGCTCGACACCATGAACCACGGCGGCCGTATTGCATTGCTGGGTATTCCACCGTCTGAAATGGCCATCGACTGGAATAAAGTGATCTTCAAGGGTCTCTTTATTAAAGGGATTTACGGTCGCGAAATGTTTGAGACCTGGTACAAGATGGCAGCGCTTATTCAGTCAGGGTTGGATCTGTCACCTATTATCACCCACCGTTTCGGTATTGATGATTTCCAGAAAGGCTTTGATGCCATGCGTTCTGGACAATCTGGTAAGGTTATCCTTAGCTGGAACTGAAAATAAAGACGCCTTCGGGCGTCTTTTTATTATCTCCCTCACACTTTTCACTGCGAATAGCACAATAAGCACATTTTCCGTAACGCAAACTGTCGTTAGAACATAAAGTTTGTTGACGATTGGTTTAACTTTTAATTACGGATAATTATGTTCAAACTCTCGGTGTGCCTGCTCACCTGTAATTCAGCCCGTTTGTTACGGGAAGTGCTTCCGCCACTATTAGTGGTAGCGGATGATTTTGTAGTGCTTGATTCTGGCAGTACGGATGCGACGCTGGATATTTGCCGGGAATATGGTCTGACGGTTCATCATCACCCTTATTCTATGCATGGTGCACAAATGAACCACGCCACAAGCCTTGCGGCTTATGACTGGGTGCTATGTATGGACAGTGATGAAATTCTCGATGAGCAGGCGCTTAATTTCATCCTACAATTGAAAGCAGGGAAGGAGCCTTCGCCCAATCAGGCCTGGCGTTTGCCCCGGCACTGGTATGTTTTAGGTGAAGAGATCCGCACGATATACCCTATCTCTTCACCTGATTTTCCGGTGCGTTTATATCATCGCAAGACGGCACGTTTTAACGATCGTCCGGTGGATGATAAAGTTGAAGGATTTCTGCAATCCTCAAAAATACCGGGCCATGTTCGTCACGATACTTTTTATTCATTGCATGAAGTCTTCAGTAAATTAAACAGTTACACGACCCGCCTGGTGAAATATCAACATGTCAGGCCATCTATAGGCCGTGGAATAATCAGCGCGGTGGGGGCTTTTTTTAAATGGTATTTGTTTAGCGGGGCGTGGCGTACCGGAAAAGTCGGTGTTGTGACCGGTTTATATGCCACGCTTTATAGTTTTCTTAAATATTTCAAATCCTGGTATTCACATGCTGAAGGTAAAACCAGGGTTGTTGAAGAAAAGAAAAACTCCCGCGCCGTTTAAGGGCGCGGTTTACCCCATCCTTGCCATTGCTGTGAGAAGTACTTCACCAGGGTGCTTTCGCTGACACTCTCTTTCACCACTGCAAAGAAATGGCCTGCATAAACCGGTTCCGGCGCGTGTTTAGTCATGCACAGTTTGACACCGCGGAAGGGGTTACGGGGTGTTACCGGGTTACCCGGGTGCGTCTGGTTTGGCGTGGAGGTATCGACCTGTGGTTCGTTCAGCAAGCTTCCGGCACGGACCAGGGTGATGTCGGCAGGCAGGTTATAAATCATTTGCTGGAGAACGCGCACCGTTGAGGGGTGTGGGTGACCAATCGCAATAGCCGAACCGCTGCGGCGCGCCAGTTCGACAGCCCGATTGAACTGGATACGGATATCCCCTTCATTCTGCGTGTCGTCGAGGAACACTTTGCGTTTAATGACTTTGACGCCAGTGCCGCTCGCTGCGCGCATCGCCTGGCTGTTACCGATGGTCATGCTGTCAAGAAAATAGAGATCGTAGCGTTCCAGCGCCTGCATTACTTTCTGCATGCCAAACAGGCTGGAGGTCATGGCGCTGCCCATATGGTTATTCAGACCTGTGGCATAGGGTACTTTGCTCACTGCGTCGCTGATGATGCGTTCAATTTCCGCGCTGCTCATCTCCGGGCGCAGAGTGTCCTTTTCCAGCGGCTGTTTACTTAACGGCGCCATAGGCAGGTGAATAAGCACTTCATGCCCGGCGTTATGGGCTTTGGTCGCCATTTCACGCGCGTGGGGAGCATTGGGTAATACCGCAACAGACAGGGTGGCAGGCATCGCCAGAACCTGATTCTCGGTCTGAGGACGGTAGCCAAAATCATCAATTACGATGGCGAGTTTTCCGGCAAACGCCGATGCAGAACAGGTCAGCAGGCTGACCGCGACAACAAAAATACGACGAAATTGAAGCAAAACTTATCTTCCCAACCACGGCTGTGGATTGACCGCCTGACCCTGGCGGCGAATTTCGAAATAGAGTGAAGGCCGACCCTGACCGCCACTGCTCCCGACGAGTGCTATCGGTTGACCGGCGCGAACCTGAGTGCCAACGCTGACCAGCGCACTCTGGTTATATCCGTAGAGGCTCATGTCCCCTTTTCCGTGCTCGACTACCACTACAAGGCCATAGCCCTGTAACCAGTCGGCAAGGATCACACGCCCGTCAGCCACCGCTTTGACTTCGCTGCCTTCAGACGCACCGATAACAATCCCTTTCCAACGTAGCTCACCTTGTAGCTGTTCGCCATAACGATGGAGGATTGGGCCACGCACAGGCCAGAAAGCCTGACCGGATGGCGAGCCGAGCCCGCCGGTACGTGACATCAGTGAACGTTCATTTTCGGTCGGTTTGTAGGTCGAGCCTTTGCGTGAGGCATCCTGCTGCTTATCGCGCACCGCTTGTGCTTCGCGGGCCTCACGGTCAGCACGCGCTTTGGCAGCCGCTTCTGCACGTGCCAGGCGATCGCGCAGACGGGATTCGTTCGCACGCAATTCGCCCAACTGCTGTTGGCCTGCCTGGATAGAGGATTCAAGGCCAGAGAGGGTTTTCTTACGTTCGTTACGGGCCTGCTCAAGCTTTGCCTGTTGGGCTTTTTGTTCATACAACAGGGTTTGCTGCTGGCTCTGTTTCTCTTCCAGCTCAGCCTTTTGGGAGGCAACCTCTTCACGGGTCTGTTTCAGCTGCCCGATGGTTTCCTGCCGCGACTGGTTGAGATAGCCGAAGTAGGCCTGCAGACGCTGTCCGCGCTGGCTCTCTTCGCCACTCAGAATCAGCTGAATGCCGGTATGTTCGCCCTGGCGAAAGGCGGCATCAAGCTGAGCGGCGAGGTTACGTTCCTGCGCGGCTTTCTGCTTTTCCAGCTTTGCAATGGACGCATTCATCGCGTCGATTTGTTTGTTGAGCTGGGCAAGGGAGTTTTGCGTTTCCCGCAGTTCGCGGGCGGCGGCTGAAATAGCCACTTCCTGCTGTTTGAGCTGGGCAAGCAGGGCGGAACGCTGCTGCTGTTGCTGGCGAACATCGCGCTCTTTGGCGGCAATGTCTGCCTGAATGGATTTTAACTGATCGCGGTCATCCGCGTGGGCAGGTAAGGCGCACAACAATACGCCAGCGCTCAATGCGCTGGCGTAAATCAGAGGCCGAACTGCACCCCATTTCACTAAATTAATCGCCTTTCCCCTCATGGGGAGCGATTATTCCACGATGAACAGCGGCTTACCAGTCATCTCGTGCGGGATTTCCATGCCCATCAGGGTCAGCATGGTTGGGGCGATGTCAGAAAGTTTGCCACCTTCAACGGCTTTCACAGCTTTGTCGCCGACGTAAATCAGCGGTACCGGCAGGTTGGTGTGGGCGGTGTGCGCCTGACCGGTTGCCGGGTCACGCATCTGCTCAGCGTTACCGTGGTCTGCGGTGATCAGCAGTTGGCCGCCAACGGATTCAACGGCTTTAGCAACCTGCTCAACGCAGTGATCCAGCGCTTCAACCGCTTTGATTGCTGCTTCCATCACGCCGGTATGGCCGACCATGTCGCCATTCGGGTAGTTGCAGATGATGGTGTCGTATTTGCCACCGGTGATGGCACCGACCAGTTTCTCGGTCAGCTCAGCAGAACTCATTTCCGGCTGCAGGTCGTAGGTGGCAACTTTCGGAGAGTTGATCAGAATGCGATCTTCGCCCGGGAAAGACTCTTCCACGCCGCCGTTGAAGAAGAAGGTCACGTGCGCATATTTCTCGGTTTCGGAAATACGCAGCTGCGTTTTGTCATTCTTCGCCATCCATTCACCGTAAGTATTGGTCAGGGAAGAAGGCGGGTAGGCGCAGGCCGCTTTGATGTCGGCTGCATATTCGCTCAGCATGACGAACTCGCCCAGCTTAACCACTTTCTTACGGGCAAAGCCGTCAAAGTCGGCGTTAACGAATGCACGGGTGATTTCGCGCGCGCGGTCAGCACGGAAGTTCATGAAAATCAGCGTATCACCGTCTTCCATTGCCGCGTCAGCCTGGCCTTCAGCACGAATAACGGTCGCTTTCACGAATTCGTCGTTTTCGTCACGGACATAGGCTTTTTGCAGACCTTCAACAGCGGTAGCGGTAGTGAACTCGCCTTTCGCCAGCGTCATCAGGTCATAAGCTTGTTCAACGCGATCCCAACGGTTGTCGCGGTCCATAGCAAAGTAGCGACCAATGATAGAAGCAACACGGCCTTTGCCGAGCTCAGCAAATTTGTCTTCAAAGCGTTTCAGAGAAGATTCAGCGCTGCGAGGCGGGGTATCACGGCCATCCAGGAAGGCGTGCAGGTAGATTTTTTCTGCGCCACGTTCCGCAGCCAGTTCCACCATCGCGAGAATATGATCCTCATGGCTGTGAACGCCACCGGCGGAGAGCAGGCCCATGATGTGCACGGCTTTGCCTGCAGCTACGGCTTTATCAACTGCACCGCTCAGTACCGGGTTGCTGAAGAAAGTACGTTCTTTAATTTCAACATCCAGGCGGGTCAGATCCTGATACACGATACGGCCCGCGCCCAGGTTAACGTGGCCCACTTCGGAGTTACCCATCTGGCGATCCGGCAGACCGACTTCCAGGCCAGAAGCGTCAACCAGCGTGTGCGGGCGTTTCGCCCATAATGCATCCATGACCGGGGTTTTAGCGCTGAAAATAGCGTTATCCTGCTGGTCTTCACGGTAGCCGTAGCCATCCAGAATCACCAGTACCATAGGTTTTTTAGAAACCGACATTGCGACAACCTCATGCTCAAAGACAAAAAAATTTGTGTAATTTTACTACAGCTGAATCGATAAAATAGCCGCAGAAGATCAAAGAAAACGGTAGCGCGAGGCAATGATTACGCCGTTGTGATGATTTTTTTCGGCAACAGTCCGCATAAAATGCAATCCATCACGCTCGCTGGCTGTATTTGCTACACCGCACAGGTATACTCCTTTCCTGGTTTTTAATCACTGATTCGGGAGTTGTTACCCCCCATGCAAGAAATTATGCAGTTTGTTAGTCGCCACCCCGTACTTTGTCTCGCCTGGATTGCGTTACTCGGGGCCGTACTGTTCACTTCGTTCAAAGGTTTTGCATCGAAAGTGAAAGTGATCACCCGCGGTGAAGCCACCCGTCTGATTAACAAAGAAGATGCCGTTATTGTGGACTTGCGTCAGCGTGACGATTTCCGTAAAGGTCATATCGCCGGTTCAGTGAATTTGCTGCCAAACGATATCAAGTCCAATAATGTAGGTGAGCTTGAGAAATTCAAAAGCAAGCCGGTTATCGTCGTTGACGGTACGGGCATGCAGGCTCAGGTTCCTGCGAATGAGTTAATCAAAGCAGGTTTCGAGCAGGTATTTGTGCTGAAAGAAGGCGTGGCTGGCTGGAGCGGTGAGAATCTCCCGCTGGTGCGCGGTAAGTAATATTCAGAGGAACAGTCATGGCCAATATTGAGATCTATACCAAAGCAACTTGCCCGTTCTGCCATCGCGCAAAAGCGCTGCTGGGCAGCAAAGGCGTCACGTTCGAAGAGTTACCTATCGACGGTGACGCGGTAAAACGCGAAGAGATGATTCAACGTAGTGGCCGCACGACGGTACCCCAGATTTTTATTGATGCGCAGCACATCGGTGGCTGTGATGATTTGTATGCGCTGGACGCGCGTGGTGGGCTTGATCCCCTCTTGCGTTAATGCGTATATCAAAAATACAGGTTGTGGCCGCGTGAGCTAACACGGCGGCAACCTGAAAAAAGCGTATTCAAGGACAACACTCAAGGGTTTTTAGACATGTCAGAACAAAACAACGCAGAAATGACTTTCCAGATTCAACGCATCTACACTAAAGATATCTCTTTTGAAGCACCGAATGCTCCGCACGTGTTTCAGAAAGACTGGCAGCCGGAAGTAAAACTGGACCTGGACACGGCGTCCACGCAGTTGGCTGAAGGCGTTTACGAAGTGGTACTGCGTGTTACCGTTACTGCGGTGCTGGGTGAAGAAAACGCATTCCTGTGTGAAGTACAGCAGGGCGGCATCTTCTCCATCGAAGGCATTGAAGGTAATCAAATGGCTCATTGCCTGGGTGCGTACTGCCCGAACATTCTGTTCCCGTACGCGCGCGAGTGCATCACCAGCCTGGTTTCCCGCGGTACTTTCCCGCAACTGAACCTTGCGCCGGTCAACTTTGATGCGCTGTTCATGAACTATCTGCAGCAGCAAGCTGGCGAAGGTGCCGAACAACATCAGGATGCCTGATGAACGCACGCAATGCTGAAATGACTGTTATCGGTGCCGGCTCTTACGGCACCGCTCTTGCCATCACCCTGGCGAGAAATGGCCACCCGGTTATTCTGTGGGGCCATGATCCAAAACATATCGCAACGTTGCAGCATGACCGCTGCAATGCTGCCTTCCTGCCTGATGTGCCTTTCCCCGATACGCTCGAACTGGAAAGCGATCTTGCCTCTGCCCTTGCTGCCAGCCGCAATATTCTCGTTGTGGTGCCAAGCCATGTGTTTGGCGTCGTGCTGCAACAGATCAAGCCGCTGATGCGCAGCGACGCGCGTATCGTCTGGGCTACCAAAGGGCTGGAGGCGGAAACGGGTCGTCTGTTGCAGGATGTCGCGCGTGAAGTGCTAGGTGACGACATCCCGTTGGCGGTCATTTCCGGGCCGACCTTTGCCAAAGAGCTGGCCGCAGGTTTGCCGACGGCGATTTCACTGGCGTCGACTGACCCGGTGTTTGCCGACGATCTCCAGCAGCTTCTGCACTGCGGCAAAAGTTTCCGTGTCTACAGTAACCCTGATTTTATCGGTGTTCAGCTGGGCGGCGCGGTGAAAAACGTGATTGCCATCGGTGCGGGTATGTCTGACGGCATTGGCTTTGGTGCTAACGCCCGAACGGCGCTCATTACCCGTGGGCTGACCGAAATGTCTCGCCTGGGGGCAGCATTAGGTGCCGATCCTGCCACCTTTATGGGTATGGCGGGTTTAGGGGATTTGGTGCTGACCTGTACTGACAACCAGTCACGTAACCGCCGTTTCGGCATGGCACTGGGTCAGGGCGCAGACGTTCAAACCGCTCAGGACCAGATTGGTCAGGTGGTTGAAGGCTACCGCAATACCAAAGAAGTTCGCGCACTGGCGCATCGGTTTGGGGTGGAAATGCCCATCACCGAGGAAATTTATCAGGTATTGTATTGCGGAAAAAATGCGCGCGAGGCAGCATTGACCCTATTAGGTCGTGCTCGCAAGGACGAGCGCAGCAGCCACTAGTCGCAGGGAACTACGTTACCTCACGACACGGCCAGCATAGACTGGCCGGTCGTCTTATTACGTCTGGAGTAAGCAATGCCGTGTGAAGAACTGGATCTGGTCTGGAACAATATTAAAGCCGAAGCCCGTGCGCTGGCGGACTGCGAGCCTATGCTGGCCAGTTTTTACCACGCAACCTTACTCAAGCATGAAAATCTGGGCAGTGCGCTGAGCTATATGCTGGCGAACAAGCTGTCGTCATCGATCATGCCCGCCATTGCCATTCGCGAAGTGGTGGAAGAGGCCTATGCGGCTGATCCGGAGATGATTGCCTCCGCAGCCTGCGATATTCAGGCCGTGCGCACCCGTGACCCGGCGGTGGACAAATACTCCACGCCGCTGCTCTACCTGAAAGGTTTTCATGCGCTTCAGTCCTATCGCATCGGCCACTGGCTGTGGAACGAAGGACGCCGCGCACTGGCCATTTTCCTGCAAAACCAGGTCTCGGTGACCTTCCAGGTGGATATCCACCCGGCAGCAAAAATTGGCCGTGGCATTATGCTCGACCACGCGACGGGCATTGTGGTGGGTGAAACGGCGGTGATTGAAGATGACGTGTCGATTCTGCAGTCCGTGACGCTCGGCGGTACCGGCAAAACCAGCGGCGATCGTCACCCGAAAATCCGCGAAGGCGTGATGATTGGTGCAGGCGCAAAAATTCTCGGCAATATCGAAGTGGGGCGTGGCGCGAAAATCGGTGCCGGTTCCGTGGTCTTGCAGCCCGTGCCACCGCACACCACCGCCGCAGGAGTACCGGCACGTATCGTCGGTAAGCCAGAGTCAGACAAACCCGCGATGGATATGGACCAGCATTTTAATGGGGCCAATCACGGGTTTGAATATGGTGATGGCATTTAACTTCTGAGCACTGCGCCAGGATAACCCAACTGGCGCCAGGCTTCATACACCACTACCGACACCGCATTCGACAGGTTCATGCTGCGGCTGTCCGGCATCATCGGAATACGAATTTTTTGCTCTGGCGGCAGCGCGTCCAGAATGGTCGCAGGCAAGCCGCGAGTTTCCGGGCCAAACATCAGAAAATCCCCGTCCTGATAGCTCACGGCGCTGTGCGCAGGCGTACCTTTGGTGGTGAGCGCGAACATACGCTCAGGCTTTTCAGACTCAATAAAGGCCGCATAATCGTGATGACGCTTCACGGCGGTGAATTCGTGGTAATCGAGGCCAGCACGGCGCAGGCGCTTATCATCCCAGGTAAAACCCATAGGCTCAATGATGTGCAAACTGAAGCCGGTATTCGCGCATAAGCGGATGATATTGCCGGTATTGGGTGGAATTTCTGGTTCGAATAAAACGATGTTTAGCATGCTGCCCCCTTAATAGCGGGGGCAGGATAGCAGAATTTTCCCAGACCCTCACCCCAGCTTTCTCCTGGTGCGTGCCCAGTGTGGGATTGGGCGCTTTTTTCTCCCTCTCCCGGTGGGAGAGGGCCGGGGTGAGGGCATCAGGCCGCTCTGACTTAAGCCGCATCCCCCTGCGCTAACGGTGCCAGTGCCGCCGGAATCTTACCCAGCTCCTGCACCAGCGAATCTTTGCTGATCTCGCTAATCGACTTCGCCCCGGTCAGCGTCATCGCCACGCGCATCTCTTTCTCAATCAGGTTCAGCAGGTTAGCCACTCCGGCACGGCCATGTGTAGCCAGTGCATAAAGATACGCACGACCCAACAGCACCGTGTCTGCACCGAGCGCAATCATGCGCACCACGTCCAGCCCGTTACGAATGCCGCTATCCGCCAGAATGGCGATATCGCCTTTCACTGCATCGGCAATGGCAGGCAGTGCGCGAGCGGAAGAGAGCACACCGTCAAGCTGGCGACCGCCGTGGTTAGAGACGACAATGCCATCGGCACCAAAGCGCACCGCATCCCGCGCATCTTCGGGATCGAGGATCCCCTTGATCACCATCGGGCCATCCCAAAATTCCCGGATCCACTCGAGGTCTTTCCACGAAATCGACGGATCAAAATTGGTGCCCAGCCAGCCGATATAATCCTCAAGTCCGGTGGGTTTACCTAAGTAGGTTGAGATATTGCCTAAATCGTGCGGCCTGCCATTCACACCCACATCCCAGGTCCATTGCGGATGCGTCACGGCCTGCCAGTAGCGTTTGAGTACGGCGTGCTGTCCACTCATGCCGGAGTGCGCATCGCGATAACGCGCCCCTGGTGTCGGCATATCGACGGTGAAAACCAGCGTGGAACAGCCCGCCGCTTTAGCGCGCTCCAGCGCATTACGCATAAATCCGCGATCGCGCAGGACGTAAAGCTGGAACCACATCGGGCGTTTGAGGGTAGGGGCCACTTCTTCAATCGGGCAGACCGAAACGGTTGATAGGGTAAAGGGGATCCCTTTGTCATCTGCTGCTCCAGCCGCCTGCACTTCACCGCGACGCGCATACATGCCGCAAAGCCCCACCGGCGCCAGCGCCACCGGCATAGAGAGCTTCTCGTTAAACAGCGTGGTTTCCGTGCTCAGCGCTGACATGTTCTTCAGCACCCGCTGGCGCAGGGCAACCTGACCCAAATCCTCCACGTTTCGACGCAGCGTGTACTCTGCGTAAGCGCCACCGTCGATGTAATGGAACAGGAAGGGGGGCAGAATGCGTTGGGCGGCAGCGCGGTAGTCGCTGGCGGCAGAAATGATCATGCTGAGTCTCCAAAGGGAAGCGTATGCCGTTCATCGGGCAGGCGAGTAATGCGCGCGCTGCGCGCCTGGTCTTCATCAAACTGACGAATCGTGGTATGGACAAAACCCAGGTGAGCCATCATTGCGTCGCGTGCGTGCTGAGCGTCACCGGCAAAAATGGCATCCATAATTTCCCGGTGCTGCCCGGTTAATTGGGTAAAGACGGGGGGAACCTGGTACATGCGCTGGCGGCTTTGCTTGACCGAGCTTTGCAGCAGATCGAAAAAACCGCGCATGGTCTGTAGCAGGACGATATTGTGCGACGCCTCGGCAATGGAGAGATGAAAACGCACATCAGCCTGGGAGGCTAAGTCCGGGTCAGCGACAAGTGTGGCCTCAAAGCAGAGGCGGATTTTCTCTTTCTCAATGGGTGTGGCCCGTAAGGCCGCATGCCAGGCGGTGCTGCCTTCAATCGCATGGCGGGCTTCCAGAATGTCGAAGCTGTAATCCGGGTCATCTTCCAGCAGCGTCTTAAGCGGCTGCACAATGCTCTGTTCTGACCAGGCTTCATGCTGCCAGCGCACAAAGGTGCCACCGCCGTGGCGGCTCAGCAACACGCCCTCGCTAATGAGTTTGGCTATCGCCTCCCGCAGAGAGTTGCGCGAGATGCCAAGCTGCAATGCCAGTTGTCGCTCCGAGGGCAAACGCATACCCGCCTCGAGGCCTTTTTCACGAATAAGGGTTCTGATACGCCGGGCAACATCCTCAGAAAGCCGTTCAGCCGTCGCGGTCATGGTCTGCTCCGTGTCAGTCAAATCCGGGAGGGAAAGTGGTACTGCCAGTTAGCGACAGTACAACGCCATGAGCACAAGGTTAATTGGCTGCTTTGTAATGGCAATGTTAATTTTGTGTGATTTTGCGGGGTGTGAAGCGACACGCATTAATGTGCGTAATGGTAGTACCACTCGGGAGGGGGAAACCCCCTTCGGTTAAGAAGGGGGAAGCGAGATCAGAAATCGGTCTTCGAAAAACCCGTCATCTCTTTCAGGCCCATTTCGCGGCCCAGGGCGGTCATCGGGTGCACAACCACAATGCCACGCACGCTTTTCTTCAGCTTGCCGAGATCGGCCTGCTCTTTCTTGGTGATGGCGCGTTTGAACGGCATGTTCACCAGCTTTTGTGCCTCTTTGCTGAGCTTCTGGCTGTACTGGCCGCGCAGACGCTCGATTTCCGTTTCGATAGTCTCTTTTTCTTTTTCCAGCTCAGCATATTTCTCAGCGGATTCCACCAGAGAGAGCGCGGCTTGCTGGTGGCGAATGAGGTCCAGGCGGTCGCTCAGGCGTTTAATTTCGTTCTTTTCGACTTCTTTCATGGCTTTTGACTCAGAAAACGGGAGAGATAATGACAAAGGATACACGAATGTGCGCAGGCTTACTTCTGAAACGCCTTTTTCAAGCTGATTTTGGAAATCAGCTCGGTCAGCGAGAGCACCATGGTTGAACGGACAACCTGCTGGTAGCGCTGTTTTTGCATCGCATACAGATCCGGGTCGCTGGTATCAAAAAGCGGTACGGGGGGGAGGGCAGAAACGCAGTTCAGCTCACCAAAAGGGCCGAGGATTTCATCATCGGTAAATCCGTATTCGGTGCCGTCATGGTTGAGTTCTTCGCGCAGTGCCATCAACAGCTCCGCGTCTTCGTATTCCGGTCTGCTGAGCACACCAAGTCCGTAGATCAACTTTAAGCGCACAGAGAGATTGCCCAGCGGTCCGTCTCCGTCAAGCAACGGCTCTACAGCGTATTTCACTGCATAGTCGTCTTTGCGGAAGACCTGAAGCACCAGAATATTCACCGCCTCGGTAAGTAACTCTACGGCGGCAATCAAAAAGCTTCGTACGGTTTTGCCAGCATTCAGACGCTCGAGCACACGGTTTTCGAAAGCCTGTGTTAGTTCCATTATTGCCTGCATATCTGACAATCTTGTTAACAGGCGCGGGATGTCCCGCGCCAAATTCGGCATCATGCCTTTGCGTTGTAAGCGTCGACGGCTTCAGCCACCACTGCGCTGTTGGCATCCAGACCGGAGATCTGTACCAGTGCGCCCTGCGGGCCTTTTTCTGCAATCAGTGCCGCCAGTTCCAGCGCCTGCGGGTCCTGTTCGCTACGGTAATGCATCGCCGCGGCGATACCCTTAACCAGATTGGTGTGGGCAGTGGAATATTCCAGCGTGCCGAGCAGCGGCTTGATCAGACGATCGCCTGCGCTCAGTTTGCGCAGTGGCTGACGGCCAACGCGCTCAACATCATCTTTCAGGTATGGGTTTTCAAAACGACCGAGGATTTTTTCAATATACGCGGCGTGTTTCTCAGCATCGAAGCCATAGCGCTTGATCAGCACCGCGCCACTCTCTTCCATTGCGCCCTTCACTACCGCACGGATGTTCTCGTCCAGGATAGCGTCGCGAATGGTCTGATGACCCGTCTGTTGACCAAGGTACGCGGTTATAGCATGCCCGGTGTTTAACGTGAAGAGCTTACGCTCAACAAACGCCATCAGGTTATCGGTTAATTCCATACCCGGGATGTTCGGCAGTGCGCCTTTGAACTGGGTTTTGTCGACAATCCACTCGCTGAAGGTTTCAACGGTGACTTCCAGTGGGTCGTTAGTCGCGGATTCAGACGGCGGAACAATACGGTCAACGGCAGAGTCGACAAAACCGACATGGGCTTCAACCCAGGCTTTGTCTTCTTCAGCCAGCGCGTTGAAGACGTGGCCTTTCAATTGGGTGGTGCCGCGCACCATGTTTTCACAGGCGATGATGTTCAGCGGGGTGTCGAGTCCCTGCGCTTTACGTTTTGCCAGGCCTTTCGCGATGGCCGGCGCGATGCGCTCAAGCACAACCGGGCCGACGGCAGTGGTAACCAGATCAACGGTCGCAATCAGGTCAACGACCTCATCACCGATGCTGCTAACGGCGCTGACACCGGAGACAGTGTCTACCTGCTCGTTTTCGCCAACCACATGAACCTGATAGCTATGACGGGCATTAAGGGCGTCGAGAACCACCTGATTCACATCGGCGAATGTCAGTTCAATCCCCGCGTCCGCCAGCAGTTTGCCGATGAAACCACGTCCGATATTACCTGCGCCAAAATGCAATGCTTTCATAGTGTTAACCTTCATCAATGTTTTTACCCGAGAGGGCTGGGGTGAGGAACCGCACGAGTTTCTCCTCACCCGAACCCTCTCCCCAGAGGGAGAGGTCGGTCCGCCTGTTGGTTCGGGCGGCAGGTGGGTTGGTTTCTTCATGTATCCCGGTCGCTTTGAACAGTGACCGGGATGAATGTTGTTACCTGCCTTCCCGCCGCCCGAATTTTTCAGCGGACAATTCGAACATTATGCCTTCAACAGCGCCAGTACTTCTTCTACGCTGGTGGTGTTGGCCAGACGCTCAATGACGGTTTCGTCATCCAGCGCGTTGGTCAGGCTGGTGATAACCTGAATGTGCTCGTTGTTACGTGCTGCGATACCGATAACCAGACGGGCAACATCTTCCGGTTCTTCACCGAACAGTACGCCTTGTGGGTACTGGCAGAACACGACGCCCGTTTTCAGCACGCGGTCTTTTGCTTCAACGGTACCGTGTGGGACAGCGATAGACTCACCCAGGTAGGTCGGGGTCAGTTTTTCGCGTTCCAGCATCGCTTCAACGTACTCAGGTTGAACGTAGCCACCTTTCACCAGTTGCTCACCGGCGAAGCGAATTGCTTCTTCTTTGTTGCTGGCGGTACGGCCCAGGAACACGTTTTCTGCGCCCAGCTTGAACAGGTTGCTATCGCCAGCATCAAAGCTATCCTGCAAGCTGGTCTGAACCTTTACGCTGTTGTCCGCGTGGCGCTGTGCCGCGACCAGGCGTTCAGTCAGGTTGGTGTACAGACCACTGTCCAGGAAGTTGGTCAGCGAAATGTGCTGTGCCTGTGGTACCTGGCGCATCGCACGTTCGGTCAGGTCACGGTGAGTAATCACCAGGTCAACATCAGATGGCAGGCTGTTGATCGCGCTGTTGGTCACGGAGATGTTGGTCAGACCCGCATCCTGGACTTTCTTACGCAGTACACCTGCCCCCATTGCGCTGGAGCCCATACCGGCGTCACAGGCAACGATGATTTTACGTACGTGGCTCAGGTCGTTGGTCACATCACCCGCGGTCAGTGCAGTGGCACCTTTAGACTGGGCTTTCATTTCCTGCATACGAAGGTTTGCCGCTTCCAGGTCATCTTCTTCTTTGACTTTGCTGGTTTTCAGCAGAATCGCGGAGATAACGAAGGAGACTGCCATTGCCGCGAAGATAGCCACGATATTAGCAAAGTAAGCACCCTTCGGCGTCATCGCCAGCACGGCCAGGATAGAACCCGGGGAAGCAGGAGAAACCAGACCGCCATTCAGCACGCTCAGGGTGAACACGCCAGTCATACCGCCGAGGATTACCGCGATCAGCAGACGTGGGTTCATCAGCACGTACGGGAAATAAATTTCGTGGATACCGCCCAGGAAGTGGATGATTGCCGCGCCGCCAGCAGACTGACGTGCACTACCACGACCGAAGAACATGTACGCCATCAGGACGCCCATACCCGGACCGGGGTTGGCTTCAATCAGGAAGAAGATAGACTTGCCAAGATCGTGAGACTGCTGAATACCCAGCGGCGAGAAGATACCGTGGTTAATGGCGTTGTTGAGGAACAGGATTTTCGCCGGTTCAACAAAGATGGACGCCAGCGGCAGCATGTCGTGCACAACCATGAAGTTAACGCCAGCGGCGAGGCCTTTGGACAGCACTTCAACAGCAGGGCCGATACCTTTAAACGCCAGCAGCGCCAGGATCATACCGATGATGCCAGCGGAGAAGTTATTCACCAGCATTTCGAAACCGGATTTGATCTTACCGTCTACCGCGGCGTCAAATTTCTTGATGCACAGACCGCCCAGAGGACCGGCAATCATCGCGCCGAGGAACATCGGCATATCTGCACCGACGATCACACCCATTGTTGTGATAGCACCGACCACACCACCACGATCGCCACCCACCAGACGACCACCGGTGAAACCGATGAGCAGTGGCAGTAAGAAGGTAATCATTGGGCCGACGAGTTTCGCCAGTGTTTCGTTCGGTAACCACCCTGTTGGAATAAATAATGCGGTAATGATACCCCACGCGATAAACGCGCCGATATTTGGCATTACCATGTTGCTGAGGAAGCGACCAAAGCTTTGCACCTTGATCTTGATATCGGATGACATAAAACACCCCTTCTTATGTTTGCTATCGCACAGGCCGGAAGCCCGAGGTTTTGTTGTTAACGTGGCGGCAGAGGTAGCCGGACCCGTGTTCTGTGATGCGAAATCTCGCACCGAATCAGCCAACTGTCCAGATGACGCCCATTAATGTGACTTTGATCACGTTAAAGCGGGGGGTGTACCGTGCTTTAACGTGATATTCGTCACAAAATTATTGTGTAGAAAAAGAACAAAGTGCAAAAAAACAGCGCTTACCCCTTGTTAATGTGACTTTAATCACAAATTTTGGTGGCGTATTTGTTATTCATTTGTGATCTGTATCACAAGATATTTTCGCCAGGAGTTTTCTGAGTGTGATCGGTCGCAAAGTCTGGTTTTTGTTAACATCGCGACCTGTAATTCTCTTTCACTTCATGCGTAACACACGACGCGTGGCTCAACATAGCCAGCTAAGTTTTCACATTTATGAAACGGCTGACGTCAGATTTTCTCGCCTTAGTACATACTTAAGGCTTTGTGGTCGGCGACAAGGAGAAGGCAATGAAACTGATTGGTAGCTATACCAGCCCGTTTGTACGCAAAATTTCTATCATCCTGTTGGAAAAAGGCATCACCTTTGAGTTTGTGAATGAGCAGCCGTACAACGCCATTAACAATGTGATGCAGTACAACCCGTTGGGTAAAGTCCCGGCGTTGGTCACGGATGACGGTGACGTCTGGTACGACTCACCGATTATTGCGGAATACATTGATTTGCTGGATATCGCCCCGACCATGTTGCCCAAAGAGCCGAAAGCGGCGCTGAAGATGCGTCAGATTGAAGCCCTGGCCGACGGCATCATGGATGCCGCCCTGGTCTCAGTGCGGGAAATTGCGCGCCCGACAGCGCAACAGTCGGAAACCGAGCTCACGCGTCAACGTGAGAAGATAAGCCATGGTCTCGACACGCTCGAAAACTACCTCAAAGACGGCACGTTAAGTGTGGATGCGCTGGATCTGGCGACCATCTCCATTGCCTGCGCCATTGGCTATCTTAACTTCCGCCACGTCTCCCCGGGCTGGTGTGTCGACAGGCCGCTGCTGGTCAAACTGGTCGAAAACCTGTTCCAGCGTGAGAGCTTCGCCCGCACCGAACCGCCGAAGGCTTGATGCCCGTTATGTCAGCCTGACTCAACTCGCGCTACAATTCCCTCACGTCGATTCCCCTCCAGGCGGGAGGGGCAAACCTCAGCCAGGCCAATTCATGACAACGGAAATCCAGTCGCTTTACAGCCAGATACCTTCTACCGATCGCCTGTTACGTGATGCGGCGTTCTCCCCTTTAATGACCGCCTTTGGCCACACTCAGGTCGCTGACGTGCTGCGTCAAATGCAGGAAGAGGCGCGTGAGTCGGTTCGCCAGACGCTGCAACTGCCTGGCTGGTGCGAGAGCTGGGCGCAGACGGCGCACCAGCGTCTGGTTGGCGAAAGTGCCAGTGCATTACGTCCGGTTTTCAACCTGACGGGTACGGTGTTGCACACCAACCTCGGACGTGCGCTTCAGGCGCAGTCTGCCATTGATGCCGTCACCCAGGCGATGCGCTCCCCGGTGACCCTGGAATATTCGCTGGATGATGCCGGACGTGGTCATCGCGACCGTGCCGTTGCGGAGCTGCTTTGCCGTCTGACGGGGGCCGAAGATGCCTGCATCGTGAATAACAACGCCGCGGCGGTCTTGTTGATGCTTGCTGCGACGGCGAGCGGCAAAGAGGTGGTGGTGTCCCGCGGCGAACTGGTGGAAATTGGCGGCGCTTTCCGCATCCCCGATGTGATGCGTCAGGCAGGCTGCGTATTACAGGAAGTGGGAACCACCAACCGCACCCATGCCAAAGATTACCGTCAGGCGGTGAATGACAATACCGCGCTGCTGATGAAGGTTCATACCAGCAACTATCACATTGAAGGCTTTACCAAAACCGTAGAAGAAGCCGACCTGGTTTCCCTTGGCGAAGAGTTGAATGTACCGGTGATTGCCGATTTAGGCAGCGGCTCGCTGGTTGACTTGAGCCAGTACGGACTGCCGAAAGAGCCGCTGGTGCAGGAGCTGATTGTCGCAGGCGTGAGCCTGGTGAGTTTCTCCGGTGATAAACTGCTTGGTGGCCCGCAGGCGGGGATTATTGTCGGCAAGAAAGCGCTGATTGAGAAACTGCAATCTCACCCACTTAAACGTGCGCTGCGGGCTGACAAAATGACCCTCGCCGCGCTGGATGCCACGCTGCGCCTCTATCTGCACCCGGAAAAGCTGCGCGAAAGCCTGCCGACGCTACGTGTACTCACCCGCTCGCAGGAAGAGATAAGCCAGCAGGCGCAGCGATTGCTGGCGGCGCTTACAGGACGTTATGAAGATTTTATTCTGCGCGTAGAAAGCTGCCTCTCGCAGATTGGCAGTGGTTCATTGCCCGTCGATCGCCTGCCGAGTGCGGCGCTCACCTTCACGCCTGTTGATGGCAGTGGGCGTCGACTGGAGGCGCTTGCCACTGCCTGGCGGGGCGTGGAACAGCCTGTAATTGGCCGCATTTATGATGGACGCCTATGGCTGGATTTACGCTGCCTTGAGGATGAACCCCGTTTTCTGGAGATGCTGCTGAAATGATTATTGCCACCGCCGGACACGTTGACCACGGCAAAACCACCTTATTGCAGGCCATCACGGGCGTGAATGCCGACCGGCTGCCGGAAGAAAAAGCGCGCGGGATGACCATCGACCTGGGCTATGCCTACTGGCCACAGCCGGACGGCAGCGTGCCGGGTTTTATCGACGTGCCTGGCCATGAGAAATTTCTTTCCAATATGCTGGCAGGTGTTGGCGGCATCGATCATGCGCTGCTGGTGGTGGCCTGCGATGACGGCGTTATGGCACAAACGCGCGAGCATCTTGCCATTCTGCAATTGACCGGCAACCCTGCGCTGACGGTGGCTCTGACCAAAGCCGACCGCGTGGATGACGCCCGTGTCGATGCGGTGCGTGATGAAGTCCATCACACGCTGCGTGAATTTGGCTGGCAGGAGGCCGCCCTCTTTGTGACGGCAGCCACCGAGTCACGCGGTATCGACGAACTACGCGCACATCTTCTGCAACTGCCCACCCGCGCCCATCCTCAGCATCAACGTTTTCGTCTCGCGCTGGATCGTGCCTTTACCGTGAAAGGGGCGGGTCTGGTGGTGACGGGGACAGCGCTCTCGGGCGAGGTACGTGTCGGGGATACCCTCTGGCTGACCGGGGCGAGTAAACCGATGCGCGTGCGCGGCCTGCATGCCCAGAATCAACCGGTTGATCATGCACACGCCGGGCAGCGTATTGCCCTGAACATTGCCGGGGACGCGCAGAAAGAGGATCTGACCCGTGGCGACTGGCTGCTTTCGTCGCAACCGCCAGAGCCTTCTGAACGCGTTATTGTCGCGCTGCAAACCCACTCGCCGCTGACGCAATGGCAGCCGCTGCATATTCACCATGCGGCCAGCCATATTACCGGGCGCGTTTCGCTTCTCGATAACCATCTGGCGGAGCTGGTGTTCGATACGCCGCTGTGGCTGGCAGACAACGACCGTCTGGTGCTGCGTGACATTTCGGCCCGTGAAACCCTGGCAGGTGCCCGCGTAGTGACGCTACACCCGCCACGTCGTGGCAAGCGTAAACCGGAGTACCAGCAATGGATTGGCGCGCTGTCGGCAACCCAGAGTGATGCCGACGCGCTGGCGGTGCATTTGCAACGCGGGGCGGTCAACCTTCCGGCTTTTGCCTGGGCGCGGCAGTTGAATGAAACCGGGCTTGAGGCGTTACTGAATGAACCGGGCTTTATTCGCGCAGGGGATAATCTGCTCAATGCGCCAGTGGCGGCAAGCTGGCAGCGTAAACTGCTGACGACGCTCACCACCTACCACGCGCAGCATGCGGACGAACCTGGCCCCGGTCGTGAACGTCTGCGGCGCATGGCGCTGCCGATGGAAGATGAAGCGCTGGTGCTTACCCTCATTGAGCATATGCGGGAGAGTGGCGACATTCAGAGCCATCACGGCTGGCTGCACTTGCCGGATCACAAAGCCGGATTTACGCCTGAGCAAGCCGCCATCTGGCAGCGTGTCAATGCGCTCTTTGGCGATGAACCCTGGTGGGTGCGTGACCTGGCGCGGGAAACGGGTGCGGATGAGCAGGTGATGCGCGGGGTATTACGCCAGGCCGCACAGCAGGGGATGATTACGGCGATCGTCAAAGATCGTTATTACCGTAACGATCGGATTGTCGCTTTCGCCAGCATGATCCGCGATCGGGATCCGATTCACGGCTCCACCAGTGCGGCGGATTTTCGCGACACCCTCAACGTCGGGCGCAAGCTGGCTATCCAGATTCTGGAATATTTTGACCGCATCGGCTTTACCCGCCGTCGCGGCAACGACCATATCCTGCGAGATAAGGCGTTGTTCACGAAGTAAACTAAACTCCCTCACCACGACCCTCTCCCACAGGGAGAGGGAGAGAACACGGGCACAATTAGTTCCCTCGCCCCTTTGGGGAGAGGGCTAGGGTGAGGGGGAAAATGCGGCTCTGATGGCCATTCCGTTCACCTTATGTGCCTTGCTTTTCTAAAGCGCCGGTTCCTGTCATCGCTGAAAAATGTGAGGGAGAAAAGCACTGAAAAACTGCACTAAACGATCCCCTCTCCCTTAGGGAGAGGGTTAGGGTGAGGGTAATTATCAGGAAGCCATATTTCGGTCAGTTATACAGCGCTGCAGTTGCTTTTAATATGTCGGCGTAAGAATAGATATCATCAACATTTTCAATAGGATGTCGTGTTTCATTCTTATCTATATCGAAGATGCCTATGTATTTTTGAGAGCGATTGAAATGCAATCGGCAAATAGGTTTTCGATTGTTATCGTCAACTAAAATCCCAAAATAACTTTTTGTATCCCTATGATTAATCCGATGAGAATCAACGACAGTACGCGTGATTGCTTTTACAATATGGAAGCCTTCAAGCTCTTCTAATGTCGTTGTAATCTCATTTTCATCTTTTAAAATGAGCTCGATTTTTTCGGTATTCTCGCTGGATGGTTCAGTCCTTACGGGGCTAACTCCAGTGATTGCAGATTTAAGTCTTTCATTTACTTGATCATTCAGAAATTGGCTAAAAGATTTCTTCGTTAAGATTAAGAAAGACTCTCTAACCTTTTGCGTTAAAATGCCATCATAAACGCGGGATGCGAAGAATTTCACAAAATCATCTTCTGGTTCGTTTAACTGTGTGTGGAGAATTCTCTTTATTTGACTAACGTATTTTAACTCACCTGCGGCATTGATGATTGACTCCAGGTCAAATGAAGACTTTGTGATTTTTTTTAGCTCAGGTACTAAGTTCTCATCAATATCCAGAAGGTTTATTTCCAGGAATGGTTTCTCATCCATTTTATTGGGTGCATCAAGATCTGTATAGAATTGATAAATTTGCCCATTTGTTAGAATGGAGATTCTTGCATTAGTAACGTGGAAATATCTGAACAACTGCGATGCATGATTGATGTTGAGCGATTCACCAATTTTTTTACATTCGATAAGAATTTGTATTTCTCCATCTCGCAAGATGGCGTAATCAATCTTTTCACCTTTTTTAGTACCCACATCACACACAAATTCAGGGATGACTTCTAATGGGTCAAAAACATCGTAGCCTAAAATATTATGTATGAATGGCATAACAAAAGCATTCTTAGTTGCTTCTTCAGTTTCTATTGCACTGATTTGTTGCTTAATCTTTGCTGATAAAGCGTTAAGCTTTTCAATGAATTCCATAATAGAGACCTTTTTGAGTTTTCCAGAGATAGCTATTTTTGGATATCACTACCCATTGTAAATCTCAATATCTGTAATGCCTTTAAAAAATTAAAATACTGATTCGCGATCAATATCACATACGGATAAGCTTTAGTAAAAGATATGTTAAAAAATCATGATGAGTTGGTGTATCTGAAATTATTATCAGAAATGCTTCTTTTATTCATAAATGTTAAGGTCTTCATTAGCAACTGATGTTAATCAGTTCTCATCCAACAGATTGTATAACCTGATATTTAAACTTTTGCGCGCCTCTTCCCAGGATCTGCTTCCTCTCAATGAAACCCACGCGGCACTGCGCTAATGTGATCGCCATGGACAAAATAGTGTGTATGGTGTGTATGCTTCAAAGTGGGAGCAAGAATCGTGACCAGCGCAAATCTGGCGTCAGGCAGGCATAAAACCTTAATTCGCAATTCGCAATTCGCAATTCGCAATTCGCAGGAGCCAGAAATGTTCTATTCGGCCTATATTCATTCTGATGCTGATGGCAGCGCCAGCGGTTTTTTCCCCGACGTACCTGGCTGTTTTTTTGCGGGTGATACCCTGAACGAAGCGTTTAAGGATGCGCAAGGTGCACTGACCGCGCATTTCGAAACCCTCTGTGAGTTGGGGGAGGTTTTGCCACCAGCCACTGCGGTTGAGCAGCATTTACAGCAGCGGGCAGAGGAATTTATTGAAGGCCAATGGTTGCTGGTGGATATCAATATGAACCAGTTCGATGGCCGGGCGGAGCGTATCAACATTACCTTGCCCCGACGTTTACTCAGCAAAATAGATGTTTTTGTGCACAACCATCCTGAGTTCAACAATCGCAGCGCTTTCCTGGCTGAAGCTGCCCGGCGTGTACTGCCTGGCTGACCCGACTCGCAGAGTCTGCTAGCATAGCGGCCTGCCTTTAATCAGAGATAACACCGTGACTGCCTTTTCAACCTTAAATGCTTTGCCTCCTGAACTCCTCGCCAACCTGAATGAGCTGGGTTATCACTCCATGACCCCGATCCAGGCGGCGGCGCTGCCGGCAATCCTTGAGGGGAAAGACGTGCGCGCGCAGGCCAAAACCGGCAGCGGCAAAACGGCCGCCTTTGGCCTGGGCCTGTTGCAACACATCGAAGCTGGTCGGTTTGTCACGCAGTCTCTGGTGTTATGTCCGACCCGCGAGCTGGCGGATCAGGTGGCGAATGAATTGCGTCGTCTGGCGCGCTACCTGCCAAACATCAAAATTCTGACCCTGTTCGGCGGTGTGCCTTTTGGTGCGCAGCGCGATTCGCTCCAGCATGCGCCGCACATTATCGTCGCCACGCCGGGCCGTCTGCTCGACCACCTGCAAAAAGGCACGGTTTCGCTTGAAGCACTCAAAACCCTGGTGCTGGACGAAGCGGATCGTATGCTGGATATGGGCTTCAGCGATGCCATCGTTGAAATCCTCGGTCATGCTCCGGCAAATCGCCAGACGCTGCTGTTCTCCGCGACCTGGCCGGAAGGCATTGCCGCCATCAGCACCCGTTTCCAGCGTGAGCCACTGAACATTGAAATCGATTCTGTCGATGCGCTTCCTGCGGTCGAACAGCAGTTCTTCGAAGCCTCACGCCGTCAAAAAATCCCGCTGCTGATGAGCCTGTTGAGCCAGCATCAGCCCGCTTCCTGCGTGGTGTTCTGCAACACCAAAAAAGATTGCCAGGAAGTTTGCGATGCGCTGAATGAACAGCGTCAGAGCGCGCTGGCCCTGCACGGTGACATGGAACAGCGTGACCGCGACCAGACGCTGGTGCGTTTTGCCAATGGCAGCAGCCGCGTGCTGGTGGCGACCGATGTTGCCGCCCGTGGTCTGGACATCAAATCGCTGGAAATGGTGATTAACTTCGAGCTCTCCTGGGACCCGGAAGTGCATGTCCACCGTATTGGTCGTACCGCCCGCGCGGGTGAAAGCGGTCTGGCGATCAGCCTGTGTGCGCCGGAAGAAGCCCAGCGTGCGGCTATTCTCAGCGAAATGCTCGCGCTCTCTCTTGAGTGGCAAGAACCGGTTATCAGCAACAGCGTCAAACCACTGCAGGCTGAAATGGCAACCCTGTGTATTGATGGTGGCAAGAAAGCCAAGATGCGTCCGGGCGACATTCTCGGCGCGTTGACCGGGGATATGGGGCTGGATGGCGCAGACATCGGCAAGATTGTGATGCACCCGATGCACGCCTACGTAGCGGTTCGCCAGTCCGTGGCAAACAAAGCGTTTAAACAGCTTCAGCAGGGTAAAATCAAAGGCAAAGCCTGCCGCGTCCGCCTGTTCAAGTAATCATTAAAATGGCCCGTGTTCACGGGCCATCAACGTCTTCTTATCGTTCCTCATTTACCCAGATACGCATTTCCCCCTCTCCACGGTTGGCCCAGCTAAACCAGGGAATGAAGGTCAGCGTCTGCGGCGTACTGCTGGCAGGCGTCTGGTCATAGCGCCACAGCGGCTGCTGCGTCGCATTGGGCGTGGTGTGTTTTACCCCCTGCACCTGAATCAGCATCTTATGGGCGAAAATCCCTTTGCCTTCAAAGACGTTAAACTGCGCATCCGGCGACAGCCACAGGTTATGCAACTCTTCCCCGTTATCCGCCTGCTCCAGGCAGTACACCAGCGGACCGCGCTGAACCGCCACCTTACCTGCCACATGACGCAGCAGCGGGTTACCGTAGACCCGACGCACCGGCATGGGCAGCGTGAGGGTTAAGGTATCGCCCTCCTGCCAGCGACGCTGAATGTGCAGATAGCCTTTGCGGATATCCTGCGCAACGTCCGCACCGTTAAGCTGTACCTGCGGACAGGCGCACCAGTCGGGCAGACGCAGCGCCAGAGTGTGGTCGACCGGATGAGGGGAATCGATGGTCACGGTGACCTGCTCCTGCCACGGATAGTTACCGCTGATGCGCAGGCGTAGTATCTGATCGTTGACCGGGATCTCGACGCTGTTGCCGATGTAGAGGTTGATATAGAGCGCATCCTCGCGCGGCGTGTAGAGGTAATGACCGAGTGAGGTCAGCACGCGGGCGATATTTGGCGGGCAGCAGGCGCAACCAAACCAGCGCTGACGAACCGGCTTCACATGGTCGTAAATGTGGTTGAACTTCAGCGATTTAGGGTGCACTTCCAGTGGATTCACGTAGAAGAAGTGTTTGCCATCCAGCGCCATCCCACCGAGCACCGTGTTGTACAGCGCACGCTCCATTACGTCGGCGTACTGACTGTCAGCTTCCATCTCCAGCATGCGGCGGGCAAACATCATCAGGCCAATGGAGGCACAGCTTTCGGCGTAAACGGTGTCATTCGGCAAGTCATAATCGCTGCTGAACGCCTCGCCGCTGCTTTGTGAGCCAATGCCGCCTGTGATGTACAATTGGCGCTGGGCCATGTTGTTCCACAAGCGCAGGCAGTCCTGGCGCTTGCCTTCGTCCTGACTTAAGCGCGCCAGGTGAGCCACGCCGGTCATCAGGTAGACAAAACGCACCGCATGACCGATCGCTGTCTGCTGCTCAGAAAGCGGCTGATGCGCCTGGCTGTAGGCTTTGTCTTTAACCATCCACGCCGGGCCGTAGTTGTGCCAGTAAGAGGTGCGCCCGCGTTTTTCATATTCGACGTCATAGAAGTGCGGTTGCGTGCCGCGCTGCTCCACAAAATAGTTCACCAGCGCCATATAGCGCGGCTCTTGTGTGACTTCGTACAGTCGCATTAACGCCAGTTCGATTTCCGGGTGACCGGGGTAGCCGTGAAGCTGATTAACGCCCGGACCAAACACCGTATCGATATGGTCAGCAAGGCGGCAGACAACGTCCAGCAGGCGGCGTTTGCCGGTGCCCTGGAAGTATGCCACGCCCGCTTCAATCATATGCCCGGCGCAGTAAAGCTCATGGCACTCGGCCAGATTGGTCCAGCGATCTTCCGGGGCTTTCACCGTGAAATAGGTGTTGAGGTAGCCGTCGTCACACTGGGCGGCGGCTACCAGTTCAATCACCTCATCGGCGGTCTTTTCCAGCTCTGCGTCAGGTTTCTGACAGAGCGACCAGGCGACAGCTTCCAGCCATTTCGCCACGTCGCTGTCCTGGAAGACCATGCCGTAGAATTCCCCCTCCTGCAGCCCGGCGGCAATGCGAAAGTTTTCAATCGCATGGCTGGGGTCGGCCTCGGCAATCCTGTCGTTCAGCGCGTCCCACTGATAGGGGATAACGACATCACGCACCAGTCGTTGATACTGGCCGAGAAAGGCATCGTTAATTTTCAATTTATGCAGACTGACTTCCATTACAGACTCCTTAAGACTGAACATGACGCTGACGCAAATCGCCAGAAATACGCGCCATCAACGGATTATTGAGCTTGCAGGCGCGGATAGAAAACGCCAGCAGCAGGTGGAACAGAGCGGGCAGCAGGGTTTCCATCAGGGTGATGCCCTGCAACGAGGCGGGAGTCTGATTCCCCGCGCCTGGCTGGTAGGCGACAAAGATAAACACCAGGCTGATGATGCCAGCACTGGAGGCCCAGGCGAGCTTGATAAAGAACAGGTTGAAGGCGAAGTTCATGCCTGAAGAACGGACACCGGTTTTCCACTCGCCATAGTCGTCCGAAAACGCCATCAGAGAGAAATGCAGCGGCAGGGTGAAACCTAAAATCACGCCGTTGCCGAGGATCACCGCCAGCCACATTGTCTGGTACGCCGGCCCAACGGGCAGGAACCACATCACCACCGACAGCGCCGCCAGCACCAGGTTGGTGTAGTAGTAGAGTTTCACGGTATCGATGCGTTTCGACAGCGGGTTGACTATCACCGAACCGAGAATGGAGGCGAAGGTCACCATGGTGAAGAACAGCGAGGTATAACCGGTACTGCCTTCAAGCACATAGGTGATGAAGTACATGTAGCCGCCGCCACGAATGTTGAACACGTTGATGAGCAGGAAGGACATCAACAGCATCAGCAGCAACTGATCGTTTTTGCGCAGCCCTGCCATGTGCTCGCGCAGGGTGAATTTGCCCATCATCGCCAGCGGCACGCGCTCGCGTACCCAGAAGAAGCAGCAGAGGAACATCACCACCGCCACGGCGCAAAGCACACCAACGCCCAGTTGATAACCCTGGGCGGAATTCCCCTGACCCAGCGCGGAGACCAGCCACGGCAGGCCCACCGAAACCAGGAATCCGGCGACACCGCAGAGAACAAAGCGCCAGGACTGGCAGGAGATCACTTCACTATGACGCGTGGTCATGGTGTTAATGAGCGCACAGTAGGGCACGTTAATGGCGGTGTAACCCACTGACAGTAAAAGGTAAGTACCGAAAGCCCAGGCAATTTTTACGTTCATGCTGGCGTCCGGCACGGTGAACGTCAGCACGCCGATAATACCGATGGGTAGAGCAATCCATAGCTGCCACGGGCGAAAACGGCCCCAGCGGCTTTGGGTACGGTCGGCAATGATCCCCATGACCGGGTCAGAAATCGCATCAAAAATACGCAGTGCCATGAACAACGTGCCGACCAGCGCCGGAGTTAAGCCAAAAATATCGGTATAGAAAAAGGTCAGGAAATTCATAATCAGGCAGGTAATGACCGTTCCGCCTGCATCCCCTAACCCATAGCCTATTTTTTCACGAACGGATAATTTATCGTCCAGCGTGTTTTGCGCCGAATCGGTATTGGAAATTAATGTTGAAGTCATGGAAAACGCCTCACGGATATTCCAGAAATAACCCGCTTATTTGCGGATTTTGTTTTGTAATTTGCAAAGTACCTTATTTATTTTGCATTGAATTCACCACACAACAAGGGAAGGGAAAAGTACAAAAAGATGACGATTCCGACTTGATGAAGAAAATGTGATTTCGATCCGGCGTGGCACTCTTTTTTCATTAATAATCAATAATAAGATGAATGTTAACGGCGTTTATTTAGCGGGAATTGACATATTTATGCTCGAATTATCCATAACGCTTCCGATCCGGGTACAAAATGGCGGGCTGTTTATTTCCCGTGGTGTGGGGAGTCATCCGTCACGCACGCTTCATTCGTGGGAAGTTATTTTCGTGGAAAAGGGGACATTAGCGATTCGGGAAGAGGAAAAGGTTTTTACCGTAAATGCCGGTGAAAGTCTTTTACTCTGGCCGCAGCGTCGTCATGTTGGGGGGGGGGAATTTCCTGCGGATTTAAAATTCTACTGGCTGCATTTTGAATTAACGCCATCGGTGGAAAAAACATTACAACAGTCGGTATTAATGTTGCCGCAGCACACGGTATTAAGCGATCCGCAATATATGACCGGGCTGTTCCGGCAGTTTTTACATGAGCAGGAAAATGTACACCGCAGTGTGGCGCTGGAGTGTATTTTGCTGCTGATTTTGCAGCAGATATCGGCCTCTGCGTTAAGTGAGCGGGCGGCAGATAACCCCGGAATCGCACTCGCCTGGAAAGCCCGGCAGATGATTGGCACCCAGTTTCACTTGCCAATTTCGGCCTCAACGCTGGCGAAAGAGCTGCATTGCAATGTCGATTATCTGGGGCGGGTTTATCGTCGGGCTTTTCGTCTGACGCTAACTGAAGCCATCCATCGCCAGCGCGTGCGGGCGGCAGAGAAATTGCTGATCAGCGATTCGTTGTCACTGAAAGAGGTGGCGGTACAGTGCGGGTTTCATGATGTGGGCTATTTCCGGCAGATTTTCCGTAAGCATACCGGCATTACGCCCGCCGCATGGAAGCGGCGGTACTGTAAGGAGCATATTAATTCCGGGTGACGGGTTTGCTCCCTCTCCCAGTGGGAGAGGGCTGGGGTGAGGGCATCAGGCCGCAGAGGATTACTGCCCGTAATAAGCATTCGCCCCGTGCTTGCGCAGGTAGTGTTTATCCAGCAATTCAGACTGCATGTCCGGCAACTGCGGTGCCAACTGGCGGGAGAACAGGCCCATGTAGGCGCACTCTTCCAGCACTACCGCGTTATGTACCGCGTCCGCCGCGTCTTTGCCCCAGGCAAATGGACCGTGGGAGTGGACCAGCACTGCCGGAACCTGCATTGGGTTCAGATCGCGCTCTTCAAAGGTCTTGATAATCACTTCGCCGGTTTCGTACTCGTACTCGCCGTTGATCTCATCAGAAGTCATCAGGCGTGTGCACGGAATGGTGCCGTAGAAATAATCCGCGTGCGTCGTGCCCCAGGCAGGCAGATCCAGACCCGCCTGTGACCAGATAGTGGCGTGACGGGAGTGAGTATGGACAATACCACCAATTTCCGGGAAGCGACGATAGAGCGCCAGGTGCGTCGGCGTATCGGAAGAGGGTTTTTTACTGCCTTCCACCACTTTGCCGCTGGCGATATCCACTACCACCATATCCTCGGCTTTCATCACGTCGTACTCCACGCCGGACGGTTTAATCACCATCAGACGGCGGGTTTCGTCGACGGCGCTGACGTTACCCCAGGTAAAGGTAACCAGCCCGTGAGCGGGCAGTGCCAGGTTTGCCGCCAGTACCTCGGCTTTCAGTTGTTCTAACATGCGAATCCTCCTTCCTGCATACGGGCTTCAATCCAGCGACGGGCCTGGATGATTTCCAGTACCGGCTCTTTGGCTTTTTCGGTCCACATCTCAATCAGAAATGCGCCGCGATAATTCAGGTCCTGCAACGTGCTGAAGACGTTAACGAAATCGACACAGCCTTCACCGAACGGCACGTCACGGAACTGGCCCGGACTGGTTTCGGTAACGGGCTGGGTGTCTTTAAGGTGAATCGCCGCGATACGGTCAATGCCGAGCGCCAGCTCCGCAGGCACGTCGTTGCCCCAGGCGCTGAGGTTGCCCACGTCCGGGTAGACGGTGAACCATGGCGAGGCGAGCATCTCATCCCACTTTTTCCACTTGGTAATGGAGTTCATAAACGCGGTGTCCATGATCTCCACCGCCAGCATCACCTGCGCGCCTGCCGCCTGCTCGACCGCCCATGCCAGCCCTTCGGCGAAGCGCTGTTGGGTGCCTGCGTCATGCTCTTCGTAATAGACGTCGTAACCGGCGAGCTGGATGGTGCGGATACCCAAATCACGCGCCAGTTTGATGGCTTTGGTCATGATGTCGCGGGCGCGCTCGCGCACGGCTTCGTCACGGCTGCCGAACGGGAAACGGCGATGGGCAGACAGGCACATCGACGGAATAGCGACATTGGTTTCCAGCATCGCTTCGACTAGTGAGGCGCGCTGCGCGGTGCTCCATTCGAGTCGGGAGAGGCGTTCGTCGGTTTCGTCGACGGACATTTCCACGAAGTCGAATCCGCAGCTTTTAGCCAGAACCAGACGCTCCGGCCAGGATAGGTCTTTCGGTAACGCTTTTTCATAAATACCTAATGGATGGTTACGCATGATTACGCTCCCCAGATGTCGCGAATGCAGGCATGGAACTCTTCCGCCACCTGCTGTGGATGGGCGGCACCGGAAAGGGCGCGTCCGGCAATAAAGGCCTTCACGTTGATCTCTTTGAACAGTGGCAGGTCAGCCGGGGTAATACCGCCAGTGACGGAGAGCTCCAGACCGATATCTGACAGCGCTTTCATGCGCGCCAGATCCACTTCGCCCCACTGCTGGCCGCTGGCCTGAGCATCGCGTCCACGGTGATAAATCGCCTGACGCACGCCGGTGTTGTACCAGTCGCGGGCATCGTCGAACGTCCAGTTACCAAAGAGCTCAATCTGAATTTCGCCCCCGCGTGCAGCGGCAACGGCATGGCCTTTTTCGATGGTTGCCAGCGGTGCGGCGCAGATGATGGTCATCCAGTTGGCACCGGCTTCCAGCGCCTGCTGGGCCAGGGTTTCACCGGCATCGGCCACTTTCCAGTCGGCGACAATGATTTTCTCCGGGCACTGGGCGCGTAAGGCGCGGACAGCGTTCAGCCCTTCGCTAAGGCAGAGAATGGTGCCGGCTTCCACGATGTCGACGTGGTTTTTTAACAGCGCCACGTCGCGCTGGGCGGCGGCAAGGTCGGTGTGGTCGAGCGCCAGTTGCAGTAATGGTCGGCTCATAAAGAGTGCTCCTTAATACGGGCGTGATAGCCCTGAAGTGCTTCAATTAAAATCTGGTAGCGGTGATATTTGCGCTGGTAGGCCGCATGGGTGCTCATGTCCGGCGTCAGGGTGTGCATCTCGTAATTGAGGGTCTGCTGGGCGTCGGTGAAGTTGGCGTAAACGCCGGTGCCGACGAGCGCCGCGATGGCCGCACCAAAGCAGCCCGTCTCCTCCACCTGTGGAAGCTCAACGGGCAGGCCGCTCACGTCCGCCAGCATCTGCATCCACACCGGAGAATGCGCCGGGCCACCGGTGACGCGCAGAGCACGCACTTCGGTAAAGCGTTCGCGCATGCGGTTGAGGTGCGTCATGTGGCTGAAGACCACCCCTTCGTAGACCGCCTGTAACAGGTGCGCACGGGTGTGCAGCGCCTGCATGCCATAAAAGCCGCTGGTCATATCCAGCCCGGCGTTGCTGCCGTACAGGAAGGGCAGGAAAAAGACATCGCTGGTGGCTTTCGGCAGGCTGTCAACGAGCTGATTGATCTCGGTAAAACTGATGTCGCCCCATTGCGCGGTCAGCCATTCGAGGTTGCCGGACGAGGTGGGGCTGGCCTCATGAACGATGTACTGGCCGTCGTTGACGTAGCGCCCATAGACGTATGGGTGAGATTCGTTCTCGCGCAATCCGTCAGCGATGCCGCTGGTGACCGCCCAGGTCCCCATCACGGCATTCAGTGTGTATTCGTCATCAAGCCCTGCACAGATAGCGGTAGAAACCACATCAAACAGACCGCCCACGACGGGAGTTCCCGCCGCGAGACCGGTAATGGCGGCTGCCTGAGAGGTGATTTCACCGCTGATTTGGGATGAACCGACAATGGGTGGCAACGCAGCGTTAATTTCGCTGATGCCCAGCCACTGCGTCAGGCAGGGATCGTACTGCCCGGTAGTCATATGGTAGAGGTTGGATTCAGAGATATTGCTCTCTTCGCACCCCTTCACGCCGGTGAGACACCAGCGTAGATAGTCGTGGCCCATCATGACGCAGCCAATTTGCGCGTAACGCTGCGGCTCGTTCTCTTTTACCCAACGCAGCAGCGAGGCCGGGTGCCCGGTCCATAAGGTCTGGCGCGTTAACGGGTAGAGTTTTTGTGGGATGCCGTCCTGCTGCCAGCGCTTGACGATGTCCATCGCGCGGCGGTCGGAAGACAAAATAGCCGTGCCCAGAGGTTGGTCGTCTTTATCGAGTAAAAACAGTCCCTTGCCTTGAGCGGAAATGCCCACGCCTTTGATTTGTTCACCGCGAATACCGGTGCGTTGCAGCAGGCGGGAAATGGTCGCCGCGCAGTGCTGCCACAGTGCCGTCATGTCGCGCTCTGCCCAGCCGGGTTGCGGGCTGAGGGTACGCACGGACTGACGTTCAATATCGAATTCTTTGCCCTGGCTGTTGTACAGGCCTGCTTTCAGATAAGTACCGCCACAATCGATACCCAGCCAGAAGGTCTCTTTTTCACTCATCTTTTTTTCCTGGTATTGCCCTCTCCCTGTGGGAGAGGGCCGGGGTGAGAGCATCAGACCGCACTTTTACGTGCGTTCACCGCACCGACAGACGCACTGTTGGCATCACACTTGGACGGCAGCAGCAGCGCCATCAGCGCGGCAATCGCCAGCGAAATCGCCAGGCAGTAAACGCCCGCATCTTTGCTGTACAGAGTGATCAGCACGCCTACTGCATACGGGCCGCAGAAGCCACCGAGGTTACCCAGGGCGTTAATCACACCGCGTGCGCCACCGGCCATTTCGGCACTGAACAGACGGGCAGGAATGGTCCAGAACACGCCTGCTGCGGATTGCAGGAAGAAGCCGCAACCGACCAGCGCGGTATAGGAGAGCCAGACGCTCTCTTTGAGCACAACGGAGAGGAACATGCAGGTCGCAAAGCCAATCAACGGCAGGGAGACGAAGAGTTTGCGTTTACCGGTACGGTCAGACAGTGAAGAGAACAGGAACATCCCGGCAATGGCACCCACGTATGGCAGAATGGCGAGCATCCCGACCTGGCCCATGCTGGTGTGGGTCAGCTCTTTCAGGATGGTCGGCAGCCACAGGGTGTAGCCGTAGATTCCGGTCTGGTAGAAGAAGTTCAGGGCGATAAGCTGCCACATGGTGCGGTCAGACAGCACGGCGCTCAGCGAGGCATTGACCACCGTTTTACCGGCGATGGCGCGCTGTTCGGCGGCCAGAGTTTCCACCAGATATTTCTTCTCCGCGTCTGAAATCCAGCGGGCTTCCTGCGGACGGTCATAAATGGTTAACACCCACAACACCAGCACGACGAGGGAGAGCAGACCTTCGATGATGAACAGCCAGCGCCAGTCGAGAGCGGTGATGATCCAGCCTGACAGTGGGGCAGTGATGATCCCGGCAATCGGCACGAACATGATAACGATGGCATTAGCACGGCCACGTTCCGCATCCGGGAACCAGTTACTGATCATGGTGAGGACCACGGGCAGCATGCCGCCTTCTGCTACGCCGAGCAGGAAGCGCAGCGCCAGCAACTGGTAGTGGTTGGTGACAAGACCGGTGAGCACGGAAATAACCGCCCATGCCACCAGCGACCAGCCGATGAATTTTTTACCGCTGCCGTGAACGGCGATTTTGCCGCCAGGTACCTGTAAGAAGAGATAGCCCAGGAAGAAGATACCGCCTGCCAGACCTGCCATGGTTGCAGTAATACCCAGGTCCTGATCCATCCCGCCAGGCATGGCAAAGGCGATATTAACGCGGTCCATATAAGAAATAATACACGCGATAAGAATAGGGGGAATAATTCTTAACCAGCGTTGGCGCGGAATATCCGCAGTTGTAGCGTAAGAGGAAGTGTTCATATTAATCTCTCGTTAAAAGGAACTGGCCTTGCGATTAAATTGACGCTTTATATTTATTGTGTGGCTTTGTTTAACGCGTTAATGCCATCGCGTAATATGGCTATGCGATGATTCGCATCAGCATTAGCATCAATTTCCAGCAACTTAATACCGGCAAACTGTAATTTTGCTGAGTCAGCCACATTAAATAACTCTTTAGCATGAGCCGCTGTTAGCAGGCTTTCCGGGCAAAACGGTGCGAATGGCGTATGCAGGTCAGTCCATTCGCCGTAAGGCCCTTCAGTGGCGGTGCCGGAGAACATCAGCGCCCCCAGTTTGCCCGCGGCTTTTACCGCCTGAGTGTGCGTCAGAGGCAGGGTAGTGTTACGCCCTTCAATCGCTGAACGCGCCCAGTTGATGCAAATATCAATGTTGTAACCCGCCAGGGTCTCCAGCACGTTTTCCAGCGGCAGGAAGCCTTTGCGCGGGGCGGGCTGATTCATGGCATCGCAATGTTCCAGTACGAGCGAGCATGACCAGTCCCAGCCAGCAATCTCCTTAATAGAACGGGCAAAGGCATCGGTCGCCTGCGCCACGTTAGCATTGCCTGCCAGCGGTGCCGCCTGCAGTTCAAGGGAGATCACTTTTCCGGCAAAGCGCTTGTTTACTGTATTGATTTTGTTAAGTAAATGACGATGGAATTCGACGCATGCCAGGCGCTGCTCTTCATCGCTGGAGGCCAGTCCAAAGGCACCATTGCCGCCGCCACGGCGACGCATGGTTTCCGGAATAGCGGTAACCACCATCTCCCACTCCTGCGGCGTATGCTGGAACAGCCAGTCATCGCCGTAAGGGTGAAAGTTCTCGTGGCACGGTTGCTCCAGCCCGCGGATGTGGGGCGTATCCGCAAGCAAACGCCAGAATTCCGTCTCTTCTTGTTCGCTCTTTTGATGAAATGAAGGCGCACAAGGATATGCGCCGATAATATAACCGGCGTCATTTCTTTCCATTTTTCTTCTCCTGTTATTTATCGACTATCGATAAATAAATAACGGATTAATTCAATGCGGAAACGGCAACTTTAACGACTATTTTCCTGATTGCTGTTTCCCGATGTTTATTACATGCAGGGCGGTGAACATCCTGCGGGAAAAATATGGCGTAGTTTCCTGGGACCATTTCTATTAAAGATTCATTTTCACTGTCGTGATAGAAAATAATATCCCGCTGTTCGAGTAATTCTTCGCTCACCACGTTATTGCCGGTATCAATAGCGACACCGATCTGCTCTTCGCCAGACCAGAGGAACTGAATATCCAGGTAACGGCGATGCACTTCCGGACGCAGTTCGTCGTGCGGGCGGGTGGTCAGGTCGAGGATTTGCGCGTAAATCGTGCGTCCCTCAATTTCGACCACGCCGGTCTCCAGCTTGCTGAAGTCCGTGGTGCGCAGAAACTCCAGCGCTTTTTCAATCGCTGCCGGATACCGGCAGGCATTAGGTTGAGAAATATGTCCATAAATCATGATGATATTCCTTACAGCGCTTTAATTTTTGCCCATACGCTGTCGTCAACGGTGATGCCGTTGCGGCGGTTCTCTTCCAGCAGGCGGGTAAACTCATGACCCGGCAGGCGGACAGGCATGTTTTCATCAGCACGCTCTGCGGTGGTGATGTAGTCCATGATGCGTTGCAGCTTGGCGTCACGGGTGGCACCGTCGATCAGTTTGTCCACTTCGATGGCAATGAAGACCTGCGAAATGTTGAACTCATCGCTGTTGTCTTCGGTCACGGCAGCAACGGAAGAGCCATCGGAGAGCAGAGTGGCGATCATGTCCAGCACGATGGAGAGACCAGAACCTTTCCAGTAGCCCATTGGCAGAATGCGACGGTTTTTCTCGATCGGTGCCGGGTCTTTAGTCAGGTTGCCTTCATCGTCGAAACCACCGTCAACCGGTAACTGGTGACCTGCCAGGCGGTTCACTTCCAGCATGCCGTAGGAGAACATGGACATGGACATATCGACCATGGTGATCGGCGAGGACGGAATCGCAACGATCAGCGGGTTGGTCCCGATACGGCACTCTTTGGCACCCCACGGTGGCATCACGGCAATGGAGTTGGTCCAGCAGATACCGATGTAGCCTTTTTCCGCTGCCTGCCAGCCGTAGCTGCCGCCGCGCATCCAGTGGTTGGCGTTACGCACCGCCACCAGGCCAATACCGTGGTCAGACGCCAGCTCAATCGCACGATCCATCATTTTTTTGGCGGTCAGGTTGCCGATGGAACGCTGAGCATCCCACTGCTCAATCGCACCCAGTGAGGTGATGCGTTTTGGCAGCGCGTCCGGGATGATGTCGCCGTTGTCCAGTTGCTGAATAAAGCGTGGGAAACGGTTTACACCGTGTGAATAGACCCCTGACTCGGTGGTGCGGGCAAACATTTCCGCACAGGCATCGGCAGTTTCTGCCGCTACACCGCGTGCCAGCAGGACACGGTTAAACTCATTTTTAAGGTCAGAAAAACTCAATAACATACGCTTTCTCCGTCACATCTTCGTTTTACATAGTGGAATTGCATTCCACTAAACAGTGTTGGGTTGCAAAAACGCGCCGGCAGGACCGGTGCGTTTCGGTGTTATTCCTGTTTATCCCTGAAGGCGGGATGGGGCGATGGTCACCCGGTAGAGCGAGGTCGTCGCCGTAATAAAAAGTGTATTCCCGTCGGAGCCGCCAAACGTGCAGTTAGAAACGCGCTCAGGAATGGGGATGGTTTCCCGTAATTCGCCCTGCGGGGAGAAAATCAAAATCCCCGTCTCGCAACTGCAGAAAATATTCCCGTCCTGGTCGACACAAAAGCCGTCCGGAATACCCGGTTCGACCTGGGTGACGACGTGGGAAAATAGCGCGTTGTCCCCTTCGAGACGGTAAGCGCGAATTTCCCGACGGCCCTGGCTCGGAAAATCAATAATCGACATATCCGCTACGTATAACCATTTGTCATCCGGTGAAAAGGCCAGCCCGTTGGGGCGCTGGGTATCGCTGATGGCGATGGTGACCCGGTTACCCGCTTCATCAAAACGGTAGACGTAGCAGCCAATCACCTGGCTTGCCGCGCGATAACCCTCTTCGTCGCCGAGAATGCCGTAAGGCGGATCGGTAAACCAAATCGTGCCGTCCTGACGTACCGCAATATCGTTCGGCGAGTTAAAGCGCAGCCCGTCGACTTTATCTACCAGCAGGGTGTGATTGCCCTCTTTATCGGTACGGCTGATGCCGCGCCGACCGTGTTCGCAGGTCAGTAAACGCCCTTGTAAGTCCAGCGCATTGCCGTTGGCATAATGGGATTCAGCACGAAACACGCTGACCCCTTGCTGCGCATCCCAACGGAACATGCGGTTGCCTTTCACATCGCTGAAAATCAGGCACTGCTGTTCAGCCAGCCACACCGGGCCTTCCGCCCAGATGGCCGGTGAACACAGGCGTTCAAAACTTCCCGCGACGGCTAACATCTCACTTCACTCCCCAGATAGCTTTGTAGTGATCGCGATACTGGTTGCCCGGGTCGAATTCGTTATTCTGACCGCCGTCAGCGCTGATGTTCTCTTTGGTGACCAGATGCGCTGGTGTCACGTAGCCTGACGGCGCTTTACCGGCGAAGGCGCGGTTGAACTCATCCAGTAACTGCCAGCCATGCAGCTTCAACGGCTCGGGTACGGTGGCGACCTGCGCCTTTCCTTCACGTACGCGCTGGTAGGCGGTAACGGAACCGTCGCCTGCGGAGATGTTGTACGGCGGTTTGTCGCCGCTGCCTTTGCCTGCGGTTTGCAGCGCTGGGGCCATAAAGTCGAAGTACAGGTCGTTGATCGCCAGCGAATATTCGAATTTATCGCCATATTTCTGCATCAGACTGTAGGTCATGCCCGGCATGCGGTTAGAGGTATCAGCCAGCGGAGTGTCGATGAATTCGACCACCTGGCAGCCGCTGCACTGCTCAATGACTTTCTTCATCGCATTGGCTTTATCCAGGGCGATTTGATAGAGCGAGTCGGTGAATATCAACACTTTTGCCGTGCCGTTGGACTTCGCTACGGCGTAGAGCGCTGCCATGCGTGACACTTCGTTAGAGTCGGAGGTCACGTTGTAGAAAATGTTATAGGACGGTACCGGGCCCGGTGCCGGAACGGCGTGCCATGCGGTCAGCACGATGCCCTCTTTTACTGCTTTTTTCAGTGGGATTTTGGCGACGTTCGGGTTCCAGCCACCAATCACGATGCCGTCCGGTTTGCGGGCAATTGCCTGGTTCAGCGCCGCCAGTTGGTCTTTCACCGAGCCTGCGCCATCCAGTACATCCAGCTTCCAGCCCGCGGTTTTCGCCGCTTCTTCCAGACCCTCTTTAACCCCCAGTACCCCGCCGTTTTTCATATCGGAGGCGATGAAAATAATCTTCTTGTTCGGCTGGAGCGCCGGGCCTTGCGTCGGGCCGTCCCATACGGTGACTGGCGCGGTCGCTTTGGCAATCGCCGTTTGTGCCTGCTGAACAAAGGTATCGTCGGCAAGGCTATAACCACTTGCCACCATCAACCCGGCAGCCAGACAGCATTGAACTATTTTGTTATACATTTTCAGTTCCTTACGCGAGAGTCATTGGGTAACAGAGGAGGTGGGCGCAGGTGTCTGAGCGCGCTGCACCAGTTTCTTATTTAATGCCCGGCGGCGTTGGGCGTAGCCCGCCAGGGTAATCGACAGCAGCAGCGTTGCGCCGTTAAACAGTGGCTCAACCCAGAATGCACCGCCGAATTGTTGGATCCCGGCGATACCAATCGCCAGAACCGCTATACCGACCACTGTGCCCCAGACGTTCACGCGACCCGGACGAATAGTGGTGCTGCCGAGGAAGGCCCCCACCAGGGCAGGCAACAGATAGTCCATGCCGACGCTGGCCTGGCCGACACCCTGCTCGGCGGCGATGATCACCCCGGTGAAACCCGTTAAGGTACTGGAGGCAATAAAGGCGCCGATGGTGTAACGGTTGACGGCAATCCCGTTGAGCGCCGCCGCGACCGGGTTACCGCCTACGGCATACATGCAGCGACCAATCGGCGTGTGTTCGGTAATGATCCACAACACCACGGCAGCAAAGAGCACATAGAAGGCCACCACCGGAATGCCAAACAGATCGGAATGGTGCAGTGCAATAAAGGCATCCGGTAAGTCACCGACAATCTGTCGTCCGCCGGAGTGCCAGAGCGCGATGGCGTACAGCACGGTGCCGGAACCGAGTGTGGCCACGAAGCTGTCGATATCAGCCAGCGCTACCAGAATGCCGTTCAGTAAGCCGTAAAGTGCAGAGAGAACCAGCACGATGGCCACGGCGACCGGCCAGGAGAAGCCATATTCCACCTGCAACGTAATGGCGAGAATGTGCCAGAGCACGATGCCGAAGCCGACGTTAAGGTCGATTTTTCCGACAATCATCGGAATAGTAGCCGCCAGTGCCAGCAGCGCGATTTTCGATTTACTGTCGAGAATGGCCTGTAGGGTTAGCAGTGACGCAAAAGAGGGCGTGGTCAGCGAAAAAACAATCACCAGTACCACACAAATCACGGGCAGGCCGTAACGGGTGGTGAGTTGTCCGAGCCAGGCGGCGGCACCGTGTTCATGCAGCGAGACGCGGGATTCCAGGGCCGTCGATTTCATTGATGTTTTTGCCATAACTAACGCACTCCGACTTAATGGGTTGTGCCGCTGCCCGATGCCAGTTCAAGCAATCTGGCAAAGGTGACGTCCTGGTTGAGAAGTTCGCCGACAATCTGACCCCGGTTAAACACCAGCGCCCGGTTGCAGATGTGCGCCACCTCTTCAAGGTCGTTGGAGATGACCAGAATGGCGACACCGTTATCCAGCGCCTGATTGAGCAGATCGTAAATTTCCGCGCGGGCGCCTACATCGACACCAGCGGAAGGGTCTTCCAGGATGAGCAGAGGAGCATTGAGCGAGAGCCAGCGTGCCATCACCACTTTTTGCTGGTTGCCGCCCGATAGTGCACTGATTTCAATGTTTATCTGCGAGGGGCGGACGTCGAACTGGCGGATTTTCTCCCAGCTCAGCGGCGCTTCGCGTTTTTCGTTATAGCGGGACAGCAGGGCGTGACCGTGTTTACAGGGGTTCATAAACAGGTTTTCACGCACCATCATGCCCGGAATCAGACTTTCATGAAGGCGATCGCCTGCGACAAAAGAGACGCCTGCGGACATCGCCTCCCCTGGTGTTGTCGCCGTAAACGGCACGCCATTTAAGGTTATTTGCCCGCTCTCCTGCGTCCGGCAGGCAAACAGCAAACGTCCAATCTCTTCCTGACCGGCACCTCGCAGACCAGCCAGAGCCACCATCTCGCCCGCACGCAGTTCGAAGGAGACCGGTCCGGTATCACCCACTTTGACGCTATCCATCTTCAACAGCAGCGGTGCGCTGGCATTCGGCAGGGCCTGACGTTGGTCTTCACGCAGGCTTTCACCCACAATCAGCTCGACCAGACCACGCAGGGTGTAATGGCCGATCTCTCCGCCGCCTGCGTAACAGCCGTCGCGCATGGCGCAAACGGTGTCAGCCATCTCCATTACTTCATCCAGGCGATGGGTGATGTAAATCATGCCCACCTGCTTTTCGCGCAGGATGTTCATGACCCGGAACAGATGTCGTACATCGTCTGCCGGAAGTGAGGCCGTGGGTTCATCCAGCACCAGTACTGAGGCATCAACTGCGACCGCACGGGCGATTGCCAGCAGGGATTTCTCGGTGCGGGACAGGTCGAATACGCGGTCATCCGGATCAAGCTGAATACCGATGTCTTCCAGTGCTTTTTGCGCCTGACGCCGGGTGGCTGCCCAGTCAATCAGCCCTAAGCGACGGGGAAAGCCCATCACCAGCGCCATGTTCTCTGCGACGGTCATCCACTCCACAAGACCTAAATCCTGATGAATAAAGGCGATAGGTTGTTCGTTTCCCTGGCGTAAAGCGGCTGCGGATTCCACGGGCTGACCGCGAAACAGGATTTCGCCGCCATCACGGGAATAGACCCCCGCCAGTACCTTAATCAGCGTTGATTTGCCTGCACCGTTTTCTCCCAGCAGGGCCACAACCTGGCCCGGAAAAATATCCAGGCTGACGTTATTGACCGCCACATTTCCACCAAAGCGCTTCACGATGTGGCGCAGGGATAACAACGGAGATAACACTGCTGCTTCTGCCATTTAAGGTGACCTCCCGACGAGGGAAAGAGAACGTTGTGCAACCTGTAAATTTCACTATGCGAAATCTGATTTCAAATATAACGATCATGATTTCACAAAGCAATCCGTGCATATATTTTTGAATTTCAATTAAATCAATGAATTACAAAATTTCTGTTCAGATCGTGAAGTGAAACACACTTTGCGCTACCATCAGGTCGCCACAAAATGGAGAGCGGAAGCGATGAACACGAAAGAGAGTGACACCACGCAGGAAAAAGAGCGGCCGGCAGGAAGTCAGAGCTTGTTTCGCGGCTTGATGTTGATTGAGATATTGAGCAATTACCCGAACGGTTGTCCGCTGGCGCATCTGTCAGAACTGGCCGGGCTGAACAAAAGTACCGTGCACCGATTACTGCAAGGGCTGCAATCCTGTGGCTACGTCACCCCCGCGCCTGCTGCCGGGAGTTATCGTCTGACCACGAAATTTATCGCCGTAGGGCAGAAAGCCCTGACGTCGCTGAATATCATCCATGTTGCGGCACCGCATCTGGAAGCGTTGAACCTTTCCACCGGAGAGACCATCAACTTCTCCAGTCGTGAAGATGACCACGCGATTTTGATTTATAAGCTGGAGCCGACCACCGGCATGCTGCGCACCCGGGCGTATATCGGCCAACATATGCCGCTGTACTGTTCGGCAATGGGTAAGATTTACATGGCGTTTGGTCAGCAGGAGTACGTGAAGGAGTACTGGGATACGCACCAGGAGCAGATTCAGCCGCTGACGCGCAATACCATTACAGGACTTCCGGCGATGTACGATGAGCTGGCGCAGATCCGTGAAGGTGTCATGGCGATGGACCGCGAAGAGAATGAGCTGGGCGTTTCCTGCATTGCGGTGCCGGTGTTTGATATTCATCACCGCGTGCCTTATGCCATCTCCATTTCTCTTTCGACGTCACGCTTGAAACAGATTGGCGAGAAAAACCTGCTTAAACCGCTGCGCGAAACGGCAGAGGCTATCTCCAATGAGCTCGGATTTACGCTGCGGGTGTAGGCATAAAGCCAGATGTGGTTAGGCAAATGACAGATCTGGCAACAACCCCTGCCAGGATCAAAGCAAAGGCGGTTTATTTTCTGGCACTCTGGCGGCATTCAACGTCAGGCGGAGTGGAAAATGAACCGTTTTGTTATTGCGGATTCAGCCAAATGCATTGGCTGCCGTACCTGCGAAGTCGCCTGCGTGGTCTCGCATCAGGAAAATCAGGACTGTGCGACAGTCACCCCCAAAGCGTTTAGTGCACGCATTCGCGTGGTCAAAAGTGGATCGTTCACCACCGCGGTGACCTGCCACCACTGTGAAGATGCCCCCTGTGCCAACGTCTGTCCGGTCGGGGCCATTAGCCGGGTCAGCGGCACGGTTTATGTTGAGCAATCCCTCTGCATTGGCTGCAAAAGCTGCATGCTGGCCTGCCCGTTTGGTGCGATGCAGGTGACGTTACAGGACGCTCAGGTCCAGGCGCTGAAATGCGATCTCTGCCTGCACCGCGAGAACGGCCCGGCTTGCGTGGAAGCGTGCCCTACTCAGGCGCTCAACTGTATTGACCCCATCAAACTGCGGCAAGCGCGCCTCAGTAATCACTTAGCGTAAGTTATTGAAGTTCCAGGTCACCGTCAGACTGTAACGCCAGTCGCGTCCGTTGGTGTCGGTGGGTATATCTCCGGTAGGGCGTGCGGCTTCTACGGCCAGGCTGTAGTGGCGATTGTCACCAATCATCACACCCGCAGCGACAGAACTTAAACGCTGATGACGATAACCGGGTTGGTTGAACCAGGTGCGTGCGGTATCCGCCAGGATATAGGGTTGCACTGTTGCCAGCCATTTACTCTCTTTACGGTTGTGCAGGTAGCGCAACTCAACCTGCCCGCCGTAGCCGTAATCCCCCTGGGCTTCTCCGTCCTGATAGCCGCGCCCGAATCGTTGGGCACCAAAGCTGACACGCTCGGCTTCGGGCAAGTCGTTGTCGGACCATGTGCCTTCGACGGAGCTGGAAAGACGGACGTTTTCTGTCACCAGCCAGGCGGCGTCGAGATTGCTTTTCCAGCGGGTGAAATCGACGTCGGTTCCTTGCGCCGGAGAGACATTGGCCCCCAGCGTATCCAGTCCCTGGCGCACTGAAACACCACCGCTGAGGCTGGTTCTTGAATCCTCAAAGGCCCGCATGCCGTTAACCCCAAACTCCAGTGCAGGGTAACGTACGTGCTGATTTTGGTCTGGCAGGTCGACGGTTTGCCCAAGCGCCCTTGCCCGCAGGCGATAGTCGTTGCGCCTGTCGGTATAATCAACACCGCCAAAGAGGTTGATCTGTTTCTGCCGGGTCAACAGCACAGGGTAGTTCAGGTTTACACCACCGTTGTACTGGGTGGTTTTTTGCCGCGCGTCCACGGCGATACCGTTTGGCAAATAAACCAGGGGATCATAACTCTTCGGATCGTCGCGATAAAAACTGCCTTTAAGCTGCACGCTCAGGCCTTCATCATTCAAAAACTGCGAATAATTCAACCCTAAATAATCTTTATCTCGACCATCCCCGAGTGGAAGAAACGCTGCCACGCCCAGCTGATCGCCATAGCTGGTCAGGTTGCTGAGTGAGCCATTGACCAGCGCCAGATTTTGCCCTCGACGCGTGTCGAGCGTAGAAGAGAGATCCCAGATATGCGGCTGTTGCGCATCGACGTTCATCACCGCGGCACCGTAGATGTTCTTGGGCAACTGCGCGTTCACGTCAACTTTTGTTCCCGGTGTACGCGTCATCAACTGGCTATAGCGGTCAAAAAGCGCCTGGGATAATGGCCTGGCAGCCATGATTTTTTCTGCCAGTCGTTTCAGGCGCGCGGCAATATGGGCGTTATTACTGTTGATTTCGCTACGTGCCACGTAGCCTTCCACCAGGATGATTTTTATCGTGCCGTCATGAAAATTATCGTCCGGCAGCCAGGCGTAAGAGAGAGGGTAGCCATCTGCCCGGTAGCGGGTGGTGATGTCGTTCGCCAACGCAATGATGGTTTTCAGTGGCACGGTCTTGCCCGCATACGGCCGAAAGGGCTCGAGCAGGGATTTCAACGGATATACCGTCCCGCCAACGAACTGAATATGCTTAACCTGTACCGGGGTTTCCGGGGTCAGTTTTGTATCGGGTTTGACGACCGTGACTTTGGGTTCCGGCACCGGGCGGGTGTCAGGCTCCTGAACGGTGCGTGAGGGTTTTGCCGGGTTTGCCGTATCCACAATGGCGGGGAGTGTGTCGGCCTGGGCAATTGACAGGACACTGGTGCAGAGCAGCACAGAGCAGAGGGGAAGTTTCATCGTGCAGTCCCTTTTATGTTTTTATCACCCCATCGATTTGTATCACCACACCTGAAAGGGCGAGAAATCTTGCTGTGAAGAGGTGCCCCCTCGCGGGGGCACAAAAAGGTCTAACTAATTTTTTGGTTTCAGAATGCTGCCAACCGTGCTGGTCAATCCGCCGAGCGGGCTGGTCGTTCCACTGGTGCTGGATGCGTTGTTGGTAACCGAAGCGTTGATATCTGCTGTCAGGGTATTCACCGTTGCTCCTACGTTGGCGAGCAGGCCGGTTTTGTTTGCATCAACATTGGCTGTCGCTGAAATACCACCCGTGCTGGCAGTGGTGGTACCGCTCCCCGTTGAGGTCGGTTTCACCAGACCACCCACATCGGTCACTGTCTGGCCGACGGTCTGCACAACCTGGCCAACACCGGCAAGATTAGAGTTCGATGCGCTGACGTTGGTGCCGACACCGCTGACGCCATTACCCACGGTAGTCAGCAGGTTGTTAACCGGCGTCCCCAGCCCGGTTGTCGTACCCACGCCTTGAGTCAATGTGCTGACGCCACCGGTCGTGTTATTCACCAGTGTCGTTGCGCCGGTGGTTAACCTGGTTACACCATCACTGGCAACCGCATTGGTCAATGAAGTCCCGGTAGTACTGACCACCTGACCGGTTCTGTCTACGATAGTGCCCGCGAGGTTAGTGACCGGCGCAAGACCCGAACCGGAGGTCGTGCTGGCGAGGTTGGTTCCCACACTGGATACCGTGTTACCCAAAGACGTTACCGTGGAGGTCACACCCTGTACCGTGGTGCCTACGCCGTTAGGGTTGTTCGAATCACCAAGACCCGTCGTGACGCCCGTGCCTACGGTATTCAGCGCGTTACCCAATCCGCTGACAGTCGTTGCGACCGTTGACGTGACAGGGTTGTCACTGGGCAACTGGCTACCGAGACTGTCTAGTGTTCCGCCAACGCTGGAGACAGCGGTGCCTGCATCGCCAACGACAGTATTAACTGCAGAATTGGAGGCCGTTGAGCCGCCACCTGTCCCGTCGGTGCCACTGGTTCCACCATCGCCACCGCCAGAACCACCGCTGCTGCTAGATCCATTACCCGCAGTTTGACCATCAGAGCCAGATGTTTGCTGGTCTTTCGCTTTTGACATTGATCCGCCGCTACTTCCACTGCAGGCAGATAAGGAGAATGCAAGAATGACCGCCACCGCGATTGTGCTCAGGTGGCTAAATTTATTTGTAGCCATGATGTGACCCTCTGAAATAAAACGCCGCTTAGCGTATTGATCAGTGTAAATGGCTTTTTAATAGACAGTGAAAAATGGTTGTGATTATTTACAAATAATGAAAAAAATATGATTATTCTTAGATCTTGATTTTTATGATTGTTATTTAGTTTAATTAAAACATGGTGTTATGGTTATTTTTTAACATGTTAGTTATGCTTAATGATTAATTAATGGTGTAGTTACATTTAACTTAAAAATATATCCAAAATTAAGCTGGAAATAATTAATAAATGTGCAGTGAAGATATATTTTCGTTAAAACAGAAAGGTAATAAATTGACCATTAATTTTGTGTTGTTATTCATTTGATATAAAATGGCCCTCTCTGTTTGAGGGCCAGATTTATTTAAGCATGCTCACGCCAGGCATTTTCAATTTCTTCAGCCAGGATTTTTACTCCTGCTTCTATTTTGTCTGGATCTGGCACGTAGTTCATACGCATGCACTGGTGAGTGTGTGGCCAGGGTTTGTCCAGACCCGGGAAGAAGTAATCACCGGGTACCATCAGCACGCCGCGTTTTTTCAGACGCTGATAAAGAAGTTCTGTCGTAATCGGCAGGTCTTTAAACCACAGCCACAGGAATATCGCCCCTTCCGGCTTATGGATCAGGCATCGCTCTACTGGCAGGTAGCGACGGATGATGGCAATGGTTTCCTGCACGCGCTGGTAATAGAAAGGCTTGATAACGGTATTTGACAGGCGCAGCAGGTCGTTACGCTTGATCATCTCGCACATCATTGCAGGCCCAATCCCACCGGGCGCGAGGCTAATAATGCCGTTCATGTTGCGGATGGCGGAAATCACTTTCTCATTGGCGATGATAATGCCGCAGCGGCTGCCCGGCAGGCCCAGTTTCGACAGGCTCATGCACAGAATGATGTTTGGATTCCAGAGTGGGCGGGCTTCGCTAAAGATGATGCCAGGGAAGGGAACACCGTAGGCATTATCAATGACCAGCGGAATACCGTGTTGATTCGCCAGCGCATCGAGTTTAATCAGCTCTTCATCGGTGATGACGTTTCCGGTCGGGTTCGTCGGGCGTGACACACAGATCATCCCGGTCTCTTCGCCAATGTGCAGGTGCTCGAAGTCGACGTGATACTTAAACTGCCCTTCTGGCAGCAGCTCAATATTCGGGCGAGCAGAGACAAACAGGTCCTCTTCAAGGCCGGAGTCGGCATAGCCAATGTACTCCGGTGCCAGCGGGAACAGCACCTTTCTGGTTGTTCCATCGGCGCGGCGGCCTGCAAACAGGTTGAACAAGTAGAAAAATGCGCTCTGGCTGCCGTTTGTTAGTGCGATATTCTGCGGTTCAATATCCCAACCCAGCTCTTCACGCAGCATGCCTGCCAGTAACGTCAGTAGCTCAGATTTACCCTGTGGACCGTCATAATTGCATAGCGCATCAGTGGCTTTGCCGTTTTCGAGCATCTCGGTGAGCAGGTTATGGAAATAGTCGGTCATTGCCGGAATTTGTGCCGGGTTCCCGCCGCCGAGCATGATGGCTCCAGGGGTGCGCAGACCGTCGTTGAGGTCCTCCATGAGGCGCGTAATGCCTGCATGGCGGGTGAATTTGTCGCCGAAAAGTGAAAATGTCATAGCAGTTATTCTGTCGGTCTGATTTTAAAAATGGCTAACCTTAGCGCTACATACCCTGCTGTGCAAATCGGATGAGATGGGCTTGATTGGTGTTTTGTTTTGAATATTTACGCTTTGAAGGGGTTTTATTTTGTTAGAAATAGGCTCCCTCGGCTGAAAGGGAGCCCATCAGGACTCAGCGGTTTCCCGCCCAGACAATCATGACCTTGTCATCGTCCTGCTCGCGGGTAAAACCATACCCTTGCTTGAGGCTCAGGGTGGTCTGTTTTCCACCGCCCAGTGCCGGGTGACGGGCGCGGAACTGCCCCAGCCTTTGCCAGTGGCGCAGCGTTTGTGCCTCTTTACTGCTCACGTCCTGCCAGTTCATATCTGAACGCGTGCCTTGCAGCGGGTCTGAACCCGTGGGGCCGAAGGGGCGGTTTGTCTCGTCACCGTAGTAAATTTGCACCGCACCCGGCGACAGCATCAATAACTCTGCCGCTTCCTGACCGCCGTCGCGGAACAGGCGCGTATCGTGGGAAGAGAGGTAGCTCAATACGTTAAAGCTCTGCAACTTCTCCGCCATCTGCTGCCAGGTCAGATCTATATTCGCCAGACATTTAACGGCGCTGGCAGCCTGCTCCTGATAATCAAAATTGATCATCGCGTCGAAGCCATGGTTGTAGTAATCGCTACGCATTACACCGTGGCCCCAGGATTCACCGGTCATCCAGAACGGTGCGTCATCGAGTTTTTTCTGCGGATTGGCTTTTTTCCACGCCGCCAGGGCCTCGCTGGCCTGAGTTTTCAACTGTTGCCAGGCGGCAAGCTCCACATGTTTCGCGGTGTCGACGCGGAAACCGTCAATACCGTACTCACGCACCCATTGGCTCAGCCAGTGGGTCAGGTAATCGCGCGGCGTATAACCGGGTATCTCGCGTGCGGCGGTATCGGGTTTATGGCGATAAAACACCGGCAGGCCAGAGGGGGTGGTGGATTCGGTTTTCAAATCCGGGAGGAACGCCAGCGACATGGTCAGGTCGTCAAAGCCGGGGTTGTCGTAGTTGCCAATATCGGTACGGATCCAGTTTTTTCCCCACCAGTTTTGCCAGGCGGTTTTATCGCTGAAGTTAATGAAGTCGTTAAAACTATGCCAGCTTTGCCCCGGGCCGGGCCGCCAGTCGGTCCAGTGCTCACCGAGGATTTTTTGGCGCTCTTCACCCTGAACGTAAAGTGCACCGAACTGGTACTCTTGCATATCCGCGAGCGTGGCGTAGCCGGTGTGATTCATCACCACATCAAACAGAATGCGTATGCCGCGCTTGTGTGCCTCATCGACCAACTGGCGTAAATCCGCCTCGGTGCCCATATTGGCATCGAGCTTCGTCCAGTCCTGGGTGTAATAGCCGTGGTAGGCATAATGAGGGAAATCCCCCTTTGTTCCACCCCCCACCCAGCCGTGGATTTGCTCCAGCGGTGAGCTTATCCACAATGCATTGACCCCAAGCTGTTGCAGGTAATCAAGCCTGCTAGTGAGCCCTCTCAGGTCGCCGCCGTGGAAGGTACCGATCTCTTCCATGCCATCTTTATGTCTGCCATAGCTGTTGTCGTTGGACGGGTCGCCATTGACGAAACGGTCGGTCAATACAAAGTAGACGGTCGCGTTGTGCCAACTGAAGGGGGCTGGAGCATGAGTTTCAGCACGTTCAAGCAGTAGAAGACCGCCGCTGTTTACTGCGGGTTGTAGGGTGATTTTGCCATTTTGCACGGTTGCTGTTTTCTGACTGTAGAAGTCCCGCACCACGCTGCCTTCCGGGAAGGTTTTACTGACGTCCAGGGTTAGAGGTTGCCCGTCCCATGTCGGGCACTGGCGCATCACATTGGCGACTTTTTCCGTGGTGGCTTCGCTTTTCACCGACAGCATCAGTGTGGGGGTGCCAGAGCGGGTATCGACCTGAATGCGGTAATCCCCTTCGCGGAACACGCGCCATTGTGGCGCATCGCCTTCGCAGGGTTTCAGCGACAGCATCTGGTTGAGTTTTATCTCTGCAGAAGGTTGCCAGCACTGCTGTTCGGCCTGAAGCTTCAGTGGGTATGTCCCTTTTTTCAGGGTGTTCTCGCTGCGCCAGACTCCGGTGCCATCATCTTTAAAGGTGGCAAGACCGGATGCGGACCAGTTGGCGCTGACCACCGCTGGTAAAAGCAGGAATAAAAGGGCGCTGTATCTCATCTGAATCCTTCCTGTAACGTCAGTTTCGGTCATCTTGCCATTAGCACAGGGTGGGAGGCTCATCCCATGCGCGTTATCGCCAGGGAGGAGGGCGCAGGGTGAGTGATCGTGCGCAAATTTTGTGCAAAATTTGCGATAACCACCACAAATCCGACGCATTGTTTTCGCTTCGCAGCAGGTTGCTGGTGACATGCTTTCGGATTTGGCTTATTTCTGTACGTGCCCTGAGAGGTTATTTTTGATATGATTTGAGATTCCGCTCTCAAAATTGTGAAAAAAATAAGGTGTTGGAATGTTTATATCCGACCAGGAGACTTAATGATATCGACTCCCTTGCGACGACTTGGGGCTACGATACTCATGTTTCTCACCATAGCATTTTCAGGTGAGGCGCTTGCTCAAACGCACAGCAAAACAGTGAGTCAGAAGGCCCAAATCTCAAAGACGACCGGTAAAAAACAGGTAATCAGTAAACAAGAGTATTCTCGCAATAGTGTAAATAGCAGTTCACTTCCTGACTTGCGAAAATACCCTTCCGGAGCACCAAGAAAGAAAGCGTTTCTCCGGACCGTTATGCCCTACATTACTCGTCAAAATGCGACAATTACTGCCGATCGTAACTGGCTGATGGAACGCCAATACAGTCAGCAATGGTCGACGGCCGATCGCACGCGTCTGAAGGATATTGCCAAGCGCTATAAAATTAGCTGGTCTGGCAATACCCGCCGTATCCCGTGGAATGCGCTAATGGAACGCGTGGACATTATCCCGGACAGTATGGTGGCGACCATGGCTGCAGCAGAAAGCGGCTGGGGTACCTCTAAACTGGCGCGTAATAACAACAACCTGTTCGGCATGAAATGCGGGAAAGGACGTTGTACTAACGGTCCAGGTAAAGTGAAAGGTTACTCGCACTTCGAGTCTGTTGAAGAGTCCGTGAGCGCGTATGTGGTGAACCTGAACACCCACCCGGCGTACTCCTCCTTCCGTAAATCCCGTGCGCAGTTGCGTAAAGCGGATCAGGAAGTGACGGCCAGCAACATGATTCATAAGCTGAAAGGCTATTCAACGAAGGGCGCGAGCTACAATAACTATCTGTTTGCCATGTATCAGGACAACCAGCGGTTAATCGCCTCGCATATGTAATTGCGCTGCTTATTGCAAAAATGCCTTCCATCGGAAGGCATTTTTCTTTCCCCACTTTCACGCCACCTTTATGGCAGTAACACTTCCCCGTAGCGTTCGCGGTACTCCTTCGGCGTGCTGTCATACTCTTTACGAAACACTGAATAGAAGTATTGCAGCGACGGGTAGCCGCACATCTGGGAAATCTCGTTGATAGAGAGCGACGTCGAGACCAGCAGGCTGCGGGCTTTTTCCAGTTTTTCTGCGTGGATCACCGCATGGATGGTTTCGCCCACCTCTTCCTTGAAGCGCTTTTCCAGGTTTGAGCGCGAAATCCCCACCGCATCCAGTACCTGATCCACTTTGATGCCTTTGCAGGCATGGTTGCGGATGTAATGCATGGCCTGAATGACAGCCGGATCGTTGAGTGAACGGTAATCCGTTGAGCGTCGCGCCACCACGCGTACCGGTGGCACCAGCAGGCGCTGAAGCGGCAGCGTTTCGTTATCCAGCAAGCGATGCAGCAGCTTCGCAGCCTGATACCCCATCTGGCGCGTCCCCTGCGCGACGGACGAGAGGGCCACACGGGAGAGATAGCGGGTCAGTTCTTCGTTATCAATGCCAATCACGCAGAGCTTTTCCGGAACCGGAATATGCAGGTGATCGCAAACTTGCAGCACATGGCGGGCCCGGGCGTCTGTGACGGCAATAATCCCGGTTTGTGGCGGCAGGGTTTGCAGCCAGTCCGCCAGGCGATTCTGGGCATGCTGCCAGTTTTCCGGTGCCGTGGTCAGCCCCTGATAGACCACACCACGGTATCTCTCCTGGGCGACGAGCTGGCAAAATGCATGCTCGCGCTCGGCGGCCCAACCCTTACCACTGGACGGCGGCAACCCATAGAAGGCGAATCGATGCACCCCTTTCTCTTTGAGATGCAAAAACGCCTGTTCGACCAGGGCGTAGTTGTCGGTGGCAATGTAATGGACAGGGGGATAGTTATCCGGGCTGTGGTAGGAGCCGCCAACGCCGACAATGGGGACGTCGACATCGGCTAACAGCCGCTCAATTTCAGGGTCGTCATAGTCTGCAATGACACCATCACCAAGCCACTCTTTGATGTTTTCGATACGGGTGCGGAAATCTTCCTCGATAAAAATGTCCCATTCAGATTGTGACGCCTGCAAATATTCACCAACGCCTTCAACGACCTGGCGGTCATAGGCTTTGTTGGCATTGAATAACAACGTAATGCGGTGGCGCTTCTCAAACATGTCGGTTCCGTCGCGAATGAATCATCAACCTTGCTTATCATATTCATCACACTGCCGGAGGAAAATTTTCCGGCAGTGTGACCGTTATTGCGATCATGCCCGACGTTTGGTGGCGGAATCCATCCACACTGCCAGCAGTAAAATCGCCCCTTTGACGATGTACTGCCAGAATGTCGGTACGTCCATCATGCTCATGCCGTTGTCCAGCGAGGCCATGATAAAGGCCCCCATCACAGCGCCTGCCACGCTGCCAATACCACCTGCGAGGCTGGTGCCGCCAATCACACAGGCGGCGATGGCATCCAGTTCAGCGATGTTGCCTGCCGAAGGTGAACCCGCGCCAAGACGTGAACTCAGGATCAAACCGGCGATGGCCACCATCAGACCGTTAATGGCAAAGACCGCGAGTTTGGTGCGCTCCACATTGATCCCGGAAAGGCGCGCGGCTTCAAGGTTGCCACCGATGGCATAAATGCGCCGACCAAAGGCAGTGCGAGTGGCCATAAACATGCCGGCCATCAGCAGGAAGACGAGCAGCAGTACGGGCGTTGGCACACCACGGTAATCATTGAGCAGCCAAATAGCCCCCAGCGCCAGCACGGCGATCAGCGCCTGACGACCGACCACGGAAGTGGAGGCTGGCGTCGCCAGTCCTAATGACTGGCGACGCAACCGCCCGCGCCACTGCCACAGAACAAACGCCACTAACGTCAGTGCACCCACGCCAAAGCCGACGCTATCGGGAAGGTAGCTCTGACCAATTTGCGACATGGCGCTGCTGGTGGGCGACACGGTGGTGCCGTTGGTGATACCAATTAGCACGCCGCGAAAGGCGAGCATGCCCGCCAGGGTGACAATAAACGACGGCACTTTGCGGTAGGCGACCCACCAACCGTTCCAGGCACCGAGCAGCAACCCGAGGACCAGCGTCACGACGATGGTTAGCGGCAATGGCCAACCCAACCAGACATCGAAAATGGCCGCTGCACCGCCTAAGAGGCCCATCATCGAGCCCACGGACAGGTCAATTTCTGCCGAGATAATCACAAACACCATGCCGACTGCCAGGATGCCAGTGATCGCGGTCTGGCGCAGCAGGTTAGAGACGTTACGCGCGCTTAAGTAAGCGCCGTCGGTCATCCAGGTAAAGAAGAGCATGATGACGGCAATGGCGGCAATCATGACAAACACCTGGAGGTTCAGGGATTTAAGCCCTGCAAATCCCCCCGGTAGCGGGGCGGATAACTTCAATTCAGACGGGTTGCTTTTCGACATGATGTTCGCTCCTCAGCGCCGCTTCCATGACCTGCTCCTGGGTCAGTTGATGGTTAATAAGGTCGGCTTTTAGCTTGCCTTCGTGCATCACCAGCACCCGGTCGCTCAGCCCCAGCACTTCGGGCAGTTCGGATGAAATGACGATAACGGCGATGCCTTGCTGCACCAGTTGGTTGATGAGTTTGTAGATTTCGTATTTCGCGCCTATATCGATGCCACGTGTCGGCTCATCAAGGATCAGTATGCGCGGGTTGAGCAGCAGGCAGCGGGCCAGAATGGCTTTCTGTTGATTCCCGCCACTCAGGCGACCAATCGCCAGGTTGGGGGAAGAGGTTTTGACTTTGAGGCGCTGCAACGACTGCAAAATACAGTGTTGCTCGGCAGCATCGTCCAGGCTGCTGAGCTTGCCGGTAAACTGACCCAGGGCAGCCAGAGTGATATTTTTGCCGACCGCCATCACCGGTATGATGCCATCTTTTTTGCGGTCTTCCGGCACCATGGCGATACCGTTAGCAATCGCCTGCTGGCAGTTGTGAATCTGCACCTGCTTGCCGTCGAGATAGATTTTCCCTTCCCAGCGCCCCGGCCATACGCCAAACAGGCACTGAACGGCTTCGGTACGACCGGCACCGACCAGTCCGGCAATTCCCAGAATCTCGCCGCGTTTAAGGGAAAACGAGACGTCATTGACCCGCTTGATGTGACGGTTCACCGGATGCCAGGCGGTCAGATGCTCCACCCGTAAGATTTCATCACCGGTGTTGTGGGGTTCGTTGGGGTACAGCGCCGTCAGCTCGCGGCCCACCATCATGGTGATGATGTCATCTTCGCTCATACCCTCTGCATCGCGCGTGCCGATGTGTTGACCGTCGCGGATAACGCAAATCACATCCGATATCGCTTTGACTTCATTGAGCTTGTGCGAAATATAGATGCAGGCAATACCGTGGTTTTGCAGGTCGCGAATGATATCCAGAAGAACAGCGGTTTCCTGTTCGGTGAGGGAGGCGGTGGGTTCATCGAGAATCAATAAACGCACCTGTTTATTCAGTGCCTTGGCAATTTCCACCAACTGTTGTTGGCCCAGACCAAGATCGCCCACCCGGGTGTCCGGCGAAATATTCAGGCTTACCTGGGCGAGCAGTTTTTCGCAGCGCAGGGTCATGGTGTCATAGTCCATCACGCCGTGACGGGTGATTTCGGTACCCAGAAAGATGTTTTCCAGCACCGTCAGGTGTTTCACCAGCGCCAGTTCCTGGTGGATGATGGCAATCCCTTTACGCTCGGTATCGCGGATGTGACCGGCCTGGAGCGTTTCTCCGGCAAAGACAGTCTCGCCGTCATAACTGCCCCATGGATAGATGCCGCAGAGCACTTTCATCAGTGTGGATTTGCCGGAGCCATTCTCACCACACAGGGACATCACTTCTCCGGCGTTCAGTTGCAGGCTCACGTTATCCACGGCTTTGACCGCGCCAAAGGCCTTGGTGATGTTCTTCATTTCGAGTAAATAAGGCATAACTGCTCCACGTAATTCGAGGTATTCACAGTGCCTGAAGAGCTAACACGGCATGCCTCCGTGCGGGAGACATGCCGTGAGGCTTAAAGCTGATCTTTCTGATGGAAGCCGTCTTTGATAACCGTGGCGTCGATGTTGTCTTTGGTGACTTCAATCGGCGTCAGCAAGCGTGAGGGGACATCTTTCAGACCGTTGTTGAGAGTGGCATCGGCTTTAGGTGTTTTACCATTGCCCAGTTCAACGGCGATTTCTGCCGCAGTGTTTGCCAGTTGGGTGATGGGTTTATAGACCGTCATGGTTTGGCTGCCATTGATCAGGCGTTTGATACCGGCGAGGTCAGCATCCTGGCCTGAAATCACCACTTTTCCGGCAAGACCCTGGGCACTCAACGCCTGAATTGCCCCGCCAGCGGTGGCATCGTTAGAGGCAACGACAGCGTCAATTTTGTTATTATTGGCGGTCAGCGCGTTTTCCATAATCTTCAGCGCATTTTCCGGCAGCCAACCGTCTACCCACTGATCGCCAACAATTTTGATTTTTCCACTGTCAACGTAGGGTTTTAATACTTTCATCTGCCCTGCACGGAACAGTTTGGCATTATTATCAACCGGAGAACCGCCCATTAAGAAGTAATTGCCCTGAGGCACTTTACTCACCAGACTTTGCGCTTGTAATTCACCGACTTTTTCATTGTCGAAAGAGATATAGAAATCAATATCGGCGTTATTGATCATGCGATCGTAAGCCAATACTTTAATCCCTTCTTGTTTTGCTTCTTTTACCACATTACTTAATACCTGACCGTTGTACGGAATAATAACCAGCACATCAACGCCGCGATTTATCATATTTTCGATTTGCGACATTTGCGTTTCTTCATTTCCGTTTGCTGACTGTACAAACACCGTGGCGCCCAGCGATTCGGCTTTTTTCACGAAAATGTCACGGTCTTTTTGCCAGCGTTCGAGGCGTAAGTCATCGATCGCCATACCAATTTTCACTTCTTTCGCATGACCCGCCATGCTGGCGAGCAGCAATGAAGCACAGAGAGTAAGGCAAAGGTTCTTTATCTTCATAATAGTAATACCTTTTGTAGGGTGACAAAGCTGAGATAAAAGAAACATGCACTGCGTTGAACGTTGCAAATTTTTAACATGTCAGCGATTGCTGGCAATTGCTGGTTTTTATCCAGGCATTATGATTTTTGGTTTATTTGTGGAATTTTGACCGTGATCTGATTTTAAAATAAGCGGAATCGGTTTTGCGAAAAAAACAGGAATCGTTGCCGCAAATTTAATAAGTGTGTTTTTGCGAGGCAGCGCACATTTGCGTATTCTCTTAATGGCAGTGTGAAATAACGTAATTGAGCAAGGCAAAGAGACAACTCAGTATTACTTCGAGAATGAAACTTTGCCGCACACCTGATTATGGAGCTCAATATGCAAGCTTATTTTGACCAGCTCGAACGCGTTCGTTTTGAAGGCCCAAACACCACGAATCCTCTGGCATTTCGCCACTACAACCCGGACGAGTTGGTGCTCGGTAAGCGCATGGAAGATCATCTTCGTTTTGCCGCCTGCTACTGGCACACCTTTTGCTGGAATGGCGCAGATATGTTTGGCGTGGGTTCTTTCGACAGACCCTGGCAGCAGCCGGGTGAAGCGCTTGAGCTGGCAAAACGTAAAGCGGATGTTGCGTTTGAGTTCTTCCACAAACTGAATGTGCCGTACTACTGCTTCCATGATGTCGACGTCTCACCGGAAGGAGCATCGCTGAAAGAGTATCTGAATAACTTCGCACAGATGGTGGATGTGCTGGCAGAAAAACAGCAGCAGAGTGGCGTCAAACTGCTCTGGGGGACGGCCAACTGCTTCACTCACCCACGTTACGGCGCAGGGGCGGCGACTAACCCAGACCCTGAAGTGTTCAGTTGGGCTGCCACGCAGGTGGTGACCGCCATGAATGCCACCCACAAACTGGGCGGTGAAAACTACGTGTTATGGGGCGGGCGCGAAGGCTACGAAACCCTGCTCAATACCGATTTGCGCCAGGAGCGTGAGCAAATTGGCCGCTTCATGCAGATGGTGGTCGAGCATAAACACAAAATCGGCTTCCGTGGCACGCTGCTCATCGAGCCGAAGCCGCAGGAACCGACCAAGCACCAGTACGACTATGACGTGGCGACTGTGTACGGCTTCCTGAAACAGTTTGGTCTGGAAAAAGAGATCAAAGTGAATATCGAAGCCAACCACGCCACCCTGGCAGGCCACTCATTCCATCATGAAATTGCCTCTGCGATTGCGCTCGGCATCTTCGGCTCGGTGGATGCGAACCGTGGTGACCCGCAGTTGGGCTGGGATACAGACCAGTTCCCGATTAGTGTCGAAGAGAACGCGCTGGTGATGTATGAAATCATCAAAGCGGGTGGATTCACTACCGGTGGTCTTAACTTCGATGCCAAAGTTCGTCGTCAAAGTACCGACAAATATGACCTCTTCTACGGCCATATTGGCGCGATGGACACCATGGCGCTGGCGTTGAAAGTGGCAGCAAAAATGACTCAGTCTGGCGAGCTGGATAAACGCGTGGCGAAACGCTACGCAGGCTGGAATGGTGAACTGGGCCAGCAAATTCTGCAGGGTCAGCTAACGCTTGGTGAACTGGCGAAGTACGCTGAACAGCAAAACCTTGCGCCGTCTCATCAGAGCGGACATCAGGAACTGCTGGAAAATCTGGTGAATCACTATCTGTTCGACAAATAATCGGCCAGTCATGTGTATCAGCCCGGTTGCCTTGCGCCACCGGGCCTTTCTGTTAAAGGAGTTACCGCTATGTATATCGGGATCGATCTTGGCACATCCGGGGTAAAGGCGATTTTGCTCGATGAGCAGGGCACCGTTCTGGCCTCACAAACGGAAAAGCTCACGGTGTCACGACCACGCCCTTTGTGGTCTGAGCAGGATCCCGGTCACTGGTGGCAGGCGACGGATCGCGCCATTCGCGCATTAGGCGAACAACATTCATTACAGCAGGTGAAGGCCATTGGTCTGGCCGGGCAGATGCACGGAGCCACGCTGCTGGACAAAAATGACCAGGTTCTGCGTCCGGCGATTTTGTGGAATGACGGACGTTGCGCGCAAGAGTGCGAGTTGCTGGAAGCGCAGGTGAAAAGCTCCCGTGCGATCACCGGCAACCTGATGATGCCGGGTTTTACCGCACCCAAACTTCTCTGGGTGCAACGTCATGAACCTGAGGTCTTTGCGCGTGTTGCAAAAGTACTTCTGCCAAAGGATTACCTGCGGTTGCAGATGACAGGCTCCTACGCGAGTGACATGTCTGACGCTGCCGGAACCATGTGGCTGGACGTCGCGAAACGCGACTGGAGCGATGAGATGCTCGCCGCCTGCGGCCTGAATCGTGACCATATGCCTGCGCTATTTGAAGGCAGTGACATTACGGGCACGCTGTTACCTGAAGTCGCTGACCGCTGGGGGTTAACGCCAGTTCCCGTAGTGGCAGGTGGTGGCGACAACGCTGCGGGTGCGGTTGGTGTGGGTATGGCGGATGCCGGGCAGGCGATGCTTTCACTCGGGACGTCGGGCGTCTATTTCGCGGTGAGCGAAGGGTTCCTCAGCAAACCTGAAAGCGCGGTGCATAGCTTTTGCCATGCGCTGCCGGGACGTTGGCATTTGATGTCAGTAATGTTGAGTGCGGCTTCCTGTCTGGACTGGGCGGCAAAACTGACCGGTCAACCTTCGGTACAGGCGCTGATTGCCGCGGCGGAACAGGCCGATGAGAGCGCAGGTGATATCTGGTTCCTGCCTTACTTGTCGGGTGAAAGAACCCCCCACAACAACCCCGAAGCGAAGGGCGTCTTCTTTGGCCTGACGCATCAGCATGGCCCGAATGAGCTGGCAAAATCGGTGCTGGAAGGGGTGGGCTATGCGCTGGCGGATGGCATGGATGTCGTGCATTCATGCGGTGTGACGCCACAGAGCGTGACGCTTATTGGTGGTGGTGCGCGCAGCAGTTACTGGCGGCAAATGCTCGCGGATATCAGCGGTCAGCAACTGGATTATCGCACCGGCGGAGATGTTGGCCCTGCACTCGGTGCGGCCCGTCTGGCGCAGATTGCGCTGCATCCGGGTGTCTCCCCTGCCAGTCTGTTGCCGCAACTGGCCATTGAACAACAGCACGTGCCAGATGCGACTCGCCATGCCGCGTATCAACCACGTCGTGAGACCTTCCGCCGTATTTATCAGCAGCTCTTGCCGTTGATGTCCTGAATCCTGGTTCCCTCGCCCATTGGGTGAGGGAATTGAACAGGTCGTCCGTAATCAACCTGAAGATGTCCTTTTTTGGTCTTAGCAATATCGCTTTGCCTTGCAAAAATGGTGTTACACCCACTGCATAAGGCGTCCTGAAATGTCACATTCTGCTCTCATCAACATTGATACCCAGCTCTCTTTCATCCAGAAGGATTTCTGGCAGGAGGATAATTTCCCGGCGTTTCGTCACGCCATGACCACGCTGATTGAAGGCTGTGCGTCACGCGGCGTACCGGTAGTCGACATTTTCCATGTGAATGACACTGGCGGTGGTCCTTTCTCGCTGGAGAACGGCTTTGTGGCACCTATGGCCTTTCTGACTCACCAGCCTGCGGTCACCTTTTACAAACACGTGCACAATGCTTTTACCGACACCGGGCTGGATCACTGGCTGCGTGTCCGTGATATCAACCACGTGATCATCTGTGGAATGCGCACTGAACAGTGCTGCGAAACCACCGCACGTGTGGCCTCGGATTTGGGCTATCAGGTGACCTTTGTCAGCGAAGCGACATTAACCTTCCCGATGACGCATAAAGGCATTACGCTGGATTGTGATGCGCTCCGGCATCGTACGGAAACGGTGCTGGACGGCCGATTCGCCACCCTCAAAACGGTCAGTGAGACTCTGGAATCGCTATGACAAGAGACGTCTGGTTTGTGATGTTGCCTGGCCTACTGGCGCTGGATCTGACTGGCCCAGCAGAGACGTTCGTGCTGGCAAAAGGCGCGTTCAGGCTGCATTACATTGGACCAGACGCGGAAATCACTACCTCTATTGGGATTAAGATGACAGGTATTTACCCCCTTCCTGAGACATTACCGGAAGGGAGTTTGCTGGTTTTGCCCGGTGTAACGGATTCGGCGAATGCCTTCGCCACGCCGCAGGCTGACAGCGTGCGTCACTGGCTGATGCGGATGCAACCTGAGATTTATCGGCGGAACATTCAGTTGATGTGCGTCTGTTCAGGGGCATTGCTGGCGGCAAAATCGGGTTTGCTGACCGGTATTCAATGCACCACTCACCATGATGTTCTTGCCCGACTTAAAGCCGCCGCCCCGGCCGCGCTGGTGAAGGAAAATCGCATTTTTATTGAAGATCGCGGTATCTGGACCAGCGCGGGAATCACGTCAGGTATTGATTTGGCGTTGCATCTGATTAATCGGTTCTGCGGTGCAGAGACCGCGCTGGCGGTGGCTCGCGAAATGGTGGTCTGGTTTCGTCGTTCCGGCGATGATCCACAATTGTCCCCGTGGCTGCGCTATCGCAATCATCTGCACCCGGCTCTTCACCGGGTACAAGACGCCTTAATCGCCGATCCACAAAAAGCCTGGTCGCTGACCGATATCGCCACGCTGGCGCACATCAGTCCGCGACATCTGACACGGCTCTTCCAGCAACACCTGGGCATTAGCGTGCGTGACTACCTCGAACAACTGCGCCTTGCGGTAGCCGAGCAATGGCTTTTGCAGGGGCGGGGCGTTGAACAGGCGGCAATGGCGGCAGGCTTTTCCTCTCCGCGGCAGTTACACCGTGCGCGCCAGCGGGTTCTTAGCTGACATAGCGCCGGGTATCAATGCGCTGAAGCAGCATCGACAGCCCCAGGCTCACCGCCAGCGTGATGCTAAATATCCAGACAATATCGAGTATCGGCCAGTGTTGAATTTCCAACCCGCGTGTCCGCAGCGCATGGATAATCAGGGCGTGAAAACCGTAAATCCCCAGTGAGTGTTTCGAAATCATGCGCAGCCCAGGTAAAACCCGGGTGTTGAGGGTGTTTTTCACCAGCGTTAACAGCGATATGGCACAAATGAAGACCAGTGGCCCGCAGTACAGATACCAGGTGTCGGCAAAATTGCCACGCCATTTCAGCTCATGCAATGTGCCTCGTGAGATAGCCCAAACCGCCAGCACAAAGACCACTGCGCTTATTGCAGTAAGATGCTTTTTCTGGGTATCCATCATGCCTAACGCCCGGCCCAGCAAGCCGTAAATCACGTAGTAGAAAGTGTCGCCGTTGATGTAGAGGTTGATGGGGAGCCATTCGAAGCCGCCAATTTTTTGTGAAACCGTATTCGGGTTAGCCACGACGCCAATCACCAGCATCAGCGCCAGTAGCATCTTTCCGCTGACCGTTTTCGCCTGAATCAGGGGGGAGACGAGGTAGATGACGATAATCGCGAAGAAGAACCACAGATGGTAGAACACCGGTTTTTGCAGCAGATTTTTCAGCGACAGATCGCTGTTAATCGAGGTGAAGAAAAAGATATAGGCAAAGGCGAGGGCGCTATAGAACAGCAAGCAAAGGCCGATGCGTAAAAAATGGCGTGGCTGTGCGCTGCGCTCACCAAAAAAGAGATAGCCTGAAATCATAAAGAAGAGTGGCACGCTGACGCGCGAAGCCGAATTCAGGAGGTTGGCGATACCCCAGTCAAAGGTACTGACGCTTGCCGCATTCGTGATGTACCAGGTGGTGGTATGAATCATCACCACCATTAAACAGGCTATCCCTCGCAGATTTTCAATCCAGTCAATTTTGGCCGACATCAGTTCCTCATTTTCCCGTTAAATACCCTCAGACTAACGATTTATCCTCATTTCTCACTGGATAATTCTGAGTTTTCCCGCCTGTGCTTGTAGAGTAGGCTCTGGATTTGCAAAATCCGCTGTTCAGATGCGTTCCTATTAAAAATAACAGCAGGTTAGCCTGACGGTGAAAAAATGATGATCAGAGGTTTGGCTGCAGCGTTATTACTCCTTTTAGCGGGATGCAGTGCTCAGCAAGATGTGCCCGTGCAGAAGGCGCAGAAAGCCAAAGTCAGCCCGTCTCACTCGCTGGAAATGGAGCAACTTTGCAGGCAGAACGCAGCGTATCGCTACAATACTGACAGGCAGAAAATTGCCGTCACTGGATTTGAACAGTTCCAGAGTAGTTATGAGTTGCGCGGATATACTCCCCTGAAGGAGCGTTTTGTCTGCGCTTTCGATGCAGAAGGGCAGTTTTTGCACCTTTCCATGCGCTAGATGTTCAATTTTCCCTAAACAAACCTGTTTCATACTGTATATCTTGCACTCAGCGGGTATACTGGCCCCTTCCTTTAAATCCACACGTATCCAGCACGAAATCATATGCAAAAGTTTGATACCAGGACCTTTCAGGGCCTGATCCTGACCTTACAGGATTACTGGGCTCGCCAGGGCTGCACCATTGTTCAACCATTGGACATGGAAGTTGGCGCCGGCACCTCTCACCCGATGACCTGTCTGCGCGCGTTAGGGCCAGAGCCAATGGCAACCGCCTATGTGCAGCCTTCCCGTCGCCCGACCGATGGTCGCTACGGCGAAAACCCGAACCGTTTACAGCACTACTATCAGTTCCAGGTGGTCATTAAGCCATCCCCGGATAACATCCAGGAGCTGTATCTGGGTTCGCTGAAAGAGCTGGGTATGGATCCGACCATTCACGACATCCGCTTCGTGGAAGATAACTGGGAAAACCCGACGCTGGGTGCCTGGGGTCTCGGTTGGGAAGTGTGGCTGAACGGCATGGAAGTGACTCAGTTTACTTACTTCCAGCAGGTTGGCGGCCTGGAGTGTAAACCGGTTACCGGCGAAATCACCTACGGTCTGGAACGTCTGGCCATGTACATTCAGGGCGTCGACAGCGTTTACGACCTGGTCTGGAGCGACGGCCCACTGGGTAAAACCACCTACGGTGACGTGTTCCATCAGAACGAAGTGGAGCAGTCCACTTACAACTTTGAATACGCGGATGTGGACTTCCTGTTCTCCTGCTTCGAGCAGTATGAGAAAGAAGCCCAGCAGCTGTTGGCGCTGGAAAACCCACTGCCGCTGCCTGCTTATGAGCGTATTCTGAAGGCCGCCCACAGCTTTAACCTGCTGGATGCGCGTAAAGCCATCTCCGTGACGGAACGTCAGCGCTACATCTTGCGCATTCGTACCCTGACCAAAGCGGTAGCTGAAGCTTATTATGCTTCCCGTGAAGCCCTCGGCTTCCCGATGTGCAACAAGAATAAATAAGAGGCGGCCATGTCTGAGAATACTTTCCTGGTGGAAATCGGCACTGAAGAGCTGCCACCAAAAGCCCTGCGCAGCCTGGCGGAATCTTTTGCTGCCAATGTGACTGCTGAACTCGACGCGGCTGGCCTTGCGCATGGCAACGTTGAATGGTTTGCGGCGCCGCGTCGTCTGGCATTGAAAGTGGCTAACCTGTCCGCTTCTCAGCCTGACCGCGAAGTTGAAAAACGCGGTCCGGCGATTGCCCAGGCGTTTGATGCAGAGGGCAAACCAAGCAAAGCAGCAGAAGGTTGGGCGCGCGGTTGCGGTATCACCGTTGATCAGGCTGAGCGTCTGGCGACCGACAAAGGCGAATGGCTGCTCTACCGTGCGCACGTGAAAGGCGAGAGCGCCGAAGCGCTGCTGCCGAACATGATTGCCACCTCGCTGGCAAAACTGCCGATTCCGAAACTGATGCGCTGGGGTGCGTCTGACGTGCACTTCGTGCGTCCGGTTCACACCGTGACCCTGCTGCTGGGCGATAAACTCGTTCCTGCAACCATTCTGGGCATTCAGTCCGATCGCGTGATTCGTGGCCACCGCTTTATGGGCGAGCCGGAGTTCACCATCGACCATGCTGACCAGTACCCGCAGATCCTGCTGGAGCGCGGTAAAGTCATTGCCGACTATGAAGCGCGTAAAGCGACCATCAAAGCGGATGCAGAAGAAGCGGCTCGTAAGATTGGCGGTAACGCTGACCTGAGCGAAAGCCTGCTGGAAGAAGTCACCTCGCTGGTGGAATGGCCGGTGGTACTGACGGCGAAATTCGAAGAGAAATTCCTCGCGGTTCCGTCTGAAGCGCTGGTTTACACCATGAAGGGTGACCAGAAGTACTTCCCGGTTTACGCCAACGACGGCAAACTGCTGCCGAACTTTATCTTCGTGGCCAACATCGAATCGAAAGATCCGATTCAGATTATCTCTGGTAACGAGAAGGTCGTACGCCCACGTCTGGCGGATGCCGAATTCTTCTTCAATACCGACCGCAAAAAACGCCTGGAAGACCATCTGCCGCGTCTGCAAACCGTGCTGTTCCAACAGCAGCTGGGTACGCTGCGCGACAAGACTGACCGCATTCAGGCGTTGGCAGGCTGGATTGCAGGCCAGATTGGCGCTGACGTTAACCACGCAACCCGTGCGGGCCTGCTGTCTAAGTGTGACCTGATGACCAACATGGTCTTCGAGTTCACCGACACCCAGGGCGTGATGGGCATGCACTACGCGCGTCATGACGGTGAAGCAGAAGACGTAGCCGTTGCACTGAACGAGCAGTATCAGCCGCGTTTCGCGGGCGATGACTTGCCGTCTAACCTGGTCGCGTGTGCGGTTGCGATTGCCGACAAGATGGATACCCTCGCGGGCATCTTTGGCATCGGCCAGCATCCGAAAGGCGACAAAGACCCGTTTGCTCTGCGTCGTGCGGCGCTCGGCGTGCTGCGTATCATCGTTGAGAAGAACCTGAACCTGGATCTGCAAACACTCACCGAAGAAGCTGTGCGTCTGTACGGTGACAAGCTAACCAACGCTAAAGTGGTCGATGATGTGATCGACTTTATGCTCGGTCGATTCCGCGCCTGGTATCAGGACGAAGGCTACACCGTCGACACTATTCAGGCGGTACTGGCACGTCGTCCGACCCGTCCGGCTGATTTCGATGCGCGCATGAAGGCGGTTTCTCACTTCCGTACGCTGGAGGCAGCGGCCGCGCTGGCAGCAGCCAACAAGCGTGTGTCCAACATCCTGGCCAAGTCAGACGAAACGCTGAACGACATCGTTCACGCCTCCGTGTTGAAAGAAGAAGCAGAAATGACGCTGGCTCGCCACCTGGTGGTCCTGCGTGACAAACTGCAGCCGTACTTCGCTGAAGGCCGTTATCAGGAAGCCCTGATTGAGCTGGCAGCGCTGCGTGAGCCGGTCGATACCTTCTTCGAAAATGTCATGGTGAATGCGGAAGAGAAAGAAGTCCGTCTGAACCGTTTGACATTGCTTGCCAAACTGCGTGAGCTGTTCCTGCAGGTCGCGGATATTTCGCTGTTGCAGTAACGATTGCGTTAATAAAAAAAACCGCTGCCTTGAACTGCACCCGAAAAGTTGGACACCCAACAAAGTAAGGTGCAGTTTTTTATTGTCTGTATCTTCATTTTTCAAAGCGTTCTCGAATAAGAGTCTAAAATTCAACCTTGTCATCCAGGCCATTCTGCGTCTATCCTTTGCCCCGACGAAGCCCTCGTCATTCCGGAGCGCACACGAAAAATGAACAAACACGACTGATGAATTTCACGCCTTGCAACGCACTCAGTGCGGGCAGGGAGGTATTGATTTCAATCAGGAGTGCTTATGGCTCATTGTGCCCAATCCCCTTCGTTTATTTTGCATCAACTCACCTGTCAGTTTGCGACGGGCGATACCCTGTTTGGCCCGTTAACGCTCTCTCTTGAACCTGCTCTGTGCGGGCTCGTGGGCCGCAATGGCAGTGGAAAAACCCGTCTCCTTCGCCTGCTGGCCGGGTTGGATGTGCCTGCGCATGGACATATCGAACGCTTCGGATCGCTGGCGTTTGTTGCGCAGCATCAGGCGATCTCACCTTCGACAACGCTGGCTGAAATGCTCGGTTATGACGCTATCTTTGCCGCCCGCAAGCGCATCGAGCACGGTGATTACCAGCCTGATGACATCGAGCGTCTGGAAGGATTCTGGGATCTGCAGGAGCGCCTGGAAGCCGTTTTTGCTGAGGCCGGATTACCTGCTTTCTCTGCTCTGACTCCTGCTGCACAGCTCAGTGGCGGCGAACGCATGCGAGCGCTGTTATGCGCCGCGTCTATGCAGGAGCCGGATTATCTGCTGCTGGATGAACCGACAAACCACCTCGACCGTCAGGGGCGCGAATGGTTTTATGCCATGCTCACACGTCGGCGTGGTGGCACGCTGGTGGCGACCCACGACCGCAAACTGCTGGCGTTGATGCCGCGTATTCTGGAACTGACACCTTCAGGATTACGCAGCTACGGCGGAAATTATGACGACTACGAGCGTCAGCGTGATGCTGAGCAACAGGCGGCGCAGTCTGCACTCGACCATGCCGTAATCGAACGACGCCGCACTCGTCTCCGTCTGCAAAAAGAGCACGATGCCAGCCAGCGGCGCTCTGCCCAGACCTTGCGTACCGTCGATACCCTCAATATCGCTTCATTTGAGCGGGTGAAATATAAAGGCGCGGCAAAGGAACGGCCCGGTACGTTTCGCCATCAGCATCGGGAGCAGAACGCTGCGCTGAATGCCGCAGTAAACCAGGCGCGGGAGCGGGTCGAAGATGACGCCCCGGTGCTCTTTACACTACCGGGAAGCCATATTGCCGAGGGTAAGCAGGTGCTGGTCATGGAAGAACTGGTGTTGCCCCATGTGCCGCTCTCTCCTCTCAACTGGCGAATGGACGGCCCCATGCGGGTGGCGCTACGTGGACCAAACGGTTGTGGTAAATCGACCTTGCTCAGGGTGATCCTCGGTGAAATTGCGCCACGCTCAGGCAAGTGCTCAGTACCGGTCACGACCGCGTATCTCGACCAGCACCTTTCTAATTTCGATCTCTCCCTGTCCGTTCTCGCCCATTTGAATCTGGAAGAGACGCCGCTTGAGGAGGGGGTATTGCGCACGCGTCTGGCACAGCTGCAACTTGGTGCTGATAAAGTGACGCTGCCGCTGTCAGCACTCAGCGGCGGAGAACGTTTGAAAGCGGCACTGGCCTGCGTTCTCTGGCGGCGTGAAGCCACGCAGCTGCTGTTGCTGGATGAACCGACCAACCATCTGGATCTGGCTTCCACGCAGGCAATTGAAAACGCATTAGCGGCATTTCCGGGGGCGCTGATGGTCGTGTCACATGATGAGGCATTTTTGCGGGGGCTAGAACTGACAGATTCTCTGGAGTGGCGTGACGCTGAGATTGTCTGCGAACGGTGGCCTTAAAAACATAAACCCCCGACATCGCGGGGGTCTGACTTTTGCTTTTATTCCATCAACTGCTTACTGAGCGTCGGGTTTGAATGAATCAGGCGCATCAGTTTCATTTCAGTTGCGGAAGGACGTACGCGTTTCGATTCCCACTCCTGGACCATCGACACACTGACTCCCATTGCACACGCGAAGTCGTCTATCTTTAACCCAGTGCCGCGTCGTAATTGCTCAAACTCATTGAAAGTATTTAGCTTTTGGTTGAGGTTTACCGCTTGCGTTACATCTTTTTTAAAAACAATCTGTTCCAGACTGCTTAGCAGCTCAAACATCGGATCTTTATATTCCATTGAGAACTCCTCAAAATCACACAGCGGATAGAGATACAGCAAGATTAAGCGTAGTCGGTAAAACACCATGTAAAAGGGCCCACGAGAGATATATTGCAGGCTAAGCGTGTTTTGATGCTTTCAGAATGCATATTCAAACGTTTCGCTGCATGTTAATTGCTTGATTACCCACAGTCTGACTTTAGTCAGTATTTTTTTGTAAATGGTTAGCAAAAAGTCGCATGACGAAACGTGATGCATAAGCCACCTTTATGTTTGCCGTTATGGCGATAAGAATGGCAGGAAAAGGGTATCCTCTGACGCCGACCTGGACTATCCTTGTCAGCGTTGGGCACGTGGGTGCCAGTCTGTGATTTTTATGGGTTAAAGGAGTTTAAAATGGCGACAGGAACGTCCTGTTCTCGCTGGTTTGCGCCACTTGCGGCGTTACTAATGGTAGTTGGCCTGAGTGGGTGTTTTGATAAAGAAGGCGATCAGCGTAAAGCGTTTATCGATTTCCTGCAAAATACCGCAATGCGCAGTAGCGAACGTCTTCCTGCTCTGACGGCTGACCAGAAAAAACAATTTGGTCCGTTCGTGTCCGATTACGCGATCCTGTATGGCTACTCCCAGCAGGTGAATCAGGCGATGGATTCCGGCTTACGTCCGGTTGTCGACAGTGTGAACGCGATTCGTGTGCCCGAGGATTACATGAAACAACGCGAGCCGCTGCGCCAGGCGAACGGTTCTCTGGGCGTGCTGAGCCAGCAGTTGCAGAACGCAAAAATGCAGGCGGATGCCGCGCATTCTGCGCTGAAACAGTCTGACGATCTCAAGCCCGTCTTTGACCAGATTTTCTCGAAAGTGGTCACCAGCCCGGCGAACGCACTGCAACCGCTGATCCCGGCGGCGCAGATTTTCACCCAGCAGCTGGTGCAGGTGGGGGATTTCATTTCGCAGCAGGGTACGCAGGTGAGCTTTGTGGCGAACGGTATTCAGTTCCCGACCTCTCAGCAGGCCAGCCAGTACAACACGCTGATTGGGCCGCTGGCGGCACAGCATCAGGCGTTTACCCAGGCGTGGACCGCTACCGTGAGTTCAACGCAGTAAGCGTTAATTGAGCATAAAAAAAGAGGCGACAGGATCGCCTCTTTTTTATTGGTGCAAAGGGTGCTTTACTTCGCGACTTTTGGATTCACGCAGTTTTTCTCGACCTTGCCGCTTAGCGCATCAATCAGGTTGTCGACAGCACATTCCGCCATGCCATAACGAGTTTCATGGGTAGCAGAGCCGATGTGGGGTAAAGCGACCACGTTCGGCAGAGTCAGTAGAGGGGAATCCACCGGCAGTGGCTCCTTCTCAAACACGTCCAGTCCGGCAGCGTGAATCTCGCCGCTTTTCAGTGCTTCAATCAGTGCATTTTCATCGACCACGGAACCACGTCCGGCATTAATGAAAATGGCAGACGATTTCATGATGGCAAACTTCTGCGCATTGATCAGGTGATGTGTTTCCTGGTTGTAAGGCAGAACCAGTACGACGAAATCAGATTCTTTGAGCAGGGTGTCGAGATCGCAGTAACGTGCCTGGAAGCGGGTTTCCGCCTCTTCATGATGGCGGCGTGCGTTGTAAAGAATCGGCATGCCGAAACCAAAGTGGGCACGCTGGGCCAGTGCCAGGCCAATGCGGCCCATACCTACAATCCCCAGCGTTTTATGATGCACATCGACCCCGAACCAGTCCGGGCCAACGCCTTTGGTCCATTCGCCTTTCTTCACGCGTTCAGCCACTTCTACCACCCTACGGGCGGAGCTGAGCACCAGTGCCATGATGGTATCGGCCACGGTTTCGGTCAGCACGGTCGGGGTGTGCATCAATACAATTTTCTTCGCATTCAGTGCGTCCATATCGAAGGCGTCATAGCCGACAGAGATAGTGGAAGCTGCACGCAACTTCGGCATCTTCTCCAGCAGTGCACTTCCTACCTTCTCACTGGATCCCAGCAGACCTTCCGCATTCGCAAACGCATCGGCGTGTTGTGCCACCGTTTCAGGGTGCAGGTTCGGCACCTGAGTGACGGTGAACTGCGCTTCAAGGCGGCGTTTCAAATCTTCAGGCAGTGCTTTGTACAGGATGATGGACGGCTTCATGAATTCTCCCTCGTTATGATTCAGGCGTGACGTGCACCTGTCGGAATCGTTTTATCGTTAGCAGGCTTAACAATTAAAGTAAGCCATACAGAGGCGAAAAGCGCCACCCCCATAAATATGTACGAAGCAGACGGGCTGCCGGTGGCGCCGTTCAGGTAGCCGACGAACCAGGAACCAAAGAACGAACCGAGCGCGCCCATGCTGTTGATGAGTGCCATGGCGCCACCCGCGACGTTACGCGGCAGCATTTCAGGAATGATGGCAAAGAACGGACCATAGGGGGCGTACATGGCTGCCCCGGCGATCACCAGCAGGGTATAAGAGGCCCAGAAGTGGTCGGCGCCGACGGCCCAGGAGCCGATAAAGGCCAGCCCGCCAATCAGTAATAATGGCCAGACGAACAGCTTACGGTTTTGCAGCTTGTCCGATGCCCAGGAGGCGAGGATCATCGCGATAGTGGCGGCCAGGTACGGAACGGAAGAGAGCCAGCCCACTTCGACCATGCCGAGGTTAGCCCCGCCGTTGCGGATAATTGATGGCAGCCACAGTACAAAGCCATAGACGCCAATGCTCCAGGCGAAATATTGCATGCAGAGCAGGATAACGTTGCGTGAGCGGAAGGCTTCGCCGTAGTTACGTACCGCTTTAATGCCCTGTTGTTCTTGCTCCAGTTGTGCCTGCAGCGCGGATTTTTCATCTTCAGATAACCAGCCGACCTGGGACGGTTTGTCGCGCACCAGCATCCACCAGGCAAAGGCCCAGATGATCGCCGGAACCCCTTCAATGATGAACATTTCACGCCAGCCGAGCGCCTGAATCAGGTAGCCGGAGACCACCGACATCCACAGTACGGTGACCGGGTTGCCGAGGATCAGGAAGGTGTTGGCGCGTGAGCGTTCCGATTTGGTAAACCAACTGCTGATGTAAATCAGCATCGCGGGCATGACAGCCGCTTCCACCACGCCAAGAATAAAGCGAATGGCCGCCAGCATCGGAATGTTGGTGACCATTCCGGTCAGAGAAGCACATCCGCCCCACAGGATCAGGCAGACGAAAATCAATTTACGCACGCTGCGGCGTTCGGCATAAATCGCGCCCGGGATCTGGAAGAAGAAGTAGCCCAGGAAAAACAGCGCCCCCAGCAGGGAGGAGACCCCTTTGGTTATCCCGAGATCGTCGTTGATACCGGCGGCGGAGGCGAAGCTAAAGTTTGCCCGGTCGAGGTAGGCCAGACTGTAGGTGATGAAAACAATCGGCATGATGTAAAGCCAGCGTTTTGCTGCATTTGTCGAACTTTTCATATCGTTGCCTCTATGGTTGAGGTTTGCGCCGCCGGGTTGTAGGGCCTGGGTGGCTTTGTTTTTTGTGAGGAGCTTTCCCCCTCACCCTAACCCTCTCCCTCGAGGGAGAGGGGATCAGTCCTGCGATGTCTTTCTCCCTCTCCCGCCGGGAGAGGGCTGGGGTGAGGGGGGAATTACTCGCCCAACTCTTCCCGAGTAGGCAGCCCCTCGCTGTCACCCAGAACCTGGATGGCAAGGGCTCCAATCTTGTTACCGCGCTGCACGGCCTGTTGCAGCGTTTTACCTTCCAGCAGTGCACTGATGACGCCGACGGCAAAACCATCGCCTGCACCCACGGTGTCGACCACGTTGTCCACTTTCACCGGGGCGACTGCGCCTTGTTCGCCGCTGGCTGTTTTATACCAGGCACCGTCCGGGCCGGTTTTAATCACCACTGCTTTTACGCCATGCTGGAGATAGAAATCGGCAATACCTTCCGGTGTCTGTTGCCCGGTAAGAATGACCCCCTCTTTGAGACCTGGCAGAACCCAGTCGGCCTGGAAGGCGAGGCGATTGAGTTTTTCCACCATCTCCGCTTCGCTCTTCCACAACACCGGGCGCAGGTTTGGGTCAAAGGAGATCGTTTTACCCTGCGCTTTCATGGTCGCCGCTGCGTGTTCCAGCAGTGCGTAAGAGGTCGGGGAGAGTGCCGCTGCCACGCCACTCAAGTGCAAATGGCGTGCGCGCGAGAAGACGGCGGCATTGAAGTCGTCGGTAGACAAATGGCTGGCCGCGGAGCCTTTGCGGAAGTATTCCACAATGGGATCGGTTCCATTTTCTGCTTTAGATTTAAGCTGATAGCCCGTTGCGAAACGGCAATCCACGGTGACGCCACTGGCATCGATATTCTCTTTTTTCAGAGAATTCAATACGAAGCGGCCAAAGCTATCATCGCCGACGCGGCTCACCCAGCTTACGTTCATGCCCAGACGGGCAAGACCGGTGGCGACATTCAGTTCTGCCCCTGCCACTCGCTTCACAAAGTGTTCGGCATCGGCCAGATCGCCGGTTTCCGTAGCGACGAACATCGCCATCGCTTCACCGATCGTGATGACATCAAGCGGTTTATGCATGGCATTACTCCTCGCGTAACAGGTTAACGTAGTGACGGGTGACGGCAGTCAGGTCGTCCCCTTCGAGTGGAAACTCAATACCGCGTGGGGCATCGGGTGGCAGATGGTTCAGCAGTGAGAGCCAGCGTTCGTCAGCCTGGTCGGGGGCAATGGCGCGAAAACGTTCGTGGTGTGCTTCGGCGGCCTTAACATGAATATAGCTCACCGCGGGTGCCAGATGACGGGCGGCCTCTTCCGGGGAGTCACCCACCCACAGCCAATTGCCGGTGTCGAAGGTCAGTGTGACCGGAAGATTGAGAACCCTACAGGCAGCTTTGAAACGTTGCATCGGAGCCAGTTGTCCGCACTCGGTCTGATCGTTCTCTACGACCAGCGCCATGCCCGTGTTGTTCAGCCAGTCGCGCAGAGGTTCAAGCTCTGCTTTTTGCTGGTAGTGTCCCAAAGAGACTTTCAGCCACAGTGCTTTCAGCGTGTGGGCTTCTTCCAGCAGGGTGGGCAGGCGTGGGTTTAGTGAGCCATTTTCCATGCACAATGGTTCCGGTGCGGAGTAGCAGGCCAAAAGGTTATGAGCTTCGATAGCAAAGGAGAGTGAGGCCAGGTGGTTCAGCTCTTTTGGACTCAGCAGCTCGCGGCGGATTTCGACCCCGTCAGCACCCGCATCGGCGATGACGGGCAGGACAGCAAGTTGACCACCCAACGCACGAATCTGTTCGTTGCCATAGGCGGCGGTGACCACGATGATTTTTCTTTTCATCTTCCGGCTCCTCGGAGTTAAAGACTTAATCTGTCTTTAACGCTAAATGGAACCGATTCCAAAGAAAAGTTCAGTATGTTGAATTTATGATCGTCATCACGAAGGTTAATTATCGCGCAGTGGAGCCGCGCACAATTAATTCGCCGGAAAAGACCCGTTCATGCACGGTATCGCTTTTGCCTTCAATACGTTGCACGACCTGTTCGACGGCAGCATAGCCAATTTGCCAGGTGGGTTGCTTCAGGGTGGTGATCCCGACGCCTGCCAGTTCAGCCCATTCCAGCTCATCGAACCCGAGCAGGCCAATGTCACTGCCCCAGTGCAGACCGATGCGTTTAAGCGAGCGGGCGACCTGAAGTGTCAGCGCGCCGTTAGCGGAGATGACCGCTTTGCGCATGCCGCGGTGGCGGGTATGAAACTGGCGCAGGGTGTTATCCATCTGTTCGGCTTCATGCAGCGGCACTTCGGCATTCTCTGCCACCACGCCGGGGTAGCGGGCGAGGGTGGCGCGGAAGGCCGCCAGCCGCTCATGGCGAGTATTAACCGTCCCCAGTGGCTCGCTGAGAAAGAGCAGCGCTTCAAAGCCCTGTTCAACCAAATGTTCGGTGGCTGTTGTGGCGGCCTGGGTGTTGTCCAGCCCGACCACATCGCAGGCAAAATCCGGGATTTTACGGTCGATGAGCACCATCGGTAATGAGGATTGTTGCAGGCGGTTTAGCCCCTCTTCACGCATGCCGACAGCGTTGACCACGATGCCTTCCACCTGATAGCTGCGCAGCAAATCGAGATAATGCAGCTCCTGATTGATTTCATTGTTGGTGTTACAGACCAGCGGGGTAAAGCCCTTCTCCCGGCAGGCGGCTTCAATGCCGCTTAGCACGTGTACCGAGTAAGGATTGGTGATATCGGCGATGATCAGCCCAATCAGGCGAGTACGTCCGTGCTTCAGGCCGCGAGCCATCAGGCTTGGACGATAGTCGAGTTCAGCAATAGCGGTTTCGATGCGCGCCAGCAGCGCTTCTGACAGGAGGTGTTTTTCGCCGTTCAGATAGCGTGAAATACTGGTTTTACCCGTTTTTGCCGCTTTTGCGACATCACTGATGGTTGGGCGCGTCGTTTTCGCCATGAATGCTTCCCTCGCCTGAAGAATGTGACCACACGATAGCGCGAAAATCCGCGCAGGCAAGGGGGAAATCCCGCTTATCCCGATACCTTTGGCCCTCATGACGTTTAATTCTTTGCCAATTTCCCGCACCTGTGGATGATAGAGCGCAATATTTCTTTTCCATAAGACCGCGACAGATACGCGGTCATCACCTGCATGCACCAGGAGCGCGCTTTGGCAAACTCTGTAGTTAAAACAATTCTGACGGCCGCCCACTGGGGGCCGATGCTGGTTGAAACCGACGGTGAAACTGTCTTTTCTTCTCGTGGCGCGTTACCCACTGACCATCCGAACTCGCTGCAAACGGCGGTTCGCGATCAAGTACACAGCAAGACGCGCGTGCGTTTCCCGATGGTACGCAAAGGCTTTCTGGCTTCCCCCGACAGCCCACAGGGTATTCGTGGGCAGGACGAATTTGTCCGTGTCTCCTGGGATGACGCGCTCGCGCTAATTCATGAGCAGCATAAACGCATTCGCGGGCAGCACGGCCCGGCGTCGATTTTTGCCGGTTCTTATGGCTGGCGTTCCAACGGCGTGTTGCATAAAGCCGCAACGTTATTGCAGCGCTACATGAGCCTCGCAGGGGGCTATACCGGTCACCTGGGGGATTACTCAACCGGTGCGGCGCAGGCCATCATGCCCTATGTGGTTGGTGGCAATGAGGTCTATCAGCAGCAGACCAGCTGGCCGCTGGTGCTGGAACATGCGGATGTGGTGGTGCTCTGGAGTGCTAACCCCCTCAATACGCTAAAAATTGCCTGGAATGCCACGGATGAACAAGGGATTCCCTATTTTGATGCGCTGCGTAAAAGCGGTAAGCGACTGATCTGCATCGATCCTATGCGATCGGAGACGGTCGACTTCCTTGGTGACAACGTTGAATGGCTGGCCCCGCATATGGGCACCGATGTGGCGATGATGCTGGGGATCGCCCATACGCTGGTGGAGAATGGCTGGCAGGATGATAACTTCCTGAGCCGCTGTACCGAGGGTTATCCGCGCTTTGCTGAGTACCTGACCGGCAAGAGCGATGGCGTCGCCAAAACGGCGGAGTGGGCAGCGGATATTTGTGGCATTCCGGCAGCGAAATTGCGCGAACTGGCAAAACTCTTCCACGAAAATAACACCATGCTGATGTCAGGCTGGGGCATGCAGCGCCAGCAGTTTGGTGAGCAGAAACACTGGATGCTGGTAACGCTCGCCGCCATGTTAGGACAGATCGGTCTGCCGGGAACCGGGTTTGGTCTCTCTTATCACTTTGCCAACGGTGGCAACCCGACGCGCCGTGCAGCTGTGCTGGCTTCCATGCAGGGCGCGGTGAAAGACGGTATTGAAGCGGTCGAGAAAATCCCCGTGGCCCGTATTATCGAGGCACTGGAAAAACCCGGTGCTTTCTATCAGCACAACGGTATGGATCGCCACTTCCCGGACATTAAGTTTATCTGGTGGGCGGGTGGGGCAAACTTTACCCATCATCAGGATACCAATCGCCTGATCCGCGCCTGGCAGAAGCCGGAACTGATCGTGATTTCCGAATGCTTCTGGACGGCGGCGGCGAAACATGCCGACATCGTATTGCCTGCAACGACCTCGTTTGAACGTAACGATCTGACGATGACCGGTGATTACAGCAACCAGCATATGGTGCCGATGAAGCGAGTGGTAGCCCCGCGTGACGAAGCGCGTGATGATTTTGAGGTCTTTGCCGATCTCAGCGAGTTGTGGGAACAGGGCGGGCGCGAGCGGTTTACGGAAGGGAAAACGGATTTGCAGTGGCTGGAGACGTTTTATGAGATTGCCGCTCAGCGCGGTGCTTCTCAGGGCGTTACGCTACCGCCGTTCGCCCAGTTCTGGGAAGAGAATGCCATCTTTGAAATGCCAGAGAGTGAGCAGAGCGCGAAGTTTGTCCGCTTTGGTGATTTCCGCCGCGACCCGCAGGCGCATCCGCTGAAAACTGACAGCGGCAAAATCGAGATTTATTCGGCGCGCATTGCCGGGTTTGGGTATGCCGACTGCCCGCCTCACCCAATGTGGCTGGAGCCAGACGAGTGGCACGGCAACGCCGAGGCCGAGCAGTTACAGGTGCTTTCCGCTCATCCGGCGCACCGTCTGCACAGTCAGTTAAATTACTCTTCCCTGCGTGAGCAGTACGCAGTGGCCGGGCGTGAGCCTGTGACGTTGCATCCTGATGACGCCAAAGCACGTGGTATTGCTGATGGCGATCTGGTGCGCGTCTGGAATCGTCGTGGGCAGGTGCTGGTGGGGGCGGTCGTGAGTGATGGAATTAAGCCCGGCGTCATCTGTATTCATCAGGGGGCCTGGCCTGATCTGGAACGCGCCGAAGGGGGAATCTGTAAAAACGGTGCGGTCAACGTGCTGACCAAAGATCTCCCCAGCTCGAAGCTGGGGAATGGCTGTGCGGGAAATACGGCACTGGCATGGATGGAGAAGTACACCGGACCCGTGCTTACGCTGACGGCGTTTGATCCGCCTGCCAGTTCATGATCCAGGTCGGAGATTGGGTGTCATCCTGCCAGGCGCTGTCTTCGATGCGAAAGCCCTGAGCATGGTAGAAATTCACCGCTCGCTCGTTCTTCTGGTACACCTCGAGGCTTAAGGCACTGAAGCGCTGTTTGACATGATCAAGCAGCGCTTTACCAATGCCGTGTCTCACCGTTTTCGGTCGTACAAAGAGCGCACCGACAAACTGTGTCTCCATTACGCTGATGAAACCCTGTGGCTTCCCGCTTTCTTCCCAGACCCATGTCTGTGAGAGGGGCAGGTAGACTTCGCGCACCAGTTTTTCGCTATCCAGCCAGTATTTTTCTGCAATAAACGGATGGGCAAAGGTGGTGCTCTCCAGCCACAGCGTGAGCAGGGGGGAGAGGTCGTTATTTTGCCATTTGCGGATCACGCTGACCTCCGGGGTGGCAGATGCAGCCCGCGATATGGTCATTCACCAGACCGCAGGCCTGCATAAAGGAGTAACAGATGGTGGTGCCAACAAACTTAAAGCCACGTTTTTTTAACGCTTTTGATAATGCATCTGAAGCCGGGGTCGAGGTTGGCAGTTCGCTGAGTGAGGTAGCGGTGGTGAGTTGAGGTTCGTTGTTCACGAATGACCAGACAAACTCCCGGAACGGCTCACCCTTTTCTTCCATCGTGAGATATGCGCGCGCATTACCAATAATGGCTTCAATCTTTCCGCGATGGCGAATAATGCCGGCATCCAGTACCAGTCGCTCGACATCATCAGGACCCATTGCAGCGACGCGTACCGGGTCAAAATGGTGGAAGGCATTTCGGTAGTTTTCGCGCTTTTTAAGCACTGTAATCCAGGACAATCCTGCCTGTTGTCCTTCAAGGCAGATCATCTCAAAGAGTTTCTGGCTATCTGTTTGTGGGACACCCCACTCTTCATCGTGATAGGCGAGATAAAGTGGATCCTGAGTTACCCAACCGCAGCGTTGCATATCCTTCTCCGTTGCTGATTTTGATCAAATTAATATGAGGACACGTCTTGACGTACCTGTTAAAAAGACAATAGTTAGGTAAGGGGTTTACCCTTCATAACATTCCCAAAAAAACGATAACAAAAATGCCGAATTCGGCTCTCTTCTGGAGTCGCATTGATGAAAAAAATTTACAGTGGCCGTGTGTGGGCAGTAGTACCTGCTTGTCTGCTTTTTAGCCATACGGCTTTTGCATGGCAGCAAGAATATATCGCTCCTGACCTGCACAATAATATGGTGGAACGCTATACATGGGATAGCGATCACCAGCCGCGTTACAACGATATTCTGGAAGAACGTATTCGCTCGTCGCAAAATAGCCCCGGCGTCGCGTTTAATCTTCCGGATGCTACCCCTATGGATGCGGTAAGCACCATGAGTGTGGGCTGGAATATTCCACTGATGAAAGGGGTGGTAACCGGGCCGGTAGCGACATGGCATTACGATGGTTCAACTACCTCAACCTACAACGAATTTGGTGATAGCGCAGTAAGTAATCACTATAGCGATCCACTCTGGCACGCAAGCGTCAGCTCTCTGGGGTGGCGCGTGGATACCCAAATTGGCGATGTGCGACCCTGGGCGCAAATTAGCTATAACCAGCAGTTCGGTGAAAACGTCTGGAAAATCCAGTCAGGTTTAAATCGTCTTTCTGCAGCCAACCAATATGGTAACTGGATGGACGTGACGCTGGGAGCAGATGTGTTGCTAAATCAACACCTTGCGGCCTATGCGTCGATGTCACAATCGGAAAACTGGGTGCTCGGGCAGAATTACCTTTATAGCATGGGTGTCAGCGCTCGTTTTTAAGCATATTCGGTACATGTGGTTTACAAAATATAAACAATAAGTCCGCACCCTGGCGCGATAGTGTGCACTAACTTACTTAATTAATTCGTCAGAATGATATTTCGCGATGTCATTCATTCCAGCTCAGATGCATTTCATTCCCTCTTAACTGCATTTCATGCCTTTTTAGCCCAGGCATGAAATGCGCTTCGTTATCGTTGTCGGCAGTGAATTCCTTTAATTTCTTCTGCAGGACAACTGCCATGAATACTTCATCTTCTAATCGCACCCGCTGGCTCACTTTAGCCGGCACCATCATTACGCAATTTGCATTGGGATCTGTTTATACCTGGAGTCTGTTCAACAGCGCGCTGGCTGATAAGCTTGATGAACCTGTCAGCCAGGTGGCATTTTCTTTCGGCTTGTTAAGCCTGGGCCTGGCGCTCTCTTCATCCATCGCCGGGAAATTACAGGAGCGTTTTGGCGTAAAACGCGTCACCATGGCTTCCGGTGTGCTGCTGGGTATTGGCTTCTTCCTCACCGCACACTCCAACAACCTGATGATGCTCTGGCTGAGCGCGGGTGTACTGGTTGGCCTGGCTGACGGTGCGGGTTATCTGTTGACGCTCTCTAACTGCGTGAAATGGTTCCCGGAACGTAAAGGTCTGATCTCTGCCTTTTCGATTGGTTCATATGGTCTGGGTAGCCTCGGGTTTAAATTTATCGACAGTCATCTTCTGGCGACCGTTGGCCTGGAAAAAACCTTTATGATCTGGGGTGTGATGGCGCTGGTGATGATTGTTTTTGGCGCAACCCTGATGACTGATGCACCGCAGCAGAAAGTGGGTTCGGTAAACGGCGTAGTAGAGAACGACTTCACTCTGGCGCAATCCATGCGTAAACCGCAGTACTGGATGCTGGCCGTGATGTTCCTGACCGCCTGCATGAGTGGTTTGTATGTGATTGGTGTGGCGAAAGATATCGCGCAGGGCATGGTGCACCTGGACGTTGCGACAGCCGCGAATGCCGTTACCGTCATCTCTATTGCTAACCTGACAGGCCGCCTGGTACTGGGCATTCTGTCTGATAAAATTTCCCGTATTCGTGTGATTACCATCGGTCAGGTGATTTCGCTGGTGGGCATGGCTGCCCTCCTGTTTGCACCGTTGAATGCGACGACCTTCTTTGCGGCGATTGCCTGTGTGGCCTTTAACTTCGGCGGCACCATCACCGTCTTCCCGTCACTGGTCAGCGAGTTCTTTGGTCTGAACAACCTGGCGAAAAACTACGGTGTGATTTACTTAGGTTTTGGTATCGGCAGCATTTGCGGCTCCATTATTGCCTCCCTGTTCGGTGGCTTCTATGTGACCTTCTGTGTGATTTTTGCCCTGCTGATCCTCTCGCTGGCGCTCTCCACCACTATTCGTCAGCCAGAACGTAGCGTCTACAAACACGCACATGCCTGATAGCTAAAATGCTGCAAAAGCCGCCACTTACCCTGGCGGCTTTTTTGTGCCTCTAACCTTCTGTCTTTGCCCGTGGAATCCTTCAAGGGTCTACGCTTAATTGATAAGCGAGCTAACTAAAGGAGTCGGCTATGTCGTTAGAGAAAGTGGTTTATCGGGCAAAAGCAAAAGCAACTGGAGGCCGTGAGGGTCGTGCGACGACCTCGGACGGAATTCTGGATATGAAGCTGGGGGTACCTAAAGAGATGGGCGGTGCGGGTGGGGATGTGACCAACCCGGAGCAACTGTTTGCCGCAGGCTATTCGGCCTGTTTCCTGGGGGCGCTTAAACACGTCGCTTCCGTTGAAAAACAGAAGGTTCCGCAAGACGCTTATATCGAAGGCACGGTCGGTATCGGCCCCTTGCCGACGGGGTTTGGGATTGAGGCGCAGCTTGATATTCACCTGCCAGGCATGGATCACCAGATAGCGCAGGAATTAGTGAAAAAAGCCCATATTGTTTGTCCCTATTCAAATGCTACGCGGGGCAATATCGATGTGAAATTGAACGTTATTACGTCCTGAAAGATATTCGGTGAATGAATCCTATACACTCGGTCATATATTTTTGTAAATATATGACCGGATCACACTTCCAGAGACACTTTTTTCGACCTATGTGGTCTACTTAGCCGCGCATAAGAAGTTCCTTAATTAACTTCCCGCGTTTTATCAGCCTGCAGAGAGTGAAAACCCTGTCAGGTTGGCATCGTTATCCCCTTTTTCCAGGGTTGCTTGCATGAGTTTTATAAAATCAATGACTCAGCAGAGGCTTAGTTTTCTGCTGGCGTTGTATATCGGCTTATTTATGAATAGCGCGGTTTTTCTCCGTCGGTTTGACGGTTATGCGCAAGCGTTCACCGTCTGGAAAGGACTCTCTGCGGTAGTTGAACTGGTTGGCACTGTTTTAGTGACCTTCTTTTTATTACGCATGCTCTCATTGTTCGGACGCCGCGCCTGGCGCGTGCTCGCGTCGCTGGTGGTACTCTTTTCCGCTGCGGCAAGTTACTACATGACGTTTTTAAATGTGGTGATTGGCTATGGGATTATCGCGTCGGTAATGACGACGGATATCGATCTCTCCAAAGAGGTGGTGGGCTGGCAGCTTATTGTCTGGGTTGTCCTGGTTAGCCTGTTGCCGCTGCTCTCAATCTGGAATAACCGCTGTCGCTACACGCTCCTGCGTCAGCTGCGTACACCGGGCCTACGGGTGAAAAGCGTCTCCCTGGTGGTGATTGCTGGACTGATGGTCTGGGGGCCGATTCGCCTGCTGGATCTGCAGCAGAAGCATGAAGAGCGCACCTCTGGTGTTGACATGCCAAGCTACGGTGGCGTGGTGGCAAACTCGTACCTGCCTTCTAACTGGCTTTCTGCTCTTGGGCTCTATGCCTGGGCGCAGGTGGATGAATCTTCAGATTATAAATCATTGATAAACCCGGCTAAAAAATACACCTACGTTGCGCCAAAAGGGCTGGATGACACCTTTGTGGTGTTTGTGATTGGCGAGACGACGCGTTGGGATCATATGGGGCTGCTGGGCTATTCCCGTAATACCACGCCGAAGCTGTCTCAGGAGAAAAACCTGGTCGCTTTCCGCGGTTATTCCTGTGATACCGCCACCAAACTTTCATTGCGCTGTATGTTTGTGCGTGAGGGTGGGGCGGATGACAACCCGCAGCGCACGCTCAAAGAACAGAACGTTTTCTCCGTGTTGAAACAGCTCGGTTTCTCTTCCGACCTGTACGCGATGCAAAGCGAGATGTGGTTCTACAGCAACACCATGGCAGACAATATTGCCTATCGTGAGCAGATTGGTGCCGAGCCGCGCAACCGTGGCAAAAACGTCGATGACATGCTGCTGATTAACGAAATGCAACGCTCGTTGGATAACAATATCGGCGGTAAGCATTTGATTATCATGCACACCAAAGGGTCGCACTTTAACTACACCCAACGTTACCCGCGCAGTTTTGCGCAGTGGACACCAGAATGTGTCAGCGTGGATGATAAGTGCAGTAAAGCGGAGATGATTAACTCGTTTGATAACTCGGTGACCTATGTGGATCACTTTATCGACAGCGTGATTGATAAAGTGCGCGATAAGAAAGCGATTGTTTTCTATGCCTCAGACCACGGCGAGTCGATTAACGAGAGGGAACATCTGCATGGCACGCCACGTAAAATGGCTCCGCCAGAGCAGTTCCGCGTACCGATGATGGTGTGGATGTCAGACAAATACCTGGAAGATCCGGATAAAGCAAAAATGTTCGCTCACCTGAAGCAGGAAGCGGACATGAAGGTACCGCGTCGCCATGTTGAGCTGTATGACACCATTATGGGTTGCCTCGGTTACACGTCGCCAAACGGTGGTATTAATGAAAATAACAACTGGTGTCATGTGCCGTCAGAGGCGGCCAAATAAGGCCTGATGTCTTTCTCACCAGTCAGTTAGCTTTTTAACATTAAGTGGTTGACGGTTGCGGGACGCGGCAGTAAGATGCGCCCCGCATTCGGTGATTGGCGCAGCCTGGTAGCGCACTTCGTTCGGGACGAAGGGGTCGGAGGTTCGAATCCTCTATCACCGACCAAATTAGAAAAGCCTGCTCTTTGAGCAGGCTTTTTACGTTCTGGAGCCGATGAGGATGAGAACCTCCGGGGGAAGAGGTTCGACTCGAGCGAAGCGAGAGAACGTTGCGTGAGCAACGGCCCGCAGGGCGAGCCACGTAGTGGCGAGTAATCCTCTATCACCGACCAAATTAGAAAAGCCTGCTCTTAGAGCAGGCTTTTTGCGTTCTGGAGCCGATGAGGATGAGAACCTCCGGGGGAAGAGGTTCGACTCGAGCGAAGCGAGAGAACGTTGCGTGAGCAACGGCCCGCAGGGCGAGCCACGTAGTGGCGAGTAATCCTCTATCACCGACCAAATTAGAAAAGCCTGCTCTTTGAGCAGGCTTTTTGCGTTCTGGAGCTTGGAGAGGAGGGGGTAGAGTTTGCTCGCTCTGAGGTATTGTTCCGTTCACCTCAAGTTCATTATTCACATGACGCCTCTCTACACGTGAACGTGCAAGGGAAGCTCGCCGCCGCGGTTCATTCGTCTTATGCCGTCTGACTATCGGGTCGGGGACCAGCCTACATCCTTGTAGGCTATCCCCTCCGCCCACATCCATGTGGGCGGCCCCGGTCAGCCGTCAACGCTTCATCGATTTTCAGCCGGACCAGAAAATCTCGCTGTAAGATACTGCCTTTCAGGTAAACGGTTTTTGCTTTTAATAAAACGCACACATGATCAGGTGTGGTGGGTCCGGCTGAAAATTGGCGACGTGTTTCCGTAAGGCCGGGGGAACCCGCAGGGATGCGGGTTCAGGGCGCGCGTTGCAGGGACGCTGCATCGCGCCCGACCCGATAGTCTAAAGGAAAAAGCGGAGTGCACCGCGTCAGCGGCAATTTTCCTTGCCGGGAGCCAGGGTTGCAAGGGTGGTGGCGGTGAACCACCCTTGCACGTTCACAGGTGATCCTGCTTTAGAGAAGCAATGAAATTGAAGTGAACGGAACAATCCGCCGAAATAAAATGCACCTCCATTAAACCTTAGGCCTGACTCACTCCCCCTCCGATTCCGGCGTAATCACCTTCACCGACCCATTGCGACAATGCGTCGCGTAATCCACCGGCAGCGGCTTATCACTTATCAACACATCGAACGCTGACAGCGACCCAATGCTCGCGGGCGCGACTTCATCGAACAGGGCATGGCGGGCAAGCAAAATCTTACGTAACCCGCGCTCCATCGCTTTGCGTTTAGTCGCTAAATCGTCCGGATTGAACCAGCTCACGCCAAAATGTTCATGCACGCCACTGGCGGAAATAAACACTTTGCGTGGATTAAGCGAATCCAGTGCTGACGGGTTGTTACCATCGTAAAACGCATCGCTTTTTGCTTTATAGGTACCACCACATAACACTGCTGTGGCATTGGGTTTCTCATTGAGCGCCACAAACACCCGGTGTGAGTAACAGATACCGGTAAAGGTAATATCATCCGGGATCATACTTACGACCAGCGGCATCTCCGGCCCGTTATCAAAGAAGACCAAATCATTTTCGCTGACGAGTCCGGCTGCCAGAATGGCAACGGGCAGGTCGTCTCGATGGTGCGCGCTTTTGGCGGGGGTCGGGGAGGGAGACGATGAGGCGGGTTTATTCACCATCACAATGTAGCCGCCCAGCAGCGTTAGCGGCAGCGGCTCATCATCCTGGCTGAGATCGCGGCGAATCGTCATTACCGAGACCTCCAGCATGCGGGCGGCCTCCTTAAGGTGGATTCGGTCAGTCTTCTTCAGCAGCTCCATCAAACGCCGGATGCGCTCTTTTTGCTTGGTTTCCATTCACTTCCCCGCCAGTCGTCTTGCATATGTTCCATTAGTAACATTTGTGTGGCTTCAGGAACATCACATTGTTGCACTACTATACTGCTGGCAGATCATAATTAAAAGCGTGTGACTGGCTGTTTTTATTGTTATTTAAATGATTATTTTCAAGTGGTTATGGTTTGTTGTTGAAGCGTGTGTGTGACGAGCAACACAAAAGTCGGTGATTAAATAATCAGAAAAATGATCCTGTAATCGCGATCATAATCACAAATGATACGAAAGTAACATGATAATGTTATTTTAATATCATTGTTGCGTGATTGTTTCTGAGAGGTAGTAAAAATGGATATCGCAGTTATCGGCTCAAACATGGTGGATCTCATCACTTATACCAACCAGATGCCGAAAGAAGGGGAAACGCTGGAAGCGCCTGCGTTTAAAATCGGTTGTGGCGGCAAGGGGGCAAACCAGGCGGTGGCAGCGGCCAAACTTAACTCGAAAGTGCTGATGCTGACCAAAGTCGGGGACGATATCTTCGCGGATAACACCATCCGTAATCTGGAATCCTGGGGCATTAATACCACCTATGTGGAAAAAGTCCCCTGCACCAGCAGCGGGGTGGCGCCAATCTTTGTGAATGCCAATTCCAGTAACAGTATTCTGATTATTAAAGGCGCAAATAAATTCCTCTCCCCGGAAGATATTGATCGCGCTGCGGAAGATCTCAAAAAATGTCAGCTTATTGTTCTGCAACTCGAAGTCCAGCTTGAAACGGTTTATCACGCTATTGAATTCGGGAAAAAACACGGTATCGAAGTGTTATTAAATCCGGCACCGGCATTACGTGAGTTAGATATGTCCTATGCCTGCAAATGTGATTTCTTTGTACCCAATGAAACCGAGCTGGAAATATTAACCGGCATGCCGGTAGACAGTTACGATAATATTCGTGCCGCGGCGCGCAGTCTGCTCGATAAAGGGCTGAACAATATTATTGTTACGATGGGCGAAAAAGGGGCGTTATGGATGACCCGAGACCAGGAAGTACATGTGCCCGCCTTCAAGGTCAATGCTATTGATACCAGTGGTGCGGGCGATGCCTTCATCGGCTGCTTCGCCCACTACTACGTTCAGAACGGCAATGTTGAAGCCGCCATGAAAAAAGCCGTCCTCTTCGCTGCGTTTAGCGTCACGGGCAAAGGCACCCAATCTTCTTATCCGAGCATTGAACAATTTAACGAATATCTGTCCTTAAACGAATAACTATCACCCTGCAAAGTAAAAGGTAGCACTATGAACAATAAAAACATCATTCAGATGCCTGATGGGTATCTGAATAAGACCCCTCTGTTCCAGTTTATTTTGTTATCCTGTTTATTCCCGTTATGGGGATGTGCAGCGGCTTTAAATGATATTCTGATTACGCAATTTAAAAGTGTATTTTCGCTTAGCAACTTTGCCTCTGCATTAGTGCAGAGTGCATTTTATGGCGGTTATTTCTTAATTGCGATTCCGGCCTCGCTGGTTATTAAGAAAACCAGTTATAAAGTGGCGATATTAACCGGCCTGACTCTGTATATTGTCGGCTGTACGCTCTTTTTCCCTGCGTCGCACATGGCAACCTACACCATGTTCCTCGCCGCCATCTTTGCTATCGCCATTGGTTTAAGCTTCCTGGAGACGGCAGCGAATACCTACAGCTCGATGATTGGTCCGAAGGCGCACGCCACCCTGCGCCTCAATATCAGCCAGACCTTTTACCCTATCGGTGCGGTCGCGGGCATCCTGCTGGGTAAATACCTGGTCTTCTCCGAAGGGGAAAGCCTGGAAAAACAGATGGCGGGTATGAATGCTGAGCAGATCCATAACTTCAAAGTATTGATGCTGGAAAACACCCTCGAGCCTTACAAGTACATGATTATGGTGCTGGTCGTGGTGATGGTGCTGTTCCTGCTGACCCGCTTCCCGACCTGTAAAGTGGCACAGACGGCAAACCATAAACGCCCATCAGCGATGGAGACGCTGCGTTACCTTGCGAGTAACGGGCGTTTTCGCCGCGGCATCGTGGCACAGTTCCTCTATGTAGGTATGCAGGTTGCGGTCTGGTCGTTCACCATTCGCCTGGCGCTGGAGTTGGGTGACATTAACGAGCGTGATGCCTCCAACTTCATGGTCTACAGCTTCATCTGTTTCTTCATCGGTAAATTTATCGCCAATATTTTGATGACGCGCTTCAATCCGGAGAAAGTCTTGATCTTATACTCCGTCATCGGTGCGCTCTTCCTGGCCTACGTGTCGCTGGCCCCGAGCTTCAGTGCCGTGTATGTAGCGGTACTGGTGAGCGTGCTGTTTGGACCCTGCTGGGCGACCATTTACGCAGGCACGTTGAATACCGTAGATAACGAACATACCGAAATGGCGGGTGCTGTGATTGTGATGGCGATTGTTGGTGCGGCGGTCGTCCCGGCGATTCAGGGCTACGTGGCAGACATGTTCCACTCGCTGCAACTCTCGTTCCTGGTCTCCATGTTCTGCTTTGTCTATGTTGGCCTCTACTTCTGGCGCGAAAGCAAAGTGCGTAATGATGTGACCGAAGCGATAGCTTCTTAAGGAGAATCATAATGGCAACGCGTCTCCCTCTATGGCGTTCACTTTTTACTGAGCTGCCCCGGATCCTGCTGGAAAATAGTGACTTTACGGTTACTGCCTTTCGCTATGCCAGCGGAGTGGAAGGGTTGAAGGTCCAGAACAGTCGCGGTCATCTCGTCATTCTGCCCTGGATGGGGCAGATGATTTGGGATGCCGAATTTGATGGTCATGACCTGACCATGCGCAACATGTTCAGCCAGCCTAAGCTGGCGACGGAAGTGGTGGCGACCTACGGTTGCTTCGCGTTTCATTCAGGGCTGCTGGCAAACGGCTGCCCGTCGGCGGAAGATACCCATCCGCTGCACGGCGAAATGGCCTGCGCGGCAATGGATGAGGCCTGGCTTGAACTGGAAGGGGATGCGTTGCGCGTTACCGGGCGGTATGAATATGTGATGGGCTTCGGTCATCACTATCAGGCACAGCCTGCGGTGGTGCTGCGTAAGGCGAGCGCGCTGTTTGATATCCAGATGGCGGTGACCAATATGGCCTCGGTCGCAATGCCGTTGCAGTACATGTGCCATATGAACTATGCATATGTGCCCCAAGCCACCTTTAGTCAGAACATCCCGGATGCGGCATTAAAACTGCGTGAATCGGTACCTGCACACGTGAAACCCACTGAGCAGTGGTTGGCGTTTAATCAGCGGATAATACAGGGCGAGGCCTCCATAGCGACGCTGGACGCCCCTGTATTTTACGATCCGGAAATCGTCTTCTTTGCCGATAAACTGGATGAATATACTGATACGCCCGAATTTCGCATGATTGCGCCGGATGGCACGACGTTCATGACCCGATTCTCGAGTGCAGAGCTGAATTATGTGACCCGCTGGATTCTGTATAACGGTGATCAGCAGGTGGCGGCCTTTGCACTGCCTGCTACCTGCCGCCCGGAAGGGTTCCTGGCCGCGGCACGCAACGGTTCATTAATAGAGATAGCGCCACAGCAGACACGATCTTTCACTGTGACCACGGGCATTGTGTAATTCACGCATGGAAAGCTAATTGTACAGCCCGGCGAATGTTACATTTCTCACATCGCCGGGCAAAAAAAGTCCCGTTTTTTAACCCTCGTTTAACGTTATTTCACCCTGCCTGCTCACCGTTTTGTGACATATTCCATTGTATTTTTTTATATATAGTTAAATCTTTTTTCGCGTTGCTTATGGATAGAGGCAGCATTTTACGCTGTGCGTTTTAACGTTCGCGGTATTTATCGCTCACATATTCATCATTTCGTCAGAAATTTTTCATAATCTGTACAAACGATAAACACCATATACAGTAAATTCTTAAGGGAATTATTCTGCTTTGTGGCGCGTAGCACAAATTTACCTGCTGAAAATACCACCTTGAAGTTTTTTTTAACTTTGTTTGTTGATTCTCATCAACGATGTAAATCCCCGTTACCTGTATTGACGTTTTGACATTCTATTGACAGATTGTAGGGCATGAGGGGCATTTCATGGAGAATCTGCACTGCAACTCAGTCAACCCCGTGAAAGGATTTCCCATCTCTCATAACTGCCGATAAGTCCAGGTAAAAAACAAATAAAGGCCTGTCGGATAACCCAGCGCAAGGGTAACAACACATATCACATTGGAGCAGAATAATGAGTATTTCCTTGAAGAAGTCAGGGATGCTGAAGCTCGGTCTTAGCCTGGTGGCGATGACTGTGGCTGCAAGCGTGCAGGCAAAAACCCTGGTTTACTGTTCAGAAGGTTCGCCTGAGGGCTTTAACCCACAGCTTTTCACCTCTGGTACCACTTACGACGCAAGCTCTGTGCCGATTTATAACCGTCTGGTTGAGTTCAAAACCGGTACCACTGAAGTTATCCCTGGCCTGGCTGAGAAGTGGGAAGTCAGCGCCGATGGTAAAACCTACACCTTCCACCTGCGTAAAGGCGTGAAGTGGCAGGATAATAAAGAGTTCAAACCGACGCGTGATTTCAACGCAGACGACGTCGTGTTCTCTTTCGATCGTCAGAAAAACGATCAGAACCCGTACCACAAAATCTCTGGCGGCAGCTATGAATACTTCGAAGGCATGGGCTTACCTGAGCTCATCAGCGAAGTGAAAAAAGTTGACGACAATACTGTCCAGTTCGTGCTGACCCGCCCGGAATCGCCATTCCTGGCTGACCTGGCAATGGACTTCGCGTCAATTCTGTCCAAAGAATACGCAGACAACATGCTGAAAGCCGGTACGCCGGATAAAGTGGACCTGGACCCCATCGGGACTGGCCCATTCCAGCTGCTGCAATACCAGAAAGACTCCCGCATTCTGTACAAAGCCTTCGAAGGCTACTGGGGCACCAAGCCGCAGATCGATCGTCTGGTCTTCTCCATCACGCCTGACGCATCTGTACGTTATGCCAAACTGCAGAAAAACGAGTGCCAGGTTATGCCGTACCCGAACCCGGCTGACATCGCTCGCATGAAGCAGGACAAAAACATCAACCTGCTGGAGCAAGCGGGTCTGAACGTTGGCTACATGTCCTTCAACACCGAGAAGAAACCGTTTGATGACGTGAAAGTGCGTCAGGCGCTGACTTACGCGGTGAACAAAGAAGCGATCATCAAAGCGGTTTACCAGGGTGCTGGCACCGCGGCGAAAAACCTGATTCCGCCGACCATGTGGGGCTACAACGACGACGTTAAGGATTACACCTACGACGTTGAGAAAGCGAAAGCACTGCTGAAAGAATCTGGCCACGAGAAAGGCTTCACCGTTGAGCTGTGGGCAATGCCGGTACAGCGTCCGTATAACCCGAACGCTCGCCGTATGGCTGAGATGATTCAGGCTGACTGGGCGAAAGTCGGTGTACAAGCCAAGATCGTTACCTACGAGTGGGGCGAGTACCTGAAACGCGCTAAAGCAGGCGAACACCAGGCTGTGATGATGGGTTGGACCGGGGACAATGGGGATCCGGACAACTTCTTCGCTACCCTGTTCAGCTGTGCGGCTGCGAAAGACGGTTCCAACTACTCTCGCTGGTGCTACAAGCCGTTTGAAGACCTGATTCAACCGGCTCGCGCAACCGACGACCACAACAAGCGTGTTGAACTGTACAAACAGGCTCAGGTTGTGATGCATGACCAGGCTCCGGCACTGATCGTTGCTCACTCCACCGTGTATGAGCCAGTACGTAAAGAAGTTAAAGGCTACGTGGTTGATCCACTGGGCAAACACCACTTCGAAAACGTGTCAGTAGAATAATAGGCACCCTATGCCCCCCTCTTCCTTCGGGTGAGAGGGGGGCATGTATTCCCTGTCCGCAGGGAATTTACATTTGTGAGCAATAAAGACGTCTCGCCTCCAGGCGGAGCGTCACTACAGAGAATCCGGGTTATGTTGCAGTTCATCCTCCGACGTTTAGGGCTCGTCATCCCTACGTTTATCGGTATCACCCTTCTCACCTTTGCCTTTGTCCATATGATCCCCGGCGATCCGGTGATGATCATGGCGGGTGAGCGTGGTCTCTCTCCTGAGCGTCATGCTCAGCTGCTGGCGGAGCTTGGTCTTAACAAGCCGCTGTGGGAGCAATACGTCAACTATGTTTGGGGTGTGATGCACGGTGATTTAGGCATCTCTCTTAAGAGCCGTCTTCCGGTGTGGGACGAGTTCGTGCCGCGCTTTAAAGCGACCATGGAACTGGGTATCTGCGCCATGATCTTCGCCGTTGCCGTGGGGATCCCGGTAGGCGTACTGGCTGCGGTAAAACGTGGCTCCATTTTCGATCATACCGCTGTCAGTATCGCGCTGACCGGTTACTCCATGCCTATCTTCTGGTGGGGCATGATGCTGATTATGCTGGTCTCGGTGCAGCTTAACCTGACCCCGGTTTCCGGGCGTGTCAGCGATATGGTGTTCCTTGATGACAGCAACCCGCTGACTGGCTTTATGCTGATTGATACGGCTATCTGGGGCGAGGACGGCAACTTCATTGATGCGGTAGCGCATATGATTCTGCCTGCCGTCGTGCTCGGGACTATCCCGCTGGCGGTTATCGTGCGTATGACCCGCTCCTCCATGCTGGAAGTACTGGGTGAGGATTACATCCGTACCGCACGCGCCAAAGGGCTGACCCGCATGCGCGTCATCATTGTCCATGCGCTGCGTAATGCGATGCTGCCAGTTGTGACCGTTATCGGTCTGCAGGTGGGAACATTGCTGGCAGGGGCCATCCTGACGGAAACCATCTTCTCGTGGCCGGGCCTTGGGCGCTGGCTGATTGACGCACTGCAACGCCGCGACTATCCGGTTGTGCAGGGCGGGGTATTGCTGGTCGCAACGATGATCATTGTCGTCAACCTGTTGGTCGACCTGCTTTACGGCGTGGTGAACCCGCGTATTCGGCATAAGAAGTAAGGGGCCATCATGTCACAATCTACTGAAACTAAAGTTATTGCTGCACCGGTGCCTATGACCCCGCTGCAGGAGTTCTGGCATTACTTCAAACGTAACAAAGGCGCGGTTGTCGGTCTGGCGTATGTTGTCATTATGCTGCTGATTGCCATCTTTGCGAACGTGCTTGCGCCGCATAACCCGGCAGAACAGTTCCGTGATTCGCTGCTGGCTCCGCCGGTCTGGCAGGATGGCGGCACCTGGTCGCATCTGCTCGGTACCGATGACGTGGGCCGCGATACCTTATCGCGCCTGATGTTCGGTGCGCGTCTGTCGCTGCTGGTTGGCTGCCTGGTGGTGGTTCTGTCGCTGTTGATGGGGGTCGTACTCGGCCTGGTTGCTGGCTACTTCGGTGGCATCGTGGATACCGTTATCATGCGTATCGTTGACATCATGCTGGCGCTGCCGAGCCTGCTGTTGGCGCTGGTGCTGGTGGCGATATTCGGTCCGTCGATAGTCAACGCCTCGCTGGCGCTAACCTTCGTTGCCTTGCCGCACTATGTGCGACTGACGCGTGCCGCCGTGCTGGTGGAGGTCAACCGCGACTACGTTACCGCTTCGCGTGTAGCGGGTGCGGGCGCGATGCGTCAGATGTTTGTCAACATTCTTCCTAACTGCCTTGCGCCGCTGATTGTTCAGGCGTCGCTTGGTTTCTCGAACGCCATTCTCGACATGGCTGCCCTCGGCTTCCTTGGCATGGGCGCGCAGCCGCCAACACCGGAGTGGGGCACCATGCTCTCCGACGTGTTGCAGTTCGCGCAGAGTGCCTGGTGGGTCGTGACCTTCCCGGGTCTGGCGATCCTGCTGACGGTGCTGGCATTTAACCTGATGGGTGACGGCCTGCGTGATGCGCTCGATCCTAAACTGAAGCAGTAAGGGGTTCGAGATGGCGTTATTAAATGTAGATAAATTATCGGTGCACTTCGGCGACGAAGGGGCCGCGTTCCGCGCAGTAGATCGCATAAGCTATAGCGTAAATCAGGGCGAAGTGGTGGGGATTGTCGGTGAGTCTGGTTCCGGTAAATCGGTCAGTTCACTTGCGATTATGGGCCTGATTGACTTCCCTGGTCGCGTGATGGCCGAGAAGCTGGAGTTTAACGGTCAGGATCTGAAACGCATTTCGGAAAAAGAGCGCCGCAGTCTGGTGGGTTCCGAAGTGGCGATGATTTTCCAGGACCCGATGACCAGCCTTAACCCGTGCTACACCGTCGGTTTCCAGATTATGGAAGCGATTAAGGTGCATCAGGGCGGCAATAAGAAAACCCGCCGTCAGCGCGCCATTGACCTGCTCAACCAGGTTGGTATCCCTGACCCGGCTTCGCGTCTGGACGTTTACCCGCACCAGCTTTCCGGTGGGATGAGCCAGCGTGTGATGATCGCCATGGCGATTGCCTGTCAGCCGAAACTGCTGATTGCGGATGAACCGACCACGGCGCTGGATGTGACCATCCAGGCGCAAATCATCGAACTGCTGCTCGAACTGCAGCAGAAAGAGAACATGGCGCTGATCCTGATTACTCATGATCTGGCGCTGGTGGCGGAAGCAGCACATAAAATCATCGTGATGTACGCAGGCCAGGTGGTGGAAGCGGGTGCTGCGACGGATATCTTCCGTGCACCGCGTCATCCATACACCCAGGCGTTGCTGCGTGCGCTGCCGGAATTTGCGCAGGACAAAGCCCGACTGGCATCACTGCCGGGTGTGGTGCCCGGTAAGTATGACCGCCCGAATGGCTGTCTGCTGAACCCGCGCTGCCCGTATGCAACAGACAAATGCCGTGTCGACGAGCCGGAGCTGAACAGGCTCGCAGACGGACGTCAGTCGAAATGCCACTACCCACTCGATGATGCCGGGAGGCCGACCCTATGAGTACGCATGAGGCCACCACGCAACAGCCGCTGTTGCAGGCCATTGATTTGAAAAAACACTACCCGGTGAAGAAAGGGATGTTTGCCCCGGAACGCCTGGTCAAAGCGCTTGATGGCGTCTCTTTCACTCTCGAACGCGGTAAAACGCTGGCGGTGGTGGGCGAGTCTGGTTGCGGTAAATCTACGCTGGGTCGCCTGCTGACAATGATCGAAACCCCGACCGGGGGCGAGCTTTACTATCAGGGGCAGGATCTGCTCAAGCACGATCCGCATGCGCAGAAGCTGCGTCGTCAGAAAATCCAGATTGTGTTCCAGAACCCTTACGGTTCACTGAACCCGCGTAAAAAAGTGGGACAGATTCTGGAAGAGCCGCTGCAAATTAACTCGAATCTGAGCAAAGCTGAACTTCGCGAGAAAGCGCTGGAGATGATGGCGAAAGTCGGTCTGAAAACCGAACATTACGACCGTTACCCGCACATGTTCTCCGGTGGTCAACGTCAGCGTATTGCCATTGCCCGTGGTTTGATGCTTGACCCGGACGTGGTGATTGCTGATGAACCTGTCTCTGCACTGGACGTTTCCGTGCGTGCACAGGTGCTGAACTTGATGATGGATCTGCAGCAGGATTTGGGGCTGTCGTATGTCTTCATCTCGCACGACCTGTCGGTGGTTGAGCATATTGCTGATGAAGTGATGGTGATGTATCTCGGCCGCTGCGTTGAAAAGGGTACAAAAGACCAGATCTTCTCCAATCCGCGTCATCCGTACACCCAGGCGCTGCTCTCTGCTACCCCGCGTCTGAACCCGGACGAACGTCGCGAGCGTATTAAGCTGACCGGCGAGCTGCCAAGCCCGCTGAACCCGCCGCCGGGCTGTGCGTTCAATGCCCGCTGCAGTCGTCGCTTTGGGCCATGTACTCAGTTGCAGCCGCAGCTGAAGGATTACAACGGTCAACTGGTGGCCTGCTTTGCGGTCGACCAGGATGAGAACGGCGAGAAGCCACACGCGTAAGTGTGAGTGAGCGGAAACAAAAAAACCGGTGCAGATGCGCCGGTTTTTTTATGGGGGGCGGGAATGTGAGTCGTCTGTTCCCCTCACCCCGGCCCTCTCCCCAAAAGGGTGAGGGAGAAAAGTGAGCCCGCACGATCGGTTCCCTCTCCTCCTTTGGGGAGAGGGTTAGGGTGAGGAGCCCCGCGCGCACTACTGCGGATACGGCACCCAGTCGCCGCCGTTCAGGCGGACGTATGGCTTGTTCTGGTACTGAATCACCACCGCATTCGCGTTTTCCGACACCGGTGCTGACTGCGGCAGACCGCTGGTCAACTGATCCCAGTTGACGTTGTCCTGAGTGAAAATCTTGCCATCCAACACGCGAACCACCAGTTCTGATATGGCCAGGAAGCTGCTGGGCTGATTCACTTCAATCGGTGCGCCCTGGTGTGGGGATTTCATACCAAAGAATTTAATCGCCGTTGGCACGTGGGTAATGGACGGGCTGGGAATATCACGTAGACCTGAGACCTGCATTTTATCGCCCTGCAATGCAGCGCCATGTTCCGGCACCATTACCACCATCACCTTACGGCCTGATTTTTCTAACTGGGTGAAGAACGTGTCCAGTTCATCAAACATCTTCTGCGCACGGATTTTATAGTCCGCAGTCTGGCGGACGCCCGGGTAGTGGTTGCCGTCGTGCAGCGGTAGCAGGTTGTAGAAGGTAGCGGTGCGGTGACCCTGCTGGGTCGCCTCGCTTTCCATCCAACGATTCAATACCGCCGTATCGTCGTAAACCGGCGAACCGTCGAAAGAGAGCAGCACCGGCGGCAGGCCAGCCTGGTTCATCAATGGAGCCTGCATCCCACCATTCTCACGCACTTCTTTGAGGAAGTCACCGAACACGCCATTGTGGTCCATCATCAACTGCTGGGTGAAACCCAGTTTTGCCAGATTATCGAAGAGGTAACATTGTGCTCCGGCGGTCTGGTAGAGGTTCTTGTGCGACTCCTGACCGCAACTGGCGCGCAGCAGGCGAATTGCCGCCGGGCCGCTGTAGGCGGTGGCTGAATTGAACTGCTTAAAGACAATATCGAAGTGCTTCCAAAGCGGATGCGCGGAAAGACCCGAAGCTTCGATGTCGGCCCAGGAAAGTGAGCAGATGTTGATAAACAACAGATCGAACGGTTGGGCATCGGTGGCTAACTGTGACGGGAACGGGGTCTGACGTTTCGCTTCTGAGGCATAGAAGCTGGAAAGCCAGGCGTTAAGATTTTCAGAGGTCGGGGGCGCGGTTTGGGCCGGAATATCGCCGACAACTGGTGTGGTTCCCGCTCCGGTTGTCGCCACTGTTGCCGTCCCTCCGGTCGCGGAGACCGTCGTCGTCGACTGAGAGGTTGGCCATAAGGTAAAGGCTGGGCCTGCGATTGTCAGCACGTTCAGCCAGACCATGATAGCGACCACAAAGACCGTGACACGGATCCATTGAGAGAGAAACATCCAGGCGATCAACATGACAAAGAGTGCGCCAATCATCTCCCAGTTAATAAAACGCGTGACCAGATCGAGCAGGTAGTCGGCACTGAATCCGGCGACCTGACTGCCCTGACTCATGATACTTTCCGGCCCCGGTAGCCAGGTATCATGCCAGAACAGGCCAAAGCCTATAGGGATAGCAACCCAGTGGCGTAAGCGATGCAGGCCGAGCTGCGGTAATGGCATCAGCAGAAATGCCATAAAGACCAGGTTCAGGAGAGGATGAAAATTAAGGTATCCCGCCCATAACAAACCGAACTTCACCAGGAAATAGAAGTTCCAGCCGGAAAGACCTCGCCAGTATTGCCAAAGCGGTGAGGGCGCAGAAGCGGTAAAGGTTTGATTAGTCATGTTTGCGGTCTGCCTTGACAAGCGAAGTGCGACGTATGACGCCGGCGGATTTCACATACCGGGGTTTAATAAACATTATCCGCAGGATGATGCGAATACGGTGTAGCCAGTGGCGTGCGAGATATCCCAAAGGAAAGAAAATCAACGCGCAAAGCACCACGAGCTGAATAATGTCGGCAATAGACATCATGATGAGCGCTCCATGTCTTCACTTAATAATCGCAGCGGTTCGGGAATATGGCGCCAGGAGTTGCCATCATGCTCGGCGTTAATGACTTTTTTCGCTTCATCCGCTACCACCGTCAGCGGCTTGCCCCATTTTTCCGGCTCGATTTCGCGCATCTGGATAAGCTCCGCCGTAATCTGGGTATCTTCAAACCAGATCGTCCGATTGGAGAAAATATCGGCTGTTGGCAGTGGAAATATATGGTTTAACGCAGTATCGAGGTCATTGACCCGACAGAAGGATAAAAACATGATCAGTCGGTTATCGCCGATAGTCACGATATCGCCGACACGGTTGGGCCGGCATAGTGTTAGTGCCTGCTCAGCCCGAATGCCCGGTACTGGTCGTAGCGCAACCAGTACGCCTTTACCATCAGGCGGTAGCAGGGGGTTATTCACCATATTGCCCACTGCTTCATTGAAGGTATCCCACTGCAAATAGCCACGCAATTTCAACGGTTGCGTCATCGACAGCAGGGTAGTGATATCCTCAGGGACATGACGGGTAAACTGCTGGCCCTGCACACTTTCAACCAGCGTCAGGCAACGGGATAGTGGGGCGTTCCAGGGGATAACCATGCTGGCACCGCAGCCCAGTAACAGGCGTTCATCGGTGGCACGCAGGCTGGCCTGGGTTTCACGCACGATGATTTTTAAGGCACTGCCACGTTGGCGGCGCAAGGTGTGGATCTGCCGGGCAATGGTTTCAATCTGGTTATTTTGGCTTAGGGCAAAAATAATGGTCGCGGCCTGAGCCGAACGTGCTTCGTTAAACATGCTTTCGTTGGTTTCGAACAGCATCCAGTGTTCGGACAATGCGGGTGCGCCTTCCAGCACGGTGACATTACTCAATACCCGCTTTTCATCGCTGCGTGGTTGCACCGAGGTCTCTTCCTGCTCGGCTAATTGCCAGATGTCGTTATGCTGTTCGACAATAAGTTGCTGACGGGCACTCACCCCTTTTTCATTGCACCACCAGGCCACATCATACAGATGCGCGTCACTTTGATAGCGTAAAGTTGCCAGGCCTAATAGAGAACGATACTCACTCATCAATATGGACGATTGCCTGTCGCTGTTTGCCGCGGGATTTAATACCAACAGGGTACAATTATGATATTTCGTCCAGTCATGTATTTTTTTAATCCAGTTGTGCAATTTCTTGGCGGAGATATTCTGCCAGGCATTGTTTGCGCAAATAAGGATAAGTAAATAATTCTCAGGCTCAAATGAACACAGTAAATCGCGGGAGAAAAAGTATAGACTATTATCTTTGACTGGCATGGAAAAAATGCGAATTTTTTCGGGGCCGTGATCGTTATCTAATTTGATGATATTGCGCAGATCGTAACCCATACCCGCTACCGCGACCCTGGTATCGCTGGATTGAGCTGCAAGTGTCTGGTTCAGTAGGCTTATGGCGTCTTTCTCGCGGTCAGCATTTATCCACCAGACACCGCCTGCTGGCATATGACGCAATTCGTCCCATAATGAGCCGATGCCAATAGAAAATATGGGGTCCACGATGTCCCTCTGCTTTGTAATTAATCTGTATATCAGTTTACTAGCGAAAGCGAAGAAATAAACCTAACATTGAAATTAAAGAACATCAGATTTAGCATGTAAACGCTTTTCCTTGGCAAAATACCATTGCTAAGAATGTACTTATGTTTTCTCTTCAAAGGGATCGGGCCTGAAATGCATAACGATGAACCTAAAACTCAGGGCGATTCGACCCTGGGTTATACATTTCAAAATGACTTTCTGGCGCTCAGTAAGGCATTTTCATTACCTGAAATAGATTATGCCGATATTTCCCAGAGAGAACAGTTGGCGGCGGCTATTAAACGTTGGCCGTTGCTCGCCGAATTAGCGCGTTTTCAATAAGGAAGCCGTGGATGGCCGTATTGGGGTTACAAGGGGTTCGCGGTGGTGTCGGCACAACGTCCATTACCGCAGCACTCGGCTGGGCACTGTAAGTTCTGGGAGAGTCAGTACTGGTTATTGATGCCTGCCCCGATAATCTCCTGCGCCTGTCATTCAACGTGGATTTTGACCGGCAGGAAGGGTGGGCTCGCGCTATGCTGGATAATCAGGACTGGCGTGATGCCGGGATGCGTTATACCTCCAGTCTCGATATTTTACCTTTTGGTCGCCTCACGGCTGGAGAGTGGGAAAATATCCATGTGTTGCACGACACTCTGGGTCAGCTTAGTCAGGTTTTGCAAACGCTGAAATCACAACAGCGCTATGACTGGGTGCTGATTGATTTACCCCACGGTTTTTCGCCGTTGACTCGTCAGTTTATCGAACATTGCGATCACACGATTGTGGTGGTCAAACCGGATACGAATTGTCATGTGCGTTTGCATCAGCAGGCGCTGCCCGCAGGGGCACATATCCTGCTCAACGACCTGCGTATTGGCAGCCAGATTCAGGACGATCTGTATCAGGTCTGGCTGCAAAGCCAGCGCCACCTGTTGCCCACGGTGATTCACCGTGATGAAGCCATGGTTGAGTGTCTGGGCTCAAAACAACCCCTGGGTGAATATCGCGGCGATGCGCTGGCGGCAGAAGAGATTTTGACGCTGGCAAGCTGGTGTTTGCTGCATTGTGCGACGCCCCGCACGCCAGAAAGTGAGACATTGCAGGTGCATCCATGAGACCTCTTGCCACCTGGTTACTGATCCCGCCGGTTTACGCCCGCCTAAGTGAGCGCTATCGGCATTATCGTCGCAATAAAGCGTCGAGGTTCAGTGCGGCATGTGGCTGTTTCTGGACTGCGCTGGCCTGGATGTTCATTCCACTTGAAAATCTGCGCTGGCAGACCATGCGGGCGCAACACGAGACGTTTTTCCCCCATATCAATCCTGATCGCCCGCGCCCTCTCGATCCGGCGCGTTATCTGCTGCAGGCGATGTGGCTGTTGGCAACACGACCACTGCGCGATGCACATGAGGCGCGTCCTGCGCGATTTACTCGCACCCGAAACTTACGTGACCGCTACCATAGCTGGCTCGACAGCCTGCCGAGCCGCGTGACCGACCAGACCAGCCATCTGGATAATCACAAAGAGCTGGGACATTTAAGCCATGGTGTGCGTCGGCTGATTCTGGGTGTGATTGTCACGTTCTCACTTCTGCTCGCGCTGCTCTGCATCACGCAGCCGTTTAACCCGCTTTCCCAGTTCGTCTTCCTGATTTTGTTATGGGGCGTTGCTTTACTTGTACGACGCATTCCCGGACGTTTTTCTGCGCTGATGCTGATCGTCCTTTCACTTACCGTCTCCTGCCGCTACATCTGGTGGCGCTATACCTCCACGCTGAACTGGGACGACCCGGTGAGTCTGGTGTGTGGCATGACGCTGTTGTTTGCGGAAACCTATGCCTGGGTCGTGCTGGTGCTGGGCTATTTCCAGGTGGTCTGGCCGCTCAATCGCCAGCCGGTGCCTATGCCAAAAGAGATGTCTGAGTGGCCCTCGGTGGATATCTTCGTGCCGACTTACAACGAAGATCTCAGCGTGGTGAAAAACACCATTTATGCCGCGTTAGGTATCGACTGGCCAAAAGATAAACTCAAAATCTGGATTCTGGACGACGGTGGCCGCGATGAATTTCGCCAGTTTGCCCAGACGGTCGGGGTGGAGTACATCGCCCGCACCACGCATGAACATGCAAAAGCCGGGAACATCAACAATGCCCTGAAGTACGCGAAGGGCGACTTCGTGTCGATTTTTGACTGTGACCATGTTCCAACGCGCTCATTCCTGCAAATGACCATGGGCTGGTTTATCAAAGAGAAAAATCTGGCGATGATGCAGACGCCACACCACTTCTTCTCACCAGACCCCTTTGAACGTAACCTTGGGCGTTTTCGTAAAACCCCTAACGAAGGCACCCTGTTCTACGGATTGGTGCAGGACGGTAACGATATGTGGGATGCCACATTCTTCTGCGGCTCCTGTGCGGTTATCCGCCGTGGTCCACTGGATGAAATCGGTGGGATTGCCGTTGAAACCGTAACTGAAGATGCGCACACCTCTTTGCGTTTGCACCGTCGTGGTCATACCTCCGCTTACATGCGTATTCCGCAGGCGGCGGGGCTGGCAACTGAAAGCCTTTCGGCGCATATCGGTCAGCGTATCCGTTGGGCGCGCGGTATGGTGCAGATTTTCCGTCTCGATAACCCCTTGTTCGGTAAGGGCCTGAAGCTGGCGCAGCGTCTCTGCTACGTCAACGCTATGCTCCACTTTATGTCCGGTATTCCGCGTCTGGTGTTCCTGACGGCACCGCTGGCGTTTCTGCTGTTGCATGCGTACATCATTTACGCTCCAGCGATCATGATTGCGCTCTTTGTTCTGCCGCACATGATCCACGCAAGCCTGACCAACTCCAAAATTCAGGGCAAATACCGCCATTCATTCTGGAGTGAAATCTACGAAACCGTATTGGCCTGGTATATCGCTCCGCCAACGATGGTCGCGCTGTTTAACCCGCACAAAGGTAAGTTTAACGTCACCGCGAAAGGCGGCCTGGTCGAGGAAGAGTATGTGGACTGGGTCATTTCGCGCCCGTACATCTACCTTGTGCTGCTGAATATTGTCGGCGTGTTGGTGGGTGTCTGGCGCTACTTCTACGGTCCGCAAAACGAAATTCTGACGGTCTTCGTCAGTATGGCGTGGGTCTTCTACAACTTGATTATCCTCGGTGGCGCAGTCGCGGTGTCGGTGGAGAGTAAGCAGGTGCGCCGTGCTCACCGCGTTGAAATCTCGATGCCTGCTGCGATTGCTCGTGAAGACGGCCATCTGTTCTCGTGCACTGTGCATGATTTTTCCGACGGTGGTGTCGGCATCAAAATTAACGGTCAGTCGCAGGTTCTGGAAGGGCAGAAGGTCAGTCTGCTGCTAAAACGTGGGCAACAGGAATATGCCTTCCCCACGGTGGTGGCGCGTGTGTCAGAGAATGAAGTGGGTTTGCAGTTGATGCCGCTGTCCACCCAACAGCATATCGATTTTGTGCAGTGTACGTTTGCCCGTGCGGATACATGGGCATTGTGGCAGGACAGCTTCCCGGAAGATAAACCTCTGGAAAGCCTTATGGATATTTTGAAACTGGGCTTCCGTGGTTATCGCCATCTCGCGGAATTTGCTCCTCCGTCTGTGAAAATGATTTTCCGGTCTCTGACCGAACTGGTTTCCTGGATTGTGTCGTTCGTTCCGCGCCGCCCGGAGCGTGGCGTGGCGGAACAGCAACCGGTGACGTGATTGGGCTCAACAATGATGAAAACGCGATGAAAACAAAACTCTCCTGGATTTGTGCAGTGGCTTTGGGGATGAGTACCGTCCCCTCCATGATGACCCATGCGGCACCCGGTAATCCGGCGGCTCAGGTCGCCCCGAGCGTGCCTGCCGTTGCGCCCGCCACCGAACCTGTTGCGACACCCGCACCGGATCAAACGGAATTGCTGACGCCAACCACGCCAACCGAAGGGCAAATGACGCCTGCTACGGCAACCGGAAGCCAGGCCGTTGGTCAGGTGATGCCGGGCGTGGCGAGGGCGAATGCCCCGATTGTGGCGGACAATGCACCGTCGCGTAATGTTAAGCTGACCTTCGCTGAGATAGCGCCACCGCCGGGTAGCATGGTCCTGCGTGGTATCAACCCCAATAACGGGATTGAGTTCGGCACACGTAGTGATGAGGTGGTGTCTAAGGCGCTGTTAAATCTCGAGTACACGCCGTCACCCTCGCTTCTGCCGGTGCAATCCCAGCTCAAAGTTTATCTGAACGATGAGCTGATGGGCGTCCTGCCCGTCACCAAAGAGCAACTGGGGAATAAAACCCGTGCTCAGGTGCCTATTGACCCACTCTACATCACCGACTTTAACCGTGTGAGGCTGGAGTTTGTCGGCCATTATCGCGATGTCTGTGAGAACCCGGCCAGTACTACGTTGTGGATGGATATTGGCCGCAGTAGTTCGCTTGAGCTCTCTTACCAGACGCTGGCCGTACAGAACGATTTGTCCCACTTCCCGATCCCGTTCTTCGACCCGCGTGACAATCGCCCGTTAACCCTGCCAATGGTGTTTGCCGGCGCGCCGGATCTGGTACAGCAACAGGCTGCTTCCATCGTGGCATCGTGGTTCGGTTCCCGCACCGGCTGGCGTGGACAGAGCTTCCCGGTGCAGTACGAAGGGTTGCCTGATAAAAATGCCATTGTGTTTGCCACCAACGATAAACGCCCGGACTTCCTGCGTGATGCGCCTGCGGTAAAGGGCCCGACCATCACGATGATGAGCCACCCGAATAACCCGTACGTGAAACTGCTGGTGGTCTTTGGTCGCGATGACAAAGACCTGCTACAGGCCGCGAAAGGAATTGCACAGGGTAACGTGCTGTTCCGTGGCAGTAGCGTGACGGTCGATGAGGTCAAACCGCTGTTGGCGCGTAAACCTTACGATGCACCAAACTGGGTGCGTACGGACCGTGCCGTCACCTTTGGTGAGTTGAAAACCTATGAAGAGCAGCTTCAGGCAACCGGGCTGCAACCGGCGTCAATTAACGTCGCCCTGAACCTGCCGCCTGACCTTTATCTGCTGCGCAGCAACGGTATTGATATGCAATTGAACTACCGCTATACCGCGCCGCCGACCAAAGACAGTTCGCGTATGGATATCAGTCTGAACAACCAGTTTCTGCAATACTTCAGCTTGAACAGCAATCAGGACTCCAACCGTCTGCTGCTGCGACTGCCTGTTCTGCAAGGGCTTCTGGATGGAAAAACCGACGTCTCTATTCCGGCGCTGAAACTGGGTGCGGTGAACCAGCTGCGTTTTGACTTCCAGTACATGAACCCGATGCCGGGTGGGACCATCGACAACTGCATCACCTTCCAGCCTGTTCAAAACCGGGTGGTCATTGGTGACGACTCGACCATCGACTTCTCAAAATATTACCACTTCCTGGCAATGCCGGACCTGCGTGCGTTTGCCAATGCGGGCTTCCCGTTCACCCGTATGGCTGACCTGTCTGAAACCATCGTGGTGATGCCGTCGAATCCAAACCCAGGCCAGCTGACTACTCTGCTGGACTCTCTGGGATCGATTGGTGCACAAACGGGCTTCCCGGCTATCAACCTGACACTGACTGACGACAATACCCAGATTCAGGGTAAAGACGCCGATATCATGATCATCGGCTCTATTCCGGACAAACTAAAAGATGATAAGCGTGTCGATCTGCTGGTCAATGCCACGCAAAGCTGGGTGAAAACACCGACTCGTCAGACCCCATTCCCGGGCGTGTTGCCGGATGAGTCAGATCGTCAGCCGGATGTGCAAACCTCCGTGAGTTCCAGCGGCCCAATGGCAGCGATTATTGGCTTCCAGTCACCGTTCAACGATCAGCGCAGCGTGGTCGCCTTGCTGGCGGATAGTCCACGCGGCTATGAGCTGCTTAATAGTGCGATGAACGACAGTGGGAAACGTGCGGCGATTTATGGCTCGGTGTCGGTGATTCGTGAATCGGGTGTGAACGGTCTGCGCGTCGGCGATATCTATTATGTGGGCCATCTGCCGTGGTTCGAACGTATCTGGTATGCACTGGCTAACCACCCGGTACTGCTGGCGATTCTGGCTGCAATAAGCGTGGTGTTGCTGGCCTGGGTACTGTGGCGTCTGCTGCGCATTATTAGCCGTCGTCGTCTCGATTCAGAACACGAGTAAGCTGTGATGAAAGCGCTACGCTTCGGAGTGATGGCGGCGCTTATGCTGGCGGCGGTGCAGGTACGCGCCGCCTGTAGCTGGCCGGCATGGAATAGCTTTAAACAGCACTATATCAGCGAGGGTGGGCGGGTCATTGATCCCAGCGATGCACGTAAAATCACCACCTCTGAAGGGCAAGGCTATGCGCTGTTTTTTGCGCTGGCCGCCAACGATCGTGAGACGTTTGATTCCCTTCTGCAATGGACGCAAAACAACCTGGCACAGGGGGATTTAAGCACCCACCTTCCGGCCTGGCTGTGGGGCAGGAAAGACGACAATGATTGGGTTGTGCTGGACAGCAACTCCGCGTCTGACGGTGATATCTGGATGGCCTGGTCGTTGCTCGAAGCCGGGCGGTTGTGGAACAAGCCTGATTACTCTCGCATTGGCAAAGCACTGCTTTCGCGCATTGCCAAAGAGGAAGTGACTACTGTGCCTGGCCTGGGCTCCATGCTGCTGCCGGGGAAAATTGGCTTTGCAGATAAAGACGTCTGGCGTTTTAATCCCAGTTATTTCCCGCCGCAGGTCGCGCAATACTTCACCCGTTTTGGCGCACCCTGGACCACGTTACGCGAAACCAATCTGCGTTTACTGCTGGAGACCGCGCCAAAAGGCTTCTCGCCGGACTGGGTGCGATATCAAAAAAGCAAAGGCTGGTTGCTTTTGCCTGAGAAAACATTAATCAGCAATTACGATGCCATCCGCGTTTACGCGTGGGTGGGCATGATGCATGACCGGGACCCCCAGAAGGCGCGCTTGCTGGCGAAATTCAAACCGATGGCAACGCTGACAGCAAAAAAAGGGCGACCGCCTGAAGAGGTGGATGTGGCAACCGGTAAAGCGAAAGGCGATGGCCCGACAGGGTTCTCCGCTGTGTTGCTTCCGTTTTTACAAGACCGTGATGCGCAGGCAACACAACGTCAGCGCGTGGCGGATCATTTTCCCGGCAACGATGCCTATTACAATTACGTTTTAGCCCTCTTCGGACAGGGTTGGGATGAGCACCGTTTCCGCTTCACCTCTCGGGGTGAGTTACAACCTGATTGGGGCCAGGAATGCGCAACTTCTCATTAAGTCTTCTGAGTTTATCTCTGGGTATCGCATTGATGCCCGTCGCCCATGCGGCTCCGTCTGCCGCACAACAGCAACTGCTCGAGCAGGTTCGCCTTGGCGAGACCAGCAAGCGTGAGGATCTGGTGCGCCAGTCGCTCTACCGGCTTGAGCTAATGGCGCCTGACGATCCTGATGTGATTGCTGCACGTTTGCGTTACTTGCTGCGCCAGGGTGATAACGCAGGTGCACAGAAACAGCTCGACCGCCTGGCCACGCTCGCGCCGACTTCGCAAGCCTATAAAGCGTCGAAAACAGAGATGACCCTTTCTACTCCTGAGGGGCGTCAGGCCTTACAACAGGCGCGTTTACAGGCCGCCACCGGGCACGCGCCGGAAGCCATTGCGGACTACGAAAGTATGTTTAACGGTGCGCCACCAGACGGCGACCTGGCCGCTGAATACTGGAGCCAGGTGGCCAAAATACCGGCCCGACACACTGAGGCGGTCAATCAGCTTAAGGTGATTAATGCCCGTAATCCGGGTAACGCCGACCTGCAAAGTTCTCTCGCACGCATGCTGCTTGCCGACGGGCGAAGCGAAGAGGGTTATGCCGTGCTTGAACAGATGGCGAAAAACAACACCGGGCGCGATGCTGCCGCCACAATCTGGTATCAACAAATTCAGGGCATGACTGTCAGCGATAACAGCGTGGCTGCACTGAAACGTTTTCTGAACGTCTTCAGTGAAGGCGACACTGTCGTCACTGCGCGCCAACAACTGGATGCACAGCAGAAACAGCTGGCTGACCCGGAGTTCCGTGCACGCGCACGCGGTCTGGCGGCGGTTGAAGCCGGTAAAGGCGGCAGTGCGGTTTCAGAGTTGCAACAGGCGGTCAGTAAAAATCATCAGGACAGTGAAGCCGTGGGCGCGCTCGGCCAGGCTTATTCGCAACGCGGCGATCGTGCCAGTGCCGTCGTGCAATTTGAAAAAGCCATTGCGCTCGATCCCAATAGTGATAATCGGGGTAAGTGGGACAGCTTACTCAAGGTGAACCGTTACTGGCTATTAATTCAGCAAGGTGATGCCCAATTGGCGGCGAAAAATCCTGACAGGGCAGAGCGCTACTATCAGCAGGCCAGAGGCATTGATAACACTGACAGCTACGCGGTGTTGGGGCTTGGCGATGCGGCGATGGCACGCAACGATACTGCCTCTGCGGAGCGTTTCTACCAGCAAGCACTACGGATGGACAGGGGAAATTCCAACGCTGTTCGCGGACTTGCCAATATTTACCGCGCACAGTCGCCGGAAAAAGCGACCGCTTTTATCCAGACCCTCTCCGCCAGTCAGCGCCGCGGCATTAATGATATCGAACGCAGCATGACTAACGACCGTCTGGCGCAGGAAGCGGAACGCCTGGAGAACCAGGGGAACTTTGCCCAGGCGGCTGAACTGCAGCAGCGTCGTCTGGAACTTGATCCCGGCAGCGTCTGGGTGACTTATCGCCTGGCGAGTGACCTACGAGCCTCTGGCCAGCAAATTGCTGCCGACACGCAGATGCGCAATCTGTCGCGTGATAAACCGGGTGATGCTGAACAGGTCTACGCTTACGGGCTCTATCTCTCTGGCAACAATCAGGAGAGCGCGGCAATTGCACACCTTAATACGCTGCCCAAAGAGAAGTGGAACAGCAATATTCAGGAGTTGGCAAACCGACTCGAGTCCAACCAGATGCTGGCGCGAGCTAACCAACTTCGCGACAGTGGACATGAAGCCGAGGCCGAAGCCTTTCTGAAGCAGCAACCTGACTCGACCCGTATCGAACTGACGCTGGCGGATTGGGCGCAACAGCGTGGGGATAACAATGGGGCGAAATCCCGTTTTCTCTCCGTGCTGGGGCGCGAGCCCGCTAACGAAGATGCGCTGTTGGGGCTGGCGGAAATCTATGCCGCAGAAGGCAACCGCATGGCCGCGCGCGAGACGCTGGCGAAGCTACCTGCACCGGCACCAACGATTACTCCATCCATCAACACCGAACGGCGCGTTGCGCTGGTGCAGGCACAATTGGGGGACACCCAAAGTGCGCAGCAGACCTTTGCTAAAATAGTACCGCAGGCTAAGTCTCAACCTCCGTCAATGGAGAGCGCACTGGTGCTGCGCGATGCCGCACGTTTTCAGACCAGCACCGGGCAACCTAAACAGGCGCTGGAAACCTATAAAGATGCGATGATCGCCGCCGGTATTACCCCATCACGCCCCGCCAGCAATGATGCTTTTACTATGCTGACGCGTAACGATGAGAAAGATGACTGGCTGAAACGGGGCGTGCGCAGCGACGCGGCCGATCTCTACCGCCAGCAGGATGTGAATGTCACTCTGCAACACAACTACTGGGGGTCCAGCGGTACAGGTGGTTATTCCGATTTGAAAGCGCACACCACCATGCTGCAAGCCGATGCACCGCTGGCGGATGGTCGAATGTTCTTTCGCACCGATATGGTCAATGTAGATGCCGGGACATTTGCAAAAAGTAACAACGGCACCTGGTCACCTAACTGGGGGACCTGTAACTTGTCCGCCTGTGATTCCGGCGACCGTACTCAGACATCCAATGGCGTGAGTCTTGCCGTCGGCTGGCGTAACAACACCTGGGATATGGACATCGGTACAACGCCCATCGGTTTCGAGGTGGTGGACGTGGTGGGCGGCCTGAGCTACAGCAATGATATCGGGCCAATCGGCTACACCCTGAATGCTCACCGACGTCCTATTTCCAGCTCTCTGCTTGCCTTTGGCGGGCAGAAAGATAACAGCGATGGCAACCATACGGGGACTACCTGGGGCGGCGTACGGGCTAACGGTGTCACCGCCAGCATGAGCTATGACAAGGGTGAAGCCAACGGTATCTGGGCCTCGCTGGGGGCAGACCAGTTGACCGGCAAAAACGTGGCAGACAACTGGCGTGTGCGCTGGATGGCGGGTTATTACTACAAACTCATCAATGAGAACAATCGTCGGGTGACCGTAGGTCTGAATAATATGATCTGGCACTACGACAAAGACCTGAGCCACTACACGTTGGGTCAGGGGGGTTATTACAGCCCGCAGGAATATCTGTCGTTTGCGGTACCGGTCACGTGGCGTCAGCGGACAGAAAACTGGTCCTGGGAGCTAGGGGGATCGGTCTCGTGGTCGCACTCTCGCTCTGCTTCAGAACCCAGCTACCCGCTGATGGGCTTGATTCCTGCCGCGTATAAAACCGATGCCAGAAATGCGATTGAAAGCGGCGGTTCTTCCAGCGGTATCGGTTATACCGCGCAGGCGTTGATCGAACGTCGTATCACCTCTAATTGGTCGGTTGGACTTGGCGTCAATATTCAACAGGCGAAGGATTACACCCCAAGCCAGGGCATGTTGTTCGTTCGTTATTCTGCTGCCGGATGGCAGGGCGATATGGATATGCCTCCACAAACGTTGACGCCTTACGCTGACTGGTAAAATGAAGAGTATTCCTGGGACACCGCAAGGGGCAGGAAATAGCACATCAAATGGCTTTCAGGCCTATGATTCAGATGGTTGGAGGCACATCGGGAGGGGCCCGATTACGTGCCTACAATCTGTTTACCTGTTTAGCTCAATATCGTCACGATAGAGTATACTCTGGCGGGCAGCGTTCTGATTTTATGACCTGCGTCTGCTTATCTCTGGAGAGTAATCTTGCGTGTCAGCCGTTCTTTAACCATTAAACAGATGGCTGCGGTTTTTGCCGTGGCTATGGTGTTTATTTTTATTTTTTGCGTCATTTTGCTGTTCCATTTTGTTCAGCAAAATCGCTACAACACGGCTACGCAACTGGAAAGTATTGCCCGTTCTGTTCGTGAACCTCTGTCTGAAGCCATTCTGAAAGCCGATATTCCCGAAGCGGAAGCGATCATTAGCCAAATTAAGCCCGCGGGCGTCGTGATCCGTGCAGACGTGGTGCTGCCGAATCAGTTTCAGGCGCTGCGCATGCGATTTATACCCGAGCGCCCCGTGCCGATGATGATCGCACGTGTCTTTGAGCTTCCGGTGCAAATTTCGCTGCCGATTTATTCTCTGCAACGCCCGGCTAATCCTCAGCCCATCGCCTACCTGGTGCTGGAAGCTGATTCATACCGGTTCTACAAATTCGTTATGAGTACGCTGTCAACATTAGTGACTGCTTACTTACTATTAACGCTCATTATGACGGTGGCTATCACCTGGTGTATTAACCGACTTATCGTGCACCCGTTGCGAAAAATCGCCAATGAGCTTAATGAATTGCCGCTTCAGGATCAGTTTGGTCACCAGCTTACGCTGCCGCGCCATCACCACGATGACGAAATAGGCAGTTTGATTCGCAGCTACAACCGTAATCAACTGAACCTGCTGCGCCAGCATGATGAACTGAACATTCAGTCCACGCAGTTCCCGGTTTCTGAGCTACCGAATAAAGCCTTTTTAATGGCACTGCTTGAACAGGTTGTAGCCCGCCAGAAAACTACGGCGCTGATGTTTATCGCCTGTGAGACCTTGCAGGAAACGGCCGGGGTACTGAAAGAGGCACAGCGCGAAATATTGCTACTGACGCTGGTGGAAAAACTCAAATCCGCCCTGGCCCCGCGCATGGTGTTGACCCAGGTCAGCGCCTACGATTTTGCGATTGTTGCCCACGGTGTAAAAGAGCCGTGGCATGCCATTACGCTGGGTCAGCAAGTGCTCACTGTAATCAACGAGCGCCTGCCGATGCATGGCATCCAGCTTCGCCCGAGTGCCAGCATTGGTGTTGCCATGTTTTACGGCGGTATGAATGCTGAGCAGCTTTATCGCCGGGCAGTCTCCGCCGCTTTTACGGCGCGGCGAAAAGGGAAAAACCAGATTCAGTTCTTCGATCCGGACCAGATGGAAGAGGCGCAAAAGCGGCTGACGGAAGAGAGCGATATTCTCACCGCGCTCGACCAACACAAATTTGCTATCTGGCTACAGCCTCAGGTTGCGCTACCGGGTGGTGAGGTGGTAAGCGCAGAAGCGCTGTTACGCATGGAACAGCCTGATGGAAGCTGGGATTTACCGGAAGGCTTGATTGAGCGAATTGAGTCCTGCGGCCTGATGGTGACGGTGGGTTATTGGGTACTGGAGGAGTCCTGTCGCCTGCTGGCGGCCTGGCAGGAAAAAGGGCTGACAATGCCGCTGTCGGTGAACCTCTCTGCGCTTCAGCTCATGCACCATAATATGGTTCCGGACATGCTGGAGCTGCTCAATCGCTATCGCATTCAGCCCAATAAGTTAATCCTGGAAGTGACAGAGAGCCGCCGTATTGACGATCCGCACGCAGCGGTTGCGATCTTGCGTCCTCTGAGAAATGCAGGTGTGCAAATCGCGCTGGACGACTTCGGGATGGGCTATGCCGGGTTGCGCCAGTTACAACATATGAAGTCACTGCCTGTTGATCTGCTTAAAATCGACAAGATGTTCGTCGAAGGGCTACCGAATGACAGCAGTATGGTGGGGTCGATTATTCATATGGCGCGTAGCCTGGATCTGAGCATCATTGCCGAAGGGGTGGAAACGCAAGCGCAAAGCGACTGGCTGGCACAAGCAGGCGTCGAAATGGCTCAGGGCTTTTTATTTGGCAGAGCGGTGACGCCAGAGGAGTTTGAAATCCGCTATTTCCCCCCCTCAGATAAGACTGAAAAAGCATGAAATGTTGCTGGCTTGTACGAGTCAGCTCTAATTTCTTAACATCATTGTTTCAAATTTGATGTAAGTTTATTTCTGTCATGTTTTACGGGTGTTATTTTTAAATCGCAGGCGCGAGAGAACCCTATAAAGCCTGTGGTTTAAACCTCAAGGACACCCTATGAAAACCTCTCTGTTTAAAAGTCTCTACTTTCAGGTACTGACGGCTATCGCTATCGGTATTTTGCTCGGCCACTACTATCCGGATATTGGCGCGCAAATGAAACCGCTGGGCGATGCGTTCGTTAAGCTCATCAAAATGATTATTGCGCCCGTCATTTTCTGTACGGTAGTGACAGGCATCGCCGGTATGGAAAGCATGAAGGCGGTGGGACGTACCGGTGCGGTAGCACTGCTCTATTTTGAAGTGGTCAGTACGCTGGCTCTGATTATTGGTTTGATTATTGTTAACGTGGTGCAGCCTGGTGCGGGCATGAACGTTGACCCGGCAACCCTGGATGCCAAAGCGGTGGCAGTCTATGCCGAACAGGCGAAAGACCAGGGAATTATTGCCTTCCTGATGGATGTGATCCCTTCAAGTGTGATTGGCGCGTTTGCCAGCGGTAATATTCTGCAGGTGCTGCTGTTCGCTGTGCTGTTTGGTTTTGCGCTGCATCGACTGGGTAGCAAGGGCCAGCTGATCTTCAATGTAATTGAAAGCTTCTCGCAGGTGATCTTCGGCATCATCAACTTCATCATGCGCCTTGCGCCGATTGGCGCATTTGGTGCAATGGCCTTTACCATCGGTAAGTATGGTGTGGGTACGTTGGTACAGTTGGGCCAGCTGATTATCTGCTTCTACATCACCTGTATTCTGTTTGTGGTGGTGGTTCTCGGAAGTATCGCGCGGGCTACCGGCTTTAATATCTTCAAATTTATCCGTTATATCCGTGAAGAATTGTTGATTGTGCTGGGGACCTCGTCGTCGGAATCGGCCCTGCCGCGTATGCTCGAAAAAATGGAGCGTCTTGGCTGCCGTAAGTCGGTTGTCGGGTTAGTGATTCCCACCGGGTATTCGTTCAACCTTGATGGCACGTCCATTTACCTGACGATGGCGGCAGTGTTTATCGCGCAGGCGACCAACAGTCATATGGATATCTTCCACCAGATAACGCTACTGGTGGTGTTGCTGCTCTCCTCTAAAGGCGCGGCGGGCGTGACCGGGAGTGGCTTTATCGTGCTGGCCGCGACAATTTCAGCTGTTGGACATCTGCCGGTTGCCGGTCTGGCGCTGATTCTGGGGATTGACCGCTTTATGTCCGAGGCACGTGCCCTGACCAACCTGGTTGGCAATGGCGTGGCAACCGTAGTGGTGGCGAAGTGGGTGAAAGAACTCGATCAGAAAAAGCTCGTTGATACGCTGAATAATCGTGCGACAAGCAGCAAAACAGGCGAAATTTCCTCATAATTTCGTTACTTAACCCCGTAGCCCTTGTCGGGCTGCGGGTGCCTGAGCATAATTGATCCCTGGCCCGGTAGCGTTCAATTCGAATTCTTCGGGATATTTCACTCGGCGGTGGGACGTTTTCGCATTCGCGAGGTCTAACACCGGAGTGTTATGTATCTTTGGCCTCCCCACCTGGCGGGGCTGACTTTTTAACCAGGAATGTTGATTAGGGGTTCTCATGCAGGGCACAAAAATTCGATTGTTAACAGGCGGTTTGCTGATGCTGGCGGCTGTCGGTTATGTGCAGGCAGAAGCACTCCAGCCAGACCCGGCCTGGCAGCAGGGCACACTGGCAAACGGCTTACAGTGGCAAGTTTTGGCAACGCCACAACGACCCAGCGACCGTGTTGAGGTCCGCCTGTCTATTGATACGGGTTCGCTCACAGAAAGCACGCAGCAAACCGGTTTCAGCCATTTTATTCCCCGCATCGCGCTGACCCACAGTGGCAGCCTGCAACCCAGCCAGGTACGCTCGCTCTGGCATCAGGGGATTGACCCGAAACGCCCGCTGCCGCCTGCGCTGGTGTCGTATGAATACACAATTTTCAACCTGAGCCTGCCAAACAACCGCAGCGATTTGCTGAAAGAAGCGTTGCAGTGGCTGGCTGACAGCACCGGTAAACTGGCGATTACCCCTGAAACGGTTAACCATGCACTGGCAAGTGAAGACATGGTCGCGACCTGGCCGGGTAACACCAAAGATAGCTGGTGGCGTTACCGCCTCAAAGGATCAACCCTTCTCGGGCATGACCCGGCTGAATCCCTCAAACAGCCGCTGGATGCCAAACAGCTTCAGGCGTTCCATCAAAAATGGTACACGCCGGATGCCATGACGTTGATTGTGGTGGGTAACGTTGATACCCGCAGCGTGACTGAACAAATCAACAAAGTCTTTGGCGATCTGAAAGGTAAGCGCGAGACACCCGCTCCGGTTCCGACTTTGTCGCCCATCCCGCGTCAGCCAGTCAGCATCATGACGGATTCGGTGCAGCAAGACCGCCTCGCGATTATGTGGGATTCCGCGTGGCAGCCTATCCGCGAATCCGCCGCATTGCAGCGTTACTGGCGAGAAGATCTGGCGCGTGAAGCCTTGTTCTGGCATCTCCAGCAGTATCTGACGAAAGCAAACAATAAAGACATTGGCCTCGGTTTTGACTGCCGTGTGATGTTCCAGCGTGCGCAGTGCGCCATTAACCTGGACTCACCCAACGAAAAACTGCAGAACAATTTAGGAACGGTTGCCCGCGAACTGGCAAAAGTGCGCGACAATGGCCTGCCGGAAGAAGAGTTTAATGCGCTGGTTGCGCAGAAGAGTCTGGAACTGCAGAAGCTGTTTGCCACCTACGCCCGTACCGATACCGATATCCTGATCAGTCAGCGTATGCGTTCGTTGCAAAATCAGGTGGTAGATATCGCGCCGGAGCAGTACCAGAAGCTGCGTCAAAACTTCCTCACCTCGCTGACCAAAGAAGAGTTGAATCAGGATCTGCGTTCACAGCTTTCTCAGGATATGGCACTCATTCTGCTCCAGCCTAAGGGGGAGCCGGAATACAACATGAAGGATTTGCAGACGACCTGGGAGACGTTAATGTCGACTGGAGAGAAGGCACCAGTTGCGGCCCCGGTGAATAACGACGATCCACATGCGGACGTGTCGGATATCCCGCCGAAGCAGTAAGCCTCAAAAAAAAGCCGGGTGTCACTCACGTGCACCCGGCTTTTTACTTTAATCCCAGACTACAATCGGTCCCCTCGCCCTGTTGGGGAGAGGATTAGGGTGAGGGGGAAAACCTCGTCTTAGTTCGGCATCGCGTCGCGTGGGATGATCGCGCCACGGTACTGAATCACCGTGCTGGCCGTTAAGTGGCCGCGTTTGGCTGCCGCTTCTGCTTCGCCACCGGTCAGACGTACCGCCAGGTAACCGGCACTGAACGAATCACCTGCCGCGGTGGTGTCCACCACGCTCTCTTTCGGCAGTTTCACCGCTGGCACTTCTTTCAGCGCTTCACCTGCAATCGCCACCAGGCAAGAATCGGCACCGCGTTTAATCACAATCTCTTTCACGCCAGCTTGCTGAGTGCGGGCAATCACGTCTTCAACCGGTAATGCGCCCCAGAGCAGATCTTCATCGTCCAGGGTCAGGAAGGCGATATCGGTACAGGCCAGCATCTGCTGATAAACCAGACGCGTCTCTTCTTTGCTGGCCCACAGGCGCGGACGGTAGTTGTTATCGAAAATCACCTTACCACCGTTGGCACGGCATTCCTGCAACAGAGAGAGCAGCTTCATGCGGCTGGCCGGGCTGAGGATGGCAAGGCTAATGCCGCTCAAATAGAGATAATCGAAAGTTGCCAGCTCTTCGCAGATAGCGGCAGATTGTTCGCTCTCCAGCCAGAACTTCGCGGCGGCTTCGTTACGCCAGTAGTAGAATGTGCGTTCACCGGTTTCATCGGTTTCGATGTAATACAGGCCTGGAAGGCGGTTTTCCATACGCTGAGTCAGGCCGGTATCCACGTTTTCAGCCTGCCAGGCATCCAGCATCTGCTGGCTGAAATTGTCGGTGCCGAGTGCGGTGACATAGTGGACGGACAATGCCGCAGGGTCGACCTGACGGGCAATGTATACAGAGGTGTTGAGTGTGTCGCCACCGAAGCCACGATTAACATCCGTGCCCTTTTGTGACAGTTCAATCATGCATTCGCCAATCACGGCAATTTTCTTTGACATAGTCCGGAACCTGAATCAGATGAATTAACGATAGTGTGCTGTGTGCGTGTTTCGTGGTCAACTATATTAAAACGTCGTTCCATTATTTATTTGAGCTAACGCGTATTCTGTGTAGATTGGGGGGTATCCAGCAGTGCTTTTTAATATTGAGTATATCCTGGACATAAAGTTATCAGCTGCTACGCCGATAACTCAGTGACGAGTCCTTCTCTGGCACTCATCTTCAACAGGACATGCGAAATGAAGTTAAAGCAGGTTATCCAGCGGCTAAACTATCCTGAGGCAAGCATTGAAAGCCTCCAGGAGCGTCGTTACTGGCTGCAGTGTGAGCGTGCTTATACTTATCAGCCCATCTACAAAACTGACGGTCGCCTGATGGCGATTGAAGTGCTGACCGTGGTGACGCACCCGAGCAAACCGGGTGAGCGCATTGCACCAGATCGCTATTTCTCCGAAGTCGCGGTGCGTCAACGTGTGGATGTGGTACATGAGCAAATTGCCCTGTTAGCGAAGCAGAAAAATTTCTTCACCGAAAATAACGTCCTGGCCTCGGTTAACGTCGACGGCCCGACGCTGCTGGCAATGCGCCAGAATAAAGAGTTGAAAGCGCTGATCGAGACCGTGCCCTGGATTCGTTTTGAGCTGGTTGAGCACATTCGTCTGCCGGAAGACACCACGTTTGCCACCATCAGCGATATGGGGCCGCTATGGCTGGATGATTTTGGCACTGGCATGGCCAACTTCTCTGCCCTTGGCGAAATGCACTACGACTACATTAAAGTTGCCCGCGATCTGTTCATCATGCTGCGTAAGACGCCGGAAGGGCAGAACCTGTTTGCACTACTACTGCAACTGATGAACCGCTATTGCCAGGGGGTCATTGTTGAAGGTGTCGAAACGCTGGAAGAGTGGCGTGACGTTCAGAATTCTCCGGCTTTTGCCGCTCAAGGTTACTTCCTTTCTCGCCCGGTTCCGCTGGATACGCTGGACCGCGTGATCCTCGACCTGTAAGCACCGCCCCTTTCTGCCAGCCTCGGCTATCTTTATGACAGGCAAGGCTTTCAAGAAAGGGTGCCCGCATGACAAAAACACGTAAAACGATTTTTGCAGTCATTGGAACACTGTTGTTACTGATTCTTGTGGCGATCATTATTATCGCCACCTTCGACTGGAACCGTCTCAAGCCAACCATCAACGAAAAAGTCTCCGCCGAGCTGAACCGGCCATTTGCCATTCGTGGTGACCTGGGCGTGGTTTGGGAAAGGCAAAAAGAGGAGACTGGCTGGCGCAGTTGGGTGCCATGGCCACATGTCCACGCGGATGACATTATTCTCGGTAACCCACCGGATATTCCCGAGATCACTATGGTGCACCTGCCGCGTGTAGAAGCAACACTGGCCCCACTGGCACTGTTTACCAAAACCGTTTACCTGCCGTGGATCAAACTGCAAAAGCCGGATGCACGGCTCATCCGTCTGTCGGAAAAAAACAACAACTGGACCTTTAATTTCGCCAGCGATCAAAATAAAGACCCTAACGCTCAACCTTCTGCCTGGTCTTTCCGACTGGACAATATTCTCTTCGACCAGGGCAAAGTGACCGTTGACGATAAGGTCAGCAAGGCGGATATCGAGATCCTTATCGATCCCCTTGGCAAGCCGGTGCCGTTTAACGAAATCACCGGTGACAGTAAAGATAAAACCAAAGTGGCGGATTATGTCTTTGGCCTGAAAGCGCAGGGACGCTACAACGGTCAGCCGCTCACGGGGACAGGTAAAATTGGCGGAATGCTGGCACTGCGAAGCGAAGGGGCTCCATTCCCGGTGCAGGCCGATTTTCGCTCCGGCAACACCCGGGTGGCGTTTGTTGGCAGGGTTAACGACCCGATGAAAATGGGTGGTGTGGATCTGCAACTGAAGTTTGCCGGGGACTCACTGGGGGAGTTGTATGACCTGACGGGCGTGCTGTTGCCAGATACCCCACCGTTTGAGACCGACGGCCATCTGGTCGCCAAAATCGACACGGAGAAAAGCTCGGTCTTTGATTATCGCGATTTTAACGGTCGCATTGGCGACAGTGATATTCATGGTTCGCTAACCTACACCACCGGTAAGCCAAGACCGAAACTGGAAGGGGACCTGGAATCGCGTCAACTGCGCCTGGCTGACCTGGGTCCACTGATTGGCGTGGATTCGGGTAAAGGGGCGGAGAAGAGCAAACAGTCAGAGCAGAAGAAGGGCGAGAAAACCGTTCAGCCTGCCGGAAAAGTGCTGCCTTATGACCGCTTTGAAACCGACAAGTGGAACGTGATGGATGCCGATGTTCGCTTTAAAGGCCAGCGTATCGAGCATGGCAGTACGCTGCCAATTAGTGACCTCTCTGCCCACGTCATTCTACAGAATGCCGACCTGAAACTGAGCCCGTTAAAATTTGGCCTGGCGGGTGGCACCATCTCGTCGAACATTCGGCTGGAAGGGGATAAGAAGCCGATGCAAGGTCGTGCGGAAGTTCAGGCGCGCAGACTGAAGCTTAAAGAGTTGATGCCGAACGTAGAACTGATGCAGAAAACGCTGGGTGAAATGAACGGCGATGCCGATTTCCGGGGCACCGGCAATTCGGTCGCGGCACTGCTCGGGACCAGTAACGGCAACCTGAAATTGCTGATGAACGATGGGCTGATCAGCCGTAACCTGATGGAGATCGTTGGCCTTAACGTGGGGAACTATCTGGTCGGGCAGCTCTTTGGTGATGATGAGGTGCGGGTCAACTGTGCCGCTGCCAATCTGGATTTGGTGAACGGCGTGGCCCGCCCGCAAATTTTCGCTTTCGATACCGAGAACGCGCTGATCAACGTGACCGGAACCGCCAGCTTCGCTTCGGAGCAACTCGATTTGACCATCGACCCGGAGAGTAAAGGTATTCGCATCGTAACGCTGCGTTCACCGCTTTATGTGCGCGGCACTTTCAAGAACCCGCAAGCCGGGGTGAAAGTGGGGCCGTTGATTGCACGTGGTGCCGTCGCGGCGGCGCTGGCGACGTTGGTCACTCCTGCGGCTGCGCTGCTGGCGCTGGTGTCACCCTCGGAAGGGAATGAAAATCAGTGCCGGACGATATTGTCGCAGATGAAGAAGTAAGAAGTGTGCGGTGATTGCCCCTCGCCCTGGCCCTCTCCCCAAAGGGGCGAGGGCCAGGGCCGCAGAAATTACAGTGACTGGTGCTTCGTCTCGTGGGTCAGAATCAGCGCGGTCAGCGTCAGGGCGGCCATGGCGGCCAGGTAAATTCCCACGTACATCAGACCATAGTTCGCCTGCAACCAGGTCGCGATGTATGGCGCAACGGACGCGCCCAGAATCGACGACACGTTGTAGGAGAAGGACGCACCGGTATAACGCACTTCGGTCGGGAACAGCTCAGGCAGCAGCGCACCCATCGGACCAAAGGTCAGGCCCATCAGGCTCAGACCAATCAGCAGGTAGGCCATCACCAGAGCCGGATTGCCGGAACCCAGCAGCGGCGGGAAGACGAACAGCGCAAAGAGAATGATCAGAGAGGTAATCACGATCATGCTCTTACGGCGACCGTATTTATCCGCCAGCAGACCTGCAATTGGTACCATCACGCCAAAGCCAATGACCGCCATCATCAGCATCCACAGCACTTCGTTACGCGGCAGTCCCAGCCCTGTCGGGGAGGTGCTGAAGGTCATGGAGTAGACGGTCATGATGTAGAACAGCGTATAGGTCGCCAGCATGATGAAGGTGCCGAGCACGGTTACACGCACGTGTTTGGTCAACAGCGTGCCCAGCGGTACTTTCACCTGTTTTTTCGCCGCAGCGATTTTGGCGAAGACCGGGGTTTCATGCAGTGAAACGCGTACGTACAGGCCAATCAGCACCAGTACTGCGGAGAAAATAAAGGGTACACGCCAGCCCCATGTCATGAACTGCTCGTCGGTCAGCAACCAGGAGAGCAGCAGGAAGGTACCGTTCGCGAAGAAGAAGCCAATCGGCGCACCCAACTGTGGGAAGGAGCCATACAGCGCACGCTTACGCGGCGGCGCATTTTCGGTGGCCAGCAGTGCAGCGCCACCCCACTCGCCACCCAGGCCCAGACCCTGACCAAAACGTGCCAGCGCCAGCAGTAACGGTGCCATTACGCCAATGGATTCATACGTTGGCAGCAGGCCAATCAGTACCGTAGAGATCCCCATCGTCATCAGCGACGCCACAAGGGTCACTTTACGCCCAACGCGGTCGCCAAAGTGGCCAAAGACCGCAGAACCAATCGGGCGTGCGACGAAGGCAATAGCAAAGGTCGCCAGTGACTGAAGCGTTGCCGCCGTAGGGTCACCCTGCGGGAAGAAGATATGCGGGAAAACGATGACCGCCGCAGTGGCATAAATATAGAAGTCGAAGAACTCGATGGCGGTACCAATCAGAGAAGCGATAACGACTTTACTGCGTGAGTTTACCGGTGGGTTTTCCTGCTCGTTGTCTAATGTTGTTGCTGTGGCTTGCATAAAATTTTCTTATTTTTTGGGCGAACGGACGACCATATTAGTCATAGCAAAAGCGACATTTCAATCTGTAACAAAGTGGGGTGGTGGGCGAAAAACAGACAAAAAGCGGATAATTTTCAGACTTGCGATTTCTCTTCTATGAAATGCTTCACAAATTTTCAATAATAGAATTTAAAACTGGTTTTCGGTTAAATAAAAGTTACGACTTGGTAGTTCATGCTGAAATGATGAATCGGGCTGAAATATTCAGCCCGATGAGGTTTTTAGCGGTGAGTTTTGCCCGGCATACGCGGGTCATCTTTATACTGCGCGGTCGCAATCCAGGCTGCGCAGAACAGCGTCAGGCGGGCGAAGAAGTAGAAGAAGGCCATCAGACCAAGCACCGAACCAAAGGCCGCGCCGGAAGGTGATTTCACCAGTGACGGTAATGTGTACGTCATGACGATTTTAATCACCTCAAAGCCAATTGCCGCAATCAGCGTGCCGCGGATCAGCGCTTTTTTGCGTGGGCGGTGGCGCGGCAGTCGCCAGAAGATCCAGAAGAACAATAGATAGTTGGCAAAAATAGAGATAGCCAGACCAATCAGCCGCCATGCGGGCTTCAGCCACTCGATGTAGTCGAGATAGAGCGCCGAGATAATTAGCTGCTGGGCTGAACCAGAAATCGAGGTAATCGACAGTGTGACGATCAGCGCCACCAGCAGGCCAATCAGCGAGATAAAGTCACGAAAGTACTTCACCCAAATTTTCTCTTCATCCTGAGTAGTGCGCTCCCAGGTATCGCGGGACTGGGCGCGAACGGCTTCGCGCAGGTTACCCATCCAGTTAATCCCGGAATAGAGCGCAATCGCCAGTCCGACGATCCCCACGGTCGTACGCTGTTGTACGGCGGTGTTGATGGTGCTTTTCAAGGTGGCGGCCAGCGTCGGGTCGCTGACGTTTATCAGGATTTTGTTGAAAATATCCTGCAACAGCGTGGGGTGTGAGGCGAGAACAAAACCGGCCGCCGCAAATGACACCATCAGAATGGGGATCATCGACAGGAACGAAAAGTAGGTGATGGCGGCACCAAACTGGTTGCCCATCCGGTCATTGAAACGTTCTGCGGCACGTATCAGGTGCGCAATCATCGGGCGGCGCTGCACTTTTTGCGCCGCATCGGTCACGGTATTGAGTGTCTTGCGGGCAGTGTTGGGAGTCTGCGCGGGCTCGGTTTTTTCCATTTTTCTGACTGGCTCGTAATCCAGATCCTGCGTCGGGCGTTTTTCGCTGTTTTCCGGCGTCATCAGTGCTGTTTTCCTTCTTTATTTTTGCCTGTAACTCAAATTATAGCCTGCGTCTAATCAACGTAGTCTTTCATCACCCCCGCCAGCCACTCCATAAACAGATGGACGCGGCGTGAAAGGTTGCGTCGGTGTGGGTAAATCAGCGAAACCGGCATGGGCTCTGCGCGGTACTGAGGCAGAATCTCCACCAGTTTTTTGCTGCGCAGGGCATCACGCACCCCGATGCGCGGTACCTGAATAATCCCCAGTCCGGCCAGGCAGGCGGCATGGTAAGTGTCGGTGCTGTTAACGGTCAGTACGCCGCCGGTTTTTATCCAGGTGGTTTGTCTGTCACGCCAGACTTCAAAACCTGGCGGCCGTGCGCCGAGGTTCAGGGCGTAATGAACAACGGCGTGGGAAGAGAGATCTTCCAGCGTTTCCGGATAACCAAAACGCGCCAGATAGTCGGGGCTGGCGCAGTTGATGATCGACAGCTTGCCCAACTGGCGGGCAATCAGGCCGGAGTCTTTCAACGAACCTACGCGCACAACGCAGTCGAAACCCTCGCGAATAATGTCCACCAGTCGGTCGCTGCTGCTGAGTTCCAGCTCAATGCCGGGGTACTGCTGAAGAAAGGCAGGAAGCCGCGGTATCACCAGATTTTTCGCCACCGCGACCGGCATATCCACCCGCAATCGCCCGCTGATGCTGGAGGGATCATGGAGGAACAATCCATCCAGCTCGTCCATATTAGCGAGCAAGTCTTTCGCCCGTTCGTAATAGACCATGCCGTCCTGCGTCAGTTGTACGCGGCGGGTTGTACGATAAAGCAGCTGTGTGCCGAGGTGGTTTTCCAGCGCCTGAATCTGACGCGAAACACTGCCTTTCGGCAAGCCCAGAGAGTCTGCGGCGCGGGAAAAGCTCTCCAGTTCCGCCACCCGAATGAACAGTTGCATTGCATAAATTTTATCCATTCCCTGCCTCTATTGTTGTTCTGAGTGAAACAGTGAAGCGTATTTCAGTGCCTTTATTGTTTTACCATCAGCTAATAAGCTTTTTCTACAGTGAACACCACACAAAAACGAGGTTTCTTATGACACAACGTATCGCATTAGTGACTGGCGGCAGCCGTGGGCTGGGGAAAAACGCGGCATTGAAGCTGGCTGAGCGTGGGACAGGCATTATCCTGACCTATAACAACAACGCTGAAGCTGCTGATGACGTGGTGGCGGAAATTACGCGTAAAGGCGTAAAAGCTGTGGCATTGCGCTTAAACGTCGGCGATGCTGCCAGCTTTGAGGCTTTCGCACTCCAGGTGCAGGAGCAGCTCAAAACCGTCTGGGGTCGGGAGACGTTTGATTATTTATTGAACAACGCAGGAATTGGCATCACTGTGCCGTTTGCCGAGACCAGCGAAGCGCAGTTTGATGAATTAATGAACATCCATCTGAAGGGGCCATTCTTCCTGACGCAACGTCTGTTGCCGCTGCTGGCGGATGGTGGACGCATCCTGAATGTCTCCAGTGGACTGGCACGTTTTGCCCTGCCGGGCTATGCCACCTATGCGGCGATGAAAGGGGCGATGGAAGTGCTGACGCGTTATCAGGCCAAAGAGTTGGGATCGCGCAAAATCTCCGTGAACATCATTGCTCCGGGTGCTATTGAGACTGATTTCCGCGGTGGTGAAGTGCGCGATAACCCACAAATCAACAAGCACATAGCGGCACAAACGGCACTGGGGCGCGTGGGTAAGCCGGATGATATTGGTGATGCGATGGCGGCATTGCTGAGTGACGATCTGGCGTGGATGAACGCCCAGCGCGTGGAGGTTTCAGGCGGGATGTTCCTGTAAATAAGAGAGCCGGATAGCGATTATCCGGCTTGGGGTTCAGACAGGCTTACTGCTTTTGCAAATGGGTGACTTTGACACGGGCGGGTTTCTGCTTCGTGTCGAGTGACCCGCTTATTCCCACCAGTTCATCCGGTGACACCTGCCGACCATCAAAAATGGCCATCGGGATATGGACCTGTATCTGGCCGGACTTATCACGAAACTCATACACATCCTCGCCCACTTTACGCAGCAGGTTCCCGCGTAATGAGACAGATGCACCGTCGTGCATCGTCTTCGCCTGCTGGACAGTCATGGAACGGGCATCTTCCATGCCGCGGTAGCCTTCATCCATTTTATGGGGAGCGGGTGGCGCTTTATCTGCCTTCAGGCCCGGTGACTCTTCTGCGAATGCTGTCATGGAAAACAGTGCTGCTACGGCTGTCGCCAGCAGAATCTTCTTCATAAGCACGCCTCATAATGAGTAAAACACTGGCTAATCCTGGCACAGCGTATTGAGGATAACAGGTGAATTATCTGGTTTCGCCGTATTCATGCTTCAGCAGGCCAAACAGCCAGTCGTTCTGCCAGCGTCCGTCCAGCCAGAAGGCTTCACGCAGCTCGCCCTCCATCACAAATCCTGTTTTCTCCAGCAGCCGTTTGGATGCGGTATTTCCTGCGGTCACAGTGGCGACCAGGCGACGAATGCTCCCCTCTGTAAAGGCATAACGGCAGAGCGCATGCAGTGACTCCAGGCCGTAGCCTTTGCCCTGAGCGTGAGGCGCAAATAAGAACCCCACTTCCGCACAATCTGTTTCCCGGTGAATGTACCCCGTAACGCCAAGTGGTGTGCCTGTCTCGCGGTCGCGTACCACCAGGCAGAGCCAGTGTTCGCTGCCAGGTGACCAGGCGGGAAGGCGAGCGTCAAAAGCGTCACGAATGGTGTTGAGCGGCCGATCTTCGGCGACAAAACGCATCACGTTTTGATCTTGCTGTAAGGCGAGGAAAAAGGGCCAGTCCGCGGGTGCAATGGGGGTGCATTCCAGGCGATACGTTTTCAGGATTGGCATTTCGTTGCTCCAGAGTTTTTTGTTTTGTTAAAACCGCCGTCACTGATAATAATCATTAACTGGTCTATCTTTTAACTACTCATAAATAAAGAAAATTTAACGATTTCTCTAGCCAGTTAATTATTTCTTCAGTTGTACTTAAAGGAAAAGAATGGTCCGTTCTGCGCCGCTTAGTCTGAGCGAACAATTTGACGAATGTGTTGGAGTTATCCGTCTGGCATCCATCGAAATCTTACTGCTGTTGAATGCACATTTCGAGGAAGGCAAGGATCCACGCTGGTTTCTGGAACAACTCGATATCGCACGACTGAGTATGGGCGGTTGGGGAGCGGTGGCAAAACGATTAAAACTGAACGATGCGGAATTAACGCAGTTCACGTTGCAATTGCGCCATTTGCAACAGGTTGTGCCTCATTATGAGAGGGGGCAAAACGTAAGCGAAAATCAACTAATCGCTGCGTTGCGTTTTGTTCGTGCGCTGGAGCATCTGCGCATGAAACAGCCGCTGCTGACCTATAACACCACCTTGCATGTGAAGAGCGAAGGGCAGGAGCATGGTTTAACACAATTGCGTGCGCTGGAGTTGATGCTTAAATCGCTGATTAACCACGCATGGCCGGAAAACTTGCGGCTGCGTAACCATTTGAAAACCCGGTTCGGTGCTGATAATGTGCGCCGCTGGCTGAAAATCGGCGAAGACGATGACGTGCTTAGTGGCATGAAGTTTGGCGAACTGGCGTCACTGCTGGTGGACAGAAAAGAGTTCAGTCAGCACTACGCCCGACTGTTTAACGACGGCACGGCGCTCAGCCTTTTCCTTGAGCCGCGTAAAACACTGCAAACGTTCCTGGATGATATTCGCCAGATTCGTAGTACCGTCGTTGCCGGGCAACCGTTAACCAGCAACCAGTTGACCTTGCTGGATAACTATTACCCACAAATCACCGGGCCAGTGCAACGCGCCTGGGAAGAAGGGCGAATAACAATAAACCCTGCCGGTTTGATGAAAGAGGCGGGAGATGAATTAGAGGCGTTTTGGGAGCAGGCGCGGACGAAAGATCGTGCAGCGGGAGGTGATGCAATGCAAATTCGCGGTGATATTGAGAAACCGGAAAAACGTGCAGCACGGACGCGTGAACAACGTGAACAGATGCTCTCAAAAGTGCTGTGGGGCGCTGTTGGCGTCGTGGTGCTGATGATGGCGATTGGGGCGTTCTGGCTATTTAGTGATTCCTCCTCCGGGGGCGTGCCGCTGGCAAGAGAGAACCGGATAACGGTGCCTATTTCCCTGGATAAAGAGAAAACCACACCGAAAGAAGAGTTGTCCCAGATGGGGATCCCCCGTGATGAGAGTAACTTCCGTTCGGCGATAGATCGCAACGATACACGCGTGGTGTCGCTGTTCCTGCGCACGAGTATGCCGTGGAAACTTTCATGGACCGAACAGGCGCTGGCGAACAACTACACGGAGGTGTTGGAAATGCTACTGCGCTACCAGACCCAAATGGAAGAGAACCGCCCATGTCGTCGCTTTATTGAAAATATGGCACATGAGATGTCCGCAGGGGCGCGTCTGACCTCAGTGCGTAAGAACTTGCTGCAGGCGTATTGCACAACGAAACCGGTGGTAGATCGCCAGCGTTATGAAATGGAACAGGCGCAGCTTCGTTACAAAGCAGCGCCTGGCGATGACACCAAAAAGTGGGCTGATATTCAGGCCGCTATTTATGATGTCATCGACTGAGTGACCTGACGGGGAGCTATGGCTCCCCGTACAACCCTATCAGGCGGCGCACCACGCCGTTCGTCCAGCCAAAACCATCCTGCAACGGGTACTCACCCCCGCCACCCTCACGCGGCGTACCACCTGCGATATGGTACTTCTCGATAAGTTTGTGGTTATTCTGGTAAAAGTGATTCACGGTGCGCAGCCAGTTGCGGGCGATTTCATCCCCAAGCGCGTCATTGCCATACAGTTTGAAGCCCTGAATCGCCATCCACTGCAGCGGTGCCCAGCCGTTGGGTTTGTCCCACTGCTCGCCCGTTTCGTATTCCGTCGCCAGCACACCGCCGGGGGTTAACAAGCGGGTTGTCACCGCTTCGGCCACCCGTTCAGCCTGCTCATGGGTCACCATGCCGACGTAGAGGGGGACGATACTGGCCGCTGAGAACAGCGCCATCTGCTCGCGACGCCAGTCGTAATCGCGGAAGCAGCCCTTTTCCTCATCCCACAGGTAGCGGTTCACCGCTGCCCGGCGATCGCTCGCTTTCTGACGGAACTCGCTCTCACGCTCCCGGTCGCCCTTCAGACCAGCGATATTGGCAATCGCGCTTTCCAGCTTGAACAGGAAAGCGTTCAGGTCGATAGGGATAAACTGCGTGGTACGAATACTCGCCAGTCGGTTAGCATCCCGCAGCCAGCGTGATGAATAGTCCCAGCCCGATGCGGCACCGGCGCGTAAATCCCGATAGACCTCGTTGGCCGGGCGGCTGGAGTGTTTTGCTGTCTCCACATCTTCCAGCCAGGATTCATCACGCGGGGTGTCGCGGTCATCCCAGTAGCGGTTGAGCAGCGAACCGTCCGGCATACGTACCACGTGGCGATACGCCTGGTTCAGCGACAGCGAGTACGCGCCGTCCATCCAGAAGTCGTACTCCATCAGCAGATGTTCCAGATAACGTCGCGCACCGCGCACGCCGTCTTCTTCGAACAGTTCCACCATCAGGGCGAAGACCGGCGGTTGGGAACGGCTGAGATAGTAGGTACGGTTGCCGTTCGGGATGTGGCCGTAACGCTCAATCATCCACGCGAAGTTATCGGCCATGCAGCGCAGCAGGTCATCACGTCCGCTCTCCGCCAGCCCCAGCATGGTGAAGTAAGAGTCCCAGTAGTAGGTCTCGCTAAATCGCCCACCGGGTACAATATAGGCCTGCGGCAGCGCGAGCAAAGATGACCAGGGAATGTGGTCCTGCGGCTCGCGGGTGAGCACTGGCCAGAGCTGGTCTATATGCTCCTTGAGGGAGTTTTCCGGGTCGGAAACATATTCTTTGCCATACACTTCTGGCATCCAGAAGTGGGCTTCCACGAACTGTCGCAGGTCGAAGCCTGGCTTACGTTTGATTTTGCGATAGCGAATCAGAATGTCGAGCGGATCCATTTTTGGTGCGCAGTCAGGGAAGGTTTTGCTATCGGCAAAAATACGGGCTGACTGCACGTTTTCAAATAGCTCAAGATAACGATCGGCAGGGGTGAGCGCGTCCGACGCAGGCAGACCTTCGATCATTTCTGGCTCCGGCTCCGCCTCGATCATTTCATCCAGTTTTAACTCGCAGGGATCGATTTCGTAGCGGGCTTCCTCTTCGATCCCAAACTCTACGGATTCAGTGCTGTGAAGTTTCTGGTTGAACATAATGATATTGGCCTCCGGATATCGTCGTAACAGATTACGGGGTGTTTCCCGGGTATTTACTAAGCTTAGACATTCGCTTCGATGTATGGGGATCAAAGTGTGCGGTTGATCACGTTTACGCAGGGCAACTCATCGCTGCTTTTTTTTAAGTTGCTGATTATTATTTATTTAATTTCGGTTGTTGTCGGAATGATCATTTTGCAACGATTTATGAACCCTTGTGAGGTTATGCAAAGTTTATCGTATTTGACTTTACCTGCGTGCAAACCGAGCATGGCCTTTCAGCCACTTACATTCATTACCGGAGTGCGTTTTGGAATTCACCCCCGTTACCCTTGAGCAGTGCCTCAACATCCGCCACCCGGTTTTATGGCCACATCTTCCCCGCGACGCGTCACGGGTAGAAGGCGACGACGATGCGCTGCATTTTGGCGTGCTGCATGACGGTGCGGTGGTCAGTTGCCTGTCGGTGTTTATGCTTGAGGAGGCGACCTGCCAGATCCGTAAGTTCGCCACACTGGAGCGCTACCAGGGCCAGGGTTTTGGCGGCTTCTTATTTAAGTCGGTGCTGGAAAAGATGGCGACGGCAGGCGTGACCACTGTCTGCCTGGATGCGCGCACGTCTGCGGTGAGGTTCTATCAGAAATTCGGCTTTCTGCCGCAAGGTGAGACGTTCTTTAAAAAGGGCGTGGAATACGTGCGAATGGCGCTGGGGTAAATTTCCCTGTGGCGCAGTATTTTCCCCTCACCTTAACCCTCTCCCTTAGGGAGAGGGCAGGGGTGAGAGTCTGCGGAATCAGCGCGGAATCTGCTGTGTAATGCAGTGAATATTGCCACCGCCGAGCAAAATCTCACGTGCCGGAACGCCGGTAATCAGCATGCCGGGGAACATCTGTTGGAACAGCACTTCAGCCTGAGCGTCGGTTGCCGGGTCCAGCAACGGGAAAATAATGTGATCGTTGCTGATCAGGTAGTTCACGTACGATCCTGCCAGACGGTTACCCTCATGACGTTCGATCGCGTTCCCTTTCTCCACGCCGCTGGTCTCATCTGCACTGGCGTACAGTGCTGGCGGTGACGGCATCTTCCACACTTTCAGTTTACGGCCCTGGGCATCCGGGGTGTTCTCCAGAATCTCAAGCGCGGCAACGGAACGAGCGTACTGCGGGTCGTTCTCGTCATCGGTCCAGTGCAACGCCACCTCACCCGGACGAACGAAGCAGCACATGTTGTCGATGTGCCCGTCAGTCTCGTCGTTAAACACCCCTTCCGGCAGCCAGATAAAGGTTTCAACGCCCAGGTAATCGCGCAACTGCTGCTCAATCTCTTTTTGCGACAGATGCGGGTTACGGTTCGGATTCAGCAGGCATTCCGCGGTGGTCAGCAACGTGCCTTCACCATCCACATGAATCGAGCCGCCTTCCAGAATCAGGCTGGTGTCGTAGCACGGCATGTTGTGATAGCGAGCCACCTGGCCTGCCACTAGCTGGTCTTTATCCCAGCTATCGTACAGGCCACCCAGCAGTCCGCCCCAGGCGTTGAACGTCCAGCTTACGGCACGCTGCTCACCTGCGGCATTGCTGACTACGGTCGGGCCGGTGTCGCGCATCCAGGCGTCATCGCTCTCCATCTCAACCAGCGTGACGCTGGCGGGCATGGTTTGACGTGCTTTTTCCATCTCCGCTTTTGGCACGGCCATGATGACCGGCGTTTTGCGTGAGATAGCGTCAGCTACGGCGGCGAAAGCCTGCTGGGCAGGCGCGCCGTTAGCACGCCAGTTATCGGTACGGTAAGGCCAGCACATCCAGACAGCCTGATGCGGTGCCCATTCGGCAGGCATGGCAAAACCATCCTGACGCGGTGTGGTCAGCGCAGACATTATTTGCTCCTCTCGCTGCCGTCAGAGGTCGCGATGGTGCTATACATATTCGGGCGACGGTCACGGAACAGACCCCAGGAGGCACGTTGTGCAGCAATGGCATCCAGATCGAAGGTGTGCACCAGCACCCCTTCGTCGGTCTTGTTCGCCTGTTTCACCAGCTCACCGGTCTGGTCAGCAATGAAGGACGAACCGTAGAAGGTCATTTCCAGGCCTTCGATGTATTTGCTTGCTTCGGTGCCGATACGGTTAGAGGCGATAACCGGCACCAGGTTTGCCGCTGCGTGGCCCTGCTGTACGCGGGTCCAGTGTGGCTGGCTGTCGATTTCCGGGTAAGCCGGTTCAGAACCAATTGCGGTCGGGTAGAAAATAATTTCTGCGCCGTTCAGTGCCAGGCAACGTGCAGTTTCCGGGAACCACTGGTCCCAGCAAATGCCCACGCCGATTTTGGCGTAGCGGGTGTTCCACACTTTGAAGCCGGTGTCGCCAGGGATGAAGAACTGTTTTTCCTGGTAAGCCGGGCCGTTCGGAATATGGGTTTTACGGTAGGTTTCCAGCACGCTGCCGTCGGCGTCAATCATCACCAGCGAGTTGTAGTAAGCGTTGTTGTGCTTCTCAAACAGGCTCAGTGGCAGAACCACTTCCAGCTCTTTTGCCAGTGCTGAGAAGTGTTTGATAAGTGGGCTGGTGGCAACTTCCTGCGCCAGCGCGTAGTGTTCCGGGCTCTGATCGATGCAGAAGTACGGGGCAGCGAACAGTTCCTGAATCAGGATAACCTGCGCGCCTTTGCTGTGCGCATCACGCACCAGACGTTCAGCGTTGGCAACGTTCTTATCGAGGTCCCAGGTACAGGCCATTTGGGTAGCGGCAACCGTTACATTTCTCATGAGCTTCTCCGTAAAGCAGAGGTTAATTCGTTCTGTGTCATAAACGCTGCCATCAGGCTGCAGCATCTATTTTGCGTAAGGATGACTATAGCAATGTCTGACGTTATGCATAAAATGTATTGTTTGCATGAAACCATGAACAGGATGCATAGTCGTGATTGACCTCAATTTGCTGCGTCTCGTCCCCATTCTGGCGAGAGAGAAAAATGTCACCCGGGCGGCGCGCAAAGCCAACATCACCCAGTCGGCCTTCAGTCACGCGCTCAATCGCCTGCGCGAACAGCTCAACGATGAGATGTTTGTGCGCACGCGCAACGGCATGGAGCCAACACCTTATGCCGCCTCGATGATTCCGGTGATTGAGAATGCCCTGAGCAAACTGGATTCGGCAACGCGGGGGAAGGGTAACTTCAACCCGGGCCGCGACCCGCACACCTTTTATATTGGCGCGGTGGATTACTTCGAATTTATGTATATGCCTGCGTTAACGGCAAAATTTAAGGTGACTGCGCCGAATGTGCGGCTATCGGTCGACATTCTCTCCGAAACCATCAAATTCGAACGCGTGGAGCGTGGGCAACTGGATGCGTTTATTGGCGTAAATAACCTGCAATACATCCCGCAGTATTTTAATAAGCACCCGCTGATTTCCGACCATTATGTGGCGATTGCCTCGGTTGAGCGCACCGACTTGCCCGAGCAATTGACGCTCAAACACCTGGTGACCGAAGCACAAATTCATCTCCCTGCGGTAAGTTCCGGCGCAGACCATATTGATAGCTGGCTGCTTGAGCAACACCTCTACCGCCCGTTGACCACCGTGGTGCAAAGTTACGCCGTGGGTGGCCGCGTGGCGGTGGCATCGGGATATTTGATGTGTGTGCCGTACCGTATTGCCAAAGAATTAGCGGCGATGATGCCGCTGCGTATTCTGGAATTACCCGCAGGTGCACCGTCTTATGACTTAATCCTGTTAACGCACCGGTTGTTTGATTATCAGTCGGCGTTGCAGTGGCTGATTCAGGAATTGAAGGCAGTGAAGATAGATTGATTATGCATATGATGCGCGAAATTAGATTCTTTTATTTTTTTTAAAAATTCTTTTATCTTTTTCTGAAAGTCAGATTAACGTTATTTTTTGATTGCAGAAATTATCACGGCCCTTGTATTTTACCTCATCTAATATTTTATCGAGTCAACATTCCTGCTTTATATTGGCAATCCTGTTTCATATTCCCAATCATGATGCTCGCGCTGGTTTTTTAAGAAGGCGATCCTCATGGATTTGACGGCATCTCATGCCGTTTCAGGAAAGAAAAGGATGCTGAAAGATGAAAAGACGGATTTTATTCGCGTGCGGACTGCTGTGTTTAACTACTTTGTTGGTACCACGAATGGCCTGGGCGTTTGGGTGCGATACTAGAACTGGCAGTAATAAAATAGCGGTTTCAACTATTCCTCTCACTATGACTGGTGAATCATCTTCAAGCGGTGCCTGGACAACAGGTTGTAGCGGTGTGTCCCCTGGCGGAGAGCAAGATGCATTACGTATCGAGAGCATCACCCTGGGGCCAGTTTTTTCAAGTGCCGGTTTTGATATTGACGTTGCAATAAACGGTGTCTGGCAAGAACGGACGGCTGCTATTCAGGCATGTTTATGGCCCTCTTCGAATACGAATCTGAATTGCACGCCAGCGAAGGGCAGTGGTAGTAAACATAATATGCGAAGCCTGCAGGTAAGGGTGAAGCGTACTGCCATTAATGCTTTTACCTCTATTGCAAACAATACTGTGATTGCCACAATCAGAATTACACAGCGTTCAAGTGGTCGATGGGGGTATGCCCCCATGACGTATACAATTACATCAAACGGTGAACTTAAATCCGTTGTCCCCACCTGCGACGTGAAAGACTTTGATAATAAGGTTTTGCTCCCTATCGTAAAAGCTACCGATTTACTCGGCAACGGTACCGGGCGTTATGCCAAAGCCAAAAAGCCCTTTACCATTAATCTGGAATGTAAAGACAGCCCGAAAGTCAGCGTCACTTTTACCGGGACAATTATGGACAGCAATGATGAGGTCCTGAAAAATCTGGAATCAAATAACCCTAACGTCGGCATACAACTGGAGTATGTTGATAATTACAGCACGACCAAAATGACTGTGAAAAACGGTACCGCTTTTCAGGTATTACAAAACGCGGGAGCCAACGAAACGCTGAACTTTAATTCCTATTATTACTATAAAGGCGGTAGTTCAACAGTAAACGGTGGCCTGGTAAAATCAAACGCTGAATTTTTGTTTGCCTATGAGTAACAGGCATCAATATTTCAACGCTACAGCTTACCTGCTGTAGCGTTTTTTTTGCTATGCGCTCTGCGCCAGATTCTCTTGCTGAGGTACCGCACGGTTAAACGCCTGATGCACAAAGCGGCGCAGCAACTCAGCGGTTTCCGGCGACGGCAGCACACCAGACAGCAGTGCCACTGGGTCAAAACCCTCTTCGCTCAGCGCGCTTTCGCGCTGGTGAATCATCGCTGAGGCGATTTCCGGGGTAAATTCCGGGTGGAACTGCGTCGACATGGCGTTCGGCCCGTAGCGAACAATCTGATGCTGATCGTGCGAGGAAGAGGCCAGCGCCAGCGCGCCTTCAGGCAGGCGAGAAACGGTCTGCATGTGGGTCAGATGCGCGGGAAACTCACGCGGCAATGTGCTCAACAGCATGTCGTTACTGGCATGCGGGTGAAGCTGAATCGCCTGGCTGCCCACTTCGCGGCCCTGCGGGTGCCACTCCACTTCGCCACCGAGCGCATGTGCCATCAACTGGTGCCCGTAGCAGACGCCAAACAGCGACATGCCAATCGACATGGCTTCACGGATCCACTCCGCGGCGGCTTCGCTCCACGGCAGACGATCGGTGACCATCGCCCAGGAGCCGGTAATGACGGCAACACGGTTGGCATCCGGTGGGGGAAGGGCTTCGCCTTCGAAAACTCTGACCACTTCCGTTTGTTCAAGAGGGTGCTGGATAGCGCGGCAAAACCAGGACGGGATATCGCCATGGGCTTCACGAATAGACTCTGAGGGTAAACCGACTTGCAGGATAATTAACGGACGATCTGCCATTACAACCACTCTCTTCCTCTGCTGAACATTTGCTCAACTATGCGCCGAAAAATCCATGCTGTGAAGGGGTTAGCGGTAAGAGGATTGTAAAGGCGAAGCGGAAAGTAGAGAGGCTCGCAGCCCAGTAATTACGCTATTTGTTTGTTTTTCTGAGCGAAAATCGTACAGTTTTGAACATATGATTTTTTTGTATTTATTTAGCATAAAAGTGCATGAATTTTTAGTGACGTCATTCATTGAGTTGATTAAATATACTCACAAGAAGCACACATGAGCCACACCCCAAAAATGTCATGGATAAGGGCGCGGTTGCTGGGCTGAGGAAGATGGCATTGCTCCGTTTCGTGAAGAAGAAAAGCAAAAACGGTTAACGTTACGCGTTCCAGTGCGTATTGATTCCCATCTGACGCTTGTGGCTAAACAATATGCCGTTTCTAAAAACCAGATTATCGTGGATATTTTAGAGCGCGAGTTTGCCTTTGCTCACTGAAATCAATCAGGGCGTTGAGCGGCCTGCACCTCCGCATTTGTCGGTCCGGTAAGCATCGCGCCACCGGGCATCCCGCATTACAACTTCAGTTCCGTACGGCTGATTTTACCCACCACGAACAGGTAGCAGAGCATAGCGGCTACCGCCGACGCGCCGACGAAAATCAGTGCGCCATTAAACGAATGCAGCTCTTTAACCAGGTAGCCAATCACCAGCGGTGTGACGATGGATGCCACGTTACCAAAGGCGTTAAAAAGCCCGCCGCAGGTCGCCGTTTCTTTATCGAAACGCAGGACCTGTTGCAGCGTGCGCCTTCTGCGCTGACCGTAGTGCAAAGTGAAGTGCTGGTCCGTGAGCCCTTCGTGCTGGTGGTTCCGCGCCAGCATCCCCTGGCGACGCAAGCAAACCTGGCGATTGCTCATCTCGATAAGCAACCGTTCATCATGTACGCGCTCTCGGCCTGGCAACCCTTCTATGAGTTATTCGCGGGCATGTTCCGGCCCGACTATGTGCAGCATATTGGCTCGACGCTGACGATTTTATCGCTGGTGAATGCCGGAATGGGTGTCACCCTGGTGCCGGAAAGTGCAACCCGAATTCAGTTTGATGAAACCATATTCCGTCAAATTGAACTGCCTTCGGGTATTGAAAGTCTGCTCTATTTTGCCTGGCGGGATGATAACGACAATCCGGCGTTTAAGGTGATGCTGAGGTTAATTAAGGCTTCTATTAATTAATAAATGACTATGATCACTATAACCTATTTACAAGAGTAATGATTTTAATAATAAACCTTCCTGAGCTAATGGATGTTTTCTGAATTATTTTGTTTTTCACCCAAAATACGACTTGTTTATTGACATCTATGATTGAAAAGTAGACTTTTCTAAATAATGTCTTTGAATGCCATTTCATTCTCATTAATTATTTATATGCTGTTTCAGTAAGATAAAAATGTATTCTGAATATCCATGAGGTTCTAAAAATTGTTAAAAATCAATACTGCTTTTTATCTACTTTCATTTCTATTGGCTGGCGTTTCCTGTCAGTGTCAGGCTTTTTCATTTCATTATCAATCCTCAGGGAATCTGTATAACAGTATGGGGAATTTTTCCAACTATGCAGAGTCCGGTACCTCCTGTTCCAGCTGGAGTACAGCAGGCACCGTTACTGCTAATGGTCAAAGCGGGGGGACTAACTATGATGGCGTTTATGTCCATAGTGTCACGTCAGTGCCCGCTTCATTTTCTACTGACGGAATTACAGTCAATATTAGTCCCGGTGTGGGCAGTTCGATCTGGACTGGAGCACAAGACTATGTTCCAAATAAGTCGAGAAATGTATCAGTACAGATCTGTCGGCCTGCCAACAAGGCATTTCAAACGATCAATGGTGGAACGATAAAAGTCAAAGTTATGCAGACTAATGCGAGTAAACCCTTTTGGGCAGGTGGTACGGGGAATTTTTATAATATTGATTTTTATCTTCCGACTATAGCGGGTGTTTCGAAAACCTGTGACGTCACGGGTGTGGATAATAGTACAGTACGATTACCTTCCGTCCAGCGCGCTACAATGAAAAACGGCACTGGCCGTTACCCTGATACATCTAAAGATTTTACCTTTGTACTAAAATGCAAAAGTAAACCAAAGATCAATCTCAAATTCGACAGCGAAAATAAAATGACCGGTGTCTCTGACGATGTTCTGGCAAACACAACGTCAGGTAATGCCAATATAGGTTTTCAAATATATTATGGTGATACAGCACTTAAGTTTGGTAACAATTTGGCATTAATGACCAGTAGTCAGGATACTGAAGAACTTAAATTCACGGCTTATTATTACCGAAAATCAACCGAGATAAATGCGGGTACTGTTACAGGTAATGCAGAGTTTACGTTTACCTATGATTAAAAAAGCTGTCAGCCTCAATATCGGGCTGACAGAGTTTTTGCGATTGGATTCCTGCTAACACCTCTTTGCCCCGTCTTTTCCGCTCGTATTAAATCCGCAACACCGAAACACTTTTTAAATTTGCGTTAAGTGAATTTCGAATGAAACTACATGTAGGTTGCTGCTCGCTTAACATTGCACGCGGTTTGTTTGGGTAAGGATAACGTGCCTGGAAATGAAAAAAAAAGAACTCAATAACCCTTTTCCGCTCCGTTTCATGAGGATCTTCTCATACTGTTCAACACGGTATTGATAACATCTTCTCAGGTTAATCAGTGAAGGAGTTGGACCTGACTTTCAACATTTTGGTTATCGGAAAGGTATCAGAACATAAACCAGGATTTGTTTTTTTAAAACGCCATTTTGCCATGTGGAATACGCTTTTATATGAAACCGTAGCACTATTTAGATTAAAGAAATTCTATTAATTGTCGTTATACCCACTAATTCAACCAGACCGAGTGCTGCCATTATGACATGGAAAAATACACAGGGCCGGATCGGCCTGCTCCTTATAAGTTTTTTCGTTATTTTACTGATGGTTACCTGGATTGTTATTAAACAATTTGTCTCTCCACAGATTATTGAAACGGAGACTAAAAATATTCAGGCAACGGTTGAATTGCAAAGTGATGCCATTAAAGAGCAAATGAACCGTGTTAAAGCGCAGCAACGTGCCATTACTGAACTGGTTGTTGCATTACAAAGTGAACAGATTGATGAGTTATTACCGCAACTCGTTAATCAGTATGGAGATTTAAATGTCTTCGGTGGTGGAATCTGGCCATTACCGGGCCAGCGTGACCCGGCGCGTGACAAATTCAGTACCTTCTATGCACGTAATTCCAGCGGCACTCTTCAGGTCAACACCGTCTGGAACCAGCCTGAATCGGCAAAATACTGGGAACAGCCCTGGTATAAAGACGGCCTGAGCGCACCGAAAGGGGAATGTGCCTGGGCAAAAGCCTACCAGGACGCCGCCAGCCCGCAGCCACGTACTAACTGCGCCATGGCAATTACCAAAGACGGTAAAGCCTGGGGTGTGGCAACCATCGACGTGACGCTGGGCTTCTTTAACCAGTTGGCCGTGGACATGGGTAAAGCCGTAGGTGGCAGCGTACTGATCGTTGAAGCGGACGGCAAAATCGTCGGCAACGGCTCATCTGTACAAGACAAACCGGCGCTGTCGAACGTGCGTGACCTCAATCTCCCGTCCTCTTCTGCTTTAAGCACCTTGCTGGCGAAAGGCAGCAAGACGGAAATCACTGGCACGTATGATGGCCCGGACGGTGCACACACGCTGCTGGTCCTGCCGATTAGCGGTAGCCCGTGGTTGATGGCGGTCGATATTCCAAGCAGCCAACTGGTGAGCATGTCTGACGCCATTATGACCAAACTCACCATCGTGCAGACCGTGATTGGCCTGCTGATCGTGTTAATCATGATGGTCATCGTGCGTAATATTTTCCGCAATGTGACGCTGCTCAACCGCAACATTGAAGCGCTCTCCAGCGGCGGTGCCGATTTAACGCAGCGCCTGGTGGAAAGTAAGAGCCCTGAATTCAATGCCATTATCAATAACTTTAACAATTTCATCTCCTTCCTCAATGAACTGATGCGACAGGTTGGCAGCAGCTCGATGGCGATCTCTTCTGCGTCGCGCGAAATTGCCAGCGGCAACCTGAACCTGTCTTCGCGTACCGAAGAGCAGTCGTCGTCGATTGTGGAAACGGCGGCCTCGATGGAAGAGCTCACCAGCACCGTGCGCCAGAATGCTGAGAACGCACTGCAGGCGAATAAGCTGGCGGTTGAAGCAACGCAGGCGGCGAAGAAAGGGGCCAGCGTGGTAAACCAGGTGGTGTCGACGATGAATAACATCAACGACTCTTCCTCAAAAGTGGTGGAAATCATCAGTGTGATCGACGGCATTGCCTTCCAGACCAACATCCTTGCCCTTAACGCGGCGGTGGAAGCGGCACGTGCAGGCGAGCATGGACGAGGGTTTGCGGTGGTTGCAGGGGAAGTGCGTTCCCTGGCGCAGCGCAGTGCCCGCTCCGCGCAGGAGATCAAAAAGCTGATTGAAGAGTCCGTCAGTAGTATTGAGCAGGGCAGTGGGCTGGTGCGTCAGGCTGGCACCAACATGGATGGCCTGATGGAAAAAGTGGAAAGCGTGAACGTCCTGATTTCGGAAATCAGCTCCTCAAGCGATGAGCAGAGCCGTGGGATCGCGCAGATCAACATCGCCATTAACCAGCTCGATAGCGCTACGCAGCAGAATGCCGCGCTGGTTGAGCAGGTCGCGGCCGCCGCCCAGTCGATGGAAGAGCAGACCGTACAGCTCGAAAACGTCGTTGGTAGCTTCAAACTCTGAGTGTAAAACAGGGCCGACCCGCAAGGGTCGGTCATCTCGCTTCTCTCCTTCAGCACATTTCCCTCATCAATGAATATCAGATTTACCTATTGTCAGAAAAATACATTAGCGCTAATGTATTTTCTCACTTTGAGGATTCTTGCATGCAAAACACCCCAGGACTTGGCGAACTGCTGCGCTACGTGTCCGATCTCGTCGACAGCGGTTCTGAAAAAACCTACCGCGACATGGCGATAACGTATCGACCCCGGTTTACTCCCGTGCTGCGGGCGATGGCGGCGGGCGCACAGACCGTTACGGACATCACCGCGCAGACATTTTTAACCCAGGGGGCCATCAGTCAGTCGGTCACCATGATGGAAAAAGAGGGCATTCTGCACAAAGTGGCGCTGGAAGACGGGCGCAAAAGCCGCCTGCAGCTCACCGATCAAGGGGATGCGCTGGTGTCGGAACTGCAACCGCACTGGCAGACGTTGTTTGTGGCTATCGAGCAACTGGAGAAAGAGACCGGGCACCCGCTGCTCACCATTCTTCAGGACACTGCCCGTGCGCTGGAGAAGCAGGGTTTCGATGAGCGTATTCGTCTGGCGAAAACGCGTCACACAGACGAGGGTGAAACAGCATGCTGAACTGGTTTGAAAGCGGTGGTGAAAACTATGCACGTTATCGCCCGGAATACCCGGAGGTGCTGCTGGAGTACCTGGCGTCTATCACTCCGGCTCATCACCATGCGCTGGATGTGGGCTGCGGCACGGGGCAGTTGACCCGCCTGCTGGCTTGCGCCTTTGACAAGGTGACCGGCATCGACCCCAGTCAAACTCAAATCGACAATGCTGAGTCTCATGTGCGTATCGACTACCGCGTAGGGCCTGCTGAGCAACTGCCCGCAGATTTGCACGGTATCAACCTCGTCACTGTTGCCCAGGCGGCGCACTGGTTCGATTTACCTGCCTTTTATCGCGAAGTGAAGCGGGTGGCGGCACCGGGCGCGACGTTGGCGCTCATCAGCTACGGTGTTCTTAACCCTGATGAGGTCATCCGGGCGCGGTTTCTGCAGTTTTACTATGACGAAATCGGCCCGTTCTGGCCGCCGGAAAGGCAACTGGTGGACAACGGCTACCGGGGAATTGCATTTCCCTTTACTGAGCAAAGTGCACCGGCCATGGCGATCCGCCTGCACTGGGATCTGGAGGCGCTGATGGGCTATCTCTCCACCTGGTCGGCGGTGAAACGTGCGCGCGACGCGGGGAAGGAATACCTGTTGGTGCGTTTTTACGACGACGTCCGTCAACTCTGGGGCAACCCGTTACAGGTACGCACTTTTAGCTGGCCTATAAACTTACGCGCAGGAACAGTATGACTACACTCCCACTCAACGTTGGGCTGATTCATCAGGAACAGTTCACCGTGGAACCCCGCCACACCGTGCCGCAGGTTGAGACGCAATGGCCCGGTTTTCAGGATATGCCGCCGCTGCTGGCAACCGCCATGATGATCGGGTTTATGGAGCAGACCTGCATTCAGGCGCTCCGTCCGTTTTTAGAGCCCGGAGAACACACGCTGGGCATTGCGGTGGACGTGAGCCACGATGCACCCACGCTGGCAGGCAACACCGTGACTGCAACCGTCGAACTGGTAAAACGTGAAGGCAAAATTCTCTATTTTGCGGTGAATTGCCACGATAATAACGGACTTATCGGTAAAGGGATGCACAAGCGGGCGATCATCCAGGTCGAACGCTTTATGCAACGATTACAAGGGCAGTAACGGAGGTGCCGTCGGGGTTTGGACCTGACGGCAGCGTGGTTAGCGCAGTAAAGCACACGCCTTTTCAATGCGCTGGCAGGCCGTTTCCAACAGGCCGTCTTCCACCGCATAGGCAATGCGCAAATAACCCGGTGTACCAAAGGCTGAACCGTGCAGCACGGCAACCTGGGTGTGGGCGAGCAGCCAGTTAGCTAACGCCTTATCGCTGTCCAGCGTTTCGCCTTCCGGCGTGACGCGCCCCATCAATGCCTGACAGTTCGCGAAAATGTAGAACGCCCCTTCCGGTGTCCTGGCGCTCAGGCCGTCGGTGGCGGTAATCATCGCCAGTACCCGCTGACGACGTTTATCGAGCGTCGCTAACCAACCCTCGAAGAACGTTGCCGGGTGGTTCAGGGCGGCGACCGCTGCCGCCTGCGAAATGCTGCTGGGGTTGGAGGTGCTCTGCGATTGCAGGATCTGCATGGCAGCGATGAGCCACTGCGGGCCGCCTGCATAACCCAGACGCCAGCCGGTCATGGCATGGCTTTTTGACACGCCATTGACCGTCAGCGTGCGCGAGGCCAGATGGGGTGCCGCTTCGGCAAAGGTGGTGAACGGCGTGTGGTCGTAGCGCAGCGGCTCATAAATATCGTCGGCCATCACCAGCACCTGCGGGTAATCTGCCAGCACCTCTGCCAGCGCGGACAGCTCCTGCTTGCTGTAAATCGCCCCGGTAGGGTTACCGGGTGAGTTGAGAATCAACCAGCGTGTTGAGGGGGTTAACGCCGCCGCCAGTTTCTCCGGGGTCAGCTTCCAGCCGTGTGCTTCTTCGCAGGGCACAATCACCGGCTCACCTTCAGCCAGCGCCACCATGTCCGGGTATGACACCCAGTATGGGGCGGGAATTATCACCTGTTGGCCCGCATCCAGGGTGGCGAGAAAAGCGTTGAAAATAAGCTGTTTGGCACCGCTCCCGGCAATGATCTCTTCCGGGCGATATGTCAGTTGATTATCGCGAGCAAATTTTGCCGCAATGGCCGATTTCAGTGCTGCTGTACCCGCCACCGCCGTGTATTTGGTCTGGTGTTGCACGATGGCTTCAATGCCCGCGTAGCTGATGTGTGCAGGGGTGGCAAAATCCAGTTCCCCTTCACCGAGATTAATCACCTGCTTGCCTGCCGCTTCGAGTGCACGCACCTGGTCGGAAATGGCTGCCGTCGGGGAAGGGCGTACCGATTGCATACGACGGGCCGTTTGACTGTTATTCATAAATCCTCTTTTGTATCTAATGAATCAATTAATACAATTAAGCACCCAACATCAGCAGGAAAATTGCCGTGTCACCGATCTTTATTCTCGATAACGCCTCTGTTCCCGCCCGCTTTGGCATTACTGCCAGCCTGTGGGCCAATCGTCTGGGCTTGCCCTTATGGAGCCTGCGCCCTGAATTTGCTGGCGATGTGCCCGACAGCCACCAGCACGTCATTCGCACCGGGTATTGCGTCACCAGCGGCCTCTGGCGCAGTGACACGTTGCGCGAAGAGGTGCGTGATGTGGCGCAGTTACCCACCTCTGACGCAGTCGTTGTGCTGGCGGAAGCCGATATACACCGGATTGCCTCACTCATCGGCACGCGTCTGTACAGCGACGATCGTGACGGCAACCTGACCCTGCGGGAGGGCACTCAAACCCTGCTACGCCTGACCACTGACCGTTTTGGGCGCTGGCTCACCACAAAACCTGGCGAAGCGGGGGCATCGCTGCGCATTGGTCTGGTGGGGCGCGAGGCTGACCACCGCCTGGTCTATCCCGCCACACTCGGCTCACTAGGCGATGCTGCCAGTGCTCTGGGCTTTGACCTCGACGTGCATTTTCTGCCGCCCGCAGAGCTGTCTGACGGCTTGCAGGAGCTGGATGCACTCCACGGCGTGGTGCTGCCGGGAGGCGCTTCCATGGCGGTGGTCAACGGGCAGATCCGCGTGGCGCAGGAGACCCTGACCCGCCGGTTGCCCACCCTCGGTCTGTGCCTTGGCATGCAGAGCATGATGACCGCCGCCGTACGCCAGTCAGCCGGTTATGAGCAGGCCATCCTGGCGGAAGTCGCGCCCGATGCTGCCCACCACAGCTTTGTGGCCTTTGCCGATGGCCGCCATCGCTGCGGCGTGCTGCCCTTTACCTCAACCTTGCTGCCGGGCAACACGGCGCATATGCACTACAACCACCGTTACCGTTTTAACCCGCAATTCCTGCCGCAGCTTGCCGCGAGCGGCGTGCAAATCAGCGCCCAAACCGACGATATCGTTGAGGGCATCTCCCTGCCTGAACACCCGTTCTGGCACGGTGTTCAGGGGCATCCGGAACTGATGTCCCGCCCGGATGCGCCCCATCCGCTGTTTACGGCGTTGCTACTGACGGCACTTAGCGCGCAAGGGTGACGCCAGTGCGCGGGTCGCTGGCGAGGGCCTGCATCACGCGGGTCAACTCTGCCAGCGCCGCTTCAGAGACCGGCTTTAACGGTTCGCGCACGGTGCCGCCGTTAAAGCCGCGCAGTGCCATCGCCGCTTTCACCAGTTGTGGCTGCCCGTGTTTACGCGCCAGCGCACGGTAGTCGTACCACATCTGGTGCAAATCACGTGCGGTAGCGGCATCACCCTGTTCCACGGCGCGGAAAGTGTTGATGATGATTTCCGGCAGTGCACCGCTGTTGGTGGTGCTGATGCCGTCAAAGCCCGCCATCATAGGCCCGAGGAAGGCCAGGTCTGAGGCACAGAACAGGCGCAGACGCCCGCGCAGGCGGTTAGCAATCTGGTCGATAGCCGTCGGGTTCAGATCGCCTTGCTTGATTCCGACCACGTTCGGGATATCTGCCAGCTCATCGAGTAGCGCCGGAGAGAGGGTGATGCCGATACCCGGCGCGTTGTAGACGAGAATGCCGGTTTTGGATAACGGGGCCATTTCTTTGAAATAGCTGATGATTTGCGCGTCAGTGATTTCGCTGACAAAAGGCGCTGTCACCATCGGCAGGCCACCGAGGTCGCTCGCCAGAATCGTCAGTTCACGGGCATCACGCGGGTCAGAACTGGCGCTGCACAACATCACCGGAATGCGATCGCCCACGCAGGCCATCACTTCAGTAAACAGTTCGCGGCGCTCTGCCACTGTCATCACCGGAAACTCACCGTAGGTGCCGCCAATCAGCAGTCCGTCATAACCTAATCCGATGACGCGCTCGATGTTCTCGCGCAGGGCCGGGAAATCAATCGCTCCCTGGGCGTCAAAAGGGGTCACGGTGATATTGAAGATGCCCCGCAGGCGTTCACGACATTCGTTAAAATCTTTCATTTTTATTCCTTACAGCAGAGTTAATGGGCGAGCCAGGCTACCAAGCTGGCGATATCCGGTTTCGGTCACCACCACGGTTTCACTGACGCCGACGGTGAATTCACCGTAAATGCGCAGGGCCGGGGGGATGTGGAAGGTCATGCCAGGTTGCAGCTCGGTGGTGACACCGCTGTACAAACTGAGGATTCCGCCTTCGCCCCAGTCGGGAGCAAAGGCCACACCGATGGAGTAACCGGTGCGTTTTTTAAAGTTGTCGGTAAAGCCGGCGCGGTCGATGACCTTCTGGCAGGCCAGGTGTGGCGCTTCACAGGTGGCACCCGGACGAATCGCGTCCAGCGCGGCCTGCAAAGCTTCCTGGCACACTTTTTCCATTTCCAGAGCGATGGCCGGTGGGCGACCGAGCCAGGCGGAACGCATCAGCGCGGCGTGGTAACGATCGTGGGCGGCAGACATCTCCAGGAAGACCGGGTCGTTGTCCTGCATCACGCGGCGACGCCAGGTACCGTGTGGCACGCCGCTGCGTGGGCCGGTGGAAACCAGCGGCTCCATGCCGACATACTCAGAACCCGCAGCAATAGCGGCACCCATCATGGCGGAGACCAGCGCGTTTTCGTCCGCACCGCTGCGAATGGCCGCCATCCCGGCACGCATCCCGGCATCGACATAGCGCGCTGCAGCAGCGATTTTGTCCACCTCGGCGGCGGATTTCACCGCGCGCAATGGCTCGATGACGCCAGCGGTATCAGCGATGGTGCCGAGTTTCGATTGCAGCAGTTCATACACCGCAATTGGCAGGAACCAGCCGCGTTTGTCCAGCCCGATGCGCTTGTTGAGCCAGCCGCGCTGTTGCAGCATGCCCACCAGGAAATCCACCGGGTTATCACCGTCCTGATAGACGGCGGCGTCAGAAATAAAGGTGTTGGCGATAAAGTTAAAATATTCGAGCTGGCGAATCACAAACACCGGTTCCCCTTCTACCGGCAACAGCAGCGCCTGGAAGGTGTAATAACCGGGTGTTTGCTGACCGGTTAACCAGAAGATGTTCTCCGGCCCGGTGACTATCATCACATCCACGCCCGCCTGGCTTAAGCGCTCGCGGGTGCGCCGAATGCGCTGTGCATATTCGTCAGCACCAAATGCCGACTCACTGCCCTGAATTACGTTGTTAACATCTTGCATCACTAAACTCCTGAAGGAAGGTGGCTTGCGCGGCGTCGAACTGCACGCCCAGGCCGGGAGAATCGTTGACGGCGACAGCGCCATGCTGGTAGTTAAGCCCACTGACCGGATCGTCGGTTAAACCGTCTGCGCCATACAGTTCGGCAAAATCGGGTTGTACTACCCGGCAAAGCTGGAGGGCAGCGGCGGTGGCGGCATGGCCTTCATTCATCTGCCCGACCATAAAGGGCACACCTGCCGCCTGGAGTCGTTTTGCCGCTGCGAGCGTTGGAGCGATCCCGCCCAGTTTCACCAGCTTGAGATGGCCCCACAGTGCCCCTTTGGCCGCCACTAAACGGTCAATGGCCGTCTCGCTATTGAGGCTTTCATCAAGCATGACTGGAATGCCGTAGTCGTAGAGCTCCGGCAATTGGGCGTCATGTGCCGGGCTTAAGGGTTGTTCGATGTAGCTCAGTGCCAGTTCACGAAGCTGAGGAAAGGCCTTGTGTGCCTGGGCCACTGACCATTGTCCGTTGACGTCGATCGCCAGTTTTATCTGCTCACCAAAGCGTTGACGAAGTGCCTGTAAGCGCGCCAGATCGGTGGCGAAATCTGCCACTCCGGTGCGTAACTTCAACTGAGTGAAGCCCCGCTCTACATAGCGCCATGCCTGGTCGAGCATCTGCGCTTCGCTCCCCCAGAACAGCGTCTGATTTGTGGGCCAGGATAGCGGGCTGTGATGTGCGCCGAACCAGGCCGCAACGCTCTGATTTTGTTGGCGTGCCAGCAGGTCGTGCAGCGCCATGTCCAGCACCATGCGTGACGGTGCAAGCAGGGCATTACCCGGTGCGTGCACGGTAGCGAGCAGCATATGCGCGCTCTGCTGCCAGTCCCATCCGGCGAGCATCGTCAGCAGGTTGTCCAGTACCTGGGTTTCGCTGTAGCCGTGCAGGTAACGGATGTTGAGCCGCACTTCACCGATGCCCGTGACGCCCTGGTCTTCGAGTTGCAGCCAGAGGGTGTCGAGTGCGGTAACCGCGCCGGAGGCCGCGGTGTGCAGCGTGACCCCGGCATAGTGCAGATCTCCCCGGAAAAGTTGCGCTTTCACGACGCCGACTCCACCGGCAGCATCGCCAGCGCGATATCAATGTAGATATGCGCTGCGGCGATGAACTCATCGATGGGCACGAACTCATCAGGTTTATGCGCCACCGCCAGTGAGCCTGGGCCAATCACCACACCTTTTGCCCCCAGCGAGCGGAAATGGACGAGGTCGCAACCGCCCTGGAAACCGAAGGGACCGGGTTCGTTCTGCCCATGTCGGCGGCAGGCTACCAGGCTTTGCTCAACAATGGTTTCGCTGCTGTCGGTTTGGGTTGCCCCACCGGTAGTGGGCTGCCAGGCGATGATTTCGGCTTCCACACCCGCATGGGTATGGGCATGGTCCAGGAGTTGCTGTAATTCAGCTTTGACGACCTCTTCGTCTTCGCCCGGCACCATGCGGCGGTCGAGCAGCAGTTCGCAGCTGTCCGGCACCACGTTGTCGGCATGGCCGCCGTGAATACGTGTGACCGTCAGGCTGGCGTTACCGACCAGGTCGTGGCAGCGGCAGCGCACCTGCTGGTGGTGCGCCTCTTCAATCAGGCCTAACAGGCGTGCGGACTGATAAATGGCGTTGACCCCCAGTTCCGGCGTGCCGGAGTGGGCAGTGACGCCTTTGACCCGCACGCGAGGGCGCAGGCTGCCTTTATGGGCCGAGAAGGTGGCGTTGGAGGTCGGTTCACCGATCACCGCGAAATCAATGGTCGGCGGGTTATCACGCACGTAGTACTTCGCCCCTTCACTGGCGACCTCTTCATCAGCGGTGAATACGCCCATCAGGGTGCCGGACCACAGGTTTCGATGCGCGACCAGTTGGCGCAGGGCTTCAATCATAGCGACCAGTGGCCCTTTGGCATCACATGAACCACGACCGTACAAGCGCCCGTCGCGTTCGGTGAGGGTGAAAGGATCGCTGCTCCAGCCGGTGCCTGCCGGGACGGTATCGATATGGGTGTTAAAGGCGAAGCAGGGGCCAGGGCCATTGCTCAGTACGGCAATCACGTTGGTGCGCCCCGGTGCGTATTCACTGAACGAAAGATCGAAACCGGCACTCATCAGCCAGTCGGCCAGACACTCGGCGGCCTCGCGCTCCTGTCCTGGCGGATTTTCCGTGTTGATCGCCACCAGCTTCGCTAAGTTCTTTTTCATGCGTGCGCTGTCAACCTGATACGTAGACATAGGTCACTCCGGGATTAATGTAATATTTGGGTCAGGAAGCGCTGTGCGCGCTCGCTGACATTGCCGGCGAAGAAATCACTGGTGTTGGCGCGATCGATAATTTCGCCGTCTTCCATAAAGAGAATTTTGTTGGCGGCCCGGCGGGCGAAGCCCATTTCATGGGTCACCACCATGCTGGTCATCCCTTCTGCACTCAGCTCTGCCATCACTTCCAGCACTTCACGGATCATCTCCGGGTCGAGTGCGGAGGTCGGTTCGTCGTAGAGCATCAGTTCGGGCTTCATAGCCAGCGCACGGGCAATGGCCACACGCTGCTGCTGCCCGCCGGACAGCTCGTCCGGGAAATGGTCAGCGCGTTCGTTAATGCGCACCTTGGCGAGCAGCTTGTCTGCCAGCTTGCGGGCGTCGATGCGGTTCATGCCCAGTACCGTCATCGGGGCCAGCATGATGTTTTCCGCCGCCGTCAGGTGGGAAAACAGCTCGTAGTTCTGGAACACCATGCCGATGCGTTGGCGCAGTTGGTGGGCGGGGACTTCGCCCCGGCTGATGTGTTGGTTAGCGAAGAACACGTCGCCGCTGTCGGCAGGCGAAAGCATGTTGACGCAGCGCAGCAGGGTGGATTTGCCTGAGCCGGATGGCCCAATCAACACCACGGTTTCACCGCGTTGAAGTTCAAGGGAACAGTTCTTCAGCACGGTCTGGCGGCCAAAGGCCTTATCAATGCCGATCATCTCCAGCAGTGGTTTCTGGCTCATGGTGCCTCCCGGGCGGTTTTCGGTAATTTAAACAGGCGGGACAACCGTTTCTGGCTCTTGCTGCGGCGCTGTTTCGGGTCCAACACACTTTCAAGCCATGACTGGAAAATCATGAATAGCGTGGTGAGCAGCAGGTAGTAGATGCCCGCGGCGCACAGCGCTTCGAAGTAACGGAAGCTGGCGCTGGCGGTCTGGTTGGCGACCAGCAGCAGTTCCTGCACGGCAATAACCGACACCAGCGCGCTCGACTTCAGCATGCTGATCATCTGGTTACCCATTGGTGGCAGAACAATGCGTGCTGCCTGAGGCAGCACGATTTTGCGCATGATTTGCCCGTTGGTCATGCCCAGCGCCATGCCGGCGGTACGCTGGCCGCTTTTCACGGCCTGCAAGCCTGAGCGCAGGATTTCCGCCATATAGGCGCCTTCATTAAGGGAAAGCGCCAGCACTGCACAGGTAAACGCGGAGAAGCGTAAGCCGAAGCCAGGCAGCACGTTGTAGACGAAGATTATCTGGAACAGCACTGGCGTCCCGCGAAACAGCCACAGGTAGAAAAAGGCCAGCCCTTTTCCGGCGCGAAACGGCGATTCCTGCAATAACGCCAGCACCAGACCCAGCACCACGCCACACAACAGTGAGCAGAGGGTAATTAGCAGCGTCATCCACGCACCCTGAATAAACTCGGGTGAGAGGAAGTACTGCCACATAAGTTCAATCGACATAGCTTTCTCCGGTTAATGGCAAAACGATTTAGAAAATGGCAACGGAGTCAGGGAAGTTCCATTTCTCAATCAGTTGCTTGTAGGTGCCATTCTTGACGAGGCCCTGAAGGCCTTTCTCCAGCAGGGCATGGGTGGCGGTGTCGCCTTTGCGCACGGCAAACGCGATGTGGGTATCAGCTTCGAATTCATCACCAACGGCTTCGAACATGCCCGCTTTTTCGGTTAACAGCGCGACGGTACCTGGAGTAGAGAGGAACTCAGCATCCGCACGCCCCTGTGAGACGGCGACGGCAGAGTCGGTGGCCGCCGGGAAAGTCATCACGTTAATGGCCGGCTTTTTGGCATCCAGGCAGCGCTGATTATCCGCACGAGCCTGGCTCTCTTCGATCCCGCCCAGGGTCACGGCGATGTTTTTGCCACACAGGGAAAGGTCACGTCCGGTAATGCCTGCCGGATTGCCTTTACGTACCACCACGCGGCTACCGATTTTCAGATAGGGCACGAAATCGACCTGTGCTGCACGAGTCGGGTTGACGTACATCGCAGAGTTAATGATGTCGAGGCGTTTGCCCTGGAGTGCAGGAATCAGCCCTTTGAATTCCATCGGCATGGGTGCTGGCGTCAGTTTGATCTCTTTGCTCAGCGCGTTGATCAGGTCGATATCGAAACCGGTAAGCTTGCCCTCTTTAACAAATTCAAACGGCATAAAGGTGGCTGCTGTCCCGTAGGTGAGCTTGCCCGGGGCGATGGTTTCTGCTGCCTGGCTTGCCAGTGGGAATACGGTCAGCGCGAACATCAAAGTACGTACGCGGCGAAACAGTAAAGAATTGCTGGACATAGTCGTCTCCTGGTTAAGGTCTAAATTGAATTTAGTGAGTCAATAAATACAATTGCGTATGTGAAAAAAATGTCTCATCCTGGTGCGCCTTGCACGTTAACCGTGCAGTCCTTGCTTTGTTTTGCTGCGTTTTGTTGCCCGTGCTATTGTATCTTTCGACCACAATAATGCATTTCAGGGAACCGTTCTCCATGCAGCCTGACTCCACTGCGAGCAGTCGCCGGATAGCCCGGCAAATACTCGACCTGATATCTGAAGCAAGATTCGATCCAGGTCATCATCTACGTGAACAACATCTTGCCGATGCGCTGGGTGTTTCGCGTACGCCGGTGCGTGCCGGGCTTAAAGAATTGACCCGCATGGGGGCGGTTGAGGCGCGCCCAAACCAGGGGTTTTTCCTGCTCAAGCGCAGCGATGAACTGGAGTTGCTGGAGATCGAGCAATCCAAGAGCAATGACCAGAAGCTGTATGAACAACTGGTGCATGACCGTATTGCGGGTGTGCTGCCGGAATCTTTTACTCAGACGGAAATCAGCCAGCGTTACGACGTGGATCGCGGCGTGCTGACCCGTACCCTGGTGAAGCTGTCTGAAGATGGCCTGATCGCCCGCAATGCCGGGCACGGCTGGCGTTTCCAGCAGACTCTGAACTCAGACGTGGCCCTGCGTAACAGCTACGGTTTTCGCCTGATGATTGAACCGACGGCGCTACTGACGCCCAACCTGCATGTGGACAGGCTGATGCTAAAACGTCTGCGCGCTCAGCATTTGCGACTCATCACCCACCCGGACATTACGCTGGTTCCGGCAAAAGAGATTTTCGAGACCGACGCCGCCTTTCATGAGCTGTTGGCGGAAGCCAGCGGCAACCTGTTTGTGTTGCAGGCCATTCAGCAGCAAAACCGACTGCGCCGTCTGCTGGAATTCGGCAGCTATCACAATAAGCGCCGTGTAAAAGAGTGGTGTGAAGAGCATGTTGCCATCATTGATGCCCTGCGAGAGAACAAGCAGGAGCAGGCCGCAGAATTAATGAGAAAACACCTGCAATATGCATTTGACCAGGTAAATGTTAAAAACGCCCGCGCATAACTGGCATCACTCTTGCACATATTGCTTCTGAAAATACAATCAGGAGCATTTATGGATTTTCAGATACAACAACGTGTGGCACTGGTCTGCGGTGCCGGAAGTGGACTTGGGCAGGCTATCGCTCTTTCACTGGCGCAGGAAGGGGTAAAAGTGGCGGTCACCGGGCGTAACCCGGAAAAGCTGGCCCATACCGTCGAACTGATTACCCGACAGGGCGGCACCGCACAGGCCTGGCAGCTCGACCTGGCGGCACCCGAACAGTTTGATGAGATTATTGGTGCTATTCGCCAGCACTGGGGGGATATCGATATTCTGGTCAACAACTCCGGTGGGCCACCGCCCGCGCTGGCGCAGGGGACGGACGGGGCAATCTGGCAACAGCAGTTTTCCGTGATGGTCGCCTCGCTGATTCAGCTCACCGATAAACTGTTGCCCGCCATGCGCAGCCGTGGCTGGGGACGCATTATTACTACGACCTCTTCCGGCGTGATTGCCCCTATTCCTAACCTTGCGCTCTCCAATGCGCTACGTATGAGTCTGCTCGGCTGGTCAAAAACCCTCGCCAGTGAAGTGGCGGCCGACGGCGTGACGGTGAACGTCATGGTGCCGGGGCGCATCGCCACCGACCGCGTGGGTCAACTGGATGCCATTAAAGCGAAACGGGAAAACAGCAGCGCGGAAGCGGTCGCGGAGAAAAGTCGCCAGACTATTCCGGCAGGGCGCTATGGTGAGCCGCAGGAGTACGGTGCGACAGCCGCGTTTCTCGCCAGCCAGCCCGCCAGCTACATCACCGGTGCGGTGATTCGGGTCGACGGCGGATTGATTGGCTCGATTTAGTGGGATAAGCATTACTGCTTATCGTCAGTTCTTATCGAATTCGCCTTCTGCTGGCGGATAAAATCTTCAAGGGAACGGTCGGGGCGTTCGGCAAAGGGCTTACCAGTTAGCGTTACCGCCTCACAGCGATCCAGGCGGAAGCAGCGATAATCCTGACGCAGTTCGCACCACGCTACCAGCACCCACACTTCCCCCCAGAACGACAGGCCGAGCGGATGGATAATCCGCTCAGAGCCTTCGCCTTTATCATTTTCATAACGGATCCAGACTTCATCATGCTGGCGCATGGCCTGATGGAAAACATCAAACCAGCGTCGGGCCAGCGGGTACTTGCCAAAATCCGGCGTCAGAATGCGGTTACGTTCCGCCAGAATGCGCCTGTCCGTTGGCAGCACCGCCAGCAGTTTTTCCTGCGCTGAACCCGCCGCTTTTGCCAGGGTGTCACCACTCCAGGTTTGCAGCATGCCGATGGCGGCAATCAGGGCTTCCACTTCCATACCGGTAAACATCAGCGGCGGCAGGTCAAAACCTGGCATCAGGCGGTAGCCGCACCCTGCTTCTCCCTGAACAGGCACGCCTGACAGCGACAGATCGCGAATGTCGCGATAGACGGTGCGTTCCGACACCTCCAGCCTTTCCGCCAGCATGGCCGCCGTGACCCGGCGGCGTGTGCGCAGGATCTGGACAATCTGAAAAAGCCTGTCGGCGCGGCGGCTCATGGTTGGTTTCCTGTCAGTGTGTGGTTAGCGTTTTCAGGCTGGCTGGTGCAGCCCGACTTTATTCCCTTCACTGTCGATGATAAGCGCGATGGTGCCAATATCGTTCGGTAAAATTTCTGGCCCGAAGCAGCAGGTACCGCCTTTTTCCGCCACTTTTGCCAGTGAAGCGGCGATATCTGCGGTATAGAGGTAAACCACGGTGCCACTGCTCGACGGCTGGATCATGTCTGATTTCACCAGTGCACCACCGATTGCCGGTTCCTGATAGTTAAAGACTGCCATGGACATGCCCGCGACATGCTCCTGACGAAATTGTGCATTGATGCAGTGTTCATAAAAGGCGGTTGCCCGCTGCAGGTCCTGAACCGGAATCTCAAACCAGTTGATAATGTTGCTCATTTTCTCGTCCTCATTGTGTTTTCGACAATGAGAGTGTCTCACCCCCCTCCTGACAGCATAGTGTCAGGAGTGATCGGGGATGCTGCCGGATGGCGGCTCGCTTTTTGAAGAGGGCTGGGTGGGTAAGCAGGAACGTAGGCCCGATAAGCTTGCGCCATCGGGCGTTTCTGGCAAATCGGCAAAACAAAAAAGGCGCTGAATCAGCGCCTTTTCATTCTTCACAAAAGTATTGATAACGTTGCTTAGCGCATCGTCACAAACTCTTCTGCTGCCGTTGGGTGAATAGCCACGGTGTTATCGAAGTCCTTCTTGGTGGCACCCATTTTGAGGGCGACCGCGAAGCCTTGCAGGATCTCATCCATACCGAAGCCGATGCCATGGATGCCGACAATTTTCTCTTCCGGGCCGACGCAGACTAACTTCATGCGGCACGGCTGACGGTGAGAAGTCACCGCCGTGTACATGGCGGTAAAGGACGATTTGTAGACTTTCACCAGCTCGTCACCGTACTGCTCACGCGCCTGCGGCTCGGTCAGGCCAACGGTGCCAATCGGCGGGTGGGTAAACACCACGGTCGGGATGTTGCTGTAATCCAGATGCTCATCCGGCTTGTTGTTAAACAGGCGTTCTGAGAGGCGACGGCCTGCTGCCACAGCAACGGGAGTCAGCTCAACGGCACCGGTGTTATCACCCACGGCGTAGATACCAGGAACAGAAGTATTCTGGAACTTATCGACGACGATGAAGCCTTTTTCGTCGGTTTTCACGCCAGTCACATCCAGGTTGAACGTGTCATTAGCGGGTTCGCGACCAATCGCCCAAATCAGGCAATCGACAGTCTGCGAGCGTCCATCTTCCAGTTCCAGCGTCAGGCTGCCATCGGCATTTTTGACCACTGCTTTTGGAATCGCTTCTTTGTGCAGCGTCGGGCCTTCGGCGGCCATGATTTCGACCAGCGTTTCGCTGATCATCGGGTCAAAGCTACGCAGCGGCGAATGCTTGCGCACGTACAGATGCGTCTCAGCGCCCAGACCGTTAATCACGCCAGCCAGTTCGACGGCGATATAACCCGCACCGACGACCGCCACACGTTTTGGCAGCGCAGGCAGCTCAAAGAAACCGTCGGAGTCGATACCGTATTCCGCACCCGGAATGTTCGGATGGCTCGGGCGACCACCTGTTGCGATCAGGATGTGATCGGCGGTGATCGTCTCACCATTCACTTCGATCGTGTTTGCATCAACAAAACGGGCGAATCCACGAATAACATCGACGTTATTTTTACCCAGCACGTTGTCGTACGAGGTGTGGATGCGGTCAATATAAGCCGTACGGCTTGCAACCAGCTTCGCCCAGTCGAAATGGTTAATGGAGGCGTCGAAACCGTAATCCGGGCCGTACATGTGAATGGCTTCGCGGATTTGCGCCGCATGCCACATCACTTTTTTCGGTACACAACCTACGTTCACGCAGGTACCGCCGAGCTCTTTGGCTTCAATCAGCGCGCATTTCTGGCCATACATCGCCGCACGGTTGATGGAGGCGATCCCGCCGCTGCCGCCGCCGATGGCGATATAGTCGTAATGTTTGCCCATGGTTAATTCCTTAATCCTGAACGAGGTTGAAAACTGTCGCGATTGTAGCGCGCAGCGAAGAAGGTTCCCTCAATCGCTGCAATTACTCAGGTTTTGTTACTCAGGTACAATCCAGTTTACGAGCGTGTGCCCGGTTCCGCCTGGCACCAGTGTACGGTGCAGCCATGGCAGCACGTTATTCATCTGTGCTTCTAACTTCCACGGCGGGTTAATGACGATCATACCGGAGGCGGTCATGCCCCGCTGGTCGCTGTCCGGGCGCACGGCCAGTTCAATTTGCAGAATCTTACGAATGCCGGTGGCTTCCAGCTCTTTAATCATGCGTTTGATTTGTGCACGCAGGACAACCGGATACCACAGGGCATAGGTGCCGGTGGCAAAACGCTTGTAGCCTTCATGGATGCCCGCAACCACGGCCTGGTAATCGGATTTCATCTCATACGGCGGGTCAATCAGCACCATACCGCGACGGGAAACCGGCGGCAGCTTGGCTTTCAGTTGCTGATAGCCATCAGCACGTTCAACGCGAGTACGCTCATCTTTCTGGAACTCCTGGCGCAGCAGCGGGAAGTCGCTCGGGTGCAGTTCGGTCAGGAACAGGCTGTCCTGTTCACGCAGCAACTGGCGGGCAATCAGCGGGGAACCAGGGTAGTAGCGCAGGGTGTCCGTGCGGTTAAAGTGGCGCAGTACGTTCATGTACGGCTCCAGTTCTGCTGGCAAATCGTCCTGCTGCCAGATACGCGCAATCCCTTCCAGGTACTCTCCGGTACGCTCGGCATGTTCGCCAGACAACTGATAACGCCCCGCCCCCGCATGGGTATCCAGGTAGATAAAGGGTTTATCCTTTTCTTTGAGCGATTCGATGATCAGGCTCTGAACGGTGTGTTTTAAGACGTCGGCGTGGTTGCCAGCGTGAAAGCTGTGGCGATAACTGAGCATGGAGGCAGAGATTCCAGAATATGAACGAGATTCAGCACAGTTTACCGTAGATTGCGTTGAAATGCCGTTGCCGATGCGCTTGTTTCAATTCTCTGATAAGCGTTTCAAAATTTATCCGTGTCACAAAAACGTCAAACGTCAGGTCTAGCGTCGTGTGCAGGCAAGGTAATCGTTTGAATAAAAGGATAAAAAATGAAAATCCGTATGACGCTGTTAACCGCTTCCCTGCTGCTGGCTCAACAGGCGATGGCGAAAGATGTGCCGGTCACTGTTGCGCGGGACATCGCGAACACCACCACGCCGGCTTCCGTCAGTCAGCCGTTCGACGAGCTGGAAGCGCAGTCGCTGGCAGCGCTGCGTGAATCGTTGAAAGCGGGCGGTACGTCCATTGATCGTGCGTATCTTGAGAAAGCGGCGCAAAGCAGCACTCAGGCTGATACCGCATGGCTGAAGGCCAGCGGCTATGACTTCAAGGTCAAAGAGAACCAAAAGGCGGGCATTGAGTTGTTATCTGGCTTTAGCAAACTGCCCGCACCGGTGCTGGATCTCAACCTGAAAACCGTTGAAGGCTTCAACCTGAATGCGACCCAGGGTCTGCGTCATCAGGCACTGGCAGACGCCGAAGGCATCAGCTATCTCTATTTTCTCTCCGATGCGTTAGGGCCACGTCTGGGCAAGGCTTTCATCGCTGCCTATGACAAAGGTGAACTCAACAAAGCGGCAGCGCTCATCAAAACCACCGAAATCAGCACCGGTGAGGCGAAAAAACACTTTAACTACAAACGTCCGTTCCTGATTGAAGGCAACACCATTCACCAGGTGCCGGATGATGTGGTGGTGAAAGACAACAAGCCGTATGCGGCGGACGGCGGCTCCTTCCCGAGCGGCCACACCAATACCGGTTACACCGATTCTCTGCTGATGGCGGAGATGATCCCTGAGCGCTTTGACTCCCTGGTTGAACGCGGCGCGCGCTATGGCTACTCGCGCATTGTGCTCGGCGTGCACTACCCACTGGACGTGATGGGTTCGCGTATGGTGGCACAGCGTAACGTAGCCCATTATCTCAATGACCCGGCTTACCGTAAGTTGTTCAACGAAGCGCGTGACCAACTGCGTACTGCGCTGGAGAAAGAGTGTGGCACGACCCTGGCAGAGTGTGCGAAGACGGTCGGCAAAGACGATCCGTATCGTGACCCGGCCATGAAAGAGTTCTATCGCTTCACCATGACCTATGACCTGCCGCAGCAGAAAGGCAAAGCCCAGGCGGTGAAAGTGCCGGAAGGTGCGGAAGTCCTGCTCGAAGCCGCGTTGCCAAATCTGTCAGCGGCGGCACGTCGTGATTTGATGGTGAAAACCGCTCTACCGGGTGGCTACCCACTGTCGGGTGAGACGGCCGATCAGAACTTCTGGCAGCGTCTGAATCTGCCAGCAGCTTATGCGATGGCGCATAAAGCGAAGTAAGTGTTGACCACGGTGCCGGCCCTGCTGGCACCGTTTGCTATTCAGAGACTAAACGCGGTCAGTTCGCGCACGCTGGCACTTGGGTTAGCGCGTTTCACCGCCTCCAGGAAATCGGCAAAATCCGTCTTAAACAGGGTGTAGTTATGGCGAAACCGTACCTGTTTCGTCTGCCCGTCGGCGACAAAAGTGACTATCCAGAAAGAGCGATTATTCACTTCGATGCTGTCCCGTTCGACTTTGGTAATCGCGCTGAGAGGCACAGATTTTTTTACATCGACCTGAATTTCATAAAAATTCTCTGCGTCGAAGTAATAGGTTGTGGGTAACAACTGCCCACCTTTGCCGGGCCGGAAGGTTTTAGTAGGGATAGATATCTTTCGTAACCCCTTATTTGCTTCATCCCCCTTTTTACGCCGCCGCCACTTCGGGAACGTGAGGAGCAGTGCGATAAGCGCCAGCAAGGGCAATATCGACAGAATGGATTTCAACATACGCTCTCCTTGTGTCCGTCATCATGATTATACGCACTGACAGCATTTCTTATTCCCATGATTTCTGAGTGGAAATCGCAGGGTATTCACAAAAAGGCATTGCAGCGATAAGCGCTTCAACGCCACGCCTGCCATTGAAATCCTCTACACTTAACCCCATGCTACAACGTTATGCAGAGCGCCGGATCGTGCGCTTCATTCACTTTCTTAAACAGGACAGGACTGCGTATATGACCAACCCATTGTTGTCGCCTTTCAAATTACCGCCATTTTCTAAAATCCTGCCTGAGCATGTCGTACCTGCCGTAACGAAAGCACTGGACGATTGCCGCACGGCGGTGGAAAGCATGGTCGCACAAAGCGGGCCTTTTACCTGGGAAAATCTTTGCCAACCGCTGGCAGAAGTCGATGACCGCCTGGGCCGTCTTTTCTCCCCGGTGAGCCACCTGAATTCCGTACAAAACAGCCCTGAACTGCGCGAAGCTTACGAGCAAACGCTGCCGCTGCTCTCTGAGTACAGCACCTGGGTTGGCCAGCACGAAGGGCTGTATAACGCCTATCGTGACCTGCGCGATGGCGACCATTACGCCACGCTAAATACCGCACAGAAAAAATCTGTCGACAACGCCCTGCGTGACTTTGAGTTGTCCGGGATTGGTCTGGATAAAGAGAAACAGAAACGTTACGGCGAAATCGCCGCGCGCCTGTCTGAACTGGGCAATCAGTACAGCAACAACGTGCTGGATGCGACCATGGGCTGGAGCAAACTGATTACCGACGAAGCCGAGCTCTCCGGGATGCCGGAAAGCGCGCTGGCGGCGGCGAAAGCGCAGGCTGAAGCCAAAGAACAGCAGGGCTACCTGCTTACCCTGGATATCCCGAGTTACCTGCCGGTGCTGACCTACTGCGACAATCAGCCGCTGCGTGAAGAGATGTACCGCGCGTACAGCACCCGTGCCTCCGATCAGGGTCCGAACGCGGGCAAGTGGGACAACAGCCCGGTGATGGAAGAGATCCTCGCCCTGCGCCACGAACTGGCACAGCTGCTCGGCTTTGAAAGCTACGCCTTCAAATCACTGGCGACCAAAATGGCGGAGAACCCGTCTCAGGTGCTCGATTTCCTCAACGACCTTGCTAAGCGTGCGCGTCCGCAGGGCCAGAGAGAACTCGCGCAGCTGCGCGCCTTCGCCAAAAAAGAGTTTGGTGTTGATGAGCTGCAGCCGTGGGACATTGCTTACTACAGCGAAAAACAGAAACAGCACCTGTACAGCATAAGCGATGAACAACTGCGTCCGTACTTCCCGGAAAATAAAGCAGTTAGCGGTCTGTTTGAAGTGGTGAAACGCATTTATGGCATCACCGCGAAAGAGCGTACGGATGTTGAAGTCTGGCACCCGGAAGTGCGTTTCTTCGAGCTGTATGACGACAGCAATGAACTGCGCGGTAGCTTCTATCTCGACCTCTATGCCCGTGAGCATAAACGCGGCGGTGCGTGGATGGATGATTGTGTCGGGCAGATGCGCCTGGCAGACGGTTCACTGCAAAAACCGGTGGCCTATCTCACCTGTAACTTCAACCGTCCGGTCAATGGCAAGCCTGCGCTCTTCACTCACGACGAAGTCATCACCCTGTTCCATGAGTTCGGTCACGGTCTGCACCATATGCTGACCCGTATCGAAACCCCGGGGGTTGCTGGTATCAGTGGTGTGCCATGGGACGCCGTCGAACTGCCGAGCCAGTTTATGGAAAACTGGTGCTGGGAGCCGGATGCGCTGGCGTTTATCTCTGGTCACTATGAAACCGGCGAGCCGCTGCCGCAGGATCTGCTCGATAAAATGCTGGAAGCGAAAAACTACCAGGCGGCGCTGTTTATTCTGCGTCAGCTGGAGTTCGGCCTGTTCGACTTCCGTCTGCATGCGGAATTTAACCCGGAACACGGGGCGAAAATCCTCGATACGCTGTTTGAGATTAAAAACCAGGTTGCCGTGATGCAAAGCCCGTCCTGGGGCCGCTTCCCGCACGCCTTCAGCCACATCTTTGCCGGTGGCTATGCGGCAGGTTACTACAGCTATCTGTGGGCTGACGTGCTGGCGGCAGATGCTTACTCACGCTTCGAAGAAGAGGGGATTTTCAACCGCGAAACCGGTCAGTCCTTCCTCGACAACATCCTGACCCGTGGCGGTTCCGAAGAGCCAATGGAGCTGTTCAAACGCTTCCGTGGCCGCGAACCGCAGCTGGATGCGATGTTGGAGCATTACGGTATCGAAGATTAACCGCCGGGTGTCACATAAGTGAAAATCTGTTTAGTGGATGAAACAGGCGCCGGAGACGGCGCCTTATCTGTTCTTGCGTCCCGCTGGGGGCTGGAACATGACGATGAGAATGTGATGGCGCTGGTGCTGACAGCGTCTCGCCTGGAGCTGCGTAAGCGCGATGAACCGAAACTTGGCGGCATTTTCGTGGATTTTGTCGACGGGGCGATGGCACATCGGCGCAAGTTTGGTGGTGGACGCGGAGAAGCAGTCGCCAAAGCGGTCGGCATTAAGGGCAGCTACCTGCCGGACGTGGTGGATGCCACGGCGGGCCTGGGGCGTGATGCCTTTGTGCTGGCGTCTGTAGGCTGCCGTGTGCGTATGCTGGAGCGTAATCCGGTTGTCGCTGCGCTGCTGGATGATGGCCTGGCACGCGGTTACGCTGACCCGGAAATTGGCGGCTGGTTACAGGAACGGTTGCAGCTGATTCATGCGTCAAGCCTGACAGGGCTGGCGGATATTACGCCGCGCCCGCAGGTGGTCTACTTAGATCCGATGTTCCCGCATAAGCAGAAAAGCGCGCTGGTGAAAAAAGAGATGCGCGTATTCCAGTCGCTGGTGGGGCCGGACCTGGATGCCGACGGTTTACTCGAACCCGCACGTCAACTGGCGACGAAACGGGTGGTAGTGAAGCGCCCGGATTATGCGCCGCCGCTGGCTAATGTGGCGACTACCAATGCGGTGACCACTAAAGGCCACCGGTTTGATATTTATACCGGGACGCCGGAGGAGAGTGCGGTCTGATGCCCTCACCCTAAGCTAGAAAACAAAACGCCCGCATCAGCGGGCGTTGTCATACTGGTCAACAGAACCAGATTAATCTTCTTCATCGTCCTTCAGCGGGACAATCAGCATATCGACGTGAACGGTGTTAATCAGCTGGCGAGCCGAAGACATCAGCTTGCTCCAGAAATCCTGATGATGACCGCAGACCACCAAATCCATATCGTATTTTTTGATGGCATCAACCAGCACCTGCCCCAGATCACCGCTACCGCTCAGTGTTTCAGTAATCGGATAACCTGCGTTGGTGGAGAGTTCAGTCAGCGCCTGATGCGTTTCATCGGAGATGCGTTTTTGCATATCGCCGAGGTTAACGTCAATAAGGCCAGTGTAAAGATCGGAATAGTTAACATCGACATGAATCAGGGACACTTTCGCGTTGTAAGGACGTGCCATGGAGACTGCTTTCTCAACCAGCAATTTGCTTTCAGGTGAGAGGTCTACCGCGATGAGTATGTGTTTGTAAGCCATAATGTTACTCCTTCCATAAGTTTTCGATGACCACAGGGTCGATCCCCTATGATGCAGTGGCACTTCCCACGTCCTGCATACAACCTGCGCGGGTAGCGCCCGGCCTTAAGGATCTCATTGTAGAGGATATTTCTACCTTATAACTCTCTTATAACGTCGTCAATGCGCCACGATCACGAATCCCTTAAGTCATATTTACAACCAGATGCAATAGATCGCTTAAGGATGTGGCAAAAAAATAGACTGATCTCCTACACTATTTAATGAGCCGTTCGGATAAAAGTTTGTGATCCCGATCGGTTATTGGTAACACTCTTCACTGAATGACTTGGGTGATATCTGGGAGCGGTAGTCCCGGAGCAAGTTTCCGTGGGCAGGTCGCCGGGGGAGTAGATATGATGATCAGCACCGTCGCGCTGTTTTGGGCGTTATGCATCGTTTGTGTTGTTAACATGGCGCGTTACTTTTCGTCGTTACGTGCTTTGCTAGTGGTACTGCGTGGTTGTGACCCGTTGCTTTATCAATATGTAGATGGCGGAGGCTTTTTTACCTCCCATGGACAGCCTGGTAAGCAGATGCGTTTGGTGTGGTATATCTACGCCCAACGTTATCGCGATCATCATGATGATGAGTTCATTCGCCGTTGTGACCGTGTGCGTGGTCAGTTCATCTTAACCAGCGCGTTGTGCGGTTTAATCGTAGTGAGTTTGATTGCGTTGATGATATGGCACTGAGCATATAAAAACGGGCCAGCAAGCTGACCCGTTTTTATCCGTCACACCGAAGTATTAGGGTGGCGTTTTTAAATCAGCTTCAGGGCAATCCAGTACAGCACTCCTGAGAGAATGATGGATGCGGGCAATGTGAACACCCAGGCCATCAGAATGCTGGTCACGGTTTTGCGTTGCAGACCGCCGCCATCCACAATCATGGTCCCCGCCACGGAGGACGAGAGCACGTGAGTGGTGGAGACGGGCATACCGGTATAGCTCGCCAGACCGATAGAAACAGCCGCCGTCATCTGAGCGGACATCCCCTGCGCATAGGTCATGCCTTTCTTACCGATTTTCTCACCGATAGTGGTTGCAACACGACGCCAGCCAATCATCGTACCCAGGCCCAACGCCAGTGCGACGGCCATGATAATCCAGATTGGCGCGTACTCGATGGTGCTCAGCATATCGCCTTTCAGCTTTTTAAGCAGGCGTTGATCATCTGCACTCACCTCAGGCATTTTGGTCACCTGGTCGGTAATATCAGACAGGCAAAGCATGATGCGGCGCAGCTGGCTACGTTGCTCGATTGCCAGTTTGTCGTAGCTTTCGATTCCGGTCAGCATCTCTTTCGCCTTGTCCAGCGCGATAATGGCGCGGCCAGGGTGACAATGGAATTCTGTCGGATTCGATACGACGTCAGTCGGTGCCGGAACCGGGGCCATAGGGTCAACACCGGTCACTTTTTGCAGCAGGTCAGGATGCTGCTGGAAGTACGTTTCCACGTTGTTGACTGCATCACGGGTACGGGTGATATCGTAACCCGTGGCATTCATGTTGACCACGAAGCCCGCAGGTGCGACGCCAATCAGTACCAGCATAATCAAACCAATGCCTTTCTGACCGTCGTTTGCGCCGTGGGAGAAACTCACGCCAATAGCAGAGAGAATCAGGGCAATACGTGTCCAGAATGGAGGCTTTCTTTTACCGTCCTGCTTTTCACGTTCAGCAGGCGTTAAATGGATGCGATCGCGTTTTTTGCTTCCACTCCAGAAGCGACGCAGGATGTACACCAGGCCGCCAGCAAACACCAGACCCACGATCGGTGAAACGATCAGTGAACCAAAGATGTTCAGCACTTTAGGAATGTTAAGCGCGTCGACCACCGAGGTACCGGTCATCAGGGCGTTGGTTAAACCAATACCGATAATGGCGCCAATCAGGGTGTGTGAACTGGATGCCGGAAGACCAAGATACCAGGTACCCAGGTTCCAGATAATGGCTGCCAGCAACATAGAGAAGACCATGGCGAGGCCATGTGCGGAACTCACGTTGAGCAGTAAATCGGTCGGTAACATATGCACAATCGCATAAGCGACACTTAGCCCCCCCAGCAGAACGCCGAAGAAGTTAAACACAGCCGCCATCACAACAGCGAGTTGTGAGCGCATTGCACGAGTATAGATAACCGTAGCTACAGCGTTTGCCGTGTCGTGGAAGCCGTTGATCGCTTCGTAGAACAGAACAAAAACCAGAGCAAGCAAAAGTAATAACCCGGTATGAAGATCCAGGCCGGCAAATAAATGTAGCATAGGACGTTACGCCATCTTGGGGACATGAACGCGGCGCATTATCAGTGACTTTAGTGACATCGGCAAAGTGAAATATGGACTTTTTTTGACATTCTTTATTATTTTGCTTCTTGGCTTTAAGCATATTCTCATATTTTTCAATGAAATGAGCAAAGGTCTGGATATTCGGGCTGGTGCGACCACCTTGAAATATTTACAATCCGCGGCGACTAAAATGAGTGAGGTGAAGTGTGGAAAGGTTTGATGCCATCGTTATCGGTGCCGGTGCGGCAGGGATGTTTTGTGCAGCTCAGGCAGGGCAGGCGGGCTTGCGCGTGCTGCTATTGGATAACGGTAAAAAACCTGGTCGTAAGATCCTTATGTCGGGTGGTGGTCGCTGCAACTTCACTAACCTTTATGTCGAACCTGCTGCGTATCTCAGTCAAAACCCTCATTTTTGCAAATCTGCCCTCGCCCGCTATACCCAATGGGATTTCATCGATCTGGTCGGCAAGTACGGTATCGCCTGGCATGAGAAGACCCTCGGGCAGCTCTTCTGCGATGATTCCGCCGAACAGATTGTCAGCATGCTGGTAGCTGAGTGTGAAAAGGGTGAGGTTACGACACGTCTGCGCAGTGAGGTACTCAGTGTATCTCGTGATGAGAGCGGCTACACGTTGCAGCTTAATGGGGGGACGGTTAGTACATCAAAGCTGGTGATTGCTTCTGGTGGACTCTCTATGCCGGGGCTGGGGGCTTCGCCGTTCGGCTACAAAATCGCGGAACAGTTTGGCCTGAAGGTCCTACCAACGCGCGCAGGACTGGTGCCTTTCACACTGCATAAGCCGATGCTTGAACAGTTCCAGGTACTTTCCGGCGTATCCGTTCCTTCCATTATCACCGCAGAAGATGGCACGGTGTTTAAAGAGAATCTGCTCTTCACCCATCGCGGTCTGTCCGGACCGGCGGTACTGCAAATTTCCAGCTACTGGCAGGCAGGGCAATTTGTCAGCATCAATTTGCTCCCTGAGTGCGACCTGGAAAGTTTCCTGAATGAACAGCGTCAGTCGCATCCAAACCAGAGCCTGAAAAACACGCTGGCAATGCAATTGCCTAAACGGCTGGTGGAGTGCCTGCAACAGCTCGGGCAAATTTTGGATGTCACCCTGAAACAGCTCAACAGTCGCGAACAGGAAACACTGGTCGACAGTCTGACGAACTGGCGTGTGCAACCTAACGGCACTGAAGGCTATCGCACTGCGGAAGTGACACTCGGTGGCGTTGACACCCATGAACTCTCTTCACGTACCATGGAAGCGCGCAACGTGCCTGGCCTCTATTTTATTGGCGAAGTGATGGATGTGACCGGGTGGTTAGGGGGCTATAACTTCCAGTGGGCCTGGGCCAGCGCCTGGGCATGTGCGCAGGCACTGGTAGAGACTCACCAAGCCTGAATCAGTAAACCGTGAGTTTGTGCAGTGTTAACTCACCATCCAGCAATTCCTTGTGCAACTCGACAAGGTTCCTGAGATAAGGTTGTTGAAAGTGTGCGTCACGATCTATCCGGCACATATTGCCTAAAACTAGAACGAGCGTTGTGGCACTCAGATGTCGTCTGAGGTGTGATCAACCACGATCTCCAGCGTCTTGCGGATCACATCGCCGGTGACCACGTCTTCGGTGTTCTCCAGCAGATTGATCAATCGCAGAATGATGGCTTTGTTGGTGATCGGCTCTTCGTAAGCCAGAATGCTGCGAATGACGCCACCAAGAATCGTTGCCTCTTCTGCCAGAAGATCACCCGCGTTTTTGAAATAGTCAGTCAGCGCGCTATCAGGAAGATTCTCGTGGTGTTCTGAGGTATCAATCATCACTTGGCTCATTTATGTAGGCCTTAATAAGTTGTTGTGCCGGGAGCAGTTAGTGCTTTTTACTGCGCCCTTGCCGTTGGCGATTGCCGAATAATGGATACACATTATCTCTGGCACCTTTGTTCAACACATTTTGTTCAGTGCTGGTCCCATCACTGGCAGAGATAATGTGGCTGTGACTGATTTCCTCAACCAGTCTGGCCAGCATTCTCCGACGCTGATTATCCTGCTCATTGCTCTGCATCGTTTGTAACCTGGCAATGAGGGAGAGCGTGTTAATTGGGCCTTTGTCATGGAGAAGCGATAGCACCGCTTCTCCAATCAGTTCATCTGTGATCTGTTCATTTTTACTACTCTTCATAACTGCATCTCTGATTGCCGCACCGTTCAGATAATGAAACGCGGCATTGAGTCAATCCTCCGGTACAGGCGGCAGGCTATTCAGTGTGCCCGCCAGGAACAACTCAGTTCACCAGGTGATTTGCTGCGTTCCGCTTAATCTGGACCAAAGAGCAGGCCAATCAACATTTGGTAGTGCCTCTCTTCTTCTGGCGTAGAAGCCTGATCCAGTCGGCTCAGTAGCTTGGTACAGAGTGATTTTCTGTTCAGATGTCGACCATCTTTGAGGATCTCTACCACGATCTGCCCAAGCGTCTCCTGCTGAGTGGGCAGGTCCGCTCTGTTGAAATACTGGGCAATGGCATTCGCTGTGTCCGGTAGGTAGCCGTTCTGCTGCATGGGTCACTCCTGTAAAGCCAATAGTCAGTGAATTAATCAACTAAGTTATACAACTATAGAAAAACTGTACATTAAAGTTGTACAAATTTAACCTTCTTTTTGATCAAAAAGTGCTAGTAGTTAATTTTCAAAGAGATAGGTGTAAAGAATCAGGTGGAAATCGGACTTTCGGTCTACACTTTGTGCGCAGTATTTAGAAGGTGATGAGTAAAGCCTCAAGGATTGCAGGACTTTTTGTCATTTCAACATCAATTAGTTGTATACCCGCCGTTGGTCTCGAGGGTTAAAAGACCCCCTGCGCATGCCTCTGCTAATGTGGCGATTACAACGCTTTCTTTCGGAAAGTACATGCTTACAACAATCATTTACCGTAGCCATATCTGCGAGAATGTTCCGTTCTCCATGCTGGAGGATATGGTTTCTACTGCGAATACCAGGAACTGGCACGTCGATGTCACGGGTATTTTGCTCTTCAACGGCACCCATTTTTTCCAGTTGCTGGAAGGGCCTGAAGAGAAGATTTCAACCATATATCAGCACATTTGCCAGGATACCCGGCACTACAACATTGTGGAGCTACTGCGCGACTATGCGCCGTCGCGTCGATTTGGTAAGTGCGGTATGGAACTCTTTGATTTACGAGAGTATGGCAGGGAAGACGTGCTGCAAAATGTACTGGATAAGGGAACGTCAAAGTATCAGTTGACCTATGAAGATCGCGCCTTGCAATTCTTCCGTACCTTTGTTGAGGACCTTGAGAAAGAGAACTACTTTGAAATCCCACCGGGGGATTCCTGGGAATTTATTCCCGATGAGGACAACTCAATTCCTAAAACCGTGTCCGCAAACAGTGAACAAGGTTGTCACTTCGCTTTCCAGCCCATTATTGATCCCTTCGCTCGCGAAGTGGTGTCGGTTGAAGCTCTGCTCCGTACACCGAAAGGTGGGTCGGCTCAGGAATGGTTCGACGCATTGGCGGGAGATGAAATCTATGAGGCTGATCTAACAAGCAAAAAGGTCGCTTTTGCCCTTGCGACTGCGCTGAATCTGGGCGAACAGACGCTGTCAGTTAACCTGCTTCCAATGACACTGGTGAAGATCCCGGGTGCGGTGAATTTCCTTCTTGATGAGGCCAAAGCGAACGGGCTTGTACCGGAGCAAGTTATCGTTGAGTTTACTGAAAGCGAAGTGATCTCCCGCCTGGATGAGTTCACTGAAGGTGTCAAATTGCTAAAAGGTGCGGGCTTCCGTGTGGCTATTGATCACTTTGGGGCGGGTTTTGCGGGGCTGAAATTGCTGGCGCAATTCCAGCCGGAGCGGATCAAAATTAACCGTGACCTCATAAAAGATGTACACAAGAGCGGGCCCCGTCAGGCAATTATACAAGCCATCATCAAATGCTGTATTTCTCTGGAAATCATGGTCTCGGCGGTAGGCGTAGAGAAGCCGGAAGAATGGATGTGGCTTGAGTCTGCGGGGATCTCACAGTTCCAGGGGTATCTCTTTGCCCGCCCACTGTTCGGGGCAATTCCTGCTGTTTCCTGGCCGGAAAAAAAGGTGTGATCACCCGTTTTATTCCCCCCGTTTTTGTCTGATCCAACCCATACTATTCAGAGCGAGAACTTTGGTAGTATGGGTGTGTTCACATATCCTTAATTAAAATTCTGATTCTGAATTTTGCAGAATTCAGGTTATGCTTGCAGACCCGCTGTTCCATAGTTGTACAGCATAAAATGAATTGTACAACCTGTTCGTATTAGCTAATTTAGATATACATGTATCGGGTTTGAGTACGAGGGAACTGATGACCTTTTACAGTATTGGCGATGTCGCCGAACGATGCGGAATTAACCCTGTCACACTGCGCGCCTGGCAGCGGCGCTATGGTTTGCTCAAACCTCAGCGAAGCGAGGGAGGGCACCGCCAGTTTGATGAGGAAGATATTCAGCGTATCGAAAATATCAAACGATGGATCGAGAGCGGCGTACCTGTAGGCAAAGTCAAAGCGTTGCTGGAAGAAAAAAAAGTGGATTCCCATGATGGCTGGGAATCACTGCAAGAGGAGCTAATGGCGTCGCTGCGTCATGTTCGCCCTGCTAAGCTCCGCGCTACCGTTAATGCATTCTGCCGTGAACACCCTGTTGATGCGCTTATTGATCATGTTTTTGTGCCGGTGCGTCAGCGGCTTTCATTGGACCAAAATACGGCTCGTGCGATGTGCAGCTTGCTTGACGGCATTTTGATCGACCATGTCATCCTGTCATTGACCCGTGCCCGTAAAAAGCCAGGTAAAGATGCTCTGCTTATTGGCTGGGGGATTGAAGACCGAACACGTTTGTGGCTGGAAGCCTGGCGCTTGTCGCAGCGAGGTTGGAATATTGATGTGTTAGCTGAACCTCTTGACTCGCCCCGACCTGAACTTTTTCCGGGGCAACAGATTTTTGTCTGGGCAGATAAAACATTGTCTCGCTATCAGCAAGAACAGCTTACTCACTGGCAAAAACAGGGATTTTCTATAGCCCTCCACGATGTCTCGATATAAGACAGATAACTGTTTGTAAATCCGCAATATATTCGATGAGTTTCCAGGGGGCTATATCCCCCCTCATGACCCATTTTTCACGCCATGATAATAAAACATTTCCCTTTTCACATTGAGTAATATTTATCCTGCTCTGGGAACATATGATTTCCTATGTCCTAAGAATCCCCTGAATAATTAATTGCAAGAGACACAGTAGCTATACTGAAAGTGTAAGTCATTTATTTACATCACTACATTAATAAAGGAGGAATATTAATGAGACACACTGGTGAAAATAAATTGGGTTATGTTGCAATTGGTGATGCAGTCCTGAATCAGATTAATGGTCATGAGGAAATATCTCGTGAATCACTAATTCAGATACTGGATAAACAGGCAGCGGAGGTCAGCAGTGATGAAAAACGTAAGCAACTATCCCTTGGTCAATCTCTCTTGAGAGATAGCACCATGTCCCCGGATTAGTCTATTAAATATAGATGATCGCCATTTATTCTTGTAGCACGAATGTGTCGAAATGACTCGATAATATTCCGTGATACGAGGTTCATAAACTCATGTCTGAATATTTAAGTCATCGAGTCAAATACACGCTAACAACCTGTTTTAATTAAATGTATTCATTTCCACTAACAAGGGGGAATATTCTCTATCTATGGTTAAAAAAACCAATGATGATGCTTTGACGCAAGAAGAATTAATTCGTGAAGCGATTGGCCTGGCGACGACTCACCTGATGAAAAAGGGAGTGCCTGTAACGGCACGCACACTTATCCAGTTCCTGATGCAGGTTGAGGAGCGCACGGAAGAGGCGGTTCACAAATCCGTTTATCAGGCCGCGCGAAAGCGAGTGCAGCAGAAAATGCAGTAGACCAGCGTTCAGGGACACATGTTTAACGTGTTGAACCGCTATTGAGCGTGAGGAGGGTATGATGGAAAAGAAAAAATCATGGCACATGATTTATCTGAGGCATTGAGCCCAACTGGCTTAATCTGGAGTAATGGGCAATAACTCTGCCCTGGAGGCCAATTAATGTCTCCAGGGATTAATATTGCGTAACACTAATCTAATGCTGTGCCTGGTAATTTTTAGGTTTTCGTTGTCAACAGTAGGACACAGAAACATGAGTTATTCTTTCATTTAACCGCCCGGGATGACACAATGCAGCGCACCTATTTGCGTAAAGCATTTATGGATACTGTCAGTAAGGTATTTTCCTGAACGGATTGAGAAGGTTAAATATGATTAACTCAGATAATGACAGTAAGGGGAAAGCGGAACTGCCGCCAGGCGGCGATATGCTGAGTATCGAGCAGACGATCGGTGCTATCGTTGTTCAACTGCTTCGTGAAGGTCATACCATTACGCGGCAACGACTTTGTGTAGCGGTGGCGGGACGTATTCACAATAATACACCTCCGCTCCTTGAAGCACATTATGAAGATATTCTGCGCCTGCTTTTGACCCGGCATTCTGATTAACGCTTTTCAGCATGTATATTGCACTGATGAGCGAACGTTAAAGGAGTCATCATGTTCAAAAATGTTAAAGATAGCCTCGTTGAAGTTGTCATCGGTGATGCCATTCTTGAGCTGCTTGAAGCAGATGCACCTATTTCTCATGAGGCATTACTCACTATGCTCACCCGACACCTTGAAAGGGAAACACGTGAAACAAGGCGGGAAGCACTGTTGTCTGCAATGGATGAAGTGCGCCAGAGCCTGTCGTTGTCGGGCGAAAAAGGGAAAGAGGCAACTCAATGGGGTGGGGGAGGAAACAAACGCTATGAAGGCCAACGGCCGCATTTGAACACCGATCCTCCGGGACGGGGTGATAAAAAACACTAATCGTTCACATCCGGTATCGCAGTAAAATCAACGTCGTCTGGGTTAGAGATCGTCGGGTGTTCTGTGAACAATCATTTCAAGCGCATTGCGGTAAAGTGACGATCTCCCAGGATCTGTTTCGTGTTCAAGACGGCGGATGATGGCCAGAATAATTTCTTTGTTTCCTGTCGGCAGATACAAGGCTGCCAGTTCATCTTCGACGGTTTTAATTAAAGTGAGTTCGGCACTGTATGCGGGCATGCGAATGGTCTGAGCCGGGTTAAGAAACTCGATTGTAGGAAGTACTGTCATCTCATTGCCTCCAGTAAGTGATCTCGCCTGCACATCAGAAAACTCTCCATTGTGAATTAAACGTAGACTGCTTTTAACGTAATGCATAGCGGCCTAAATAAATTTTATCGATTCTAAAACTGGGGCCATTTTAACGAATGCATTCTTCATCGGTAGGCCAGGTAAGCGAAGCGGCTACCGTGTTGTCCAGCAGTACGAAGTCTGATTAAGGCAGGGAAGCTCGAGTGGACAGGGGAGTGGGCAATAAAAAATATCGATTACTTTTCTCTGGAGCTAACCCTTGCCCCGTGTTGTGATGAATAAGTTTACGGTTGGTTAAATAATATATAATTTTTCTTTATGGCAATATTTGTTAAAGAACCCCCGGATCTTTAATTTCCTTAATTCTACTTTTTGCAACTTATGCTAAATTACTGACTCAAAACTTCTCTCCTAATCACGTACTTTTCTTGCATGTATGATGATATTTTCCCCCACCATCTCAGCATGATTAAACATGAAATACGTTAATATGTCTGAGTTTTAGATAGGGGTATCTATTTCTCTCATTTTCAATGTTATCAATATGTAAAATCTCTTGTATAAGTAACATGAATGTGTTTCATGTGAAAATATAATTTGCATTTTATGATAAGAAAACATGATGTTTATGAAAATAATCAACCAATTTTCAGTCGGTTATGATGTGCAAATTCTCTCTGATTTCCTTGTCTGATAAGGCTTAGCCATAATTTAAATAGATTGCAGCGATCATTGAAATAATCTAGATAGGCAAAACCTATCAAATTATAAATATTGATCATTTAAAACAATTTTTAAATATCTGAAATAAATGATTAGAATACGTAATGTATGGGACTTTTTAAATGCATTCTTGTGGGTCAATGGAACGATAAATAAATGGAAACAAGAATTTTCGAATTCAATGAGAAAAAGTTTCATATGACTGCGGCATTTCAGCCGATCGTGAGTTTGCACGAACAAAGAATTGACCAGTATGAGGCCCTTGCAAGATTTAAAAATGAAGAAGGAATGCCAGTATCCACACAAAAAATAATAGATAGTGCGGAGAAAGCAGGCACAGTTAGTACGATTACAGATTTTATTTTTAAATTAATTTGCAGTTTGATAGCAAAAAAAAGAAATTTAAAAGTGTCATTTAATTTTTCTCACCATTTACTTAATGACACTAATTATCCTGAAAAATTTTATCTTGAATGCGCCACCCAGGGCGTCGATCCACAAAATATTGAAATTGAAATCAGTGAGAAAGTCACTAAAGACCAGCTCCTTCATTGCGAGCGGTTTTTAAAGAAAGCAAAAGAGTATGGTTTCTCTATTTCGCTCGATGACTTCGGTGCTGGCAACATCAAACTCGAAAGTTTGGGGCTTTTCAATTTTGATACCATAAAAATAGATCGTTCCATTGTCGATGGCATCGGTCAAAATGAAGTTAAGCGTAAATCTTTGCACAATATTTTGACGAGTATTCTGCAACTTGATGTCAACATCATTTGTGAAGGGGTCGAAAAGAAAGCCGATCTCAACTTGCTCAAAAAATACAAAAACATTGGCGTACAGGGATACATTTTCTACTATCCCTTAACGATCAAACAGTTGAAGCTTCTCGAAGAGTTCTAGCCCTGAGAAACGGGCTGGCTCTCTTTCTCGCTCCCCGCATCCTCCCTTTCAGATTCCCCGTTTTGGTGTACTATATGTTTCATATATGAAACATATATGGTGACCTATGGGCATTGTTAAAATCTCCGACCTGATGCACGAGAACCTGCGTCTGGCCAGCAACGCGCTGAGCCGCTCAATCAACGCGCAGGCAGAACACTGGCTTAAAGTCGGCATGCTCGCGGAACTCTACCCGCATTTGACGCATCAGCAATTGACCCGACTGCTGATTCAGGCAGAACTCAACGGCGGCGTTGATATTGATAAGTTGATCGACGGCGAACCCCTATCATTAGCGATGGAGCAGGAAGCACATTGAGCAACGTAAAAATTCACACTCAACAAGAGGTTGAGATGGCACGTGCTGCCGGACATGCGGCGGCGAAAGTGCTGGAGATGATCAAAAATCACGTGCGCGCAGGCGTAACAACCGATGAACTCGATACGCTCTGCCATGACTATATTCGTGATGAGCTACAAGCCATTCCGGCCAACATTGGTTACCACGGTTACACCCGCACCGTTTGTACTTCAGTCAACCATGTGGTCTGCCACGGCATTCCCTCAGCTAAGATCCTGAAAAATGGCGATATCGTAAATATCGACGTGGCTATCATTAAAGATGGATGGTACGGCGATACCAGCCGTATGTATGTGGTCGGCGAGCCTTCCGTGCGTGCTAATCGTCTGATCAAAGTGACCTACGACTCGATGATAGCCGGCATTAAGGCGGTTAAACCGGGTGCGACATTGGGTGATGTGGGTGCCGCAATTCAGCAGGTTGCCGAATCCGCCGGGTTCTCAGTGGTAAAAGAGTATTGTGGGCATGGTGTTGGACAGGTTTATCACGACGAGCCACAGGTTCTGCACTACGGCAAACCGGGCACGGGTCTGGTGTTGAAAGAAGGGATGATCTTTACTATTGAACCGATGATCAATGCCGGGAAAGCGGCAACCAGCGTGCTCTCCGATGGTTGGACGGTCGTCACCAAAGATCGTTCACTCTCGGCCCAGTGGGAGCACATGGTCGCCGTCACCAGTACGGGCTTTGATGTTCTTACTCCGTGGCCGGATCCGTCGGACGATTATCCCGCACTTTGATTTTTGATAATAAATTGGGTAGATCTTTTTTAACGGATCTCCCCGATCCCTAATCCCGATCAAAATTAAGCAGTACTCTCTAATACCTCTGGCCCATCACAAATTCCTGCAGATATTACTGGGACAATCGCCCGTATTCATTTCCTGATTGGCTTTTACTCTGCGCACATCCAATTTTTCTCAGCACTTAATCTTCGTGCGCAAAATAAAAATTAATCTTTCATCTTAAATATAGGGAGTCTTCTATGACACTTTCATTTTCTATTCCGCGCAGCATTATTTATGGCGAAAATGCATTAGCACATCTGTCGACATTAAAAGGCAAAAAAGCCGCGCTGGTTACTGGCGGCAGTTCAATGAAACGGTTTGGTTTCCTCGATAAGGCTATCAGCGAGTTGAATAAAGCCGGGATGGAATGCACCGTAATTGATAATGTGGAGCCAAACCCATCGGTGGAAACCGTGTGGCGGGGGGCGAAAGCGATGCTCGACTTCCAGCCGGACTGGATTGTCGCCATCGGCGGAGGATCAGCGCTGGATGCAGCTAAAGTGATGTGGTGTTTCTACGAACATCCAACGCTCACATTCGAAGACATCATCCCCGTGGGCTCTATGCCTGCATTGCGTAACAAAGCTCGTTTCGTTGCCATTCCGTCAACCAGCGGCAGCGCTTCTGAAATCACGGCCTTCTCGGTTATTACGGACACCGCTAACCACATTAAATACCCTATTGTGGCTGCTGATCTGGTGCCTGATATTGCAATTCTCGACCCAACCATTCCGGCCAAAATGCCACCGCATGTTACCGTCCACACGGGTATGGATGTCCTGACGCACGCCATTGAAGCCTACGTGTCCACGGCCGCCAATTCTTTTACCGACCCTTATGCTGTAGAAGCCATCCGTCTTGTCTTTGATTATCTGGAAACCGCGTATCATTCACCGAATGATTTAAACGCTCGCATGCACATGCATAATGCCTCAGCGCTGGCTGGTATTGCTTTTACCAATGCCTCATTGGGGTTGGTGCATTCCATGGCGCATAAAATTGGTGGCGAGTTTGGTATCACTCACGGTCTGGCTAATGCCATTATGCTGCCGTATATCATTCAATATAATTCTATTTACACCAACAAATACCAGAAACTGGAAGCTGCATTAGGCATTGATAACCTTATTGCGAAAATTAAGGGTTTGAATAAGCGTCTGGATATTCCCGAAACGCTGGGCACATGCGGTGAAGTGGAAATAAAAGAAGTGGCCTTTAAGCAGGTACTGGACAGAATGAGCAGCAACGCGGTAGCCGACCCCTGCACTCTGACTAACCCCAACCAGCCGACGGTACAGGATGTAAAAACCCTCTACAGCGCGGCTTATTATGGCGGCTAAATGACGTATGCCGGGCCAATTCACGGCGTTGGCCCGGCAATCTCCAGCTCGCCCAGTGCGTTCAGCAGCGCATCCACTTTTGGCAGTAACTGTTTGCGGCGCGGCCAGACCAGCGTCAGCGGCAGGCCATCCGGCTGTAATTCCGGTAAGACGATTTCCAGTTCGCCCGCAGCGAGCTGGCTACGGATAAGCCAGGTAGGACTTTGTGCCACGCCCAGCCCGGCGCAGACCGCCTGAATCTGCGCGTCCACATCTCCCAGTGCCATGCGAAAGGGCACCGAACGCCAGTGCAGGTGGCGGTCTTCGGTGATAAACAGCCAGGGCTTTGCCGTACCGTCGACGCGCTCATATAAAATCGCCTGATGTTGCAAGAGTTCTTCCACCGTTTGCGGTCGTCCATGGGCGTTGAGATACGCGGGTGAGGCGCAAAAGACCATTTTTTCACGCCCCAGCAGTTTGCACCCCAGCGAAGCAGGCAACGACCCGGCACCGCCAATTCGGACGGCTACATCGATCCCTTCTTCAAACAGATCCACGAAGCGGTCAGAGAAGGTCAGGCTCAGCTCCAGCTCCGGGTTTTGCTTGCAGAAGCGGGTCAGCAGCGGCATTACGCCCAGCCGACCGTAGGTGTTGGGTACCGCCAGCCGCAGTCGTCCGGAAGGGATAATGCGTTGGGCCGCCAGCACCGATTCGGCTTCGGCCAGTTCCTCCATAATGCGGATGCAGGTCTGGTAATAGGCCTGTCCGGCATCGGTCAACTGCAGGCTACGGGTGGTGCGTTCAAGCAGGCGTGAACCCAGCCGGGCTTCCAGCCGACTGACGCTTTTGCTGATGGCAGAGCCGGTCACGTGCAGGCGCTCTGCGGCGGCGGTAAAGCTGCCGCTCTCGACGCTTGCCACAAAGGGAACGATATCTTTCAGGCGCTGATCGTGCATCGATTAATGAACTCAGGTTAGGAATGATGTGAATTAATGCCAGAGATAAGAATTAAATTCTCTATTAGTCTACTCATTAACCTGATTGAGGAGAAACCGAAATGCAGAAACAAGCACTGATCGTCGGCATCAGCGGTGTGATTGGCCGTGCGCTGGCAGAAAAACTGAAAGCAGAAGGCTGGGCCGTCGCTGGCCTTTCACGTGGACGCGGTGCCGTACCGGAAGGCTGCACCAGTCTGGTGGCCGATTTGACCGATGCTAATGCGGTAAAAGTGGCGCTGGATTCCATTAAGCCCGATGCGCTGTTCTTTAGCGTCTGGGCTCGCCAGGAAAACGAGAAAGCGAACATTCGCGTCAACGGCATGATGGTCAAAAACGTCATCGAGGCGTTGGGCGATCGCCTTTCAGGCGCACATGTGGCGTTGGTTACTGGTTTAAAACATTACCTTGGCCCCTTCGAAGCCTATGGCAAAGGCACCGTGCCGGTGACACCGTTCCGTGAAGAGCAGGGCCGTCAGCCGGTCGATAATTTCTATTACGCGCAGGAAGACGAGATTTTTGCCGGAGCAGAAAAATACGGCTATCGCTGGAGCGTACACCGTCCGCATTCGATCATCGGTTATGCCGTAGGCAATGCCATGAACATGGGCCTGACGCTGGCAGTGTACGCCACGCTGTGCCGCGAAAAGGGTTGGCCGTTTATCTTCCCCGGCTCCGTGGAGCAGTGGAATGGTATCACCGATGTGACCGACGCTGGCCTGCTGGCGGAACAACTGAATTGGGCAACTTCCAGCCCGAATGCTGCTAACGAAGATTTTAATGCGGTGAATGGCGATGTGTTCCGCTGGAACTGGTTGTGGCCACGTCTCGCCGCGTACTTCGGCATTGAATCCGCTGGCTTCACTGGCAGCATGATGCCGCTGGAAGGTCGCATGCAGGACGCCGCCGCAGCCTGGCAGGAGATTGTGAGCCGCTACCAGCTTAAAGAGAGCGATGTAAACCGTCTGGCCTCGTGGTGGCATACTGATGCCGATCTCGGTCGCCCGATGGAGGCTTTTACCGACATGAGCAAAAGCCGTAAGGCCGGCTTTACCGGCTATCGCAGCACGCTCGACTCCTTCACCCAACTGTTTGATAAGTTGAAATCAGAGAACATTATTCCTCGCTAAGTCCTGTCTTCACTCAGGCGCTTTTTGCCTGAGTGATTTTCTACCTGCGTCACAAAAATCCGCTTTGGTTTTTACTTTGTTTCCAATGTTAACTATGTTAGATGCAGTCTTCATCCCCGCATCGAGGTTTCTGTGTCCAGACATCGCGTTACTCAAGGTTTACTACTTACACTCGCCGCTACATTGCCGCTTTCCGCGCTGGCAGAGACGGCGCAACAGCAGCAGATTGCCGCTCAGGTCATTCCCTATCAGGCAAAGCCCCGCGTCTTCGTACTGACGGATATCGGTAATGAGCCGGACGATCAGATGTCGCTGACCCGCTTTTTGCTCTATTCAAATGAGATGAATATAGAAGGGTTGGTGGCAACCACGTCCACCTGGCAGCGGGAAAAAGTTCATCCGGATATGATTGAACTGGTGCTTGGGCATTACGCTGAGGTCCAGCCTAACTTACTCAAACATGACCCGGCCTACCCGGCTGCCAGTCAGCTGAAAACCCGCATTGCAGCGGGCCAGGCGAGCTACGGCATGCAGGCGACCGGTGAGGGCAAAGGTACCGCCGGTTCCGCACTGCTGGTCAGTGCGATTGAGAAAAGCACCAATAAGGCGCAGCCGCTGTACATCAACCTGTGGGGCGGGGCGAACACCCTGGCGCAGGCACTGATAGACCTGTCGAAAAAGCATCCTGCGGCAGATGTTGATGCCCTGACGCGTAACCTGGTGGTGTACTCCATCTCCGATCAGGACGATGCGGGCATCTGGGTGCGTCAGCACTACCCGAACATCACTTATATCGTCGACCCGTCGAGCCAGAGCGGAGAAGATTATGCCCGCGCCACCTGGACCGGAATCAGCGGTGATAAATACTACCGTAACGCTCCGGGCGCCGATTTCACCACCGTGTCGCAAAGCTGGCTGGATAAAAATATCCGCAGCAAGGGACCGCTGGGCAAAGGTTATCTGCAGTATCTGTTCATTATGGAAGGGGACACTCCGGCATTTCTGGGGCTTATCCGCAATGGCCTGAACAGCGACATGAACCCTGGCTGGGGCGGTTGGGGCGGGCGTTATATCGTGCGTCAGCCGCAGCATGAACCGCGTCCTGTCTGGAGCAGTGGGGGTGACTTCTATCCGGGCAGCCCGAATGCCGCAGACACGGTGACCGGCAGCGACGGTAAAACTTACACCTCCAATCAGGCGACCGTCTGGCGCTGGCGCGAGGCGTTCCAGCATGACTTTGCTGCACGTATGGACTGGAGCATTAAACCTTATGCTGAAGCAAACCATAACCCGCAGCTGGTGGTGAACGGTCAGTCTGGCAAAGAGGTGGTGTATCTGGAGGCGAAGGTTGGGGAAGAGGTGAGTGTCAGCGCTGATGGTTCCAAAGATCCGGACGGCAACACCCTGAGCTACAATTGGTTCCTCTACCCGGAGGCCACCTCCGCCATCTCCAGCGCTGTTGCGATTGACGATGTGCAGGGGCGCAGAGGGGAGGATTTCCTGAATGCGCCATCGGTGCTCTCCGTGAGCAACAACCATGCGCCTGTCGTGAAGGTGAAGGCACTGCATAAAGGGACAGAGCATCTGATTCTGGCAGTGACCGATAACGGCACACCCTCGCTCACGTCCTATCGCCGTGTGATTGTTACGGTGAAATAAAAAACAGCGCCGGGATCCCCGGCGCTGGTTACTCTTTCCTGAAGTTAAAACAAAGAAAACAACAAGCAATGTACTACTGAGATATCGACTTTTTGGCTTCAATGCAGACGCCATTAAAAATACCGTACCGTATGGTTTTGTTGTAACTTGACATACATTCTCTGTCAAGAGAAGCTTGCGCGATGGACGAACGAACACGAGAAGCGTATGCGGGTTAAAACGGAAGCAAAGCGGCTGGCCATTCTGGATGTCGCGACTAAAGCGTTTATTGAGCTGGGGTTTAACAACACCTCCATGTCAGAAATCGCCAGTCGGGTCGGTGGATCAAAATCGACGCTGTATAACTATTTCAGTTCCAAGGAAGAGATCTTCTCCGCCGTGGTCGAAGCATCAGCGAAAACCGAGATTGCCGATGCCTTTGAATCCTTAGATTTGAAAAAAGATATCGAAGAGACGCTGAACAAATTCGGCAGTCGTTATCTTTCCTGCATCTTAAGCGGCGACATTCTTGCCATCTGGCGTATGGCGATTAGCGAATCGGAGCGTAGCGATATTGGCCGCCGTTTTTATGCTCAAGGGCCGCAGCGCGGCTGGCGTTTGCTGAGCGACTATCTGGCAAAAAAAATTGACGAAGGGGTCTTACGTCAGGCCGATAGCTGGATCTGCGCGATGCACCTGAAGGGGTTGATTGAAGCGGAGCTTTTCCTCGGGGTGGCTCTGGGCGTCGAAACCGCACCCGACAAAGCGCACATCGAGCAGGCGACTACCCGCGCCGTCAGCGTCTTTTTACTCGCCTACCGCATTCAATAACCGCGTGATGGCGGTCAGGCCGCCATCCCTTCACGCAGCACCTCAATCAACTCCCGTAATCCCGATGGCACGGTGCGGTTGCCGGGGTAATAGAGATACATCGCCGGTTCTGTCGGAGCCCAGTCTGCCAGTACCACCTGTAACTCACCGCTGCGCAGCCAGGGTTCGACCCGTTTTTCCAGACAATAAGTGATGCCCACACCGGCCAGCGCCAGCTCAATGCCCATCGTGGTTTCGCCCACGCAGACCTGCCCCGGCACGTCGATGGCGCGGTATGCTTCACCACGACGAAATTCCCATTTATAAATCGTCCCCTGGCCGGTACGAATCTGAATGCAGGCGTGATGCAGCAAATCGTCCGGGCGCATCGGTTCGGCGTGGTGATAAAGGTAGCGCGGGGAGGCCACTGCCACCCACTTCAGCGGTTCACCCAGTTTTACCGCCACAAAGTCATCGGCAATGGTGCCGCCAAAGCGAATCCCGGCGTCGAACCCTTCCGCCACAATATCCACCATCCGGTCGTCCACGGTGATATCCACCTGTACCTGCGGATAGCGTTTGAGAAATGTGGGCAGGTGAGGGGCGATAATCAACCGTGCGCCATCGCTCAATACATTCAATCGGATGCGCCCGACCGGGTTATCGCGCCAGGCGTTTAGCTCGTCGAGCGCTTCGCTGATCTCTCCGAAGCCGATGTTCAACCGTTTTGCCAGCGCCAGCCCGGCATCGGTGGGCGACACTGTCCGGCTGGTGCGGTTGAGCAAACGCACGCCGAGGCGGGTTTCCAGATTGCGGATGGCATGACTCAGTGCTGAGGTAGTTAATCCCAGTTCCACAGCGGCCTGGGTAAAGCTGCGCGCACGCTCAACGGCGCGAAAGGCGTTCAGGTCGGCGAGGTCACTGCGCGAGAGGCGCGATGTGGGTCTGACGGGCATAACACTCCCTCTGTTTATTGAACAAAATTCACCGCACGGTAAACAAAATAGCAACCGAGACGGCGTGACAAAATGCTAGTTTTAAAGCGTGTCCCCTTACCGTCCCCTTTATTGCCATGGAGTTGCGATGTTCTTTATCTGGACGCTGTTACCTGCACTGTATATCGCTTTTCGCTTCATCTGGCGGCTTTCGCTGCCCGTCATCCCGAAGTCGCTTTTCACCCTGCTGGTGGTGCTGATTTGTCAGTTCCATTTTATCAGCAGAATGTTGTGGGGAAATATGTTCTCCCCCGAGTGGCCGCGTCTGGCGATGATCGCCATCGGCACGTTGTTTGGTGCCACGGTACTTTTTGCCAGCTTACTGCTGCTACGCGATCTGGCCGGGTTGTTTACCCGTCTTATCCTGCGCAAGCCCCTGCCGTTTTTACCTATTGCTCTGCCCATGCTGGTAGGCTCGATCGTGCTCTCTGGCATCGGTGTCTGGCAGGCGATTCAGGTGCCAGACGTGCGTACCGTTGAGGTCAAGGTCACGGGGTTACCGCCTGCCTTTGAAGGCTACAAAGTCGTGCAACTGGCAGATATCCACGCCACGCGTCTGCTTCCCCGTGAGTGGGTTGAGCAAATCGTCGATAAAACCAATGCCCTGAAGCCGAATCTGATTGCACTTACCGGCGATATGTCAGACGGCACGCTGGCGGTGCGCTACAACGACGTGGAGCCGCTTTCCCATCTGCATGCGGTTGACGGGGTGTATGCCATTACCGGCAACCACGAATATTACTTCGACTTTAACGAATGGATACCCGCCTGGCAGAAGCTCGGTATTCCATTCCTGATGAACAGCCATGTGCGTATTGCAAAGGGTGATGAGTCGCTGGTGCTGGCGGGCGTCACCGATAAAGTTGCCGAACGCTTTGGGCTGGAAATGCCTGATATCCAGCGTGCACTGGCGGGCACCACGCCTAATGACACCGTTATTCTGCTTGATCACCGCCCTGATGCCGCAGAGAAGAATGCGCAGTATGGCGTCAAACTCCAGCTCTCCGGACACACCCACGGCGGCATGGTGCGCGGGCTCGATCAGGTGATTAAAGCCGTGAATGGCGGGTTTGTTTCCGGCCGCTATCAGGTGGGTAACATGACCCTTTACGTCAGCAACGGCGCGGGCCTCTGGAGCGGATTCCCGCTGCGCCTGGGTCGCTCGTCTGAAATTACCCAGTTTATTTTGCACGCAGAGAAGTCATAGATTGTTGAATCTGTCTCAATGATGCATGCCACCAGGCTCATCAAATCGCTGTAACTCCCCGCCTACAATGAGCACCTTTCAACATGACTAAGCCCGGTACGCCGGGCTTCTTCTCTCTTATCAGGTTATCTCATGCACACTTGCGTAAAGCACGGCACTGCCACGCCCGATGAGCGGCTGGTGACGCCTCCGGCTGGCCTGTTTGCCGCCATGTTGACCCTCGGGCTGGGGGGATTTTTTATCGGCACTGGCGAATTTGCCTCCATGAGCCTGCTGCCGTCACTGGCGGACGGGACGGGAGTGTCGGTGCCAGAGGCGGGGCGTTACATCAGCGCCTACGCCATTGGCGTGGTTGTTGGCGCGCCGCTGATTGCCGTGGTAGGTGCACGCTGGCCGCGTAAAATGTTACTTCTGAGTCTGCTGGCGCTGGTGATTATTGGCTATCTTGCCAGCGCAATGGCGTGGAATGCGCCGTCGCTGCTGGTGGCCCGTTTTGTCTCGGGTTTGCCTCACGGAGCCTGGTACGGCGTCGGTGGGCTGGCTGCGTCAGTGATGGTACCTGTATCACGGCGTACTCAGTACATCGGCTACGTGATGTTAGGGCTGGCGGCGGCAAACGTGGCGGGGGTACCGGCCATGACCTGGCTTGGGCAGCATCTGGGCTGGCGAGCGGCATTTTTATTTGTGGCGGCAGGGTGTGTGCTGACCGCCATCATGCTGATCTTTTTCCTTCCTGCCACGCCGGGCACGAAAAATGTCTCGCTGCTGCATGAGTTGACCGCTCTGCGTAAACCGCAGGTCTGGCTGACCTTTGCCGTCGCTTCCATTGGTTTTGGCGGGATGCTCGCGGTCTACACTTACATCACTCCAACACTCATTCAGGTTGGTCAGTTCGGCCTTTCCACCGTGCCAGTGGTGCTGGTGGTCTGGGGCGTAGGTATGGTGTGCGGCAACATTGTCGGCGGCTGGCTGGCAGACCGTGCGCTCGTTCCGGCGATTGTCGCCATGCTGCTCTGGAACGTCGCCTGTCTGCTGCTGTTTTCCCTCGTGGCACATATTCAGTGGGCGGTGGTACTGGTGCTCTTTCTGCTCGGCAATGGGTTTGCTCTGGTGCCAGCGCTTCAGGCCCGATTGATGGATGTCGCCCGTGACGCCCAGACGCTGGCGGCCTCGCTCAATCACAGCGCGTTTAATATTTCCAATGCCATCGGAGCATCGCTGGGCGGGGTGGCGATTTCTGCGGGTGCAGGCTGGGCGTCGACAGGCTGGGTGGGCGCGCTGCTTGCGGCCGCCGGGTTGGGCATCATGTTTTTATCCATAGGCTATGCAAAGAGGCACTGAAATGACGGATACCCTTATTACGAAAGGCCGCACCGCCGTGATTACCGGGGCTGTAACGTCCTGCGCTGTCGCGCTGGTATTAAGAGTGGAAAGCGAAATGTGCCGCGTGGATGGCGAACTGAGCCGATAAAACGTGCCGCCGTAGGACACGGCGGCAGCAGAGTTACTTCAGACGCTGCTTGATTTTCTCCACCATTGCATGGGTGGAAATACCGTAGCGCTCGTGCAGGGTAGGCAGCGCACCTGCCAGCAGGAACTCATCCGGCAGAGCAACCACGTCAAATTCACAGCTTACTCTTTTGCGCATCAGCAGGGCGGCAACGGCTTCGCTTAACCCGCCGACACAAGTGTGGTTCTCAGCGGTGACCACCAGACGACCCGGTTTCGCCGCCTGCGCCAGAATGGTTTGTTCATCCAGCGGCTTGATGGTAGGTACGTGCAGTACTGCCACGCTCACGTTGTCTTCACGCAACTTGTGCGCTGCTTCCAGTGCGCGCATGGTCATGATGCCTGATGAGATGATCAGCACGTCATTACCCTCTTCAAGTAGTTTCGCTTTGCCCAACTCAAAGGTGTAATTGTACTTATCCAGCACCAGAGGCACTTTACCGCGCAGCAGGCGCATATAGACCGGACCGTTATGGTCGGCGATAGCGCGCACTGCCTGATCCGTATCCAGCGCATCGCACGGGTCAACGATAGTCAGCCCAGGAATGCCGCGCATAATTGCCAGGTCTTCCGTCGCCTGGTGGCTGGGACCGTAGCCCGTGGTCAGTCCCGGTAGTGCCGCGCACACTTTGACATTAAGGTGTTCTTCGGCAATCACCTGGTGGATAAAATCATAAGCACGACGCGTTGCGAATGCGGCATAGGTAGTGACGAAGGGGGTAAAACCCTCTTTTGCCATCCCGCCTGCCGCACCCATCAGCAATTGTTCAGCCATTCCCATCTGGAAGAATCGTTCCGGGAAGGCCTGGGCGAAAATATGTAAGTCGGTATACTTCGAGAGGTCCGCCGTCATCCCGACGATATCCGGGCGCTCTGTCGCCAGTTTTGATAAGGCCACACCAAAAGGTGCCGGGATAGTGGCCTGGCCTTCATCGGCAATCGACGCAATCATCGCCGAGGTTTTTAAGCGGGTTTTGCCCGCAGCGGTCTGGCTCATTACAGCACTCCTTCCGGTTTGTTGGCATCCAGAACGGCGATGGCTTTCTGCCATTCGTCGGCATCAACGCGGATAAAATGGTTTTTGTCGCGGGTTTCCAGGAAAGGCACCCCTTTACCCATCAGCGTGTCGCAAAGGATCACGCGTGGCTGGTTTTCCGGGTAGCTTTTAGCATTTTCAAAAGCCTTGATGACGGCAGGCAGATCATTGCCGTCTACACGTTGAACGTACCAACCGAAAGAAGCCCATTTTTCATGAAGCGGTTCGAAGCCCAGGATCTTGCGTGAGTCGCCGTCGGCCTGCTGTTTGTTAACGTCCACGATGTTAATGAGATTCGTCAGCCCGTAATGGGCGGCGGACATGGCTGCTTCCCAGGTAGAGCCTTCATCCAGCTCTCCATCGGACATGGAGTTAATCACCAGCGCCGGATTTTTCTTCTGCCGCAGGCCAAGCGCCATGCCCACTGCAATACTCAGTCCCTGGCCCAACGAACCACCGGACATTTCCATCCCTGGTGTGTAGGTGGCCATGCCCGACATCGGCAGGCGGCTGTCATCGGAACCGTAAGTTTCCAGCTCCTCTTCATTGATGATGCCCGCTTCAATCAGTGCGGCGTAGTACGCGATGGCGTAGTGGCCGTGCGAGAGCAGGAAACGGTCACGCTCTTCCCACTCCGGTTCATCCGGGCGGAAATTCATGATGTGCGCAAAAGCGGTGCCGAGGACGTCGGCATAACCCAATGCCTGGCCGATGTAACCCTGACCCTGTACTTCACCCATGCGCAGGGCGTAGCGACGGATGCGCCATGCGGCGGCGGTAACCTTCTGAATGTCTGTATTCGTCATGGTGCTATCCCTTAATGAATTAACATCCCGCCGTTAACATCCAGCGTGATACCTGTTGAATAAGAGGAGAGGTCGCTGCCAAGGAACAGTGCTGCGCGGGCAATATCCACCGCGTCACCGAGGCGATTCATCGGGATGCCAGTAAGAATATTTTCGCGCATCTGGTCAGTCAGTTTGCCGGCGGTAATATCGGTCTGAATCAGCCCAGGAGTAATGGCATTGACACGAATATTGTCCGGACCAAGCTCACGTGCCATGGCTCGGGTCAGTCCCAGGACACCCGCTTTGGCGGCGCTGTAATGCGGGCCACCGAAAATACCGCCGCCGCGTTGAGCGGAAACCGACGAGATACAGACAATGCTGCCGGATTGCTGTGCCCGCAAGGTAGGGATAACTGCCTGAGACATAATTAATGTACCGCGCAGGCTGACGTCCAGAACGGCATCATAATTCTCGCGCTTGATATCCATTAATTTAATAGGTTGAGTAATGCCAGCATTATTAACCAGCACATCAATACGTCCATATTTGGCAAGCACTTGTTCAATTGCAGCCTGAACTTGAATTTCATTTGATACATTTGCGCCCAGGCCAATATGTTCGGTGCCGAGCATTTCGGCTGCGGATTTACTGGCCTCTTCATTTAAATCAATAATGACGACTTTCGCACCGTTCTCTGCGAATAATTTTGCGGTAGCAAAACCTAAACCGCGTGGGGAGGCCGCGCCAGTAATAATGGCGACTTTGTCTTTTAACAACATGATTTACTCCATTACATTTATGAGGTGTTGGTAATAAATATTATTGTGCTTCATCAAGTGTCAGAATGATTAATAGTCCGACTGCTGCACAAGCACCAAAATAGGTGAAAACAGAATTAAAACTACCGGTGGTGTCGAGTAAATAACCGGCGACCATGGGAGAAACAAAACCGCCAAGGTTCCCGCCACTGTTAATAATGGACGAGGCAATGGGGTAGGTTTTACTGTCAGAAACAGCCATGCCGTAGGCCGTGAAGGCGGGCCAGCCAATATTCAGGCATAAGCCGACGAAGAATAATCCTATACATACTGCCAGGGTGCTTTGTGGAATATTCAACATGATAACCATCATAATTACCGTTGATATTGCGGTAAAAATCATGGTCGGCTTACGGCGGCGTCCGAGTAATTTGTCAGAGATAAATCCACCGCCAATTGCCCCCACAAAACCACCGATACACGGCATGCTGGCAACCATCCCCATACGCATAAAATCAAAGCCTTTTTCTTTGACCAGATAGAGTGGGATCCAGGTCAAAAGGCCATATAACACGCTGACCATCATGAAATAAGCCAGGCAGTCACCGAGAATATTTTTCGAAGTGAATAGCCCTTTTACAGTATCAATGGGTGCCAGTTTTCTGACTCGAATAAACTTGTCCAGGGTGGCAAATCTGGGTGCCATGTGGATATTTTGCCGGATCTGCTGTTTTTCATTGGTATCGGCATTGATCACGGCCAGTTCACTTTCAGAGACAAAGCCACTATCAGCCGGGCGCGATTTGACAAACAGGTACCAGACAATGGCAATGAAAATGCCAGGAATGGCAAAGGAGTAGAAGACCCAGCGCCAGCCCCATGTTACGGCAATCCACACCGCCAGCGGCGGTACAATAATGGGCGCGAACATGGTGGCGGCGATATAGACCCCGGTTGCTGTCGCCTTTTCTTTAGCCGGGAACCAGTTGTTGATCGTGGAGGCAAGGCCAACCGGGCAAGGGCCTTCACTTAACCCCAGCCCTAATCGCACTAACTTCAGGCCAAAGACGGAACTGACAGTACCCATCAGCCAGGTAAACGCAGAAAAACCGAAGATAGATAGCGCGACCAGGCCACGGGTCCCGCGCTTAGCAATGAAGAAACCGGCGGGGATTTGGCTGACCGCGTAGCCGAGGAAGAACATACTGGCAATCGCCCCGGCTTCGAAGTTGTTGATATGAAACTCTTCAATAATGAACGGAAGAACAGCACCGATATTTGTACGATCGGCGTAATTAATGGCATATACCGCGAATATAATCGCCAGCACCGCAAAACGATAGTTTGTTTTCCTGGTGCCGGTACAGACAAGGCTATCTATACGGGACATAAGGTTTCCTCTTATCTTTCTTTTATCTTAAGGGTACATTCCGGACTTAATGGTCACGGTGATTTTCAGACCTGAGATTGCAATATATCAATCGCCTAAAATTCAGTGCATGCAAAAAACCTCAATTGATGTTGAGAAAAATTTGATTCGTGATTGAACGCAAATAAATAGCCATTGAAATTGTTTTTTATTTAAATGTTGAATTGAAAGTGCCACGCATGTCACAAATTTAAACTGCAAATGAATGAAAGGTGGTTTTAACGGAAGATACTTGTTTTATAACGCTTTTGATTCTAACGATTTTCCTGCGAATGAGGTGTATTGTTATATGACCCCAGGTGGTAGTGACATGATGAGTTACACAGAATATGAGGCAAATGCCCTAAGGCGAGTAAACGGATGACAAAAGCAAATACTAAGAAAGCATTACCTATACCTTCATTGCGCAATATTCAGACTTTTATCGAAGTTGCCAACGCGGGAAGTATTAATCAGGCCGCTGATTTTCTGAATATTACTGCGTCAGCGGTGAGTCATCAGATTGCTAGTCTTGAGCAATTCATTGGTAAAAAACTGTTTATTCGCAGTGGAAAAGGAGTTGAAATTACCCACATTGGTGAGAAGTATTTAAAAGAAGTCTCCGGCGCGGTCAGTATTATTGGTCGGGCAACCGATCAGGTGATTAATGATATACACCATGAACATCTACGCATCCATTCAGCACCCAGTTTCGGCCTGTTATGGTTGATTCATCGGCTCAATACATTCAGACAGAAGCACCCCGATCTAAAAATCAGTCTTACCTGTTCGTATGAAAATCTCCAGTTTTCACGAGATAACCTGGATATCGATGTGCGCCATGGCCTGCCGGAGTGGCCGACGCTTAATGTCAAAACGATTAAAAACGAGAGGCTCATTCCTTTTGCTTCACGCGACTATCTGGAGGGCAAATCTATTCGCGTGCCTTCAGATCTTCTGCAATACGAGTTGATTCATTCCGACAGCACATTGGTGAACTGGAACACATGGCTCTCCTGGCACGGCGTTGAACATCACAACAAAAATTATTATTTCAGCTTTGACCGTTCTTACATGAGTATTGAGGCCGCCAGGATGGGTATGGGCATCATTCTCGAAAGTAACCTGCTGGCTGATGACTACCTGCGCCAGCACAATTTGGTACCGGTATTTAGTGACGATCTCAGCATGCCGGTCGCGGCTCACCATTTTGTGCTGCCACACGTAAACGAACAGAAAGAGAAGGTAAAAATCTTCCTTACCTGGGTGGAAAAAGAACTCAGTGCATCGGGATTTGCGATGTGAACGGGTGGGTCAAAAATCACCATCTACAATGATGAGCACAAAAGAGAGGGGAACATATGCGTACGATCAGTTACAGCGAAGCCCGGCAGAATTTGTCCGCAACGATGATAAAAACGGTTGAGGATCGCGCTCCAGTGTTGATCACCCGCCAGAATGGTTAAGCTTGTGTGTTGATGTCGCTTGAAGAGACGGCATATTTGCTGCGCTCATCGGCTAACGCCAAAAGATTGATGAACTCAACTGAGAGCCCCAAAGCGGGCAATGGAACAGAAAAGGACATCATTGAGTGAAACTTGTCTGGTCGCACCGTATCACCGAAGAGCATCGTCTGGTGTATTCCATCAACAACGATGCGCTTCTGATTGCGGTCTGTTGATACCATCACTGAAGCACTCGCCCGCAAGAACCACTGTAGAAAGGGTTCACTCTTCCCCCAAACTCCTTCAATTCATTGTAAAAAAAATTTAATGCTTATTTGGCTTAAGTGTTAACGGCTTTTTACCGATATATGAAATATGAGCTGAATGCATTGAACGAGTTTTAGGCCACAGGGATTCGGCCCAAGTGGGGAAATATGAGCAAACGAAAGAAACTGACCGCCAGGACGCTGATGCTGGCGTCGATTTTTGTCACCATCACGGCCGGGTTCCTGGTCACCATCGGTCTGCTACTCTGGCAGTCCATGAATCAACAACAAGCCGTCGCACAAAAACATCTGCAACAAATTGCTCATACTGAATCACTGCGCGTACAGCAGCAGCTTGATACGGCGCTAACCGCTTCACGTGATTTGGGCGTCAGCGCCTGGTCTTTGCATCAGGCGGGTATGACGGACAGGCATGGGCTGGACCAGCTACTCACCGATTTTCTGCGCCAGCATAATGACTTCCTGTCGATGTCACTGACCTTCGAAGCTAATGCCTTCGACGGTAAAGACAGTGAATTTGCAGGCAAACCGGAGCAGGACCCGGCAGGGCGTTACGCCCGCTATGTTGACCGTGACAATGGCGGCAATCCGGCGCTGCACAATCTGGTCGATTATGAAACGCCGGGCAGCGGCGACTACTACGTGCTGCCGCGTCAGCGCCAGAAAGATGTCATCATTGAGCCGTACATCTACCCCTACAACGGCGTGGATGTGATGCTCACGTCCATTGCCGCTCCCATTATCCGCGACGGTAAATTCCAGGGCTCTGTTACCTCGGATTTCTCGCTGGAAACGCTGCAAAAGATGATTGGTGCAATCAAACCCTGGGAAGGATCAGGCTACGCACTACTGCTTTCGGCGGATAACAAAGTCATCTCCAGCCCGGACAAAGCCATGACCGGTAAGCCCTGGACCGGAACGATCACCGGGGAAGCTGTGGTCCGCGTGGACGATGCCATTTTAAAAGAGCCTGCATTTGTGACCTGGCAATCTATTGATGTGGGTAACAGCCAGACGCCGTGGAAGCTCGCGATTGTGACTCCGGTCAGCGTGGTCATGGCGGAGGCCTGGCATTACCTGCGTAACGCCATCATCCTGATGATTCTGAGCATTATTATCGTCAGTGTCGTGGTGGCGCTGGTCTTCACCCGCAAAGTGGCGCGCCCGGTGGGTGGCGAGCCGTCGGAAGCCTCCGAGATAGCCCTGTCTGTCGCGCAGGGGGATTTGAGCAATCCTATTCCGGTGCAAGCCGGAGATAACCACAGCATTTTCTATGCGCTCCACACCATGCAATCTGAGTTGCAGCGCATTGTGGGCAGCATCAGTGATGCCAGCCATTCAGTTCGAGCGGGCAGCAGTGAGATAGCGGCGGGCAACCTCGACCTGGCATCGCGAACGGAAGAGCAGGCGGCAGCGATTGTGGAGACGGCAGCGAGCATGGAACAGATCTCCGTGACCGTGAAAAACAATGCCGATAACGTTCACAAAGCGACCCGTCTGACCGAGAAAGCCGCCCAGATTGCCGGGCAAGGTGAAACGCTGGTGGGTGAAGTGGTGGATATCATCGGCAAGATTGATGAGAGTGCCAGCAAGATTGGCGACATCAATAGCATCATTGATGGTATTGCCTTCCAGACCAATATTCTGGCACTCAACGCTGCGGTGGAAGCGGCCCGCGCCGGTGAACAGGGCCGGGGCTTTGCAGTGGTGGCGGGTGAAGTACGTAACCTGGCTCAGCGTAGCTCCAATGCGGCAAAAGAGATTTCGGTGTTGATTGACGAGTCTTCCGGGCGCGTCAGTAAGGGCGTCGCGCTGGTCAATGAGACCGGGGAGATGATGAAGCAGATCATCGAGTCGGTGATGAGCGTGCATCTGGTGATTGGCGAGATTGTGCAGGCGCTTGACGAGCAGACCAGAGGTGTCGGTCAGGTGAGCGTGGCGGTCAATCAGATGGACAGCGCGACTCAGCAGAATGCGTCGCTGGTGCAGCAGATTTCTGCGGCGGCCAGTTCGCTGGAAGAGCAGGCAAAAAACCTGGAAGAGACGCTGGCGTTTTTCTCAAAGGCGCAGGGTAATTATTTGAGTTGATTGTGTTTTCCTCTCTTCCCAGAGGGGGAGTGGACAGCTTTTCGCCCTCTCCCTTTCAGGGAGAGGGCAGGGGTGAGTGTCAGCAATCCACGCCATTACCACCCTGGTCAACCGCCAAATATATCCCGTGCAATTTTACAAACCCTAGCAACTCGCCTGACGCCTCGCTCTAAACTCCTTATACTGCCAAAAAAACAATAAATTAATTCAATTTGATAGAACAGGCAGGGTAAAGGATGGAAACAGCGACGTTCCTGGGGCAGCTTACGCAGCAGATGATATTGTCTGCCCCGTTATTTTCACTCATTGCTTTAGGTTATTGTCTCGGGCGATTTGCCGGTTGGCCAGAGTCCGCCAGCGGGGTATTTAACCGCTTCTGTTTCTCGGTTGCCTTGCCCTGCATGTTATTTAAGGTGATGAGTAAATTCTACCAAAGTCCCCCGGTGGATATGCGTTTGCTGATTGCCTATTTCGGCAGTTGCCTGCTGATTTATATTGTCGGGCGCATCGTTGCCAAAAGCGTATTTGGTCTGGACGCGATTTCAGGTTCGGTATTCGGCCTTGGCGGTATCTTCTCCAATAACGTCATGCTTGGGATTCCGGTGGCGGTTATTCTTCTCGGCCAGGCGAGTCTCGCCTCGGTTGCGCTGGTACTGGTATTTAACAGCCTGATCCTGTGGACGCTGGTGACCGTCTCCGTAGAGTGGGCGCAGAGCGGCAGCTTCTCCTGGAAAGGGATCGGCAAAACGCTGGTCAATGTGCTGCGTAATCCGCTGATTATCGGCATCTTTACCGGTTTTGCCTGGAGTGCGACTCACCATCCCTTGCCGCAGTTTATTGATGGCCCGGTGAGTATGCTTGGGCAAGTCGCCGCGCCGTTAACGCTGGTGACGCTGGGCATGAGCCTTTCTCACTATAAAATCAGCCAGGGACTGCGGGAAAGCACCGCCATTTGCCTGATTAAACTGGTGCTGATGCCGGGGCTGATTTGGCTGCTGGCTTATGCGTTACACTTGCCACGACAGGAGAGTCAGGTGGTGGTATTGCTGGGGTCAATGGCGGTGGGGATTAATGTCTATCTGATGGCGCAGAAATTCAAAGTCCTGCAAGGGGCGACGGCAACCAGCATGCTGATTTCCACTATTCTGTCGACCCTGACAACGCCCATGCTGATGATCATGATGAGCCGCTTTTACCCGGACTGGCCATAAGTTTTGCCCGGCAGGGCACAGAGGTGTGCTCTGCACAAACTGCATTACAGAATATCGTCCACCACGCCGCCGTCCACGCGCAGAGCGGCCCCCGACGTTGCCGATGCCTGGGTGGAGCAGACGTAAACTACCATGTTCGCCACCTCTTCCACCGTTGCCGCACGCTGAATGACTGAGCTTGGGCGGTTGCTCATCACAAACTCTTTTGCCAGCGTTTCCAGCGATTTACCGGTTCGTTTGACTTCGTCCTGCATCATGGTGGCAAAGCCATCGGAAATGGTCGGCCCAGGCAGAACGCTGTTCACGGTGACGCCACTACCGGCCACGAACTTCGCCAGTCCACGTGCAAGCGAGAGCTGGGCAGTTTTGGTCACGCCGTAATGAATCATGTCGGCAGGGATATTGCGTGCCGACTCTGAGGAGATGAACACCACGCGTCCCCAGCCTTTTTTGACCATCGCAGGCAGCAGTGCTCGTGAGAGACGCACGCCGGACATCACGTTGGTCTGCCAGTAGTTTTCCCATGTCGCGTCGTCGGTTTCATAAAAATCCCGCGGCCCGTAAATCCCGGCGTTATTGACCAGAATATCGGCGTCCGTTGCCGCACTCAGCAGCGCTTCCACGCCTTCGGCTGAGCTCAGGTCAGCGATGGCCGTGCGCAATTTGGCACCCGGCACGCGCTCATTCAGCGCTTTTACCGCTTTGCTCACCGATGCTTCGCTGCGTCCGTTGAGGATCACTTCGGCTCCGCTTTCTGCAAGCCCGGCGGCGATAGCAAAACCAATACCGCCCGTGGAGGCAGTAACCAGCGCAACTTTCCCACTCAAATCAATCTTCATGTTCGGCTCCTTCATTTTTTGAATACAGACCGTTAAGCGTAGCAGGCGGCGACACAGCGACGTTTTCTTCACGTACTTCGCAGAACCACTGACTTATGCAATTCCTGGCATTGCTTTTCTGGTTTTAATGGTTCCTTCACATTCCCCCCTCAACCAGAATGGCAATCACAAAATATATTCCGTGATACGCCTTCTTATTTAATTTTGCCAGCCCATACGGGTTTAATTTTGGGGACAGAAAAACGAAATGAAAAAACACAGCATTTTAGCAATATTACTGGTGCTGAGCGGTACCCAACAGGTCATTGCCGCCGAGCAGACAGTCCCGGCAAAAAATAATTTTACTGTTACAGCAGATGAAACTTTAAAAGCGAAACTGCCGATTGAGATCCAACAACGTGGATATATTGTTGCGGGGACCAACCCTAATACGCCGCCGACCACTTTTTATCAGGAAGATAATAAAACCCTCGCCGGACGCGAAATCGATATTATGAGCGCCGTAGCTGAGCGCCTTGGTGTCAAAGTGCAATGGCATGATACTGGCGGCTTTGACAACATTATCCCTGGTCTGAAATCGGGCCGCTACGATGTGGCTCTGTCTAACATTAATGCCACGCAAAAACGCCTTGAACAGGTGGATTTCGTCAGCTACTACGACGCCTCTCGCTTAGGGGTTATTTCCCGCAAAGACGCTAATATTCCGGCCTTCACCGAGCTGACCGAAGCTTGCGGTAAAGAAATTGGCGCAGGATCCGGCACCACCCAAATCAACCGCCTCAATGAAGCGAGCAAAGCCTGTGAAGCACAGGGTAAACCACCGATTAATGTCGCCATCTTCCCCGATCGTCCTGCTGGCGTGCAGGCGGTAGTGAGCGGTCGCGTGCCAATGTTCTTCGGGCCCTATGAAGGGCTGACCTGGCAGGTGAAAACTGTTAAGCCGCTGACCATGACCGGGCAAATTAGCGTGAACGATGCTCCGGTTTCCATCGCCTTCCCGAAAGATTCAAAACTCGAGGAGGCGGTACAGGGCGCGCTGAATTCGCTCATCAAAGACGGGACTTATCAGAAAATATTGGATCACTGGTCGATTGGCTTTGGCGCAGTGAAAGAGTCGAAACGTAATCAGGACATTTTCTAATGCCGCACTCCACCCCTCCCGCTTCTCAGGACGCGCTGCGCATCATCGGTAAACGCTATTACGGGCGTTGGTTCAGTGCCCTGGTGGTTTTGCTCTTGCTCGTTGGGTTGATGCACTCCATTTTTAACAACCCGCGTTTTGAGTGGCATGTGGTGGCGGAGAGCTTTACCGAAGATTCCATTATCAGCGGTGTGCTGATGACCCTGCAGCTCACTGCCATCTCCGTGGTGTTGGGCTTTGCAGGCGGGACGGTGCTGGCATTAATGCGTCTCTCCTCCAACCCGGTGCTGGTGGCCGTCAGTTGGGGATACACATGGTTTTTCCGTGGCGTGCCGATGCTGGTGCAACTGTTCCTCTGGTACAACATCGCCGCCCTTTACCCCACTGTCTCATTGAGCCTGCCAGGTATTGGCGAAGTTTTCAGTGCTTCATCGAATGCGCTGATCAGCCCCTTTAGTGCCGCGGTGATCGCGTTGGTGATGCACCAATCGGCCTATGCGGCGGAGATTATTCGTGCCGGTATTCAGAGTGTCGGCAACGGCCAGCTTGAAGCGGCGCGGGCGCTGGGTTATACCCGCAGCCAGATTTTCCGTCACACGGTGCTGCCACAGGCGATGCGCGCCATCCTACCGCCAGCAGGAAACGAAGTCATTGGGCAACTGAAAACCACGGCGGTGGTGTCCGTTATCTCTTTGCAGGACGTGCTTTACTCTGCACAAATTATCTACCAGCGTACCTATGAAGTGATCCCCCTGCTGCTGGTCGCTACGCTCTGGTATCTGTTGTTGACCTCTGTGCTCTCCGTCGGTCAGTTCTACGTTGAACGTTACTTTGCCCGAGGGGTGAAGCGTGAGAAGGCGAAAGTCTGGTTTGCCCGCAAACTACCGGTCTATCTGTTCAATGCAAGGAGAGTCAGCAATGGCTGAGGCTATCGAATTACGTAACATCACCAAGCGTTTTTCCGGACAGACCGTGGTGGATGCCGTTGATCTGGATGTCGATGCAGGTTCAGTGACGGTGATCCTCGGGCCTTCTGGTTCGGGTAAATCCACACTCCTGCGCTGCATCAACCACCTGGAAAAACTGGATGCCGGGACTATCCGTATCGGCGGCAATCTGGTGGGTTATGAACAAAAAGGTCAGGCGTTGTATGAGGTGAGTGACAGCAAAATCGCTGCTCAGCGTAGCCGCATTGGCATGGTGTTCCAGCAGTTTAATCTGTTCGCGCACCGTACCGTTCTGCAGAACATCATTGATGCGCCTGTTCGGGTAAAGAAACAGCCACGCGCAGTAGCGGTGGCAAAAGCCCGCCAGTTGCTTCAGCAGGTGGGACTTTCTGGACGGGAAAACGACTGGCCGCAGCAGTTGTCCGGGGGACAACAGCAGCGCGTGGCCATTGCCCGTGCGCTGGCGATGGACCCGGAAGTGATGCTCTTTGATGAACCCACTTCGGCCCTTGATCCTGAACTTGTCGGCGAGGTGTTGCAGGTGATCAAAGGGTTGGCACACTCGGGTATCACGATGGTGATTGTGACCCATGAAATCGGCTTTGCTCGTGAAGTGGCAGACAACATCGTCTTTATGGAGTCTGGCAAAATCATTGCGTCTGGCCCGGCACGTAAGGTGCTTGAAGAGAATGCCAATGCTCGCGTAACCCACTTCCTCTCAACGGTTCTGTGAATGCCGACTCCTGTTACGCATAGCTCCCACTGGGGGGCTTTTACCGCTGAGCGCGGATCAAACGAACTCATCATTACCCCTTTTGCGGCCGATCCGGATCCCAGCCCGCTACTGGAGAATTTCACCAATGCATTAACTCACCCGGCGCGCGTCACTCAGCCGATGGTGCGCCGTGGCTGGCTGGAAAACGGCCCTGGCCCCGATGAGCGGCGAGGGGTGGATGAGTACCTGGCAATAAGCTGGGAGCAGGCGCTTGACCTGGCGGCGGGCGAACTCTCGAGGGTGGCTGAACAGTCTGGCCCGCAGGCAGTCTTTGGCGGCTCCTATGGCTGGTCCAGCGCCGGGCGTTTCCATCACGCACAAAGCCAGGTGCATCGCTTTCTCAACACTACGATTGGTGGTTACGTCCGCTCGGTCTGGTCTTACAGTTCGGCGGCGGCCTCGGTGATTTTGCCGCACATTGTTGCTCCCCAGGATGAGATCTCCCGGCGCGGCGTGAGCTGGCGTGAGATTGCTGAACATAGTGACATCGTTCTCGCGTTTGGCGGCCTGGCGCTGAAAAATGCCCAGGTAGCCAGCGGCGGAATGAGCGAGCACACCGAACGGGGTTATATGCAACAGGCGGCCCGTCGTGGTGCGCACTTTATCTCCGTTAGCCCGCTGCGTAGCGACCTGCCGAAAGAAGCCGCCGGAGAGTGGCTGCCGATTACACCGGGTACTGACGCTGCATTGATCCTCGCGTTACTGCACACGTTGTATCAGCAGGGGCTCACCGACGAAGCCTTTCTGCAGCGCTACTGCACCGGCTGGTCAACGCTGGTGCACTATTTTCAGGGTGAGGCCGACGGCACAGTACGCGATGCCGCATGGGCCGAAGCGATCTGTGGCATTCCGGCGAGTGAGATTGTTTTCCTCGCGCAGCGGCTGCACGGCAAGCGAGTTCTGGTTACGGTCGCACACGCTTTACAACGCGCTCAGCATGGTGAACAGCCAGTATGGCTTGGACTGGTGCTGGCCTCTGCTCTTGGGCAACCAGGCCTGCCAGGCGGGGGCTATACCTATGCGCTGGGGGCGCTGGGTCATTACGGTAAGGCCTTTAACCGGGTCTCTTTTCCCTCATTACCTCAGGGGAAAAATGGCGTAGAGGCGTTGATTCCAGTAGCCCGCATTGCCGACATGCTGCTGCATCCTGGCGAAGCGTTTGAGTTTAATGGCGTGACGCGGTGCTACCCGCATATCAAACTGGCGTGGTGGGCGGGCGGCAATCCGTTCCATCATCACCAGGATCTGGCGCGGCTGCGGCGGGCATTTTGCCGTCTTGATACCTTAATCGTCCATGAACACAGTCTGACGGCCACCGCGCGTCATGCAGATTTAATCCTGCCCGCAACCATGACCCTGGAGCGAGAAGACGTGGGTGGTGCACCGACGGATCGCCATCTTTTTGCCATGCACCCGGTGGCCGAGCCCCATGGAGAGGCCCGGGATGATTTTGCGATTTTCCGTGATATCGCCGCCCGGCTGGGCAAAGAAGAGGCGTTCACCGAAGGACGCAGCGTGCGTGATTGGTTACAACATCTCTACCAGCAGATGCAGCAAAAACTGGCGGAGATAGACCACCCGGTACCGGATTTTGATGTCTTCTGGCAGCAGGGCGTGCTGACTTTGCCGCAGGTGGATGACGGTGGACGCTTGATGCGTCGTTTCCGCGCTGACCCACAGGCCCATCCCTTACCCACACCGGACGGTAAAATTCAGATTTTCTCAGCGACCATCGACAGTTTTTCTTATGCCGACTGCCCCGGTCACCCGGTGTGGGTGGCACCGGATGAGCAGCCGGACGTGCTGCACCCCCTATGGCTTATCGCCAATCAGCCCGCGACCCGCCTGCATAGCCAACTGGATTACGCCCGACACAGTGCGAAACACAAACAACATGGGAAAGAGGTCTGTTTGATGCATCCGGCTGACGCTGCGGCGCGAGGTATTCACGAGGGCGACATCGTCATGCTGCATAACGCACGGGGAGCGCTGCTTTCAGCAGTGAATCTGTCTCAACACATAAAACCGGGCGTGGTACAACTACCGACTGGCGCCTGGTATGACCCGGTGGAACCGCAGGCGAAACGTCCGTTATGTCGGCACGGTAATCCGAATGTCTTAACGCGGGATATTGGCACCTCTTCGCTTGCACAAGGATGCAGCGGGCAAATCACCGTTGTTCAGGCGATCCGTTTTACCGGTGATGCCGGGCCGGTTCAGGCTTTCTCCCCCCTTATACCAGCAGTAAACCGCGAATAGCCTCTACATCCTCTGGGGTGTTCAGGCGCGTCTGCCTGATCCAAAGGGCACGAGTAGTGGCATCCACATCGGGCAGGCACTGTTGCAGCTTCTCTTCTAAATTCACTTCCAGTGCCAGCAGCCCCTGGCGTGTTATCTGACTGATAAGCTGCTCGCCATTATGCAGTTGTAGCGTCAGACGGTGAAAACGGGCACCTGGATTGAGTGCATCCGGCGGTGCAGAGGCATCGGGGGCGCGGGTAACGCGTGCCGCCAGTTCAGCAGTGACCGGATCGACTGGACGGGCATCAAAACGGGTCAGAGCCAGCTCGCCGTGGAGCAGGCACTCGGCAATCACATATTCGAGACTAAAGCGTGCTTCTACACCCGTGGTGGGCTGGTGTACAAAGGCTGCCACATCGCCGCCTGGTGGAAAGGCAATAGCAATATGTTCAATGGCTTCGGTGAGGCTGGCGGACGTTTTACCGGCAGCCAACCACTGTTTGCGCAGACGCAGTGCCGCCAGTGCTGCACCGTGTGTGCCGCTACAGGTGGGCCACGGTTTGAACTCAAGGCCCGGCGTGATAATACGCCACGGTAACCCCCATCCCTGCGTGAGCTTTTGTGGCTGTTGTGTCTGCGGGCTGTAGGCCGCGAGAAAACTCTCCAGCGCGCCCGCCGTTGATGCGTGTACCCCGTGTTGCGCGAGCTGTACGGCAGTCACCGCAGCCCGTGCAGCGAACCCTGCATGCAGGGGCTTAACGTCTGAACCAAACTGTACCCGCAATCCGGCTGACTGGGTGGCTGCGATAGCCAGTGCCGTCGCCGTTTGTGCTTCTGATGCCCCAACAAGCCTCGCCCCCGCTGCGGCTGCGGCGATGACGCCCAGAGTGCTGGTGTTGTGAAAACCCTGTACATAATGGTCGCTACCCGCCGCCAGCCCCAGCCGACCCGCAACCTCCACGCCCACCACAAAAGCGTCCAGAAGACGCTGCGGGTTATCCGTGCCCAGCGCCAGCAGTGTCGGCAAAATCACCGTGCCGGGGTGGCCGCGAAAGTCCGGGTGGAAATCATCAAAATCGAGGGCATGCCCGCAGTAGCCCAAACGCAGCGCCCGTGACTGGGGATCGTCGCCGGGCCAGATGGCGAGTAGCGTGTCCCGTGTGCTGTCCGGCAGGCTGCCATTCACCACGGGCAGGGCGACGGCGAAGAAATCGAGCACCCCGTGGCGTGCCTGTTCGCGAGCGGCCTCGTCCGGCTCACTGGTCGTGATTAACCGGGCAATGCTGAGGGTCAGGTGGCTCATACGTTGGCCTTTGCCAGCGCTGCGACAGCCAGTTGGGCCAGCCAGTCGGCGGTGGGAAAGAGGGCGGCATCATCCACACGAAATTGCGGATGGTGCAGCGCAAACGGTCCACCGGAGCCAATCATGATAAATGCACCGGGCAGGCGCTGCTGATAGAAAGCAAAATCTTCACCAATCGGATTGGCGGCAATACGGCGGCCCTCAAATCCTGCCTGCTCGCCGGTTTGTAGGGCCAGGTCAACCCAGCCGTCACTGTTCACGACTGACGGTGGACCGGGTTGCCAGTCGAGCTCGATTTGTGCGTCAAAAGTGGCGGCGAGGCCGCGCGTGACGTGGCGAATACGGCGTTCGATATTTTCGCGCACACTCTGGCTAAAAGTGCGCACGGTGCCTTCGAGCCAGGCGCTGTCAGGGATGACGTTCCATGTGCTACCGCTATGGACCTGAGTAATGGATAGCACGGCGTTTTCACTGGAATCAGTGTTACGGCTGATGAGTGTTTGCAGGATGCCGATCAACTGTCCGGCAATCACCACAGGATCGTTACCTTCGTGTGGACGGGCGGCATGGCTGCCGGTACCGGTGATATCAATCCGGAAACGATCTACGCCCGCAGTCAGTGCGCCCGCTTTGCTGCCCATCACCCCTACAGGGAGCGCCGGGTCATTGTGAATACCAAAAATAGCGGTCGCCTCATCCAGCACCCCGGTGGCGATCACTGCGGGCGCGCCCTGCCCCGTTTCTTCGGCAGGCTGGAAGAGAATTCGCACCCGCCCCTGCAGCGTGGCTTCCTGTTCTTTAAGTAAAATAGCCGCTCCCAGTGCCGCTGAGGCGTGGAAATCGTGGCCGCAGGCGTGCATCACTCCGGGATGTTCGGAGCGGTACTCGACGTCGGATTTCTCCTCAATAGGCAGAGCGTCAATGTCAGCACGCAGCACCACTAGCGGGCCGGGATTCTGCCCGCCGATCTCGACGACCAGACCGGTGGGCAAATTCAGCGGAAGAATACGAATTTGATATTGTTCCAGCACGCGGCGCAGGCGGGCGGTGGTGGCAAATTCTTCGTTAGAGAGTTCCGGGAAGCGGTGCAGTTCGCGACGAAATTCGGTGAGCCAGAGGGCGAAGTCATGGGTATCTGTCATGGTCAACTCGTTAGGGTATGTGGCGTGCGAGCCAGCGTGTATGTGCCGTCTCATCCAGGATTTTTTTCATAAACAGGGTGATATGGCCTTTCCCCAGGTCCGCTTCGTGCTGGGGGGTAAATCCCCACTCCTGATAGAGATCAATAAGCCAGGGATGGTGGATAGCCGTCCCCAGGGAGAGTGCTGGTGCGCGCAGCATGTCGCGCACGATGTGGGTTTCCACCCAGTCATAAATTTGCTGCCCGCGCTGCTGTCCACGAAAACGTGGATCGGCACCAAACCAGCCGATGTGCGGCAGACCAAAGGGGCCGGGCAACGGCCCCCACGGATAGCGCAGGGTGATGGAGGCAGCCAGTTCATTATCAATAAAGAGGCCATACACTCCGTGCTGTTGCAGGTGTTGCTCGACCTTTTCGGATGTGGCTGTCGCTGCATCGAAATGAACCCCTAACTTCCGCGAAGGGGCATAGGCGGCGAGCATGAGTGCCAGATAGGCGTCGCTATCGGCCAGGCTCAGCTGGCGATACTCCCCGCTCATGCGGATTCCTGCTCCAGAACCGTGTCGGCGGCGCGTAGTACATCTGCCACCTTCTCCACGGCACTACCGAGATAGCGCGCCGGGTCAAACCAGGCGTCCAGATCCGCGCTTGAGAAGGCGCTGGCAAAGGCCGGGGTTTCCGCCAGCACGCTTTTGAAGTCACGACCGGTTTCAAAAGCGCTCATCGCGCAGGTGTAGACCAGATGATGTGCCGTCTGTTTACCGAGGGTTTTGCCCGCTTCAAACATCACTTTCTCAGACAGTAGCAGTCCGGCCTGAATGTCCAGGTTGGCGCGCATTTTTGCATTATTGACCGTCAGGCCGCTCAGGATACCCTGGGCATTTTGTAACTGGGCGGAGAGGTAGAGGCAGATTTCCGGCAGCGCTATCCACTCGGCACGCCAGCTCATCGCATCGCGTTCGTGCTCGACGTGCATGGATTCATAAATCAGTGCTGCACTTTTACGAATGGGTGGCGTCAGGCTCGCCAGCCCCTCAATGGCCGCCGGATTACGCTTATGCGGCATGGTGGTGGAGCCGATTTTTCCTTTGCTGAAGGGTTCCTCCACTTCACCGATCTCGCTGCGCATCAGGTTGTAAAGTTCATTACCAATTTTGCCCAGCGAGCCACTAATCAGGACGGCTACAGAGGCAAATTCGCTCAGTCTGTCGCGGGCGGATTGCCAGCCAATGGTCGGGCTGTTGAGACCGAGTCGCTTCAACGCCCGGCGCTCGACTTCCGGGCCTTGTGCACCCATCGCGGCATTAGTGCCAATCGCACCGTTAATATTGCCAGTCAGCACGCGTGGAGTGATTTCGCTGATGCGTGCCAGGTGGCGCAAAAATTCATCCAACCAGACGGCGGTTTTAAACCCGAAGGTGGTGGGAAGAGCCTGCATGCCGTGGGTTCGACCGACCATTAAGGTGTGCTGGTGGCGCTCTGACAACTGACGCAATGTGCGGGTAACGCCCAGCGCATCACGACGGATAATGGTCAGTGCCTGTCGTAGCTGCAAAATGGTGGCAGTGTCAACGATGTCCTGCGTGGTTGCACCATAATGCAGGTATTCCCCTGCTGGGCCACACTGTTGTTGCAGTGCAGTCAGCGTGGGCATAAAGGAGTGTTTCATTAATCCTGCCTGGGCGGCGATATCGCTCAGCAGCAGTTTCTCCGGTTGGGCGTGGCGGGTAATCTCATCCGCCGCCTCTGACGGAATCACGCCCAGTTCACCCTGAGCCTGCGCCAGCGCAACTTCAACGGCCACCTGTTGATGAAGACGATTTTCTTCCGACCAGACGGCACGCATTTCCGGCGTGGCGAAGTTATTGCCAATAATTAAAAAATCGATGGGATGCGATGCCATTTTTTTCGTTTGCCTGTCGATGAAATGAAAGGATGTAATAATGTGAATCATTATTTTCTGTAGCTATCTTGTTTGATGGATATATTTCCGGGCAAGGCATTTGTTGCTTTATCCAATATTCTTCTATCGATATGAAAATAGAAGAAATGGAGGGTGTTGTTTTTAATTTTTAATTTTGTAGCATGGTGAGATAACGCGAAATAATTCGCGCACACATGGACATGCCAATGCTTGCGATAAAAACTCCGCAGACCTGGTTTCACCAGTCTGGTATTCGTCATGACGCAGGGAAATATATTGCGCCGCTTACTCAACATATTTTAATCATCACCAGCGTAAAGGCCTGGGCGCAGGTCAATCCGGCGTTGGAAGACAGTTTGCGGGCCAGTGGGATTCGTTGGCAGACGGAGATCATGACCGGTTACTGTACCGAAGCGGGTGTGGCGCACTACGTACAACGGGCGAAGAAACTGGGTATCACCTTTATTGTCGGCGTTGGCGGGGGCAAAGTGCTGGATACCGCCAAAGCGGTGGCGGATTTGCTGGAAGGCGGCGAGTCGGTGACCATACCGACTATCGCAGCAACCTGTGCGGCCTGGTCTCCGCTGGCGGTGCTCTACACCGATGAAGGGGTGCAAATCAGCAGTCAGGCGTTGCGCACGATGCCGCGTCTGGTACTGGTGGACAGCGAAATTATTGCCCGCAGCGATGTGCGGTATTTAAAAGCCGGAATCGTCGACGCACTGGCAAAATGGTATGAGTTTCGCCCCTATTTACAGAAAAACCCCGATAACCTTGGGCTGCAATTAAAAGTCCAGAACGCGCGTCTGGCGGTCGACATTTTTGCAAAGCATGGCGATCAGGCCATCCGTGATAATAAAGCGCAGGTGGTGACAGATGCGCTGGTCAATGTCATTGATGCCAACATTGCCGTCGCGGGAATGGCCAACAGTGTGCGGGGTGAAATACCGACCCCCGGCGTGGCCCATGCTATTCATAATCGGCTGACAGCGGAACCGGCGTTGCGCCACTGGCTGCACGGCGAGCGTGTCGGATTCAGCCTGCTGGTTCAGTCGATTCTGGAGAATGACAACAGCCAGCCTGACCCGGTGTTGCTGGCATTGCTGCGTCAGTATGAGATGCCGTTAACTCTGGCACCACTCAAAGAGATCCGCCTGGCGGTTATCCAGGCGGTGGCTCGCAGCATACCCTTCCCGCGAGACGCCGTGGAGTATCTGCCTTTCTCGCTCGAACCGTCGCGTATTGAGCAGGCGTTACGCCTTACAGAACAATACGTTTCAACCCGTGCGTATGCCCGTGACCTGACGGCGTAGCATCGGCAATACGCTGTAAATGGCCGTGGCGCACGCCACGTTGGGCGATGACATCATCAGCAAAATGCTGGACCTCGCCCATATTGCCCTTCAGCACGGCGATTTCCAGGCAGTCGTCATGGTTGATGTGCACATGCAGCGTGGCAACGGAAAGGTCGTGATGGTGATGCTGAGTCGCCACGATGCGGCTCGCCAGGTCGCGCTTCTCATGCTCGTACACATAAGAGAGCACCGCGTAGCCGTGGGTCTGCGGCTTGACGGTAGCCTCTTCGGTAAGGGCATCGCGCAGAATATCCCTGATGGCTTCCGAGCGATTGTTGTAGCCCCGGCGCTGACTTAAGTTATCGAGGGTGGCTAGCAGGTCATCATCAAGCGTAATGGTTACACGTTGCATGGTATCGTCCTTTCATGTCGTGAGCGGGGAAGGGCGGGCAGCACGGCCTGTTGCAGCGCCTGCCCGGCCGCAGAGGTAAAACGTAACGGGTGGCTGACGGCGATATCCTCAATAATATGCCCCTCCTCCATCACCACCACGCGCTGGCAAAAGCGCTCCACCAGACGTAAATCGTGGGTGATAAACAGACAGGCGATACCTGACTGCTGTTGCAGTTTTTTCAGCAGACGAATGACTCCGGCCTGTAGCACCAGGTCAAGGCTGGACACCGCTTCATCGAGTATGAGCAGCGTCGGGCGTGTCGCCAGCGCGCGGGCCAGGCAGACGCGCTGGAGTTGTCCACCACTCAGTTGCGGCGGACGACGGTCAAGCAGCGACAAATCCAGCTCCACATCCGCCATCAACTGCGTAATGCGCGCTTGTTGCTCGCTTTTGGACAGATTCAGCAGATAGCGCAGCGGCTCGGCGAGAATATCCCGTACTGTTTTGCGCGGGTTGGCGGCGCTGATGGCATCCTGAAACACCAGTTGGATGTCCCGGCGGAACGCTTTATTCATCGCGCCGGGCATTTTTTTTAGCGACGTGCCCTGCCAGTACAACTCGCCATCGGTGGGAGACTCCAGCCCCACCAGCAGCCGTGCGAGGGTACTTTTGCCGCAACCGCTGCGCCCTAACAGCGCCAGACTCTCCCCGCTGTTAATGGTCAGCGAGATATTCTCGAGTACCAAATGGTGGTGATAGCGGTGAGACACACCAGAAACCGTGAGTAAATTCATTGGCTAAGCTCCATCCCGTACAGCGCCAGATGCGCTGAAATTAACTGCCGGGTGACCGGGTGTCGCGGCGCAGCGAACAGAGCCTCAACGCTCCCTTGTTCAACAATCTGCCCGCTATCCATCACCGCGACGTCATCGGCAAGGCGCGCGACCACACCCATATCATGGGTGACCAGCAGCATACCGGGCGCACGTGTAACCATGATGCTTTCCAGCAAATCCAGAATGCGCGCCTGGGCTACGGCATCGAGATCCGTGGTCGGTTCGTCGGCCACAATAAATGCCGCTTCGCTAAGTACCGCCAGCGCGATCATGACGCGCTGCAGCATGCCGCCGCTCATCTCAAACGGGTAAAGTCCCAACACGCGTTCAGGGGATTCCAGTCCGACGGCGGTGAGCGCGGTCATCAGTGCAGCATCCTCTGGCGGTTTACCGAGCGCCAGACAGGTTTCGCGCATATGGGCTGCCATCGTGTGCAGCGGGTTAAAGGCGCTGCGCGGGTTTTGCATAATGGTCGCCACTTTCAGGCCGCGCAGAGCCTGGGGTGAAACCGGATGACCGTCAGCCAGCAGGCTGCCGTGGGTCTGGTGAACCCCCGCAGGTAGCACGCCCAGTGCGGCGGCACAGGTCAGGGATTTGCCACTGCCGCTGCCTCCGACCAATGCCAGCACGCGGCCCCGGTTGAGGGTGAGTGAGACGTTGTCCGTCAGCCGTTTATCTGCGTCGAGAGTAATGTTGAGCAAGGCTAATTGAGAGGGCATCAGTGGGCGTGCTCCGTTTCCATATGCGGATCAAGGTAGTCACGCAGCGCGTCGCCCACCATATTGAAGGCCATTACGCTGACAAACAGCGCCAGCCCTGGCCACACCATTTGCAGCGGCTGCGTCCAGATGTACTGGCGGGCATCGTTGATCATCACGCCCCATTCCGCCGTGGGTGCCGTCACGCCCAGACCGAGGAACGACATCCCCGCCACGTGCAGCATCATATGGCCGATATCCAGCGTCGCCAGAACCAGCAGCGACGGAATGACCGCGCCTGCCAGATGGTCGGTAAACACTCGGGCATAACTCGCGCCGCTCAGACGTGAAGCGAGAATGTATTCGCGACTGCGCAGAGAAATCACCAGGCTTCGCACCATGCGGGCGTACCACGCCCAGTGCGAGAGGGCGATGGCGATGATCACATTGGTGAGCCCGGTGCCCAGCACGCCGACCATAAAGAACGAGAGGATGGAGGTCGGGAAGGTCATAAACACATCGGCGACGCGCATGATGCACTGGTCCACACGCCCACCCAGCAGCCCGGCACAACCCCCTAGGGTTAACCCTAAACAGAGCACCAGCAGCAGGCAGATCATCACGGAGCCAAGCGACACGCGGGTCGCAGCCAGCAGGCGTGAAAAGATATCGCGGCCAAGATGGTCAGTGCCCAGCCAGTGCTCGCTGCCTGGTGGCAGCAGGCGAGCCGGTAAGTTAATGGCCTGTGGGTCAAACGGTAGCCACCACTGGCAGGTCAGGGCAATCACCAGCAGTAACAGCAGAATGAGCAGCGCCAGACGCACCGACGGGCGGGCATGATGAAAAAAGGTCATGCGTGTGCTCCTTCATGGTGGCGCAGGCGGGGATCAAGTGCGGCGTTCAGAACGTCTACCAGCAGGTTGCACAGAGCAAAGGCGATAACCATCACCAGGGTGAAGCACTGAATAACCGGGTAGTCGCGGTTGAAGATAGCTGAGACCGCATAGCGCCCAATCCCCGGCCAGGCAAAGATGCTTTCGATGATCATCGTGCCACCGATCAGTTCGCCCACGTGCATGCCCAACGCTGTCACTACCGGCAGGGCGGCGTTGCGAATAATGTGCTGGCGTTCGGTCTGCTTATCGCTCAGTCCGCGCAGCCGCGCCCAGGTCACGTGGCGCTGCCCGGCGGCTTCGAGCATGCTGGCACGCAGCAGGCGGGCGTTGATTGCCAGTGACATAAAGGCAATCGACACTGCGGGCAGGATGATGTGCTGCCAGCCGCCGTAGCCCATCGCCGGGAGCCATTTAAGCCAGACCGAGAAACACATCACCAGCAGGAAGGCGAGCCAGAAGTTGGGCATCGAGACGCCAAAAAAGGCGATCAGGCGCACCACATAATCCGGCAGGCGATTACGGTGTCGGGCAGCCCAGATGCCGAGCGGCACCGAGGTCAGCAGAATCAGAACCAGCGCCACGCCCGCCAGTTGCAACGTCGCAGGCAGGAAGTGCAGCACATCGTCCAGCACCGGGCGTTGGGTGGCGTAAGAGATGCCAAAATCAAGGTGCAGCGCCTGCCAGAGCCAGTGCAGATACTGCTCCGGGAGCGGCTTGTCCAGACCGAGCATCAGGCGTGTGGAGGCGATCATCTCCTGGGTCGGCGGCAGGTTCGACAGACGCAGGTAATCCATCGCCGGGTCGCCAGTGCCCAGACGCAGCAGCAGGAAAATCACCACTGAGGCCCCGAGGATCATCGGGATCAACAACAGCAGACGGCGAAGCACATAGCGCAGCATCAGGGATTCACTACCTTAAGTTCATCAAAGGGGATCTCAGAGGCGATGGGGGCGAAGGGAATGGCTCCGAGCGTCGGTTTTGCCACCACCATCATCGAGACGTAGCTGATTGGCAGATAGACCGCTTCGTTATGCAGGCGGGTGAGAATATCGCGGTACAGTGCCTGGCGCTGGGTTTCATCGAGGGTGGTCAGCACCTCACCAATCTCTTTGTCGATAAGCGGTTTGTCCGGCAAGCCCAGTTGTGCCTGGTAGTCCGCGTGGGACGGCACGCGCATGGAACTCATAAACGCATGGGGATCGTATGGCGCGCCCCAGGTGCGGTTAAAGATCATGCAAAAGCGTCCGTCGCGCTGACGGGCATCAATGCTGCTCTCCTCTTCACCCACCAGGGCGACGTCCACGCCGATATCCCGCAGGTTGGCCTGGATAATTTCCGCGATGGATTTGCTCAGCGCATCGGTGCCGACAAAGGCCAACTCCAGCTGTAACGGCTGACCGGCTTTTTCACGTACCTTCTTCCCGGCAGGCAGCGTCCAGCCGGCTTTGTCGAGCAGTTCAGTGGCGCGTTTGGGGTCGTACTGGCGTGGTGCCAGGCCAATATTCGCGTACGGTACGCTCGGGGAAAACAGGGTGTCCGCGACTTTTTGTGTGCCATAGAGGGCACTGTCGATCAGGGTTTTTTTATCCACCGCATAGTTAAGCGCTTCACGTACGGCCAGATCGCGGGTCGGGGATTTGGTGGTATTGAGTGCCAGCATGATGGTTTCTACCGGAGCGGAAAGCTGGGTACGCCATTGCGGGTTCTGGCTGAAGCGGGCAAATGTATCAAGCGGCAGCAGCCCTTCGTTGCCGTAGAGCAGGTCAATATCGCCGGTTTCAAACGCCACGGCACGACTGGTGGGGTCGGGGATCACTTTCACTGTGATTTTGCTGATTTGCGGCTTCTCACCCCAGTAGTGGTCATTGCGTACCAGCACATCGTACTGGTTCAGGCGCGTCTCTTTGAGCACCCACGGCCCGGTGCCGATGGGGGCAAGAATGCCGTCTTTGGTTTCGTGGTTTTTAAACTGCGACGGGGCGATAAAGCGGAACGGTCGCGGCAGTGCCAGTTCCTGCAAAAATGGGTAATAGGCACTCTTCAGGGTGATTTGTAGTGCGTTGTCGCTGAGGGCTTTGACGTCGGTAATCTGGTTGGTGAGTTCAAGCCAGGCGTGGCGCTGGCGGTTGTCCAGCACAGCGCGGAAATTCTCTGCTGCTGCCTTCGCGTTGAACGGCTCACCGTTGGAGAAAGTCACATCGGTGCGCAACGTAAAGACCCAGGTTTTGCCATCGGCCGACGTGGTCCAGCTTTTTGCCAGCCAGGGCTTCACGCTGCCATCGGCCTGATACTTCACCAGCGGCTCATACACCATGCTCTGGGCAAACATCTGGTTGGGGGTATAAAGATGCGGATTGAGCGGCCCTACGTTGACCGGCCAGGCGGTTGTCAGCTCTGGTGATGTGGAGGCGTGAGCAACGAACGCCGCGCACGCTAACAGCAGCGCGCTGAAAGAGCGAGAGAACGACATAAATGTCCCTGAAAAAGAAACTGCCACGAAAGGAGTATGACGATTCTATTCATTCATCATACGAATACGGTGCGCGGGATCAAAAACCACATAGATTGGAAGGAATATTTTTGCATCAGCAAAATCCTGCTGGTTTCGCAGTCGAGAGGACGAGTAGCATAGCCTTTTGCGAATGACCCAGGAGTAGCGTATGACCCTGCATGTACTGGCGGCGGGCAGCCTGAAACGTGCTTTTGTGCCGCTGCTGGCGCGCTTTAGTGAAGAGACAGGTATTCACGTTGAGGCCGGTTTTGGCCCGGCAGGGTTATTGCGTGAACGCATTGAAGCCGGGGAAGCCTGTTCACTGTTTGCCTCTGCTAACACGGTGCACCCGCAGGCACTGCTGGCTTCGGGTCGTGCGCAGGCCACGCACTCTTTTGCCGGTAACCGGTTAAATCTCACCGCCCGTCGCATGGTGCAAACCGAAGCGGACGACTGGCTGGCGCTGCTCGGTAACCCGGCGCTGACGCTGGGAACCTCAACGCCAGGATGCGATCCCTCCGGTGATTACACCTGGCAGCTTTTTGACAATATTGAGCGTGCGCGACCTGAGCTTGGGGAAGCGTTAAAACAACGGGCAAGAAAGCTAGTGGGCGGTCGCGATACATTGAGTGTGCCGGCAGGGGAAATTGCCAGCGCGTGGCTGATTCGTCAGGGGCTGGCGGATCTGTTTATCGGCTATCGCCACTATGCAATGGCACTGGGCGAGCAAGACGATCTGCGGGTCGTGGAGATCCCGGTCGAGTGGAACATCCATTGTGAATATCAACTGGCGCTGCTCGACGACACCCAGGCGACTCAGCGGCTGGCGCGATTTATCCTTGGCGTACAAGGGCAGCAGTTCCTGCATGACGCCGGGTTCTTAACGGCGGATATCGAATAACGGTGCCAGCACCGGGCAGGTGTAATCGGTAATGTCGAGTTTACGCACCGGCAGGCCGTAGGCCCGTTGCAGATTCTCTTCTGTTAGTAAGTCTTGAGTCATGCCAGCCAGCCACTGCTGGTCTGGTAACAGTAGCAGCGTATGGTTAGCGACCTGCAGTGCATGCGTTGGGTCGTGGGTGGTGAAAATCACACTGCGCGACTGGCGGTTGGCCAGGTCACTTATCAGTTGCAGCACCACCTGTTGATTTGACAGATCCAGCGCCGAGCAGGGTTCATCAAGCAGAATGTTACGATTGCCGCTGACCAGCGCGCGGGCAATCATCACCAATTGTTGTTGCCCGCCAGAGAGGTTACGAAACGGCGTGTGCGTAAGATGGCTGATGTTCAGTTGCGCGAGCGCCGCGTCCACGCGGGCTTCATCTTCTTTAGTCGGCACGGCAAACAGTGAGACATGCCGGGCTCGCCCCATCAGCACCACTTCGTGCACGCTCCAGGCAAAAGCCGGACGGAAGGATTGTGGCACGATACCAATGCCCCCTTCGATGGAAAACGTTCCTGAAAGTGACGGCAACACGCCAGTAAGGGTGTCCAGCAGGGTACTTTTTCCCAGCCCATTCGCACCGAGTATGGCCCAGATATCGCCCGGCTGGCAGTGAAAGCTGAGCGGCGCAAAGAGCGGCGTAGTGTGCCCATAAAGCAGGTTGTTCACGCTGAGTGAAGCGGGGGTCATACGCGGCTCCTGCGGCTGTTATGAATGAGCAATCCGGCAAAGACCGGTGCGCCGAGCAGCGCGGTAATAATACCAATGGGGATTTCCGCCTGGGTTAGCGTGCGCGCCAGGTCGTCCACCACAATCATAAAGCTGCCGCCAATCCAGAATGCCACGGGCAGAAGGCGACGGTGATCGGCACCGACCAGCAACCGCGCCAGATGCGGAATGACCAGCCCCACCCAGGCAATGCTGCCGCTCACCGCGACCTGCGATGAGACCAGAATAGCGCAACAGACCAGCACGCTGCGCCGCAGGGTGTTCAGGGGGACGCCGAGGGCCAGCGCATCTTTTTCTTCCAGCGCCAGCAGGTTGATACGCCAGCGCAGGCGCATCAGTACCACGGTGACAATGCTTACCGGGATGACCAGCAGGGTGACTTTGTGCCAGTTAGCGGTAGCGAAGCTGCCGAGCAGCCAGAAGACGATGTTGGGGAGGGTTTCTTCGGTGTCGGCCAGGTACTGCATCAGGCTGACCAGCGCGGCAAAAAAGCCACTCATGATGATGCCGGAGAGGATCAGCACCAGGGTATTTTCCCGTCCCTGCAGGGAGGCAATGACCCAGACCAGGATCAGGGCGGCGAGGCCAAAACTGAAGGTGGAAGCGATCATAAAGATCGGGCTGAAGCCCAGCAAAATCGCCAGTGTGCCGCCAAAGGCTGAGCCGGACGTCACACCAATGATATGCGGGTCGACCAGCGGGTTTTGAAAGACGCCCTGTAGTACTGCACCGCAAAGGCCAAGTGCGCCGCCTGCCAGTAACGCCACCAGGATGCGTGGTAAGCGCACTGACCAGATAATTTGCCCGGCAGCACCCTCAGGTGAGGAGACATGCAGCAACTCTGACATCACCTCGCCCACACTGAGTCGGTACTGGCCGAGGCATAATGAGCCCACGACCAGAACCAGCGTCAGCAAAATCAGACTGCCGTGCAGTAACCGATAACGACTACTGTTTAGCATCCGCTTTCCAGTCGGTACGGTAGAAACGTTTGTAGTAGTTCTGCGCTTCGGCATCGACATCGATGTTTTTGTACTGTTCCGGGTAGAGCTTTTTCGCCATCCACAGTTCTCCAATCGCCAGCGCTTCCGGCATCGGGTAGCCCCAGGCTTTAGCGTATTCCGGCATCAGCCAGACACGGTGGTTTTTCACGGCATCAATGTTCTTCCAGTTAGGATCGCTCTGGATCTCTTTGACCACTTCCGGGTAACGATCCTGGACAAAAATTACCTGCGGATCCCACTGCAAGACCTGCTCCAGAGAAACCTGCTTCGCCCCTTTGACGGTCGCGGCAGCCACGTTCATCGCGCCTGCGTGTTCCATCATCAGTCCGGTATATTTGCCTGAGCCGTAGGTGTTCAGGTCCGGGTTGGCCATGTACACACGCACGCGTTTTTCAGCCGGGATGTTAGCGACCGGCGCGTTGAATTTTGCACGCGCATCGAAGGTGTATTTGATCAGATCTTCAGCCTGCTGCTTACGATCCACCACGTCGCCAATCAGGCGAATACCCTGTTTCAGACCGTTGTTGTAGGCGGTCTCTTCGTCGGACATGGTCGGGTTCATTTTGTTTTTCTCGCCTGCGGCGTCTTCACGCAGGGAGACGGCAACCACCGGTATACCGGCATTTTCAATCTGTTGGATCATGTCTGCGGGGGCGTAGTTAGCAATAAATACGACCTGCGGGTGCAGCGCCAGCAGGCTTTCAATATTGACCTGGGTGAGATCGCCCGGTGTCGCCAGTTTTTCAATGCCTGGCATAAAGCGCACAAACTCTGGCCCCAGCTGTTTTTTCCAACTGCTCAGCACGCCAACCACGTCTTCTGACGCATTAAGCTGAACCAGCAGGTTGAGGGTCTGGTGCTGTAATACCACTGCACGATTAACGTGGTCGGGGAGGGTGACCTGGCGTCTGAGCTGATCGGTAATGGTGCGATCCGCCTGCGCCGCTGGCAGGCTGAGGAGTGTGGCGCAGGCCAGCACAGCACTCAGGGCAAAGCGTTTTAGATTATTGGTCATGGTTATCGCTCTAAGGAGAAGGGGGGAAGCGATATATATTAGAGTATATAACGAGGGGGCATGTAAACGCTTGTTGGATAAATACTCCTTTATTGCTGGGGTGAGGCTGCTTCAGAGAAGGAATGAATTTGAGGTGAACGGAGCCATTCCACTGATATAAAAAGAACACCATTCAAAGTGAACGAAGCCGCTCAGCTACTGCCCCTTAAACAACTGCAACAACATATCCACCTGCTCATCGAGCGGCATCAAATCCTTCTTCACAATCAAATGCAACGGCGTTGCCCGGCGCGAACCGTGACTGAGCGGCAGAATTTTCAACACCCCGCTGGCGAGCAACGGCCCGATGCGTTCCTCCGGCAGCCAGCCGTAGCCCACCTGGTACTGCACGGCTTCAATGGCGGCGTCGATGGTGGAAAAGGTCCAGGATTCTCCCCCTTCATTCGGCTGCTGGCGGTTTTCCCGGTCCACAATGCGAATGAGTGGCCAGGTGGCAAGGGTTTCATCGCTCACTCGCGACTCTGCGCTGAGCGGATGCTCCCGGTGCGCAACGGCGACAAAGTCGATATTCATCAGCCACTCACCACGCCCGGTCATGTCCTGCCGCCGGGTCAGTACCATGACATCGGCCTCCGCATGGGCGGGGCGTTCTACCGATGCATTCTCCAGCACCTCTGTCAGATGCACCTGCGTCTGGGGGTAACGCTGCTGAAACTGGCGCAAAATGGCGAACAGGCGGGCGCGGGGAAAGATGCTGTCCACCACCAGATCAAGCCGGGTACGCTGACCATTGCGCAGTGTGGCTGCCCGGGTTTCCACATAGTCGAAGGCTTTCAGCAGTGGCTTCACCTGGTTGAGCAGCAGCTCGCCAGAAGGGGTGAGTACCGCACGGCGGCCTTCCTGCACAAGTAATGCCACACCCAGACGCTCCTGTAGCAGCGCCAGGTTGTAGCTGACGGACGACTGACTGCGGTGGGTCTCTTCGGCGGCTTTGGCAAAACTGCCCAGCTCCACCACCTTTTGCAGCAGCGACCATTGTTCCAGCGTCGTTTTATGCATAACACATCTAAAAATTGGATGAATGTGATTCAAACATAGCGTTATTCATTCATTTTTTGAAGCAGTACGATCTGCTCATCGATTAAGAGGAGAACAATCATGAGCAACTTTGATAAACATGACCTGAGCGGCTTCGTCGGCAAACATGTGGTTTACACCTACGATAATGGCTGGAACTACGAGATTTATGTCAAAAATGGCACCACCCTGGATTACCGCATTCACAGTGGGATTGTGGCAAACCGTTGGGTGAAGAATCAGCAGGCGTTTATCGTGCGAGTGGGGGAGAGCATCTACAAAATCTCCTGGACGGAACCGACCGGGACTGACGTGAGTCTGATTGTGAACCTGGGCGATCGCCTGTTCCACGGGACGATCTTCTTCCCGCGCTGGGTAATCAACAACCCGGAAAAAACGGTCTGCTTCCAGAACGATCATATTCCGCTAATGGAATCCTACCGTGCGGCTGGCCCGGCTTATCCGACTGAAGTGATTGATGAGTTCGCCACCATCACCTATGTGCGTGACTGTGGCGCAGACAATGACAGTGTTATCGCCTGCGCCGCCAGTGAGCTTCCGGCGGATTTTCCGCATAATTTGCGTTAAGTGTAACTACCCTGGCAGGCGGCTTTTCGGTCTGCCAGGGCCCAGCAGGATCGCCAGTTTGCTGCCACCTTTGGTGGTTTCCATCCAGATTTTACACACGCTGGTAAGCGGCACTGAAAGCAGCATGCCTACCGGACCAAGCAGCCAGCCCCAGACCAGCAATGAGAGGAACACCACCAGGGTCGACATGCCCAGTCGGTGGCCCATCATGCGCGGCTCCAGAATATTACCTATCACCATGTGCACGACCAGGAACAGCCCTCCCACCAGTGCGCATTCGTAGACGCCGTTAAACAGCAGTGCCTGGATCATCGGTGGAATGGCGGAGATGACCGAGCCGATATTGGGCACATAGTTAAGCAGGAACGCCAGTACCCCCCACATCAACGCGAACTGGATGTCCATAATCGCCAGCCCGGCCCAGACAATCACCCCGGTCCACAAACTCAACAAGGTTTTCAGCGCCAGGTAGTGGGAAACGCCTTTCAGCGCCCGGTGCAGACCCGCAATGTGAATTTGTGGATTGCTCAGGGCAAAACGCAGTTTGTAAGGCACATGGCGAACTTCAAACAGCATAAAGACCATGGTCATCATCAGCAGTACGATGCTCGCCATGGCGTTGGAGAGCTGTGTCATCAGCGCGGTGGCAAAGGTCATCAGCTTGTCAGAATCCATACGTTGCAGCATGCGTTCCGGCGAAATGTGCAGATGCAGGAACGGCAGGGCATCCTGTAGCTGAAGGAATTTACGCGTGAACTCTCGATTGTATTTGGGCAACTGATCCATAAATTCACTGGTGGAGGCGGCGAGAACCCCGACCAGCGCGGTCAGGAAAATCAGCATCACCATCACCACAATGGCGATAGCGAAGGGGCGTTTGACTCCCCGGCGAATAAACCAGGTGACTAATGGGTTTAAAACAATGGCGAAAAACAGCGCCAGTAGCAGTTGAACGATGATGTCGGCGGCGGCATGAATACCGGCCAGAATAATGACCAGTGAGGCCAGTTTGAGAAGAATGTGTAAACCCGCACGATCGGGTTGGGGCTGTGTCATGGATAATTCCTTTTTATATACCGCCCGCTAAGTGTAGCTACTGCCAGGCGCTTCGCCTGAGGCAGATAATCTTAATCTGCTTGCTGATTTCCAGGCCATGACGTGGTAATAGTGAAACATCGTTGTAAATATCTGGTGACCCCACATGCCCGAACAAGCCGCTGAACCGGCACTAAGCGGATTACGCCTTAATCTGCGGATTCTCTCCGTCGTTATCTTTAACTTCGCAAGTTACCTCACGATTGGTTTGCCGCTGGCGGTCTTGCCCGGCTACGTGCATGACACGCTGGGCTATAGCGCCTTCTGGGCGGGTCTGGTTATCAGCCTGCAATATTTTGCTACCCTCATCAGTCGCCCGCATGCCGGACGCTATGCCGATACGCTCGGGCCGAAAAAAGTGGTGGTGTTTGGCCTTTGTGGGGCCTTCATTTGTGGGCTTTGCTACTGGTTGGCGGATATGCAAAGCGCTTCGCCGCTGGTAAGTCTTGCTTTGCTTTGCGTTGGGCGTGTGATTCTGGGTGTAGGACAAAGCTTCGCCGGTACCGGATCTATGCTCTGGGGTGTGGGGGTGGTCGGTTCACTGCATATCGCCCGTGTTATTTCCTGGAATGGTATCGCTACCTATGGCGCTATGGCGCTCGGTGCGCCGCTTGGCGTGATTTGCTACAACTACGCCGGACTGAGCGGTTTGGGCTGGTTCATCATGGCGGTGGTGTTTGTGGCCATTGCCTGCGCGCTGCCGCGAGCGGCGGTGAAAGCCAGCAAAGGTAAGCCGCTGCCGTTCCGCGCGGTACTTGGGTTCGTCTGGATTTATGGCATGGGGCTGGCGCTGGGCACGGCTGGATTTGGCGTGATCGCCACCTTTATCACCTTCTTTTATGATGCCAAAGGCTGGGACGGTGCGGCCTTCGCGCTGACCCTGTTCAGCCTGGCATTTGTTGGTTCACGCCTGGTATTCCCGAACAGCATTAACCGGCTGGGTGGCCTGAACGTGGCGATGATAAGCCTGGCGGTGGAAGTGGTCGGACTGATTCTGGTGGGCATTGCTGATGCGCCGTTGATGGCAAAAATCGGGGTGTTCCTGACAGGCGCGGGCTTCTCGCTGGTCTTCCCTGCGTTGGGTGTGGTGGCCGTTAAAGCTGTGCCGCAGCATAACCAGGGTGCTGCGCTGGGCACTTATACGGTCTTCATGGATATGTCGCTGGGAATTACCGGGCCGCTGGCGGGGCTGTTGATGGCCTGGTCGGGCGTGTCGATGGTGTATCTGCTGACGGCGGTGCTGGTGGCAGGGGCGTTACTGTTGACGTGGTGGCTAAAAAAACGGCCTCCACTGGAGGCCGCTTCCTGATTACTTGATGACCAGCGTGTTAACAATGTTTTCCGCTGCGGTCTGTGCCTGCTGCTGGTTATCTGCCGGCAGCGTCACCTGCAAGGTCAGCAGTTTGTTATCCACTTTGCCCAGCACCACGGTAGACCAGGCTGTCTGACCTTTGGCGGAGATGATGCTGTCGAGCTGTTGCAGCGTCTGGCCTTTCATCTCAATAGATTTGTTGGTCACGACTTGCAACTGCGGGTCGCGGCTGCGCTGTTGGTCTTCAAGACGTTTTGCCAGCGTATCCAGCCCTTCCTGGGTGTCGTCGCCGACAATGACGATCACAGCTTTCTGCCCGGTGGCATCAGAGTAAACGTGCATATTGTTGGCTTGCGTACCCAGCTTGCCGCTTTGATCGGTCATGTCAGCAGGCAGCGAGAAGCTGAGCTTACCGTCCAGCAGCGAAACCGGCTGGCCGGTGGCGTTGCTTTCTGCCGAGGCACCCTGCGCGGGCGTTTTTTTGCTGTCGCTGTTGTCGCAGGCCGCCAGGCCGACTACCAGCAGGCCAATACCGACATATTTAACCAGATTGCGCATTGACTTCTTCCTTTCGATAAACAGCCATAACGGCTCATTTGTCCATCTTACCACAACTGGCAACGCGTACCTTTAACTGGTCTGTAACGCAGAGATTTCAGATTTGTCTGCGAGTCTTTTCAGCAACATATTCAGCAATACGCCATACATCGGCAGGAAGAAAGCGATGCTAATAATGACCTTGAAGGCGTAGTCCACCAGCGCGATTTCCATCCAGTGTTCGGCCATAAACGGGTCCGGACTGTGCCAGAAGGCGATGAAGAAGAAGGCGAGGGTATCGCTGGCGTTACCGAACACCGTGGAAGCCGCCGGGGCCATCCACCAGCGTTTGTTCTGACGCAGGCGGTTAAAGACATGCACGTCGAGGATCTGCCCCAGCGCGTAGGCCATAAAACTTGCAGTGGCGATGCGGGCCACGAACAGGTTGAAGTGGGTCAGTGCTTCGAATCCCTGCCAGCTTCCCATATAGAACAGGGACGAGACGCCATAGGAGATAACCAATGCCGGAATCATCACTGCGAAGATAATCCGACGTGCCAGCGGTGCGCCGAAAATACGCACGGTCAGGTCGGTTGCGAGGAAGATAAAGGGAAAACTGAACGCACCCCAGGTGGTGTGAAGGCCGAAAATACTGACTGGCAACTGCACCAGATAGTTACTGGAGGTGATCACCAGCAGGTGAAAAAGGGATAGCCAGAACAGCGCTTTCATGCGCTGAGAGTGTGAAAACTGCGTCATATTGTGACCTTTTTATGGATTGGGGTGAGGGAACCCAATGAAAACGTAACACGCTATTTTACTTGCCATTTTGATATCAGGCAGTGCTCGTCATCCCCACGTACTCAGAGTACGCTGCGGTGCCTGTGCGCTGGCTTCAATCAAACTGACTGCGACAATTACGCGTGTAAGTGTCGCGCAAAGCCGCCGCATGATACTGCAACAGCCATTTGATGCAATGGTTATTTTTAACGCAACCGTTAACCTTGCTTGCGTCGCACAAAAGGCGGCGTAAACTATGCCCGTTTTTTACCGTGTGAGATGAACATGACCGATCCCTTTACTTCTGCCGACCATACGCTGGACGCGCTGGGCCTGCGTTGCCCGGAGCCGGTGATGATGGTGCGTAAAACCGTTCGCAACATGCAGCCGGGCGAGACCCTGCTGGTGATTGCCGATGACCCGGCCACCACCCGTGATATTCCTGGCTTCTGCCGTTTTATGGAGCATGAGCTGGTGGCACTTGAGACGGAATCGCTGCCGTACCGGTATCTGGTGCGCAAAGGGCAGTGAGGGTGCCGCACCGTGCGCACTCTCAACCCTCACTTCTTGCGCAGCAACCGCAGCGCATTCGCCGTCACCAGCACCGTTGCCCCGGTATCGGCCAGTACCGCCAGCCACAACCCCGTCATCCCTAATAGTGTCGTCACCAGGAAAATGGCCTTCAGCCCCAGTGCGAGTGCGATGTTCTGGCGAATGTTGGCCTGAGTGGCGCGGGCAAGCGTAATCATCTGCGCCAGACCACCGAGTCGGTTATGGGTTAAGGCAGCATCGGCGGTTTCCAGAGCCACGTCTGTCCCGCTACCCATCGCGATACCGATGGTCGCGGCCTTCATGGCGGGGGCGTCATTAATCCCGTCACCGACCATCGCCAGCGGTGCCTGTTTATTCATGGCGATGACTGCGTCCACCTTATCTTCCGGCAACAAACTGGCGCGAAAATCCATGTTCAGTTCGCCTGCGATGGTCGCCGCTGCCCGTGGGTTGTCCCCGGTAAGCATGACCCCTTTCACTCCAAGTTCACGCAGTGCCGCGAGGGCTTCACGTGCGTCTTCACGCAGGGTATCGCGCAGCGCAATCGAGCCAATTACCGCGTCGTCACGTAGCACTATAATCACCGTTTCACCGAGACTTTCCCGGTGACGGATATCGGCTTGCAGGGTTTCATCGACCCGGTTGTCTGTCAGTTTATCGGGTGCGCTCAGGCGTATAACTTCCCCGTTAATCTGCGCTTCAATACCTTTACCCATCAGAGCGCGTTGGCCGTCTGACGAAGGCAGCACTAATTTACGTTCCCCGGCTTCGCGTAAAATCGCCTGCGCCAGCGGGTGGGTTGAGCCTTGTTCAACGGCGGCGGCCAGCGTTAGCAGTGTATTTTCATCGAAACCAGCAAGTGGATAGATGCCCGTCACGTTGGGCTTGCCCACGGTTAAGGTGCCGGTTTTATCAAAGGCAATGTGCTGGACGGACGCCAGTTGCTCCAGCGCCGCACCGCCTTTAATCAGCGCGCCATAACGGGTCGCGGCCGCAAGCCCCGAGGTAATCGCCGCTGGCGTCGAGATAACCAGTGCACACGGGCAGCCAATCAGCAGCAGCGTCAGCCCCTTGTAGATCCACGCCAGCCAGGCCTCTCCCAGCATCAGCGGCGGTACAACAGCCACCAGCAAAGCGATGACCATGATGGCCGGGGTGTAAATACGACTGAAGCGGTCAATAAAGCGTTCGATGGGCGCGCGGCGCTCTTCGGCCTCTTCTATCAGTTTCAAAATACGATCAATGGCACTCTCGCCGGGTCGGGAGAGGACTTCGAGCGTTACCAGGCGGTCAACGCTGGTGGCTCCTGCTGGAACGCTGTCGCCGCTGGCATGTTCAACGGGCAAGGATTCGCCGGTTAAGGCGCTCTCATCAAAGCTGGCAAAGGGAGAACGCAGCTTCCCATCGGCGGGTAAGCGCCCGCCTGCCGGGACTTCAATCACATCGCCGGGACGCAGCGCCCCGGCGGTTACGCTCTCCCGCTCGCCGTTTACTACACGGATGGCGGTGTCAGGCTTGAGAGCCATTAACGCACTGACGCCACGGCGCGCTCGGCTGGCGGCCCAACCTTCAAGGCGTTCACCCACGAGGAACAGCAGCAGCACCATCGCCGCTTCGGCAGTAGCACCAATAAACAGTGCGCCGATGGCGGCTACGCTCATCAGCGTTTCGATAGCAAACCAGCTTCCGCTACGCATTAAGCGCACTGACTGACGCACGATCGGGAAGAGTCCCACCAGGGTGGTGACAATAAACGCCGCCTGTCCAAAGGGATGGTTAACCTGCTCAAGCAGCCAGCTTATGCCCATCATGACGATAAGCAGGATCAGCGGCAGGTTTTCCTGCAAACGGGACGGCGCGGGTGCCGCTGGGGTATTTTCGCCCTTCAGGCTGTACCCGGCCTGTTTGACGGCCTTTTCAACCTGCTGGCGAATATCACTGGTGGCGATAACCGTCAGCTTTTCTGTCGCGAAAGCCACCTGAACCTGGCTTACTCCGTCAATCTGGCGAACAGCGTTCTCGACCTTGCGTGCGCAGGCACCACAATCCATTCCTGAGACGAGCCAGCTATAGCGTTCACCTTCGCTGTTTTCAATCGGTGTGCGGGGTGTTTCGCAGGTATCGCCGCACTCGCAAGCAGGCGTTTGTGCGGCGACCGGGCGCAGTTTCATCGTGGCAAACTGAGGCGTTTTGGCATTATTGGGGGTCGGCATCGCATCCTCCGGTGAATGATAATTTTCTCATTAACCGGAGGATACACTCTGGAGTCGACTCCAGAGTCAAGCATTTTAAATATACAACGAACGCACGATCAAAAAGTGGCCGGCAAAATAACAAGCTGCGGAAATGGCAGTGTCTGCGCGGAAACGGCGGCGATAGTGGCTGCCAAGCCAGACGACATTGCTGATTAACAGCAGAGCGGCACCAACAAACGCAGAGAGCGCTGGGCTGGTAGGACGGAAGAACCACAGCTCACCAGCCAGCCACACCATCACCAGCGTCATCGCGACAAAAGTGCAAACCGGCATTCGCAGCGTTTCCAGGCGCGTCCAGATAACGCCAATCAGCAGGGCACCAATCACCAGCAGCACGACCGGCAGCGGCCAGAAGAACGAGAGTGTCATCTGGCTGGCGAAGTAGATGGTGTACAGCAGGTGGGCGAGGAAAAAGGCTCCAATTGCATACAGCAGTTGCTGACGAGGAAGAAGGGTGAGGGCATCACCAATCAATGAGGCGCAAAGTCCGGCCAGCACGAGGTAGCTGATGGCATCGAACATCGGAGCCTGCCAGGCGAGCAAGAGTAGCAGCAGGAGCGTGACGGGTTTAAACACCCAACGTTGCCAGGTGGGGCCACGGTAGGAGGCATCCACATACAGCCAGGCGGAGAAACAGACAGCAATAAATGACCAAAGCATAATAAGTCCCTGAATCCGTTATTGTATCGCGAGCACCATGCCCACGGCTCTTGCCTTGAGTTTAGTGGTCGCGAGGGGCGAATGACAATGTTACGGAAGACAGGGGAATCTTAAAAAAGTACTTTTATTTTTTCGCTTTGAGTTTTTTGAGCCAGATCAGCAGCTCAAAAACGCCAAACAGGAAGATGCGGAATTCTTCCAGGCGTGTCATTTGCGGGCCGTCTTTTGGCAGCGTTTTTTTCATCATCGTGGCCTGTAGCGCATGCATAAACACGGTGAAGAACAGGGCGACGTTAACGAAAATATTCAGCGGCTTCGGGAACGGGGAAAACAGGTTAAGCAGCAAAAAAGCCCAGACAAAGAGCATCAGCAGACGCCCCAGATTAATCAGTATGTTCATTTTCCACTCCTTGTGATTCACGCAGATATAAGCGGTAGGCAACCTGACCGGCGATCTTCTCCCGGTGCAAACTCCAGCTTGCCGGGACAGGTGGCAGACCGTTCTCCACTTCGCTTTCCACATAGATTAGCGCGTCATCCGCCAGCCAGCCGTTGTTTTCCAGAAGCGTCAGTGTCTCTTCGAGCATGCCTTTGCGAAACGGCGGGTCGACGAAAACAATATTGTGCGGCGTTCCCGCCTGGGCAAGAAATGCCAGCGAGTTACCGGTGACCACTTTACCGTTGCTGGCTTTCAGGGTTGCCAGATTCTGCTGCAACTGCTGAGCGACACCGCGCTCCATTTCGAGCAATGTGGCGCTGGCGGCATAGCGAGACAAGGCTTCTAAGCCCAGCGCGCCACTTCCGGCAAAGCAGTCGAGGCAGTGTGCATCAACCATCGACGGGGCCAGCCAGTTGAATAAGGTTTCACGCACGCGGTCGGTGGTGGGGCGCAGACCGGGGCTGTCTGGCACGGGAAGTTTACGTCCGCGCCATTGTCCGCCAATGATGCGGATTTGGCCGGTGGCGGCCCGAGTGGGTTTCTTCATGGTCATCGCTTTGCTCATCATTTCGGCCTGCTATTCTAGCGGCGTGTTGCACGGCGCGAAACCTTAATCCGCAGGCGGTGAAGCGTGTTAAGGAAAGTGATAGACTATTTAACTAATTAAATTTTTTTAGCCCCTGCTACGGCATTGTGGGCGTGTGCCATAAATTAACCGCGGGAGTATGGTCGCAAATGGCGGATGAAAAGAAACGTGGCTTTTTCTCCTGGCTCGGCTTTGGGCAAAAAGAGCAGGCAAAAGAAGAAGTAAAAGAAGAAGTCAACGCACAAGAAGCGGAACAGACCGTCGAAGCGGCACAATCTCACACCGTTGAAGAGAGCGACGTCTTTGCTGAAAACGTTGTTGAGGTGACGGAGCAGCTTGTTGAGCAGGAAGATAAGCCGGACGTAGTGGAAGCACCTCAATCCACGACGGTTGAGCACGAAGAACTGCCGTTGCCGGAAGAGGTAACTGAGCCGGAAATCGCGGAAGAAGAGTGGCAGCCGGAGCAGGAAAGCGTCGTTGATGAAGATGCCCCGCTCAGCGACGAAGAGCTGGAAGCGCAGGCCTTAGCGGCTGTTGCCGCCGAAGAAGCGCTGGTGGTGCTGCCTGTAGAAGAGTTAGTAGAAGAATCACCAGAAGCGCCCGTTGAAGAACCGGTTGAAGAAGCGGTTGTTGAGCAGGAAAAACCAACCAAAGAAGGCTTCTTCACGCGTCTTAAACGCAGCTTGCTCAAAACCAAAGAAAACCTCGGTTCCGGATTTATCAGTCTGTTCCGTGGCAAGAAAATCGATGATGATCTCTTTGAAGAGCTTGAAGAGCAGCTGCTAATTGCCGACGTGGGTGTGGAAACGACCCGTAAAATCATCGCCAATCTGACGGAAGGTGCCTCGCGTAAGCAATTGCGCGACGCCGAAGCACTCTATGGTTTGCTGAAAGAAGAGATGGGTGACATCCTTGCCAAAGTGGACGAACCGCTGAACGTAGAAGGCAAAACACCTTTTGTTATTCTGATGGTTGGCGTGAACGGCGTGGGTAAAACCACCACTATCGGCAAACTGGCGCGCCAGTTCGAGCAGCAGGGCAAGTCGGTTATGTTGGCTGCCGGGGATACCTTCCGAGCGGCTGCCGTTGAGCAGTTGCAGGTGTGGGGCCAGCGTAACAACATTCCGGTTATTGCTCAGCACACTGGTGCGGATTCCGCTTCGGTGATTTTTGACGCCATCCAGGCAGCGAAAGCGCGCAATGTGGATGTGTTGATTGCCGATACCGCAGGGCGTTTGCAGAACAAAGCGCACCTGATGGAAGAGTTGAAGAAAATCGTCCGCGTGATGAAGAAGCTGGACGAAGATGCACCGCATGAAATCATGCTGACTATCGATGCCAGCACCGGGCAGAATGCGGTAAGCCAGGCCAAACTGTTCCATGAAGCCGTTGGCCTGACGGGGATTACGCTGACCAAACTGGACGGAACCGCGAAGGGCGGCGTCATCTTCTCGGTGGCGGATCAGTTTGGCATTCCTATCCGTTACATCGGGGTCGGCGAACGAATTGAAGACCTGCGTCCGTTTAATGCGGGCGATTTTATTGAGGCACTTTTTGCCCGAGAGGATTAACAATGATTCGCTTTGAACACGTCAGCAAAGCCTATCTCGGTGGGAGACAAGCGTTGCAGGGGGTGACATTCCACCTGCAGCCGGGCGAGATGGCATTTCTGACCGGCCACTCTGGCGCAGGGAAAAGTACCCTGCTCAAGCTTATTTGTGGCATCGAGCGGCCAAGCGCCGGGAAAATCCTGTTTGGCGGGCATGACATTACTCGTCTGAAAAACCGTGAAGTGCCGTTCCTGCGTCGGCAGATCGGCATGATTTTCCAGGATCACCACCTGCTGATGGACAGAACGGTGTATGACAACGTGGCGATCCCGTTGATCATTGCCGGTGCCAGCGGTGACGATATCCGCCGTCGCGTGTCTGCGGCACTGGATAAAGTGGGCCTGCTCGACAAAGCGAAAAGTTTCCCGATTCAGCTTTCCGGCGGTGAACAGCAGCGTGTGGGGATTGCCCGTGCGGTGGTCAACAAGCCTGCGGTACTGCTGGCGGATGAACCGACCGGTAACCTGGACGATGCCCTCTCTGAAGGGATTTTACGTCTGTTTGAGGAGTTTAATCGCGTGGGGGTAACGGTATTGATGGCGACGCACGACCTGGGGCTTATCTCCCGTCGTTCGTACCGCATGCTGACCCTGAGCGATGGCCATTTGCATGGAGGCCTGGCGGGTGAATAAGCGCGACGCAATTAATCAAATCCGGCAGTTTGGCAGTAAACTTGATCGCTTCCGTAAATCGGCAGGCGGGGCGGGTGATGCTGGTCGTAACGCAACACGTCGTGGTAAAACACCGTCGAAACCAAACTCCCGTAAAACCAACGTGTTTAACGAGCAGGTGCGCTATGCCTTCCATGGTGCCTTACAGGATCTGAAGAGCAAACCCTTTGCGACTTTCCTGACGGTGATGGTGATTGCTATCTCCCTGACGCTGCCAAGCGTCTGCTATATGGTCTACAAAAACGTTAACCAGGCGGCCTCGCAGTATTACCCGTCGCCGCAAATCACCGTCTATTTTGACAAGTCGCTGGATGATGACGCAGCGGCGCAGGTCGTCGGGCAGTTGCAATCAGAGCAGGGCGTTGAAAAGGTGAATTACCTTTCACGCGAAGATGCGCTGGGTGAGTTCCGTAACTGGTCAGGCTTTGGCGGCGCGCTGGATATGCTGGAAGAGAATCCGCTGCCAGCTGTTGCGGTGGTCGTTCCTAAGCTGGATTTCCAGAGCACTGACTCGCTGAACACGCTGCGTGACCGTATTTCGAAACTGCACGGCATTGATGAAGTGCGTATGGACGACAGCTGGTTTGCGCGTCTGGCGTCATTAACTGGCCTGGTCGGGCGTGTGTCGGCGATGATCGGTGTACTGATGATCGCAGCGGTGTTTCTTGTTATCGGAAACAGCGTGCGCTTGAGCATCTTCTCGCGCCGCGACTCCATCAACGTGCAGAAACTGATTGGTGCAACGGATGGCTTTATCCTGCGTCCTTTCCTGTACGGCGGTGCACTTCTGGGCTTTAGTGGGGCGTTCCTGTCACTGATTCTGTCTGAGATTCTGGTGCTGAGACTCTCGTCAGCAGTGACCGAAGTGGCGAAGGTTTTTGGTACGCAATTTGAGCTGAGCGGACTCTCGTTCGACGAGTGTTTGTTACTCCTGCTGCTGTGCTCAATGATTGGCTGGGTAGCCGCCTGGCTCGCTACCGTTCAACATTTACGTCACTTTACTCCACAGTAAAAAATCTCTGATATACTCTTTCCCTGCAATGCAGTATTCCCGTAGCAGGGAAAGCGTATAACTGATATCTCCCTTCCCCTGCCCCGGTTTTTCATACTTATGTCACATTTTGTGCCTAATTTATTCACAACCCATCCTGGAACTTGTGGATAAAATCACTGTCTGATAAAAGAGTGAATGCTATTCTCGTTGCTCATTAACGCTGGCATGTTTGTTGCCTGATGGGGACAGACCGCCGCCAGTTGGATGTAAATTGAGAGGATTTGAATGACCAAAGAAATGCAATCTTTAGCTTTAGCCCCTGTTGGTAACCTGGAGTCTTACGTCCGGGCTGCGAACGCATGGCCGATGTTGACGGCTGATGAAGAAAGGGCATTGGCTGAAAAGCTGCATTACCAGGGCGATCTGGAAGCAGCTAAAACGCTGATCCTGTCTCACCTGCGCTTTGTTGTTCATGTTGCTCGTAATTATTCGGGCTATGGCCTGCCGCAGGCAGACCTGATTCAGGAAGGCAATATCGGCCTGATGAAAGCCGTCCGTCGCTTCAACCCGGAAGTGGGTGTGCGTCTGGTCTCTTTCGCCGTGCACTGGATCAAAGCCGAAATTCATGAATACGTGCTGCGTAACTGGCGCATTGTGAAAGTCGCAACCACCAAAGCACAGCGTAAGCTGTTCTTTAACCTGCGTAAAACTAAGCAGCGTCTGGGCTGGTTTAATCAGGATGAAGTGGAAATGGTGGCGCGTGAGCTGGGCGTGAGCAGCAAAGACGTGCGTGAAATGGAATCGCGTATGGCGGCTCAGGACATGACATTTGACATGTCTTCTGATGACGAATCCGACAGCCAGCCAATGGCTCCGGTGCTCTACCTGCAGGACAAATCGTCTAACTTTGCTGACGGCATTGAAGATGATAACTGGGAAGAGCAAGCCGCGAACAAGCTGACCTATGCAATGGAAGGCCTCGACGAGCGTAGCCAGGATATCATCCGCGCTCGCTGGTTGGACGACGACAACAAGTCCACCTTGCAGGAGCTTGCTGACCGTTACGGTGTTTCCGCTGAGCGTGTACGCCAGCTGGAAAAGAACGCGATGAAGAAACTGCGTGCCGCGATTGAAGCGTAAATAGCACGTGAAAGAATGAGCCGGGTTAAGCGAAAGCGACCCGGCTTTTTGTTATCTTAAATATGCCCTCTAAGACAATCGAGCAGCACGTCAAACGCCGAATTCATCTCCTCTTCCTCCATGGCAGCAAAGCCCATCAGCAGCCCTTTTAGCGGCTTATTTCCCGCGTAATAGCGTGAAAGTGCCCGTACCAGAATGCCACGGTCATTTGCCTGCCGGGCAAGCTCTGCGTCATCGCATTCATCGGGGAGCGACAATACCAGGTGCAGACCGGCATTATCGTTATATTCACTCAGTGCCTCTTTCCCCAGCGCGTCGGTAATCAGTCCCGCCAGCCGGGCGCGGCGTCGGGCATAAAGCAGCCGCATGCGGCGGATATGCGCTGTGTAATAGCCTTCACTGATAAACAGCGCCAGCGCTTCCTGATCCAGCAGTCGCCCTCCACGGTATAGCTCCGTATGGGCAGTTTTCAGCGCCTGCATTAAAGGGCGCGGCAGCACCAGATAGCCAAGACGAAGCCCTGGGTAGAGCGTTTTACTGAACGTACCGGTGTAGATAACCGGGGCGTCATCCACCAGTCCCTGCAGAGCGGGGATAGGCTGACCGGAAAAACGAAATTCGCTGTCGTAATCATCTTCCACAATCCAGCTCCCTGTTTGCCGGGCCAGCGCCAGCAAGCGCTGGCGACGTTCAAGGCTCATCACGCAGCCGAGCGGATACTGGTGAGAAGGGGTGACGAAAATCAGTTTTGGCGGAGGCTCCCCCGCGTCCGGCGGGTTCATGCCTGCCAGGTCGACGTCAATGGACTCAAGCGTGACGCCGTTCATCGCCAGCACATTACGTATCCCCCAGTAGGCCGGTTCTTCGATCCAAGCGCTATCGCCGGGGTTACACAGCATCCGCGAAACCAGATCGATGGCCTGATGAATCCCTTCGGTTATCAGGATGTGCCCGGGGCTGCATTTCACCGAACGGGTAATGCGCAGATAGTCCACCAGCGCCTGTTGTAGCGCCAGACTTCCCCCGCTGCTGCTATAAGAGAGCTGGCTGGCCTGCGGTTTACGACTTATACGTGACTGGATTTTTCGAAACAGAGCATGGGGAAAGGCATTCACATCCGGTACGCCGGGCAGAAAAGCGCCCCACTGGCGTGGGCTGGCGCTGCTGCGCTGCAAAAGGCTTTGTCCCCGGGCCGACAGATGTGAGGGGAGGTTGCAGGTGGTACCCTCAGCATGAGAAGAGGGGGCCGAAAGCAGGCTATCAGGAACAGTCTGCGCAACAAAAGTGCCGCTGCCGGTACGCGAAATCACATAACCTTCCGCCAATAGTTGCTCATAAACCGTCAGTACCGTGTTTCGCGATAAGTGCAGTTCAGTTGCTAAATCCCTGCTGGGTGGCAGACGGCTTTGCGGAGGCAGACTCCCTTCGAGGATCGACAGGCGAATCGCGTTATATAATTTCTTATGCAGCTTACCATCGGGCTGAGCGTCCAGACGTAATTGCAGCAAATCACTGACAAGTGAGCGCAATTGGATCCCTCAATTATTCAAAACTGGTACTCGATTATAGGACCGCTTATGGCATTGTGGCAAAAGATGACTGCTGCGAAATGAATCAATGACGGGGGAGTACAAGGTGAAAAATAACGAACTACAGCAACGCCGTTTAGCGGCGACACCGCGTGGAATTGGCGTCATGTGCGGCTTTTATGCCGACAAGGCAGAAAACGCCACGCTGTGGGATGTTGAAGGTAATGAAGTGATCGATTTCGCGGCCGGGATTGCAGTGCTGAATACCGGGCATCGTCATCCGAAGGTTGTTGCGGCGGTGGAAAAACAGTTACAGGCGTTTACCCACACTGCGTATCAGATTGTCCCTTACGAAAGTTATGTGTCACTGGCGGAACGCATTAATGAACGTGCACCCGTTGAAGGGCCGGCCAAAACGGCCTTTTTCTCGACCGGTGCAGAGGCAGTTGAGAATGCGGTGAAAATCGCCCGTGCGTATACCAAACGCCCGGGAGTGATCACCTTCGGCGGCGGTTTCCACGGTCGTACCTATATGACCATGGCCCTGACCGGCAAAGTGGCACCGTACAAAATCGGCTTTGGTCCGTTCCCGGGCTCTATTTTCCACGCCCAGTTCCCGAACGAGCTGCACGGCGTAAGTACGGCTGACGCGATGAAAAGCCTGGACCGCATTTTCAAAGCGGATATTGCTGCGGATCAGGTGGCGGCTATTCTGCTTGAGCCGGTGCAGGGCGAAGGTGGGTTTAACATCGCTCCTGATGATTTTATGCAGGCGCTGCGCAAACTCTGCGATACCCACGGCATCTTGTTGATTACTGACGAAGTGCAAACTGGTTTTGCGCGCACCGGTAAGTTGTTTGCGGTGGAGTACTACAGCGTTAAACCGGATCTCATCACCATGGCCAAAAGCCTTGCGGGCGGTTTGCCACTTTCAGCCGTCGCCGGGCGTGCTGACGTGATGGATGCGCCAGCACCTGGTGGGCTGGGCGGCACTTACGCGGGCAACCCACTGGCGGTGGCGGCTGCGCATGCAGTACTGGATGTGATTGAAGAAGAGAATCTGTGCGAGCGTGCTAACCACCTGGGTAAACACCTGGTGGAAGTACTGACCAAAGCAAAAGCAGACTGCCCATACATTGCAGATATTCGTGCGCAGGGTTCGATGGTGGCGGTAGAGTTTAATGACCCGCAAACCGGGGAGCCGTCGGCGGCCTTCACAAAACAGGTGCAGGATAAAGCGTTAGCAGCCGGCTTGCTGTTACTCAGCTGCGGGGTCTACGGTAACGTGATTCGTTTCCTTTATCCGCTAACCATCCCCGAAGTTCAGTTCCGTAAAGCGTTAGATATTATTCATCAATCGCTGACACGATAAACCTTTGTCGCAACGAAAGCCGCCTTTTGGCGGCTTTCTCACATTGTTCATCCCGCTGTTATATAACCTTCAAAAATGTTGTTCCAAATTTCAGAAAATGGGGTATGTTTTAGCAGAGAATGCTGCAAAGGCACGGGCAGACCGTCTCTGAACTACTATCATATTCTTTTCTTATGACAGTAAACAAAATAATGTGCCAAACAACAACATCACAACAAATTCAATCACCATAAGAATGGGGAACCTCAGGATGAAAATGAAGGGCAAAGCGTTACTGGCAGGATGTATTGCGTTAGCGATGAGCAACATGGCATTCGCCAAAGATATTAAAGTTGCTGTTGTCGGTGCAATGTCTGGCCCGGTTGCGCAGTACGGTGATCAGGAATTTACAGGTGCTGAGCAGGCTGTTGCAGATATCAACGCGAAAGGCGGTATCAAAGGCGACAAACTGGTTATCACTAAATACGACGATGCATGTGACCCGAAACAAGCGGTCGCAGTAGCAAACAAAGTGGTTAATGATGGCATTAAATACGTTATCGGCCACCTGTGCTCCTCTTCTACTCAGCCGGCGTCTGACATTTACGAAGACGAAGGTATTCTGATGATCACCCCAGCCGCTACCGCACCGGAGCTGACTGCACGTGGTTATAAACTGACTCTGCGTACCACTGGGCTCGACTCAGACCAGGGTCCGACTGCAGCAAAATACATTCTTGAGAGCGTGAAACCGCAGCGCATTGCCGTGATTCATGACAAACAGCAGTACGGTGAAGGTCTGGCGCGCGCAGTACAAGATGGCCTGAAAAAAGGCGGCGCGAACGTGGTCTTCTTTGATGGTATTACCGCTGGTGAGAAAGATTTCTCTACCCTGGTCGCCCGTCTGAAGAAAGAGAACATCGATTTCGTTTACTACGGTGGATACCACCCGGAAATGGGGCAGATCCTGCGCCAGTCTCGTGCCGCTGGTCTGAAAACCAAATTCATGGGGCCGGAAGGTGTAGCGAACGTTTCCCTGTCTAACATCGCAGGCGAATCTGCTGAAGGCATGTTAGTGACTAAACCGAAAAACTACGACCAGGTTCCAGCGAACAAACCTATCGTAGATGCGATCAAAGCGAAGAAACAGGATCCAAGCGGCGCGTTCGTGTGGACGACTTATGCTGCACTGCAGTCTCTGGCCGCTGGTCTGAACCAGACCGCAGAGCCGGCTGAAATCGCAACCTGGCTGAAAGCGAACTCCGTTGAAACTGTCATGGGGCCGTTGTCCTGGGATGCGAAAGGCGATCTGAAAGGCTTTGAGTTCGGTGTCTTCACCTGGCATGCGAACGGTACTGCGACCGACGCGAAATAAACAGCAAAAAGGCAACGCAAGTTGCCTTTTTTAGTGTTTGCGCCCTCTCCCCGTGGGAGAGGGTTGGGGTGAGGGCATCAGGCCGCTCTGTCTCAAAAAACTAACGCTTCACCCAGCCGTCATTCTGCGCGGTAAAGCCCATCGCCTGAGCAAAGGCAGCCATCACGGTGCGATCCTCCACTCCAGCTTCGGTAATCCACCAGGTGGTGATGTTGGGGTTTTCGCGAATCACCTCATCCAACAGATATTTTCCGACGCCACGGCGACGGGTGACGTCACGCACGCGAAGGGAATCCAGAGCGCCTTGTGTGCCAAGAAGCGTCACGCGAACGGCCGCTAATAAGCGGTCATTAAAACGCGCAGCATAGATATGGTGGGTTTCATCAACCTGCAACGATGCAGGGGAGTACTCCGGCCAGACTTTAGCTAAATCAATATGATCCTGATCGGTAAACGTCACCAGACGGATGATGGTCAATTTCATTTACAGCTTGTCCATGTCTCTAAAGATAATTGCAGTGTAAACAATTTCGCCTGGTGCGGGCTGTTACTTTTTTATATTTCGTTTTGCAGGCGATTACTTTTGAGGCGGACGTTGTAGCAGTTTTAAACATTAGCGATCGAAAACCAGGTAGCATTTTTACCTAAAAGGTAGCGTTTTATTCCGCTCTTTGTGCCATTATTTTATGCTGCCAACTGAACTTTTTAGGTTTATCTCCTGGTAAATTCAGAATATTATCTTTGCTTAATCGCCTGAAAAATAGAGTATTTAGTCTGGTTTTTGCCAAAAAACTGCGCTAAACCATTCATGGCACTGGTAAAAATAGCGTTGTCTATTAAAAGTACAGAATGCTTTTTAACCATAAAAAAACAATATTTTCACACAACTCTTTCATGTCGCAGTGAAGCGACCTGAGGGGATGTGTCGCACTACATCACGAACGGGGATTTGAAGTATGAAAAGGAACGCGAAGACGGTACTCGCGGGGATTGTTGCATTTGCAATGTCCCACGCGACCATGGCGGCAGATATTAAGGTTGCGGTTGTCGGCGCGATGTCCGGTCCGGTGGCCCAGTGGGGCGACATGGAGTTCAACGGCGCACGCCAGGCTATCAAAGACATCAATGCAAAAGGTGGCGTGAAGGACGATAAACTGGTTGCCGTGGAATATGACGACGCCTGCGATCCTAAACAAGCTGTTGCAGTCGCGAATAAAATCGTCAACGACGGCATCAAATATGTAATCGGTCACCTCTGCTCATCATCAACGCAGCCTGCGTCTGACATCTATGAAGACGAAGGTATTCTGATGATCTCACCGGGTGCAACGAACCCGGAACTGACCCAACGCGGCTACAAATACATCATGCGTACCGCAGGGCTGGACTCATCCCAGGGGCCGACCGCCGCGAAGTACATCCTGAATTCCGTTAAACCTCAGCGCATTGCCATCATTCATGATAAGCAGCAGTACGGTGAAGGCCTGGCGCGTTCCGTTCAGGAGAGCCTGAAAGCCAGCGGTGCAAACATCGTCTTCTTTGACGGCATTACCGCGGGTGAGAAAGATTTCTCTGCACTGGTGGCGCGCCTGAAGAAAGAAAATATCGATTTTGTCTACTACGGTGGTTATTACCCGGAGATGGGCCAGATTCTGCGTCAGGCGCGTTCAAACGGCCTGAAAACCCAGTTCATGGGGCCGGAAGGCGTGGGTAATGCCTCCCTCTCGAACATCGCGGGTGATGCGGGCGAAGGCATGCTGGTAACGATGCCAAAACGCTACGACCAGGACCCGGCCAACCAGGGCATTGTTGATGCGCTGAAGGTAGAGAAAAAAGATCCGAGCGGTCCGTATGTTTGGATCACTTATGCTGCCGTGCAGTCTCTTGCGCAGGCACTTGACCGTTCGAGCAGCAATGAGCCGCTTGCACTGGTGAATGATTTAAAAGCCAACGGGGCTAAAACCGTAATTGGGCCGCTGAACTGGGATGAGAAAGGCGATTTGAAGGGATTTGATTTTGGTGTCTTCCAATGGCACGCCGATGGGTCGTCTTCGGTAGCTAAATAAATGATCCCACCGCCCGTGCAATATGGGCGGGTTTAGAAAGGTTACGTTATGTCCGAGCAGTTTCTCTATTTCTTGCAGCAGATGTTTAACGGCGTGACGCTGGGAAGCACCTATGCATTGATCGCCATCGGTTACACCATGGTGTACGGTATTATCGGCATGATTAACTTCGCCCACGGCGAGGTCTACATGATCGGTAGTTATGTCTCATTTATGATCATTGCTGCACTGATGATGATGGGTATCGACGCCAGCTGGTTGTTGATTACCGCAGGCTTTGTCGGCGCAATCGTGATTGCCAGTGCGTACGGCTGGAGTATAGAGCGGGTGGCCTATCGCCCGGTTCGAAGCTCCAAGCGCTTGATTGCACTGATCTCCGCTATCGGGATGTCCATCTTCCTGCAAAACTACGTCAGCCTGACCGAAGGGTCGCGTGATGTGGCATTGCCAAGTTTGTTTAACGGTCAGTGGACCGTGGGTAGCAGCGATAACTTCTCAGCCACTATCACCACCATGCAGTTGGTTATCTGGATTGTGACTCTGGTGTCAATGCTGGCACTGACGATATTCATTCGTTACTCCCGTATGGGCCGTGCCTGTCGCGCCTGTTCCGAAGACCTGAAAATGGCCAGTCTGCTGGGCATTAACACCGACCGTGTGATCGCATTGACCTTTGTGATCGGCGCGGCGATGGCGGCGGTTGCGGGCGTTCTGCTCGGTCAGTTCTACGGCGTTATCAACCCGTACATCGGCTTTATGGCGGGTATGAAAGCGTTCACCGCAGCGGTCCTGGGCGGTATTGGTAGTATTCCTGGCGCAATGATCGGTGGCCTGATTCTGGGCGTGACTGAATCTCTCTCCTCTGCATACCTGAGTACGGAATATAAAGATGTAGTGGCTTTTGCCCTGCTGATTATCGTGCTGTTGGTGATGCCGACCGGTATCCTGGGTCGCCCGGAGGTTGAAAAAGTATGAAACCGATGCATTTTGCGATGGCGTTACTCTCAGCCGCCATGTTCTTCGTGCTCGCAGGCGTCTTTATGGGCGTGCAGTTAGAGTTGGATGGCACCAAATTAGTAGTGAATACCGCGGCGAGTATTCGCTGGGAATGGGTATTTATCGGCACTGCGGTGGTGTTCTTCTTCCAGTTGCTGCGTCCGGTGTTCCAGAAGAGCCTGAAAAACGTCTCTGGCCCGAAATTCATTCTGCCGGCGATTGATGGTTCTACTGTAAAACAGAAGCTGTTCCTGGTTGCCCTGCTGGTGGCCGCGGTCGCCTGGCCGTTTGTAGTCTCCCGTGGCACAGTCGATATCGCGACCATGACCATGATTTACATCATCCTGGGCTTGGGTCTGAACGTGGTCGTGGGGCTGTCCGGTCTGCTGGTGCTCGGCTACGGCGGTTTCTATGCTATCGGCGCGTATACCTTCGCGCTGTTGAACCACTATTACGGTCTTGGTTTCTGGACCTGTCTGCCGATCTCTGCGCTGGTTTCTGCGGCTGCGGGCTTCCTGCTCGGCTTCCCGGTACTGCGTCTGCGCGGTGACTACCTGGCGATTGTGACCTTAGGTTTTGGTGAAATCGTCCGTATTCTGCTGCTGAATAACACCGAAATCACCGGTGGCCCGAACGGTATCAGCCAGATCCCTAAACCAACGCTGTTTGGCCTGGAGTTCAGCCGTAGTGCACGTGAAGGCGGCTGGGATACCTTCAGTAACTTCTTCGGTGTACCGTATGACCCAAGTGACCGCGTGATCTTCCTTTATTTGGTTGCACTGCTGCTGGTGGTCTTCTCCCTGTTCGTGATTAACCGTCTTCTGCGTATGCCACTGGGCCGCGCCTGGGAAGCACTGCGTGAAGACGAAATTGCCTGTCGTTCACTGGGGCTGAACCCGACCCGTATCAAGCTAACCGCTTTTACCATCAGCGCCGCCTTTGCAGGTTTCGCCGGTACGCTGTTTGCGGCCCGCCAGGGCTTTGTCAGCCCGGAATCGTTCACCTTCGCGGAATCTGCGTTTGTGCTGGCGATTGTGGTGCTCGGTGGTATGGGTTCGCAGTTTGCGGTTATCCTGGCGGCGGTGCTGCTGGTGGTATCGCGTGAACTGATGCGTGATTTCAATGAATACAGCATGTTGATGCTGGGTGGTTTGATGGTACTGATGATGATCTGGCGTCCGCAGGGCTTGCTGCCAATGACCCGTGTACAGTTGAAACTGAAAAATGGTCAGGCGAAAGGAGAGCAGGCATGAGTCAGCCACTGTTATCCGTAAATGGCCTGATGATGCGTTTTGGCGGCCTGCTGGCCGTCAACAACGTGGCACTGGATTTACATCCTCAGGAAATCGTCTCGCTGATCGGTCCGAACGGCGCAGGCAAAACCACGGTGTTCAACTGCCTGACCGGTTTCTACAAACCGACGGGCGGCACCATTATGCTGCGTGATCAGCACCTGGAAGGGTTGCCGGGTCAACAGATTGCCCGCATGGGCGTGGTGCGTACTTTCCAGCACGTGCGTCTGTTCCGCGAAATGACGGTGATTGAAAACCTGCTCGTGGCACAACATCAGCAACTGAAAAGTGGGGTTTTCTCCGGTCTGTTGAAAACGCCGTCATTCCGTCGCGCGCAGAGCGAAGCGCTGGATCGTGCCGCTACCTGGCTTGAGCGTATTGGCCTCCTGGAGCATGCCAACCGCCAGGCCAGTAACCTGGCCTACGGTGACCAGCGCCGTCTGGAAATTGCCCGTTGCATGGTGACGCAGCCGGAAATCCTGATGCTCGACGAACCCGCAGCTGGTCTCAACCCGAAAGAGACCAAAGAGCTGGACGAACTGATCGTTGAACTGCGTAGCCACCACAACACCACTATCCTGCTGATTGAGCATGATATGAAACTGGTGATGGGGATCTCCGATCGCATTTATGTTGTGAATCAGGGAACACCGCTGGCGAACGGGACACCGGAAGAAATTCGTAATAACCCGGACGTGATCCGTGCATACCTCGGTGAGGCATAAGATGGAAAAAGTCATGTTGTCTTTTGACAAAGTTAGCGCCCACTACGGCAAAATTCAGGCCCTGCACGACGTCAGCCTGCATATTAATCAGGGTGAAATCGTGACCCTGATCGGTGCTAATGGTGCGGGTAAAACAACCCTGTTGGGCACGCTGTGTGGTGATCCGCGTGCAACCAGCGGTCGTATTGTCTTTGATGACAAAGACATTACTGACTGGCAGACGGCAAAAATCATGCGTGAAGCCGTCGCGATTGTCCCGGAAGGGCGTCGTGTCTTCTCGCGCATGACGGTGGAAGAAAACCTGGCGATGGGCGGCTTCTTTGCCGACAGCGAACAGTTCCAGAGCCGTATCAAGCGCGTCTATGACCTGTTCCCGCGTCTGCATGAGCGTCGCGTTCAGCGTGCGGGCACCATGTCCGGCGGTGAGCAGCAGATGCTGGCGATTGGTCGTGCCTTGATGAGTCAGCCACGTTTGTTGCTGCTGGATGAACCGTCTCTGGGCCTCGCACCGATCATCATTCAGCAGATTTTCGACACCATCGAACAGCTTCGTCAGGAAGGAATGACCATCTTCCTCGTCGAGCAGAACGCCAACCAGGCGCTGAAGCTCGCTGACCGCGGCTACGTGCTGGAAAACGGCCACGTGGTGCTGGAAGATACGGGCGATGCCCTGCTTGCGAACGAAGCGGTACGCAGCGCCTATCTGGGCGGCTAGGTAAAAGCAAAACGGCAACGTTGTTAGTTGCCGTTTTTAGTGTTTGCTCCCTCTCCCCGTGGGAGAGGGCATCAGGCCGCACATCCCGATATTTTCATCCTTCCGCCTTCATCAATCCATCATCTCTCTGACGCCTGGTTGTCACGCTCTTGTAATTAAACGGTTATTTTTCTGTCATTCGAGCGTGTCATGTTACCTCGCGAGCATAAAACGCGTGATATCGCGCATCCGGCACAACAAGAGAGAAAACCGAATGACACCGTTACGACACACAGCTTTAGGTCTGGCACTTGGGTTGATCTTCGCAGGCAACGCAATGGCCGCTACATCAATCCCGTTCTGGCATTCCATGGAAGGCGAACTGGGTAAAGAAGTTGAATCCCTGGCGCAACGTTTTAACGAAACACACCCGGATTACAAAATTGTGCCGGTGTACAAAGGTAACTACGAGCAGAGCCTGAGTGCTGGTATTGCTGCGTTCCGTACCGGTAACGCACCTGCCATGTTGCAGGTTTATGAAGTGGGCACGGCGACGATGATGGCTTCTAAAGCGATCAAACCGGTCTACGAAGTCTTCAAAGACGCAGGCATCAAGTTTGACGAATCACAGTTCGTCCCAACCGTTTCCGGTTACTACACCGACTCTAAAACCGGTCACCTGCTGTCTCAGCCATTCAACAGCTCCACGCCGGTGCTGTACTACAACAAAGACGCCTTCAAAAAAGCAGGCTTAGATCCAGAGCAGCCACCGAAAACCTGGCAGGACCTGGCTGCCTACACCGCCAAGCTGAAAGCAGCGGGCATGAAGTGCGGTTACGCCAGCGGCTGGCAGGGTTGGATCCAGATCGAAAACTTCAGCGCATGGCATGGTCTGCCAGTAGCGACGAAGAACAACGGCTTTGACGGTACTGATGCCGTCCTTGAGTTCAACAAACCAGAGCAGGTGAAACACATCGCCATGCTGGAAGAGTTGAACAAGAAGGGTGATTTCAGCTACTTCGGTCGTAAAGACGAATCTACCGAGAAGTTCTACAACGGTGACTGCGCAATTACCACCGCCTCTTCCGGTTCTCTGGCAGATATCCGTCATTACGCCAAATTTAACTACGGTGTAGGCATGATGCCTTACGACGCTGATGTGAAAGGCGCACCGCAGAACGCCATCATCGGTGGTGCAAGCCTGTGGGTAATGCAGGGCAAAGACAAAGCCACTTATACCGGCGTTGCTCAGTTCCTGGAATTCCTGGCTAAACCGGAAAATGCTGCCGAATGGCACCAGAAAACGGGCTACCTGCCAATCACCACCGCGGCGTATGAGCTGACCCGTAAAGAAGGCTTCTACGACAAAAACCCAGGTGCTGACATTGCAACTCGTCAGATGCTGAACAAGCCACCGTTGCCGTTCACTAAAGGTCTGCGTCTGGGCAACATGCCGCAGATCCGTACTATCGTGGATGAGGAACTGGAAAGCGTCTGGACCGGCAAGAAAACCCCTCAGCAGGCACTGGATGCTGCGGTAGAGCGTGGTAACCAACTGCTGCGTCGCTTCGAGCAATCCACTAAGTCTTAATCTTTTACCCTCACCCTAACCCTCTCCCAAAGGGAGAGGGGATGTTATCCTCCCTCTCCCTTTGGGAGAGGGCCGGGGTGAGGGGACACCTAACCTGAGCTTAACTATGTCCTCATCCCGTCCGGTGTTTCGTTCGCGCTGGCTGCCCTATCTGCTGGTCGCGCCCCAACTGGTTATCACCGTTATATTCTTTATCTGGCCTGCGGGCGAAGCGTTGTGGTACTCCGTCCAGAGCGTGGATCCCTTTGGGCTTTCCAGTACCTTCGTTGGCCTGGACAACTTCGTTGCGCTGTTCCGTGACAGCTACTATCTGGACTCCTTCTGGACGACGATGCGCTTCAGTGCACTGGTGACCTTCTTCGGTCTGTTCACGTCGCTATTTTTTGCCGCCCTTGTGGACAACGTGGTGCGCGGTAGCCGGATTTACCAGACGCTGATGCTGCTGCCTTACGCCGTCGCCCCTGCTGTTGCTGCCGTGCTATGGATTTTCCTCTTTAACCCTGGTCGCGGGCTGATTACCCATTTCCTTGAACAGTTTGGCTACGACTGGAACCATGCGCAGAACAGTGGCCAGGCGATGTTCCTGGTGGTCTTTGCCTCTGTCTGGAAGCAGATCAGCTACAACTTCCTGTTCTTCTTTGCCGCACTGCAATCCATCCCGCGTTCGCTGGTCGAAGCCGCCGCGATTGATGGTGCAGGGCCGATTCGCCGCTTCTTCAGGCTGTCGCTGCCGCTGATCGCCCCGGTGAGTTTCTTCCTGCTGGTGGTCAATCTGGTTTACGCCTTCTTCGACACCTTCCCGGTGATCGATGCCGCGACGGCGGGTGGCCCGGTACAGGCCACAACGACGCTGATTTACAAGATTTACCGCGAAGGTTTTGTCGGACTGGATCTCTCTGCTTCTGCCGCGCAGTCGGTAGTGCTGATGTTCCTGGTCATCGTGCTGACCGTCGTGCAGTTCCGTTATGTTGAAAGTAAGGTGCGCTACCAATGATTGAGAATCGCCCCGGGCTGACCTTATTCAGTCACATCATGCTGATTCTGGGCATTGTGACGATCCTGTTCCCGATGTATGTCGCGTTTGTCACCGCCACGTTGGACATCAAAGCGGTGTACGACACGCCGATGACGCTCATTCCTGGCACCCATTTGTGGGAAAACATTCGCACCATCTGGACCCAGGGTGTGGGCGTGAACAGCGCGCCATTCTGGCTGATGCTGACCAACAGCTTCATCATGGCCTTTACCATTACCGTGGGAAAAATCGCCGTCTCGATGCTGTCTGCTTTTGCCATCGTCTGGTTCCGTTTTCCACTGCGTAACCTCTTCTTCTGGATGATCTTTATCACCCTGATGCTGCCGGTTGAAGTGCGTATCTTCCCGACCGTGGAAGTGATCGCCAACCTGAAAATGCTCGACAGCTACACCGGCCTGACGCTGCCGCTGATGGCATCTGCGACAGCAACGTTCCTGTTCCGCCAGTTCTTTATGACGCTGCCGGATGAGCTAATTGAAGCCGCGCGTATTGATGGCGCGTCGCCGATGCGCTTTTTCTGGGACATCGTGCTGCCGCTGTCAAAAACCAATCTCGCGGCGCTGTTTGTCATCACCTTTATCTACGGCTGGAACCAGTATCTGTGGCCGTTGCTGATTATCAGCGACGTCAACCTGGGAACGGCAGTCGCAGGCATTAAGGGCATGATCGCCACGGGCGAAGGCACCACACAATGGAACCAGGTGATGGCAGCGATGTTGCTTACGCTGATCCCTCCGGTCGTTATCGTTTTAGCCATGCAGCGCGCGTTCGTTCGTGGCCTGGTAGATAGTGAGAAATAAGATGGCAGGATTAAAATTACAGGCCGTAACCAAAAGCTGGGACGGCGGAAAAACGCAGGTGATTCAGCCATTAACCGTGGATGTGGCCGACGGCGAATTCATTGTGATGGTTGGGCCATCAGGCTGCGGTAAATCGACACTGCTGCGTATGGTGGCAGGGCTTGAGCGTGTGAGTACCGGCGACATCTGGATCGACAGCCAGCGCGTGACCGAAATGGAACCCAAAGATCGCGGCATCGCGATGGTGTTCCAGAACTATGCGCTCTACCCGCATATGAGCGTGGAAGAGAACATGGCGTGGGGGCTGAAAATTCGCAATATGGGCAAAGAGCATATTGCTGAACGCGTCAAAGAGGCGGCCCGCATTCTGGAACTCGACGGCCTGCTTAAGCGTCGTCCGCGTGAACTCTCCGGTGGTCAGCGTCAGCGCGTGGCGATGGGCCGTGCGATTGTCCGCGACCCGGCTGTGTTCCTGTTTGATGAACCCCTGTCGAACCTTGACGCCAAATTACGTGTGCAGATGCGTCTTGAGCTTCAGCATCTGCATCGCCGCCTGAAGACCACCTCTTTGTACGTGACGCATGACCAGGTTGAAGCCATGACCCTGGCGCAGCGTGTGATGGTGATGAACAAAGGTGTGGCGGAACAAATCGGTACGCCGATTGAGGTCTATGAAAAGCCAGCCAGTCGTTTTGTGGCGAGCTTTATCGGCAGCCCGGCAATGAACTTACTCGATGGTCGCATCAGCAACACTGGCACCCATTTTGAACTCGACAGCGGAATGGCGTTGCCGATTAACTGGTTCTATCGTGGTTATGCCGGACGCAAAATGACCCTGGGTATCCGCCCGGAACATATTGCGTTAAGCTCACAGGCCGCAGGTGGGGTGCCGCTGGTACTGGACACCCTGGAAATGCTCGGTGCGGATAACCTGGCGCATGGTCGCTGGGGCAACCACAAACTGGTGGTACGTTTGCCACACCAGGAGCGTCCGGCGCAGGGCAGCACATTGTGGTTGCATCTGCCGGAAAATCACCTGCACCTCTTCGACGGTGAAACAGGACAACGCGTATGAGTAACTGGCCTTACCCCCACATTGTCGCCCACCGCGGCGGCGGAAAACTCGCACCGGAAAACACGCTGGCGGCCATTGATGTAGGTGCCCGCTACGGTCACACCATGATTGAGTTTGACGTTAAGCTGTCAAAGGACGGGCACATTTTCCTGCTCCATGATGACAATCTTGAGCGCACCAGCAACGGTTGGGGTGTGGCCGGGGAACTGGAGTGGAACGATCTGCTGAAAGTCGATGCGGGAAGTTGGTACAGCGGTGAGTTTAAGGGTGAGCCTCTACCGCAGCTTTCCGAGGTTGCAGCACGCTGTCGCGATCACGGCATGCTGGCAAATATCGAAATCAAACCGACGACGGGCACGGGGCCATTGACCGGGAAAGTGGTTGCGCTGGCGGCACGGGAATTGTGGCAGGGAATGGTTGCTCCGCTCTTGTCCTCGTTTGAGATTGATGCACTGGAGGCGGCTCAACAGGCTGCACCGGAATTACCTCGCGGTTTGTTGCTGGACGAGTGGCGAGATGACTGGCATGAACTGACGACACGCCTGGCGTGTGTCTCTATTCACCTCAATCACCGTTTGCTGGATGAAGCGCGCGTGGCCATGTTGCGCGATGCCGGATTACATATTCTGGTCTATACCGTCAACACCCCGGAGCGTGCAGCCGAGCTGTTGCGCTGGGGCGTTGACTGTATCTGTACCGATGCGATCGACGTCATCGGGCCGCATTTTCAGCCTTAAGGCGTGACCGTTTTTAGCGGAATAATGGCCTGCGGTGTGCTGATCGTGTTCTGATTTAGCATGCCGTTGGTCTGTTTAGGTGGCGGCAACATATGCTGTTGCTGAGTCAGTGTCGCGTCGCTGCTAACGCTTTGGTTCAACATGCCGCCGTTTGTGTTGGGGAGCACCTGCTGGGTGCTCGGGTCGAGCTCCCCCGGCTGTGCCTGCCTTACCCGCTGGGCGTTGTTGTTAATCTGCGCTTCCAGATGCTGTTGTTGCAGGCGCGTTTGCGTTTGCAAATTCTGATTTAACATCCCCTTTTGCTGCTGTTGCTGGTTCAACATCTGCGTTTGCATCCGCTGCTGCGTCGGGTTCTCATAACCCGGCAGGTTAGGGTTGTTTGTCGTGTTAATCGGCTGTGCGAATGCGGTCAGCGGCAAAAGTGCGGCTACAAGAATCAATCGTTTCATCATCATTTCCTCCTTCTGAGGCTTCCCTTAAGTTTACTCACTTTCACGCACTACGATGATCTTTTAGGAGTTCTGAACCAGGCTTAAGCGGGGACTGTCGCCCCAACTGAGGAGAACGACGATGATGAAGCAGAAGTTTGCACGTTGGGTGGCGATTGCCGCTCTGACGGCGGGAGGGTGTTTTAGTGTTGCCGCCGCGCCCCCGCCTGTCGCGGCGCCTGCGCCGGTATCCTATGGCGTTGAGGCTGATGTTTTCCACCCGGTTCGGGCGAAGCAGGGCATGGTGGCCTCCGTTGATGAGACTGCAACCCGGGTTGGGGTTGAGATCCTCAAACAAGGAGGGAATGCCGTCGATGCGGCTGTCGCAGTCGGGTATGCCCTGGCGGTCACCCATCCTCAGGCGGGTAACCTTGGCGGTGGCGGATTCATGATGATTCGCACCAAAGACGGCAAAACGGCGGCCATCGATTTTCGTGAAATGGCCCCTGCTGCGGCCACTCGTGACATGTTCCTCGACGATCAGGGCAACCCGGACAGCAAAAAATCCCTCACTTCACATTTAGCTTCAGGTACGCCGGGCACAGTGGCAGGCTTCTCACTGGCGCTGGAAAAATACGGTACGCTGCCGCTTAACAAGGTGGTGCAACCAGCGATTAAGCTCGCGAAGCAGGGCTTTGTGGTCAACGATGCACTGGCTGATGATCTCAAAACCTATGGCAGTGAAGTCATTCCCAACCATGAAAATAGCAAAGCCATCTTTTGGAAAGACGGCGAGCCGCTGAAGAAAGGCGATAAGCTGGTGCAGGCCAATCTGGGTAAAAGCCTGGAGATGATTGCCGAGAAGGGCCCCGATGCCTTCTACAAAGGGTCGATTGCCGATCAGATTGCTCAGGAGATGAGTAAAAACGGGGGGCTTATCACCAAAGAAGATCTGGCGAGCTACAAAGCGGTTGAGCGCACGCCGATTAGCGGTGACTACCGTGGCTACCAGGTCTTCTCCATGCCACCGCCATCCTCCGGGGGGATCCATATCGTACAGATCCTTAATATTCTGGAGAATTTCGACCTCGCCAAATACGGCTTTGGCAGTGCGGACACGATGCAGGTGATGGCGGAGGCTGAAAAATACGCTTACGCCGACCGGTCGGAATACTTAGGCGATCCGGATTTCGTGAAAGTCCCCTGGCAGGCGTTGACCAGTAAGGATTACGCCAAATCACTGGCCCAGCAAATCGACGTCAACAAGGCCAAACCGTCGAGCCAGATTCGCCCCGGCAAACTCGAACCTTACGAAAGTAATCAAACTACGCACTATTCGGTGGTGGATAAAGACGGCAACGCCGTTGCGGTGACCTACACCCTGAACACCACATTTGGTAGCGGGATTGTTGCGGGAAATACCGGCATTCTGATGAACAACGAAATGGATGATTTTTCTGCCAAACCGGGTGTGCCAAACGTCTATGGGCTGGTGGGCGGTGATGCCAATGCCGTAGGGCCGGGTAAACGTCCGCTCTCTTCGATGTCGCCAACAATTGTGGTGAAAGACGGTAAAACCTGGCTGGTAACCGGTAGCCCTGGCGGTAGCCGTATTATTACTACTGTGCTGCAAATCGTGGTGAACAGCATCGATTTTGGGATGAACGTTGCCGAAGCGACCAACGCGCCGCGCTTCCACCATCAATGGTTACCGGATGAGCTGCGTGTGGAAAAAGGCTTTAGCCCGGATACCCGCAAACTCCTGGAGCAGAAAGGGCAGAAGGTGGTAGTGAAAGAAGCCATGGGCAGTACACAAAGTATTATGGTCGGCCCGGATGGCACGCTGTACGGGGCATCTGACCCGCGTACGGTGGATGATTTAACGGCGGGGTATTAATTTTTCCCCCTCACCCGATCCCTCTCCCCAAAGGGAGAGGGATCTGCGTGGAACAGGATTCAGTGCTTCGCCCGCGCCATAAAATAGGCATCCACATATTCACCGTTACGTAGCGCGTATTGCTTGCCGGTGCCTTCAATTTCAAAACCGAACTTGCGATACAGCGCCAGCGCTGGCGCATTGTCGACGAAAACTGTCAGCTCAATACGTTCAATGCGCAGCCAGTTGTCGCAAAGGTTTACCATCTCACGCACCATTGCACTGCCAACGCTGCGCCCACGAAACTCGCTGGAAACGCTGATACCAAAAGTGGCCACGTGGCTGCGACGCGGGTTTTGTTCTACATCCACCACCAGATGCCCGGCGACAACATCGTCAATACAGGCAACCAGATGGCGACGACCCGGCCGCGGTTTTAGCCGCTCCTCCCACATTTCCATAGAGGGATGAGGAATTTGTAGCGTGTCGTGATAGACCTCCGTATGCGCATTGATTTGACGTAATGGCTCGGCGTCCCGGGGTTCTGCATGGCGTACCACGATACTGCTCATTTCCTTTCTCCTTGTTGAATGTTCCCTTTCAACTTCCCTGAGTTACCAAAGTGAGTCAAGCGGCATTTTTTGCAAAAAGGGGTAGACAAGTGCGAATGATAATGATTATTATTGCCATGCGTTCAGGGAAACCTATGCGGTAATCCTGAAAGCACGACATTGCTCACATTGCTTCCAGTATTTCTTAGCCAGCCGGGTGCTGGCTTTTTTTTTGCTCGTTTTTCTCACCCACTGACCACTTGTCCTGTTCAAGGGGTGCGTCACTCTTCAAACCAACAACATTGTTGATTTCCTGGATGGGTGGCAGAACGTCGACCTGCCCAATAAATTCTCCCCCTTTCTTTACCGCAATCTGGCGATACACCAGGGCACCATTTACCTTTCCATTTTCATAGATTTCGACGGTATCAGCGATGCATTGCCCCACAACTGTGCCGTCGATAATAAGCTCACGGCAGCTTATGTTGCCTTCCACAGAGCCATTACGCATGACTTTAATCAGACCTTCAGGGGCGGTGATATTGCCGTGCAGGCTGCCGTGAATGTATACCGGGGTCGAAGACGCTATGTTGCCTTCCACATGGACATCGCTGGCAATAACCGTATTAGTGTGTTTTTCGATACTTGTGGGCGCAGCTTCATTAGCAGGTACAGGCGCGCTTAAAACCGCCGGCACTTCAATGTGTTTGTTTTTTTTGAACATAGGGATGATCCATCCTTGAAATGTTTGAATGGCTAAGGTGATGAAAGCCAATGATCCTGAATATTTGGCAAGCGTATGCAGACCCAGGCACCAGAGCACAAGCGCAAAGAACCACAGTAAAAGGGTGAGGTTTAGCAGGTAGTATTTTCTTTCCATGTGTGGTTCCTGAGTCACCTGTTGACGCTGTCAGCGGAAGGTCTCACTGACCTGATAACACGAAAATGCGGCTCTTTTATGCGGAATTCGGATTGGTACGTCAATATTGTGAAAGGTACTTTAGGAATTATAAGTCTTTGTTTACCTTTGTTTTATAAGAGCCATTGATGAGTTCATTGCAAGTGATAAAACCCACGAATAATTAATCCGCGATGCCCGGCGGTTTTTATCACAAGCTGACTGCGCTAAGGTTTAAAGCTGCAACGCTCAACAAGGATAGAATCATGACCTTACATTGCGCATTTATCGGCTTTGGCAAAAGTACGACCCGATACCATCTTCCCTATGTGCTGAACCGTAAAGAGAGCTGGCACGTGGCCCATATATACCGCCGCAGCCCGAAGCCGGAAGAGCAGCATCCTCAGTATCAACACATCCATTTCACCAGCAGTCTTGATGAAGTACTTAATGACCCGCAGGTCAAACTGGTGATTGTCTGTACCCATGCTGACAGCCATTTTGACTATGCGAAGCGGGCGCTTGAGGCCGGGAAAAACGTGCTGGTCGAAAAGCCGTTTACGCCGACCATGGCTGAAGCCATCACCTTGTTTACACTGGCGAAAAGCAAAGGGCTGACCGTCACGCCGTATCAGAACCGCCGCTTTGACTCCTGCTTCCTGACTGCCAAAAAGGCCATTGAGAGCGGCAAGTTAGGTGAGATTGTCGAAGTGGAGAGCCATTTTGACTACTACCGTCCGGTTGCCGAGACAAAACCGGGGTTACCGCAGGATGGCTCGTTCTACGGCCTGGGCGTGCACACGATGGATCAAATTATTTCACTGTTTGGTCGCCCGGATCATGTGGCTTACGACATCCGCAGCCTGCGTAATAAAGCCAATCCGGATGATACCTTCGAGGCACAGCTCTTCTTTGGTGACCTGAAGGCCATCGTCAAAACCAGCCATCTGGTGAAAATCGACTATCCGAAATTTATCGTTCACGGCACCAAAGGGGCGTTCATAAAATTTGGCATCGACCAGCAGGAAACCAGCCTCAAAGCCAACATTATGCCTGGCGAACCGGGCTTTGCCGCCGATGAGAGCACGGGGGTGCTGGAGTACGTGAATGACGCCGGGGAGACGGTACGTGAAATCCTGACGCCAGAAACGGGTGACTACGGCCGGGTCTATGACGCGCTGTATGCGACAATCAATGATGGGGTGGAAAATTACGTCAAGGAATCTGACGTTCTGACCAATCTTGAGATCCTCGAACGGGCCTTCGAACAGGCGTCTCCTGCCACGGTAACCCTCGTAAAGTAAGGGATTTTAGCGAAATCCGAATCGTTCATTTTTTTTGAACAGAGGAGTCAATTTTCACCCTCTATGATTGCCGGTCGATCGGGTACACACTTACTCCATCGAAACGAACACGAGGGTGAAAACATGATTTACTTACGCAAAGCAAACGACCGTGGCCACGCAAATCATGGCTGGCTTGACTCCTGGCATACCTTTTCGTTTGCCAACTATCACGACCCTAACTTTATGGGCTTCTCCGCACTTCGCGTCATCAACGACGACGTGATTGATGCCGGGCAGGGGTTTGGTACCCATCCCCATAAAGACATGGAAATCCTGACCTATGTGCTGCAAGGCGCGGTGGAACATCAGGACAGCATGGGCAACAAAGAGCAGGTTCCGGCGGGTGAGTTCCAGATTATGAGCGCAGGCACCGGGGTACGTCACTCCGAGTACAACCCGAGCGCCACCGAGCCGCTGCGTCTGTACCAGATCTGGATTATTCCAGAAGCAACGGGCATTACGCCGCGTTACGAGCAGCGTCGCTTTGACGCGAAGCAGGGCCGCCAGCTGGTGCTCTCTCCGGATGCCCGTGATGGTTCGCTGAAAGTGCATCAGGACATGGAGCTGTATCGTTGGGCGTTGTTGAAAGATGAGCAGTCTGTTTACCAGGTGGCTGCAGATCGCAAAATCTGGATCCAGGTGGTGAAAGGTGAAGTGTCCATTAACGGCACCAAAGCGACCACCAGCGATGGCCTGGCTATCTGGGATGAGCAAGCTCTGTCGATTCATGCGGACAGTGACAGCGAAATTCTGCTCTTTGACCTGCCGCCAGTTTGATCCGGCTTAAATAAATGACTCAACCTTCTGGTTAACACCGGAAGGTTGAGTGCTGTCCGTGATAAACTGAACCATTGTTTCTTAGCTTATTACTTCAGGACGATGAAAAAGAAAAGACCCGTACTTCAGGATGTGGCCGATCGCGTAGGCGTGACCAAAATGACGGTCAGCCGTTTTCTGCGAAATCCGGAGCAAGTCTCCATCGCGCTTCGGGGAAAAATAGCGGCCGCGCTTGATGAGCTGGGTTACATTCCCAATCGCGCTCCCGATATCCTCTCTAACGCCACCAGCCGTGCGGTGGGTGTTCTCCTTCCTTCCTTAACCAACCAGGTTTTCGCTGAAGTTCTGCGCGGCATTGAAAGCGTCACCGATGCTTACGGTTACCAGACTATGCTGGCACACTTTGGTTACAAACCGGAGATGGAAGAAGAGCGTCTGGAATCGATGCTTTCCTGGAATATCGATGGCTTGATCCTGACTGAGCGAACTCATACACCACGTACCCTGAAGATGATTGAAGTGGCTGGTATCCCGGTGCTTGAGCTGATGGACAGCATCTCGCCTTGTCTGGATATCGCCGTGGGTTTCGATAACTTCGAAGCTGCCCGCCAAATGACAGCCGCTATCATTGCACGTGGTCACACCGGTGTTGCCTACCTCGGCGCACGTCTGGATGAACGTACTATCATCAAACAGAAGGGGTATGAGCAGGCGATGCTCGATGCCGGGTTAACGCCTTACAGCGTGATGGTGGAACAGTCTTCTTCTTACTCCGCCGGTATTGACCTGATGCGTCAGGCCCGACGCGAATACCCGCAACTGGATGGAATTTTTTGTACCAACGATGACCTGGCCATTGGTGCGGCCTTTGAGTGTCAGCGTCTGGGGTTAAGAATTCCTGACGATATGGCGATTGCCGGGTTCCATGGTCATGACATCGGTCAGGTGATGGAGCCGCGTCTGGCAAGCGTACTGACGCCGCGTGAGCGCATGGGGCGCATCGGTGCAGAACGTCTTCTGGCGCGGATTCGCGGTGAAACAGTTACGCCAAAATTGTTAGATTTAGGTTTCACTTTGTCACCGGGTGGATCAATTTAGTCTGACAAATTTGAACTAGCTCACACTTATTCACTTCTGGCACGAATGGTTATTGCTTCTCCATTTCCCCGGCAGGACAATGTTACCGTTAACTGTTACCCGTAACAATTCATCTTTGTCTCAGTGGGAGCTACGCTTTGAGCACGACAAATCATGATCACCACATCTATGTCCTGATGGGCGTTTCTGGCAGTGGTAAATCCGCTGTCGCCAGTGAAGTGGCGCATCAAATCCATGCCGCGTTTCTTGATGGCGACTTCCTTCACCCGCGCAGCAACATCATGAAAATGGCCGCAGGCGAGCCGTTAAATGATGAAGACCGCAAACCCTGGTTGCAGGCGCTGAACGATGCCGCTTTCGCCATGCAGCGCACCAACAAAGTTTCGCTGATCGTCTGCTCTTCTCTGAAGAAGCGCTATCGCGACCAGCTGCGTGACGGCAACCCGAACCTCTCCTTTATCTACATGAAAGGGGAATTTGAGGTTATCGAAAGCCGCCTGAAAGCCCGTAAAGGCCACTTCTTCAAAACGCAGATGCTGGTGACCCAGTTTGAAGCCCTGGAAGAGCCGGGTGCGGATGAGCGCGACGTTCTTGTCGTTGATATCGACCAGCCGCTGGAAGGCGTTGTCGCCAGCACAATTGCAGTGATCAATAAATAAAGGCAGTGGTTTTGAGTACATTAACGCTTGTTTTAACAGCAGTTGGCTCTGTTTTGCTGCTGCTGTTTTTAGTAATGAAAGCGCGTATGCATGCTTTCGTTGCCTTGATGGTGGTTTCTATTGGAGCAGGTCTTTTTTCAGGTATGCCGTTAATTAAGATTGCGGCAACGATGGAAAAAGGGATGGGCGGTACGTTGGGCTTCCTCGCCATTGTGGTGGCCCTCGGTGCCATGTTCGGCAAAATTTTGCATGAGACCGGTGCAGTCGACCAGATTGCCGTGAAGATGCTTAAATCTTTCGGTCATAGCCGTGCGCACTACGCAATTGGCCTGGCCGGTCTGATTTGCGCACTGCCGCTGTTCTTCGAAGTGGCGGTTGTGCTGCTGATTAGCGTGGCCTTTTCCATGGCGCGCCATACTGGCACAAACCTGGTGAAGCTGGTCATTCCGCTGTTTGCGGGTGTGGCGGCAGCGGCGGCGTTCCTGTTGCCGGGGCCAGCACCGATGCTGCTGGCGTCCCAGATGCATGCGGATTTTGGCTGGATGATCCTGATTGGCCTGTGTGCGGCCATTCCGGGTATGCTGATTGCCGGGCCGCTGTGGGGCAACTTTATTAGCCGCTACGTTGAGCTGCACATCCCGGATGATATTTCCGAGCCGCACCTGGGCGAAGGCAAAATGCCGTCATTCGCCTTCAGCCTGTCACTGATCCTGCTGCCGCTGGTGCTGGTGGGTCTGAAAACGATCGCCGCGCGTTTTGTTGCAGAAGGTTCAGATCTCTACAACTGGCTGGAGTTTATCGGCCACCCGTTCACCGCGATTCTGGTGGCGTGCCTGGTCGCTATTTATGGGCTGGCGATTCGTCAGGGCATGGCGAAAGACCGCGTGATGGAAATCTGTGGTCAGGCACTGCAGCCTGCCGGGATTATCCTGCTGGTGATTGGTGCGGGCGGGGTGTTCAAGCAGGTTCTGGTGGATTCGGGCGTTGGCCCGGCATTGGGTGAAGCTCTCACCGGAATGGGCCTGCCGATTGCGGTAACCTGCTTCGTGCTGGCTGCGGCGGTGCGCATTATTCAGGGTTCCGCCACCGTTGCCTGTTTAACGGCAGTGGGCCTGGTAATGCCGGTAATCGAGCAACTGCATTTTTCTGGCGCGCAAATGGCAGCCCTGTCGATTTGTATCGCTGGTGGCTCGATTGTGGTGAGTCATGTGAACGATGCAGGCTTCTGGCTGTTCGGTAAATTTACCGGTGCAACGGAAGCGCAGACGCTGAAAACCTGGACGCTAATGGAGACCATCCTCGGCACCACTGGTGCGATTGTTGGGATGATTGCATTTACGCTACTGAGTTGAGGTTTCTGCTTGGGGGGGCGGTGCGGTCTGATGCCCTCACCCCAACCCTCTCCCACGGGGAGAGGGAGCAAACACTAAAAAAGGCAACTTGCGTTGCCTTTTTGCTTTTACCTAGCCTTTCATCCACAAACGTATCCCGTCCAGGAACATCTGGGTGGCGAGCATCACCAGCACTAATCCCATCAAACGCTCCAGTGCATTCACCCCTTTCTCGCCGAGCAAACGCAAGAACAGCGATGACTGCAACAAGATCGCCACGGTTCCACCCCAGGCGATCAGCAACGCAATCACCAGGTGGCTCATCTGATTCGGATACTGATGTGAAAGCAGCATCAGCGTTGCAAGCAATGTTGGCCCGGCGACCAGTGGAACCGCCAACGGTACAATAAAAGGCTCTTCACCGGCGGGCAGGCCCATGCTGCTGCCAGACTCGCTCGGGAAAATCATCTTAATGGCAATCAAGAACAGAATAATGCCGCCAGAAATAGAGACGGTTTCAGCACGCAGGTTCAGGAATGCCAGAATATTTTCGCCCGCAAACAGGAAAACTAGCATCAGCGCCAGGGCGATGAGCAGTTCGCGAATCATGATTTTGCGACGACGTTTCGGCTCGGTATGCTTCAGTACCGACATGAAAATAGGCAGATTCCCGAGAGGATCCATAATCAGGATCAACAACACTGCCACTGAAATGATTTCGCTCATGACTCTTCCTGTTTTGCCGCAGATTAGCGGTATTTCTGATGGCTTGCCCATCATTGATTAATTTCACTTGCGACTTTGCGTGCATTTTGTAATGTGGGCTATTAGCGCCAGTTAGGACACTGGCTCGCACAAACAGCACACACCTTCGCAGGAAATACGTTATGAAAAATGTTGGTTTTATCGGTTGGCGCGGAATGGTCGGCTCCGTACTCATGCAACGCATGGTAGAAGAGCGCGACTTCGACGCCATTCGCCCGGTCTTCTTCTCAACTTCCCAGCTTGGACAGGCAGCCCCGACGTTCGGTGGTCAGTCTACCGGCACGTTGCAGGATGCATTCGATCTGGAAGCGTTGAAGGCTCTCGACATTATTGTCACCTGCCAGGGCGGCGATTATACCAACGAAATCTATCCAAAGCTTCGTGAAAGCGGTTGGCAGGGTTATTGGATTGATGCTGCCTCATCACTGCGTATGAAAGATGACGCCATTATTATTCTCGACCCGGTGAACCAGTCCGTTATTACCGACGGACTGAACAAAGGCATTAAAACCTTCGTTGGCGGTAACTGTACCGTCAGCCTGATGTTGATGTCCCTGGGCGGTCTGTTTGCCAACGATCTGGTTGAGTGGGTTTCTGTTGCCACTTATCAGGCGGCATCCGGTGGCGGCGCGCGTCACATGCGTGAGCTGCTGGCACAAATGGGCCAACTGCACGGCCACGTTGCGGCTGAACTGGCTGACCCGGCTTCGGCTATCCTCGATATCGAACGCAAAGTAACGCAGCTTTCTCGTAGCGGTGAACTGCCGGTCGATAACTTCGGCGTGCCGCTGGCAGGTAGCCTGATTCCGTGGATCGACAAACAGCTTGATAACGGCCAGAGCCGTGAAGAGTGGAAAGGCCAGGCGGAAACCAACAAGATCCTCAGCACCGCTTCTGCAATTCCTGTTGATGGCCTGTGTGTCCGCGTCGGCGCACTGCGTTGCCACAGCCAGGCATTCACCCTGAAATTGAAAAAAGATGTGTCTATTCCGACCATCGAAGAGCTGCTGGCGGCACATAACCCGTGGGCGAAAGTGGTGCCGAATGACCGTGACATCACCATGCGTGAACTCACGCCGGCAGCTGTGACTGGCACGCTGACCACTCCGGTTGGTCGTCTGCGTAAACTGAACATGGGCTCCGATTTCCTCTCCGCTTTCACCGTGGGCGATCAGCTCTTGTGGGGCGCGGCAGAGCCGCTACGCCGTATGCTTCGCCAACTGGCGTAATCTCAAATTGTTCAAAAAGGGGTGCTTGTCACCCCTTTTTTTTGCGTAAAAAAGGATTCTACGCGAATGTTGTTATTTTTCTCAGGAGTCAGATAAAGCGTTGGCTATGCTTTAAGTAGGGTGCTTCTGTGCCTTGCCTGAAGGTGGGACGGATCAGAGAGGATGCACATATTGTGCTGAGCCGTTCAGGTCAAAAAAAGTGTCATAACCGGGTGTATAACCTTCCCGGCTTAGGTGTGACACAAATAAAAAAGGATGAAACCATGTCCGTGCTTGTAGATAGAGACGTGATTAACGCGCTAATAGCAGGCCATTTTGCGGATCCCTTTTCCGTTCTCGGCATGCATCAAACTGAGGCCGGGCTGGAAGTCCGCGCATTATTACCTGACGCCTCCGAGGTTTGGGTGATTGAACCCAAAACCGGGCGCAAAGTGGGCAATCTGGATTGCCTCGATTCACGAGGTTTCTTTAGCGGCATCATGCCGCGTAGAAAAAATGCATTTCGCTACCAGCTTGCCATTATCTGGCATGGCCAACAAAATCTCATCGACGATCCTTACCGCTTTGGTCCATTGATTCAGGAGATGGACGCCTGGCTGCTTTCCGAAGGTACCCACCTGCGACCTTACGAAACCCTTGGCGCACATGCCGATACGATGGATGGCGTGACCGGTACACGTTTTTCCGTCTGGGCGCCGAATGCCCGCCGTGTGTCGGTCGTGGGGCAGTTTAACTACTGGGATGGCCGTCGCCACCCGATGCGTTTACGTCGGGAATCCGGTATCTGGGAGCTTTTCATTCCTGGTGCACATAACGGGCAGCTCTATAAATTTGAGATGATTGATGCGCACGGCAAACTGCGCATTAAATCTGACCCTTACGCGTTTGAAGCACAAATGCGCCCGGAAACCGCATCAATGATCTGCGACCTGCCGGAAAAGGTTGAGCAGACCGAAGCCCGTAAAAAGGCCAACGAATTTGATGCCCCCATCTCCATCTACGAGGTACATCTGGGGTCCTGGCGTCGCCATACGGACAATAATTTCTGGCTGAGCTATCGCGAGCTGGCGGATCAGTTAATCCCCTACGTGAAGTGGATGGGCTTTACCCACCTCGAACTGTTGCCCATCAACGAACACCCTTTTGATGGCAGTTGGGGCTATCAGCCGACCGGGCTTTACGCACCGACCCGTCGTTTCGGCACCCGCGATGATTTTCTCTACTTTGTGAAAGCGGCGCATGCCGCCGGGCTGAACGTCATCCTCGACTGGGTGCCGGGTCATTTCCCTTCTGATGATTTTGGCCTGGCAGAATTTGACGGCACCAGCCTGTATGAGCACAGCGACCCGCGCGAAGGCTACCATCAGGACTGGAATACGCTCATCTACAACTATGGTCGTCGTGAAGTCAGCAACTATCTGGTGGGCAATGCGCTTTACTGGATTGAACGCTTTGGTATTGATGCGCTGCGTGTGGATGCGGTGGCCTCCATGATCTACCGCGACTACAGCCGCAAAGCGGGGGAGTGGATCCCTAACGAGCACGGCGGGCGTGAAAATCTCGAAGCGATAGAGTTTTTACGCAGTACCAACCGTATTCTCGGCGAACAGGTGCCGGGTGCGGTGAGCATGGCCGAAGAGTCGACGGATTTTCCCGGCGTCTCACGTCCGCCATCGCTGGGAGGATTAGGCTTCTGGTACAAGTGGAACCTGGGCTGGATGCATGACACCCTGGACTACATGAAGCTCGATCCGGTGCACCGTCAGTACCATCACGACAAACTCACTTTTGGCATGCTGTACAACAACACAGAAAACTTTGTCTTGCCGTTGTCTCATGACGAAGTGGTGCACGGTAAAAAATCCATTCTGGATCGCATGCCGGGCGATGCCTGGCAGAAGTTTGCCAACCTGCGCGCTTACTACGGCTGGATGTTCGCATTTCCCGGCAAAAAGTTGCTGTTTATGGGCAATGAGTTCGCCCAAGGTCGTGAGTGGAACCATGACACGAGTCTTGACTGGCATCTGCTGGAAGGTGGCGATAACTGGCACCACGGCGTGCAGCGTCTGGTTCGTGACCTGAACCGCACTTATCGCCACCATAAAGCCATGCATGAGCTGGATTTTGACTCCTATGGCTTCGAGTGGCTGGTGGTGGATGATAACGAGCGTTCAGTGTTTGTGTTTGTGCGCCGCGATAAAGCAGGCAATGAGATCATTGTTGCCAGCAACTTTACGCCGGTACCCCGTCACGGCTATCGCTTTGGCATTAACCAGCCAGGGCGCTGGCGCGAAGAGTTAAACACCGACTCGATGCACTACCACGGCAGCAACGCCGGGAACGGTGGAGGTGTCTATAGCGAAAACATTCCGAGCCACGGTCGCGAACATTCGATCTCCGTGACATTGCCGCCGCTCTCCACCATCTGGCTGGTCAGGGAGGGGGAATGACGACCCTTACCGCAGGCCAGCCAGCACCACTTGGTGCGCATGTGGTGAAAGGTGGGGTGAATTTCACCCTCTTTTCTGTTCATGCGCACCGCGTGGAGTTGTGCTTGTTTGACGAGGAAGGCAACGAACAACGCGTTGACCTTCCGGCGCGTACAGGCGATGTCTGGCATGGTTTTCTGGCAGGATTGAAGGCGGGGCAACGTTACGGTTACCGTGTGCATGGACCCTGGGATCCCGCTCAGGGTCACCGTTTTAACCCGATGAAGCTGGTAATTGACCCTTGCACACTGCGTATTGATGGCAATCTGCCTGATAACCCGCTGCTGCACGGTGGCCATCACTCCCCGGACCCGCATGACAGCGCGGCGGTTGCTCCGAGATGTGTGGTCGTGGATGAAACCTACGACTGGGAAAACGATCGCCCACCCGCAACGCCCTGGGGCAATACCGTTATCTACGAAGCCCATGTTAAAGGGCTCACGTATCTGCATCCGGGACTGCCGGAAGATATGCGCGGCACTTATAAAGCGCTCGGTCATCCGGTGATGATTGAGTACTTCAAAACGCTGGGGATCACCACACTAGAGTTGATGCCGATCGCCCATTTTGTCAGTGAGCCCCGTCTGCAACGGCTGGGGTTAAGCAACTACTGGGGATATAACCCGCTGGGCCTGTTCGCGCTTGAACCGCGCTACGCCAGCTCGCCGCAGGCTGCCATTAACGAATTCCGTGATGCGGTAAAAACGCTGCACAAAAACGGGATTGAAGTGATGCTCGATATTGTGTTGAACCACACGGCTGAAATTGACCTCGACGGGCCAACTGTCTCCCTGCGCGGAATCGATAACCGTAGCTATTATTGGATCAGGGGAGATGGCGATTATGAGAACTGGACCGGCTGTGGCAACACGCTGAACCTCAGCCATCCTGGCGGCGTCGCCTTTGCGCTCGCCTGCCTGCGGCACTGGGTTGAGTCGTTCCACGTTGACGGTTTCCGGTTTGACCTGGCATCCGTGATGGGCAGAACGCCGGAGTATAGCCCCCATGCACCGCTGTTTGAGGCAATTAAACAGGACCCGCTTTTATCGGGGCTTAAGTTGATTGCGGAGCCCTGGGATATTGGTCCTGGCGGCTATCAGGTGGGCAATTTCCCACCGCCATTTGCCGAGTGGAATGATCATTTCCGCGATGCGACGCGTCGCTTCTGGCTGGAGCAGTCGCTGTCGTTGGGTGAGTTTGCCGGACGCTTTGCGGCGTCCAGTGATGTGTTCCGCCGTGAGGGGCGTTCGCCCTCCGCCTCTGTCAACCTGGTGACGGCTCACGACGGCTTTACGCTGCGTGATTGTGTGAGTTTTAACCATAAACATAACCAGGCAAATGGCGAAGAAAATCGCGACGGTACTAACAACAACCATAGTAATAATCATGGTATAGAAGGTTTAAGCAGCAGTTTTGAGATAACAGAAAGGAGGCGAACCAGCGTCCATGCCCTGTTGACCACACTGCTGCTTTCTCAGGGAACACCAATGCTGCTGGCAGGTGATGAACACGGTCACAGTCAGCACGGTAATAACAACGCTTACTGCCAGGACAACGCATTGACCTGGCTTGACTGGCAACAGGCAAACAGTGGGCTGGTGGGCTTTACCGCGGCATTGATCCATCTTCGCCAGCAAATTCCGGCGTTAACCCGGAATCAGTGGTGGGAAGAGGGTGATGGGAACGTTCGTTGGTTAAACAAGGCGGCGCAACCTCTTAGCGCCGGGGAGTGGCAAGGTGGCTTGCATTGCCTGCAAATCCTGTTGTCCGATCGCATTCTGATCGCACTCAATGGGACACCTGAGGTTGCCGAACTGGTTTTACCCAATGGGGAGTGGCGCGCCATTCCTCCGTTTGCCGGAGAGGATAATCCGGTAGTCATGGCTGTCTGGCATGGGCCCGCGCACGGAGTGTGCGTATTTGAAAGGTCATAAAAAAGGAGTTCGTCATGGTTAGATTAGAGAAGAACGATCCATTAATGTTAGCGCGCCAGCTGCCATTAAAATCTGTAGCCCTGATACTTGCTGGTGGGCGAGGGACGCGCCTGAAAGATTTAACAAAAAAACGTGCCAAGCCTGCCGTCCACTTTGGCGGGAAATTCCGCATCATCGATTTTGCTCTGTCCAACTGCATTAACTCCGGTATTCGCCGTATTGGTGTCATCACTCAGTATCAATCCCACACGCTGGTGCAGCACATTCAGCGTGGTTGGTCTTTCTTTAACGAAGAGATGAATGAATTTGTCGACCTGTTGCCTGCGCAACAGCGTGTGCATGGGGAGAGCTGGTATCGCGGCACCGCAGATGCGGTCACGCAAAACCTCGACATCATTCGACGTTACGGGGCTGAATACATCGTTATCCTGGCCGGTGACCATATCTATAAGCAGGATTATTCCCGCATGCTTATCGATCATGTCGAAAAAGGTGCGCGTTGCACCGTGGCCTGCATGCCGGTGCCCATTGAAGAGGCAAGCGCGTTTGGTGTAATGGCCGTGGACGAAAATGACAAGGTTATCGAATTTGTCGAAAAACCAGCTAATCCGCCTGCGATGCCGAATGACGACACCAAATCACTGGCCAGTATGGGAATTTATGTCTTCGATGCTGAGTACTTGTACTCCTTGCTGGAAGAAGACGACAAGAATGAAAACTCCAGCCACGATTTTGGCAAAGATATCATCCCGCTGATCACTAAGGCTGGCATGGCTTATGCACATCCCTTCCCATTATCCTGCGTGCAATCGGACCCTGAATCAGAACCTTACTGGCGCGATGTGGGAACACTGGAAGCGTACTGGAAAGCGAACCTCGACCTTGCGACCGTCGTACCCGAACTGGATATGTACGATCGGAACTGGCCAATCCGTACCTATAATGAATCTTTGCCACCGGCAAAATTTGTACAGGACAGGTCGGGTAGCCATGGGATGACGCTGAACTCACTGGTTTCGGGTGGGTGCGTGATATCCGGATCGGTGGTGGTGCAATCGGTACTGTTCTCGCGAGTGCGTGTGAATTCGTTCTGCAACATTGATTCTGCGGTGCTTCTACCCGAAGTGTGGGTCGGACGCTCCTGTCGCTTGAGGCGCTGCGTCATTGACCGCGCTTGTGTCATCCCGGAAGGGACGATTATTGGTGAGAACGCAGAAGAAGATGCTCGACGGTTCTACCGCTCCGAAGAGGGCATTGTGCTGGTGACGCGCGAAATGCTGCGCAAACTGCAACAAGAGTAACAGCATCGAGATAGCCTTGCGCGGAAGGGGTCCGCGTGCTGTTTTTCCGCTAGCGCCCGGTAAGCGTTAGCGGTTTTGACAGGAGCGAGAATGCAGGTTTTACATGTATGTTCCGAGATGTTTCCGTTACTGAAGACCGGTGGTCTGGCAGATGTTATTGGCGCATTGCCCGCGGCACAAATTGCTGATGGTGTCGATGCGCGCGTGCTCCTGCCTGCTTTTCCTGATATCCGCCGAGGAGTGACGGACGCTCAGGTTGTCTCCCGCCGGGAGACGTTTGCGGGTCGTATCACGTTGCTGTTCGGACATTTCGATGGGGTTGGGATTTACTTAATTGACGCGCCGCATCTCTATGACCGGCCCGGCAGCCCCTATCACGACACCAATCTTTTTGCCTACACCGACAACGTATTGCGTTTTGCTTTGCTGGGTTGGGTGGGTGCTGAAATGGCCAGCGGGCTTGACCCCTTCTGGCGACCTGATGTGGTTCATGCGCATGACTGGCATGCAGGTCTCGCACCTGCATACCTTGCGGCAAAAGGACGCCCGGCAAAGTCTGTCTTCACGGTACATAACCTGGCCTATCAGGGGATGTATTACGCGCAACACATGAGTGAAATACAGTTGCCATTGTCTTTCTTTAATATGCATGGTCTGGAGTTCAACGGGCAGATTTCGTTCCTCAAGGCCGGTCTGTATTACGCCGATCATATTACGGCTGTCAGCCCGACCTATGCCCGTGAAATCACCGAGCCGCAGTTTGCGTATGGCATGGAAGGACTGCTACGTCAGCGTCAAATGGAAGGCCGGGTCTCAGGCATTCTGAACGGCGTGGATGAAAAAATTTGGGATCCGGCAACGGACCTGTTGCTTGCCTCGCGATACACGCGCGACACGCTTGAAGAAAAAGCAGAAAACAAACGCCAGCTTCAGGTCGCGATGGGCCTGAAAGTGAACGACAAGGTGCCGCTGTTTGCGGTGGTGAGTCGTTTAACCAGTCAGAAGGGTCTTGATTTGGTCCTGGAGGCGCTGCCGGGGCTGTTGGAGCAGGGCGGACAGTTGGCGCTGTTGGGCGCAGGCGATCCGGTTTTGCAGGAAGGGTTCCTGGCCGCAGCAGCAGAACACCCCGGGCAAGTCGGGGTGCAGATTGGTTATCACGAAGCGTTCTCGCATCGCATCATGGGTGGCGCAGATGTCATTCTGGTGCCAAGCCGCTTCGAACCGTGTGGATTAACGCAACTTTATGGACTGAAGTACGGCACATTGCCGCTGGTACGACGTACCGGTGGGTTGGCTGATACGGTGTCCGATAGCTCTCTGGAGAATTTGGCAGATGGAATCGCCAGTGGTTTTGTATTTGAAGACAGTAATGCCTGGTCGCTGCTTCGTGCGATTCGGCGTGCTTTCGTGTTGTGGTCCCGTCCTTCACTCTGGCGTTTTGTTCAGCGTCAGGCGATGGGCATGGATTTTAGCTGGCAGGTCGCCGCGCAGTCATATCGCGATCTTTATTTTCGGTTGAAATAGGTTCCTGGAATCACTCATATGAATGCACCTTTTACTTATGCATCACCCACTTTGAGCATTGAGGCGTTAAAACATTCAATTGCTTACAAGCTGATGTTCACCATCGGTAAAGATCCGGTTATTGCCAATAAGCACGAGTGGCTGAACGCCACGCTGTTTGCCGTGCGTGATCGCCTGGTTGAACGTTGGCTACGTTCAAACCGTGCACAACTGTCTCAGGAAACGCGACAGGTTTACTACCTGTCGATGGAGTTTCTGATTGGTCGCACCCTTTCCAATGCGCTGCTATCACTCGGTATTTATGATGATGTTAAAAATGCACTGGGAGAGATGGGGCTGGATCTGGCTGAACTTATCGACGAAGAAAACGACCCAGGACTTGGGAACGGGGGCTTAGGCCGCCTTGCTGCCTGCTTCCTGGATTCTCTGGCGACGCTGGCATTGCCAGGTCGCGGCTACGGTATCCGCTACGACTACGGCATGTTCAAACAAAACATCGTCGACGGGCGGCAAAAAGAGTCCCCGGATTACTGGCTGGAATACGGAAACCCGTGGGAATTTAAGCGTCATAATACCCGCTATAAAGTGCGTTTCGGCGGACGTATTCAGCAAGAAGGGAAGAAGTCAAACTGGCTCGAAACCGAAGAGATTCTGGCGGTCGCGTATGACCAGATTATCCCCGGTTACGATACTGACGCGACTAACACCCTGCGCCTGTGGAATGCGCAAGCCAGTAGCGAAATCAACCTCGGTAAATTTAACCAGGGCGATTATTTCGCGGCTGTGGAAGATAAAAACCACTCTGAGAACGTGTCGCGCGTACTTTATCCGGATGACTCAACCTATTCCGGGCGTGAGTTGCGCCTGCGTCAGGAGTATTTCCTGGTCTCCGCAACGATTCAGGACATCCTGAGTCGCCACTTCCAGTTGCACAAAACCTATAGCAACCTTGCCGAGAAAACGGCGATTCACCTCAATGATACCCACCCGGTATTGTCAATTCCTGAGCTGATGCGTTTATTGATTGATGAGCATAAGTTTGGCTGGGATGACGCCTTCGAGGCGACCTGCCAGGTGTTCTCATACACCAACCACACATTGATGAGCGAAGCGCTGGAAACCTGGCCGATTGATATGCTGGGTAAAATTCTGCCGCGCCATCTGCAAATCATTTTCGAGATCAATGACTACTTCCTGAAAACCATTCAGGAACAGTACCCAAACGATGTCGGTTTACTCAGCCGTGCTTCCATCATTGACGAATCTAACGGGCGTAGGGTGCGTATGGCCTGGCTGGCGGTGGTGGTCAGTCATAAAGTGAACGGGGTATCCGAGCTGCACTCCAACCTGATGGTGCAGTCGCTATTTGCCGACTTTGCGAAGATATTCCCTATGCGCTTTACCAACGTCACCAACGGCGTGACCCCACGTCGCTGGCTGGCACTGGCTAACCCCCCACTGTCTGAAGTGTTGGATGAGAATATTGGGCGCACCTGGCGTACCGACCTTAGCCAGTTAAGTGAGTTGGAACAGCATATCGATTATCCGCTGGTGAACCAGGCGATTCGTCTGGCTAAACTGGAGAATAAAAAACGTCTGGCAGAGGTCATTGCCCAGCAACTTAACGTGGTAGTGAACCCGAAAGCGCTGTTCGATGTGCAGATCAAACGTATCCACGAATATAAACGTCAGCTGATGAACGTACTGCACGTCATCCTGCGTTACAACCGCATTAAGTCGGACCCAAAAGCGGAGTGGGTACCACGTGTCAATATTTTCGCCGGAAAAGCCGCATCTGCGTATTACATGGCGAAGCACATCATTCATCTTATCAATGATGTGGCAGCGGTGATCAACAACGATCCGGAGATTGGCGACAAGCTCAAAGTGGTCTTCATTCCGAACTACAGCGTGAGCCTGGCCCAGGTGATTATTCCGGCAGCGGATCTCTCCGAGCAAATCTCACTGGCAGGCACGGAAGCCTCCGGTACCAGTAACATGAAGTTTGCCCTTAACGGTGCGTTGACCATCGGTACACTGGATGGTGCAAACGTCGAGATGCTGGAACATGTGGGCGAAGAGAATATCTTTATCTTCGGCAACACGGCGGAAGAGGTTGAAGAGCTGCGTCGTAAAGGCTACAAACCGCGTGAGTACTATGAGCAGGATGAAGAACTGCACCAGGTATTGACGCAAATTGCGACAGGGCTGTTTAACCCTCAGGATCCTGGCCGCTACCGTGACCTGGTGGATTCACTGATTAACTTTGGCGACCACTACCAGGTGCTGGCTGATTTCCGCAGCTATGTGGATTGCCAGGACAAAGTAGATAATCTCTATCGTCACCCGGAAGAGTGGACCACCAAAGCGATGCATAACATCGCTAACATGGGTTACTTCTCTTCTGACCGCACCATTCAGGAATATGCCGAGAAGATCTGGCATATCGATCCGGTACGGTTGTAAAACAACAAACCCGGTAGCGCAGGCTTACCGGGTTCTGAAAAGACGATGCCATAAAGCCGGGTTTTACACCCCGGCTTTTTTATTATGATGCCAGTGACAGTTCGGTTTTGCCGTTGCGTGTCAGCCATTGTGCAACGCGGGACTGTTCATCTGCATTTAGCCACATACCGAGTTTGGTACGACGCCATATAGCATCGTCCAGGCGGCGAACCCACTCATTATCAACCAGGTAACGCAGTTCGGCTTCGTACAGCTCATGACCAAAGTGCTCACCCAGATCCTCAATCGAGGTTTTGTCTTTCAGGATCTCGTCGCTATTACTGCCATAAGTGCGGGCGAAATGGCGGGCCAGTGATTCGGTAATGAACGGGTAGCGACGACGCAGTTTCGCTGCATAGTCATCACGGTCGCCTTCGAGTTCCCCGCCGGGCAGGACGCTGCCTTTGGTCCATGCCGGGCCGATACCCTGATAGTACGTCGCCAGTTTTTCCATGGCATGCTCGGCAAGTTTACGGTAGGTCGTAAGCTTACCGCCGAACACGGACAGCAGCGGTGCTTTGCCCCCGACATCATGGATATCCAGGGTGTAGTCGCGGGTAATGGCCTGCGGAGAATCAGACTCGTCATCACACAGCGGACGCACACCGGAGTAAGTCCAGACGATATCATCGCGGGAGAGCGGTTTCTTGAAGTGCGCGTTGTACGCTTTCAGCAGGTAATTAACCTCGCTTTCGTCGATCTCAACGTTTTTCGGATCGCCTTTGTATTCGACATCGGTAGTACCAATAATCGAAAACTCATCCATCCAGGGAATGACAAACACAATGCGCTTATCTTCGTTTTGCAGGATGTAGGCCTGCTTTTGTGTGTGCACTCGTGGCACAACAATATGACTACCTTTAATCAGGCGGATACCGTACGGCGACGGCAGGTGCATGCCGTCATCAAAGAACTGTTTGACCCACGGACCGGTGGCATTCACCAGGCCGCGCGCCTGCCAGCTAAATTTTTCCCCGGTGTCGATATCTTCTGCCTCAACAATCCACAAACCATTTTCACGTCTTGCCGATGTCGCGCGGGTACGTGTTAACACTTCCCCGCCTTTTTTCACCACCATTTGCGCATTCGCCACGACCAGGCGTGCATCGTCCACCCAGCAGTCGGAATATTCGAAACCGCGCACGATTTCCGGTTTAAGTACGGATTCTGAGCCAAAACGCAAACCTTGCGAACCTGGCAGGCTGGTACGTTTACCCAGGTTATCGTACATAAACAGACCAATGCGAATCATCCATGCCGGACGCAAATGTGGGCGATGCGGTAAACGGAAGCGCATCGGGAAGGCGATATGCGGTGCCATTTTCAATAACACTTCACGTTCAGCCAGGGCTTCGCTTACCAGACGGAATTCATAGTGTTCCAGATAACGTAAGCCCCCGTGAATCAATTTGGAGCTTGCACTTGAGGTTGCACAGGCTAAATCCTGCGCTTCCAGCATGAGCACGGACAGACCCCGCCCGGCGGCGTCTGCCGCGATACCGGCACCGTTGATGCCCCCGCCAATGACAATCAGATCTTTGGTTTCCATGCTGCCCTCACGTACTTTCGTTAAAGCTCATAAATGTTCGATATCGCTCATAATAGCAAAGGAATGCGACCTTGGTAACATCAAAAAAACAATTTAGAGTGATATGCATAACATAATGGCGTTTCAGTGCCGGGAGGACGTAAAATGACCGTCCTACTACGTGCGGCCCGTTTCCCCTCACCCTAACCCTCTACCCGGAGGGGCGAGGAGATAGCCGAGGCAGTTTTGGCGCGACTTACCTGCAATGACTAAAAGAGAGCCCCATGGATCATTTTGTTTGTATCAACGTTGAAGAAACTCACCAGAAACTGCAGCAGAAGAAGGCGGTGTTGGTCGATATTCGCGATCCACAAAGCTTTGCGATGGGCCACACGCCAGGGGCTTTCCATCTTACCAATGACACCCTTGCAATCTTTATGCGTGAGACCGATTTTGAAACGCCGGTCATGGTCATGTGCTACCACGGCAACAGCAGTAAAGGTGCCGCGCAGTATCTCTTACAGCAAGGTTATGACAGCGTATTCAGCGTGGATGGCGGGTTTGATGCCTGGCATCGCCACTTCCCGGCGGAAGTTGCGCACGGAACCCTTCAGGGATAACTGAAACTGCCGCTATACTGTCCTCTTTTCCAGGGACTAAGCGACCACCTTCCATGTTGATGATCACTTCCTTTGCTAACCCGCGTGTCGCCCAGGCGTTTGTCGATTACATGCAGACCCAGGGCGTTATTCTGACTATTCAGCACCATGAACAGAGCGATATCTGGCTGGCAGACGACAGTCAGGCTGAGCGGGTCAGAGCGGAGCTGGCGCGCTTTATGGAAAACCCTGCTGACCCACGTTACCTTGCTGCGAGCTGGCAGTCAGGGCAGACAAGCAGTGGTTTGCACTATCGCCGTTTTCCTCTGCGTGCGGTGTTGCAGGAGCGAAGCGGGCCGTTAATGATTTTCGTTTTTGTGGTCTGTGTGTTCGTCTATGTGCTGATGAACATTGTCGGTGATCAGGCCGTGCTGGTCAGGTTGGCCTGGCCGTTTAACGATGCTGTCCAGTTCGAAGTCTGGCGCTACTTTACCCATGCCGTAATGCACTTTTCGCTGGTTCACATCATCTTTAACCTGTTCTGGTGGTGGTATCTTGGCGGAGTGGTTGAAAAACGTCTGGGGAGTGGCAAGTTGCTGGTTATCACACTTATCAGCGCCTTACTCAGCGGTTTCTTCCAGTTCAAACTCACGGGCCCGTGGTTTGGTGGGCTGTCAGGTGTTGTTTACGCCCTGATTGGCTATGTTTGGCTGCGTGGTGAGCGGGATCCGGAACGTACGGTCTACCTGCCCCGTGGGTTGGCAATTTTCACGGTAGTGATACTGATTGCCGAATGGTTTAACGTATCGGACTCGAATGTTTCTACCGGTGCCCATACCGCCGGGTTACTGATTGGCCTCGCGATGGCGATGGTTGATACAATGAATGCGCGAAAACGAACATAATTATCCAGAGACAATCCATGAAACAAACACAACGTCATGACGCGATCATTGAACTGGTTAAAGTACAGGGATATGTCAGCACGGAAGAACTGGTAGAACAATTCGCAGTGAGCCCGCAAACCATTCGTCGCGATCTCAATGACCTGGCGGAGCAAAATAAGATTTTGCGCCATCACGGCGGTGCGGCACTGCCTTCAAGCTCGGTGAATACGTCCTGGCACGATCGTAAAGCGACCCAGACGGCAGAAAAAGAGCGCATTGCGCGTAAAGTGGCGAGCCAGATTCCTAATGGGTCGACACTGTTTATTGATATCGGCACCACGCCTGAAGCCGTCGCGCATGCCTTGCTTGATCATAGCAATTTGCGCGTGGTGACGAACAATCTGAACGTCGCCAACACATTGCTTAAAAAAGAAGACTTTCGCGTCATCCTGGCGGGGGGGGAATTGCGCAGCCGCGACGGTGGGATTGTGGGCGAGGCCACGCTGGACTTCATCTCCCAGTTCCGTCTCGACTTCGGCATTCTTGGCATAAGCGGCATCGATGCTGACGGTTCGCTGCTGGAGTTTGACTACCACGAAGTGCGTACTAAACGGGCAATCATTGAAAACTCGCGCCACGTCATGCTGGTGGTGGATCACTCTAAATTTGGTCGTAACGCGATGGTTAACATGGGCAGTATCAGCATGGTCGATACGGTTTACACCGACACGCCACCGCCTGCTGGCGTAATGCAGGTACTGACCAGTAATAACATTCAGCTTGAGCTGTGTTGATGTGAAGACGGCTGGCGCAGTGCCAGCCGTAAAGTGCGTTAAACCCCGTACCCCATCATTTTCAACAACCGCTGGGCATGCTGAACGGCATCCTGGCGGTGGGCCACGCCCAGTTTCTGATACAGATTGCGAATGTGCGTTTTGATGGTGGTCGCCGCGACGGCGAGTTCACCGGCAATCTGTTCGTTGCTGTAACCAGAATAAATCAGTCCTAATACCTGCCATTCACGTTGAGTAAGCGGGCTGGTGCGAATCAGTTCTGGCACATCCGGGTGGGTGAGCAGACGCTCAACAAAGTTCTCATCAAAGTGGGCAAACTTGTGGCGATGATGCTGGTTGATGTCGCGCAGGATACGCTGCGCACGGTGTTGATCCAGTTCAGGCAGCGTATTGAGCTGAATAAGCTGACGCAGTTGCTGCGCCATAGCCTCGCCCTCAATCACAAAATGGCTGATAAACCCGGTCCGGTTGGCAAGCTGCAGGGCTTCCAGTAGTACGCGTTGCGCGTCGTTTTTGCGACCGGCCTGCCAGTAGAGCTGATTGAGCAGCAGCAGGTTGCGGTTCAGGTCGCTCATCAGACGCAGGCTGCGGGCGTTTTCGTTTAACTCTTCCAGCACCATCTCCGCTGGGTCAAAATCCCCTAGCAGAATTTGTGCACGGGCAATGTTGCGCCACTGACCTTGAAGGAAGTGGTTATTGGCAAATTCCGGTTTAGGCGTCTGACGCAGCCACTGTGCGGCGGCTTTTTTGTCTCCCACCATATGCCAGTAAATCACCCGGACTTTATCGGCATTCGACACCCAGTCGCTATGATATTGACCATTACCAAGCAGGTTTTCGAGGCGGTGCAAATGGCTGCGCGCGTTATCCAGATCGCCACGGGCCAGCGAGTTTTGAATCACCAGCGCCAGGCATTGCAACTGCTGCTGGGGTTGGAAGGAGTCAAGTACATCCATGCCCTGGCGGGCAGCCGCTTCGGATTCATCGAGGCGCGCCCAGGCCCAAAGAAGCTGAGCACGGATACGCAACAGAAACTCGTGCATAGGGAGCTGCTCAAGATGCTGCTCACGGACCAGCAGGAACCCCTTTTCCTGAGTCTCCCACGCGGCCTGCAAAAAGCCCTGGGCAAACAGAATTTCACTCTGTTGGATAAGGCTCCACAACGCGTAATGCCATACATCGTGGCGGCGGGCCATCTGCTCAGTCTGCTGCATCAGGGACAGAGAATTGGTCAGTAGCCCTTTGCAATGCAGAACTTCGCCATGCACCGATGTGGCGACAATGCGACTGTAATAGTTTGCAAGCGGCAGCTCATCAAGGGCTACCATCGCCAGGCGTTCGGCTTCAACGGCATCACCATCATTAATGGCCACCTGCGCACGCAGGGCATTGAAATCACCGTGGAGCGATGTGTCCATGCGGGTCGTCATCTCTTGCTCGGCTCTTGCCAGCAAGGTGTTAACTTCGCTGTAGCGATGCTGACTTTGCATCAACCAGGCTTGTAGTAGCACCAGACGGGGATTTTCCAACAAGCTCTCCCACGGCAGTGCTTTAAGCGACGCTTCCAGCAGGCTCAGTTCACTATGATTGAACAGCCCCCAGGCGTGGTGGAGCAGAATATCGCGCAGCATGGTGCCATCACCAGCCGCCAGCGCATGGTGAATGGCTTCACTGGGGAAACCTTGTGCCATCCAGCTTTCTGCTGCGGCACGGTGGATTTCTGGCAATTCAGTAGCGAGTTCCCACTGGCAGCGCTGACGGAGGAAGTTGCCGAACAAGGGATGGTAGCTGAACCACTCGCCAGAGTCGTCCATACGTTGTAAAAAAAGCCCTTGTCGTTCGATCTCTTCCAGCCGCATTTGGCCGTTTTCTTCGCCGGTGACACGCACAATCAGTGCATCGTTCATCGAACGTAGCAGCGCACTTTTAAGTAAGAACAAACGGGTGGCTGCGTCGACGTTATCGAGCACCTCGTCCACCAGATAGTCGGACAAATGGCTGGCATTAATGCCCGCCAGGCGACGAGCTGACTGGTGTGCCGCTCCATGGTTTTGCCGCACGGAGAGGGCGATCAACTGGAGTGCCGTGGCCCATCCGGCAACGTCATCACACAAGCGTCCACTTTCGGCGGCTTCAATTGGAGAGGTCAGGCGACAGTCAAAGAACTGCTTGGCTTCCTGGTGATTAAACGCGAGTTGGTGACTACCAATTTCGAGCAGCTGCTCACGTACACGCAGGTTAGCAATACCCAACTGTGGCAGGTTACGCGAAAGCACAATCAGGGTCAGGTTTTCAGGCTGATGGCGCAGGAAAAAACGCATCGCGTCATGGATTACCGGATTGGTTATCAGATGGTAATCATCAATCACCAGATAAAGCGCGCGCTGCCACTCTGCGAGTTCAATAAACAGTTGGGCAAAGAGGGAGGAGAGGCTGGCGTACTGTCGCTTTTGTGCCATTGTTTCGCTACTGACACAGTGACCTCCCGTTGCTTGCTGGATGGCCGCGATAAAGTAGCTGGCAAATCTTTCCTGTTGGTTGTCTCCCTCATCCAGAGAGAACCAGCCAATGTCGTTTTTGCCCGCCGCCCACTGAGAGATGAGCGTCGTTTTTCCGTAACCCGCTGGGCTTGTGATGAGCGCTAGCCGAAAATTGTTCGCGCCGGAAAGTTTCGCCAGCAGGCGATCGCGTACGACAGTATGGTCGAGGCGAACCGGGCGACTTAATTTAGACGGAATCAGCATAGTTATCACTTCACTGTGAGGATAAAGGGGGAAAACGATTTTTTTTGCGCTTCGTAATTAATACTAATAAGGTCGGATAAATCTGGATATATTGCAAGTTATGTCCAAATCTGACGACTGTGAATTTGCACCAGGTCACATTTCTAAATTGTTAACGAATAAATAAGCCGCACTCGCCACAGGCGCAGCAGGGGCCGATTGCGTGATAGATCACCAGCCAATGAGGAAATAGTTTTAAGAAAAATATGGTTTCAATAATGTTATTTAGATAAAAATCTATAAAGCAGCACAAATAGCAAAAATATGTGTGTGATCACTAAAAATTATTATTTCCTCAATGAAGGTTTCAAGCAGGAATAATTTATTGCGAAACGACATTTCATTCTTTTGACATTCTTTCCCGTTAATCTCAATGGTCGTGTCACGCTTCGTTACGCTTCGCGTCATGATTCTTCATGGACAAGGGCTTGAAAAATGTTCAAAAAAACAGCTAACTTTAAGTGGCAGAGATCACATTTTTCGCTCATCCCTGCTACTCCTCCCCGCTGAATCCCTGGCAGGATGAGGACGTCATTTAATGAGCCCGGCAAACTAGCGCTAACGTTGTTTTTATCAATCACAGGATCCGAATTCTCTATGTCAAAGCCTACGTTTAACAAAGCGCAATTCGAGGCGGCCCTGACACGTCAGTGGCAGCAATTTGGCCTGCACGCCGCGCAAGAGATGACATCCCGCCAGTGGTGGCAGGCGGTAAGCGGTGCGCTGGCAGAACTGCTGGTGGCACTGCCGCAGGCGAAACCCGCGAAGCAGCAGCGTCACGTTAACTATATCTCTATGGAATTTTTGATTGGCCGCCTGACGGGCAACAACTTGCTGAATCTGGGCTGGTATCAGGAGGTGAGCGATATACTTCAGGCTCAGGGGCTGAATTTAAGCGATTTGCTCGAAGAAGAGACGGACCCCGCGCTGGGCAATGGTGGGTTAGGGCGTCTGGCGGCCTGTTTCCTGGATTCCATGGCCACTGTTGGTCAGTCTGCCACCGGCTATGGTCTGAATTATCAGTACGGCCTGTTCCGCCAGTCCTTCGATGAAGGGCACCAGAAAGAAGCGCCGGATGACTGGCATCGTCGCACCTATCCGTGGTTCACCCATAATGAGCAACGGGATGTGCATGTCGGTATCGGCGGCAAAGTCAGCAAAGAGGGACACTGGAAGCCTGAATTTACGATTGTCGGCGAAGCCTGGGACCTGCCGGTGCTGGGCTACCGTAACAGTGTGGCCCAGCCGCTGCGCCTCTGGCAGGCGACGCATGCGCACCCGTTTGATCTGACTAAATTCAACGATGGCGATTTCCTGCGCGCTGAGCAGCAGGGTATCGACGCTGAAAAATTGACCAAAGTGCTCTACCCGAACGACAACCACCAGGCCGGCAAAAAGCTGCGCCTGATGCAGCAGTATTTCCAGTGTGCCTGCTCCATTGCCGATATTCTGCGTCGTCATCATCTGGCCGGACGCAAGCTGGCTGAACTGGCGAAGTATGAAGTTATCCAGTTGAACGACACCCACCCGACCATCGCGATCCCTGAGCTGCTGCGGGTCTTAATCGATGAGCACCAGATGAGCTGGGATGATGCCTGGGCTATCACCAGTAAAACCTTCGCCTACACCAACCACACGTTGATGCCGGAAGCGCTGGAGTGCTGGGATGAAAAACTGGTGAAAGCGCTCTTGCCGCGCCATATGCAAATCATCAAGCAGATCAACGATCGCTTCAAAGTGCTGGTGGAGAAAACCTGGCCGGGAGATGAGGCCGTCTGGGCGAAGCTCGCGGTTGTGCACAATAAGCAGGTGCGTATGGCGAACATGTGCGTCGTTGGCGGCTTTGCGGTGAACGGTGTTGCGGCGCTGCACTCTGATCTGGTGGTGAAAGATCTGTTCCCTGAATACAACCAGCTGTGGCCGACCAAATTCCATAATGTCACTAATGGTATTACGCCGCGTCGCTGGATTAAACAGTGCAACCCCGCGCTTGCCGCATTGCTGGATAAGTCGCTGAAAAAAGAGTGGGCCAACGATTTGGATCAGCTTATTCATCTGGAGAAATTTGCAGATGACGCGAAATTCCGCGCGCAATATCGCGCAATCAAGCAGGAAAATAAAAACCTGCTCGCGGAATTTGTTAAACATCGCACCGGGATTGAGATTAATCCACATGCGATCTTTGATATTCAAATCAAACGCCTGCACGAATACAAACGTCAGCATTTGAACCTGTTACATATTGTGGCGTTGTACAAAGAGATTCGCGAAAACCCTCAGGCTGACCGCGTACCTCGCGTATTTCTGTTTGGTGCCAAAGCGGCTCCGGGCTATTACCTGGCGAAGAACATTATTTATGCCATCAACAAAGTGGCACACGTCATCAACAACGATGTGACGGTGGGCGACAAGCTGAAAGTCGTCTTCCTGCCCGACTACTGTGTGTCGGCGGCAGAGCGCCTGATCCCGGCTGCGGATGTCTCCGAACAGATTTCTACTGCCGGTAAAGAGGCCTCCGGTACGGGCAATATGAAGCTGGCGCTGAACGGCGCGTTGACGGTGGGCACGTTGGATGGTGCGAACGTCGAAATTGCCGAGCAGGTGGGCGACGAGAATATCTTTATTTTCGGTCATACCGTGGAAGAGGTGAAAGCCCTGAAGGCGAAAGGCTATGACCCGGTGAAATGGCGTAAAAAAGACAAACAGCTGGATGCGGTACTGAAAGAGCTGGAGAGCGGGAAATACAGCGACGGCGACAAACATGCCTTCGACCAGATGCTGCATAGCATTGGCAAACAGGGCGGTGACCCATACCTGGTGCTGGCAGATTTTGCGGCCTACGTTGAAGCACAAAAACGCGTTGATGAACTCTATCGTGATGAAGAGGCCTGGACCCGTGCGGCTATCCTGAACACCGCCCGCTGCGGGATGTTCAGCTCGGATCGTTCGATTCGCGATTATCAGACCCGTATCTGGCAGGCAAAACGCTAAGGAAAAGCATGGTGAGCAAACGTCTTGAAAGTGCCGCGCTGGCGGCGGGTATTAGCCCGGATTACATCAATGCGCACGGTAAACCGCAGTCTATCGGTGCTGAAACCAAACGGCGTTTGCTGGAAGCCATGCACGCTTCGACGGTGAAGCCGGTGGTGGTCACGCCAGTGCCCCGTGTACTGGTGTTCACGCAGGGTAAGAGAAAGTCATTGCCCATTGAAGGCAAGGGCAGCTTTGACTGGAGCATTACGACAGAGCAGGGGCTGCAGCTTCGGGGGCTGGTTGAGGCCGGGAAAAGCCTCACGTTGCCAGGCAAATTACCCCAGGGTTACCACACGCTGACATTGCGTCAGGACGAGCAGCGCTGGCACTGTCGGTTGATTGTGACGCCTAAACGTTGCTATGAACCGCAGGCCCTGCTGGAAGGCAAAAAGTTGTGGGGGGCTTGCGTTCAGCTCTATACCCTGCGTTCAGATAAAAACTGGGGCATTGGTGACTTTGGCGATCTGAAATCGATGCTGGCGGATGTGGCAAATCGCGGTGGCTCTTTTATCGGCCTCAACCCGATCCATGCCCTCTACCCGGCGAACCCTGAAAGTGCCAGTCCGTACAGCCCATCCTCCCGCCGCTGGCTGAACGTCATCTATATCGACGTGAATGCGGTTGATGATTTCCGGGTCAGTAAAGAGGCACAGGCCTGGTGGAAGCTACCAACCACACAGTCGGCGCTCAAGGCCGCACGCGATGCCGAATTTGTGGATTACTCCACGGTCACGGCTCTGAAGCTGGCAGGCTTGCGTCTGGCCTGGAAGCAGTTTTCCACGCGTAAAGCGGGTGACGATTATCGCGTGGCATTTGATAGCTTCGTGAAGCAGGAAGGGGAGAGCCTCTACTGGCAGGCGGCCTTCGATGCGCTCCATGCTAACCAGGTGAAAGAAGACGAGCTGCGCTGGGGCTGGCCAGCCTGGCCGGAAGAGTACCGCTCAACAGGCAGTCCGCAGGTGAAAGCGTTTTGTACTGAGCATGCGGATGAGGTCAATTTTTACCTCTGGCTGCAATGGCTGGCGTACACGCAATTTGCTGAATGCTGGGAAACCAGCCAGGGCTTCGCCATGCCGATTGGGCTCTACCGCGATTTAGCCGTCGGCGTTGCCGAAGGCGGGGCGGAAACCTGGTGCGATCGTGAATTGTATTGCCTGAAAGCCTCGGTAGGTGCACCACCGGATATTCTCGGCCCTTTAGGCCAGAACTGGGGACTGCCACCGATGGATCCCCATATTACGGCAGCACGTGGTTATGAGCCGTTTATCGATCTGCTGCGGGCAAACATGAAAAGCTGCGGCGCGCTACGAATTGATCATGTGATGTCGATGCTGCGCCTGTGGTGGATCCCTTACGGCGAGACTGCAGATCACGGTGCTTATGTGCAGTATCCGGTTGACGATCTGTTGTCGATCCTGGCGCTGGAAAGCCAGCGTCATCAATGCATGGTGATTGGCGAAGATCTCGGAACCGTGCCGGTGGAAATTGTCAGTAAGCTTCGTGACAGCGGCGTTTACTCTTACAAAGTGCTCTATTTCGAGAGCGACCATGAGAAGAACTTCCGCGCGCCGAAAGCGTATCCGGAGCAATCCATGGCGGTGGCCACGACCCATGATCTGCCTACCTTGCGCGGCTATTGGGAAAGCGGTGATCTGACGCTCGGTAAAACATTAGGGTTGTACCCTGATGAAGTGGTGCTGCGCGGGTTGTTCAAGGATCGCGAACTGGCGAAACAGGGATTACTGAAAGCCTTGCATGCCCACGGTTGTCTGCCGAAAAAGGTCGGGCACAATGCGTCGCGGATGCCGATGACGTCGATGCTCAACCGCGGCATGCAGCGCTACATTGCTGACAGCAACAGTGCATTACTGGGGCTGCAGCCGGAGGACTGGCTCAATATGGCCGGGCCGGTGAATATTCCCGGGACCAGTTATCAGTACAAAAACTGGCGGCGCAAGCTTTCCACGTCACTTGAGAAGATGTTCGCCGATGAGAGTGTGAATAAGCTAATTAAGGATCTGGATAAGCGCAGACGGGCGGCAGGGAAGAAAAAGTAAAAGCAAAAAACCCACCAGATGGTGGGTTTTTTGTTTATTCACGAAAGTACGTGTTGTGACACTTACACCACCATGCCCAGCAGCAAACAGCCGACCAGACCACAAACGGAGATGATGGTCTCCAGCGCGGACCAGGATTTCATGGTCTCACCAATGGTCAGGTTGAAATACTCTTTAAACAGCCAGAAGCCTGGGTCGTTAACGTGAGAGAAAATCACGCTACCGGAACCGACGGCGATAACCATCAGTTCAGGGCTGACACCGGTGGTCGCGATCAGCGGAGCGGCAATGCCGCCTGCGGTAATCGCAGCAACGGTTGCAGAACCCAATGCGATACGCAGTACCGCTGCAATAGACCAGGCCATAAAGATAGGTGACAGGTTGGTGCCATGCATCAGAGATGCGATGTATTTGTCCACGCCGCTATCAACCAGAACCTGCTTGAACGCACCGCCACCGCCGATAATCAGCAGCATCATGGCGATGATTTTGATTGAGCTGGTCAGCGTTTCGTTAATGTCGTCCATGGAACGACCACGGTTCAGACCGAAGGTGAAGACGGCGATCAGCACGGCAATCAGGGTCGCCATTACCGGGTCACCGAAGAACTCCGCGTAAGGCAGAATGGCATGGCCTTTCGGCAGCAGCATTTCTGCAACGGCACGCAGTGCCATCAGCACAACCGGTACCAGAGAGGTCCAGACGCTGACGCCAAAGCCTGGCATCTCTTCTTCAGTGAAGGTTTTCTTGTTGTACAGGCCTTCCGGGATCGGTTTGTCGATACCTTTCAGGAAACGCGCATAAACCGGGCCCGCCAGAATCACGGTCGGGATACCCAGCAGCGTACCGTACAGCAGGGTTTTACCCATATCGGCATGGAAGATGGTCGCAATCGCGGTTGGACCCGGGTGCGGAGGCAGGAAGCCGTGGGTCACAGACAGCGCTGCTGCCATCGGCACACCAACATACAGCAGGGGAATACGCGCAGAGGCGGCGATGGTAAACACCAGCGGCAGCAACAGCACGAAGCCCACTTCATAGAACAGTGCGAAACCTACGGTAAAGCCGGTGAGTACCACCGCCCACTGAATGTGTTTCTCACCAAATTTCGCAATCAGGGTTGTCGCGATGCGCTGTGCACCACCGCAGTCTGCCAACAGTTTGCCGAGCATGGCACCGAAGCCCATGATCAGCGCAAGGCTGCCCAGGGTTCCGCCGACACCGGCTTTGATGGACTTGATCACTGCATCCAGAGGCATTCCCTGCATCATCCCGACGGCCAGAGCCACCAGAACCAGGGCAATAAATCCGTTCAATTTGAAGCGGATCATCAATAACAACAACAAGATTACACCGATAGCAACGATGACTAATGGCATGATTTACCTGGCCTTAATTTGTTATGGGTAACGTCAGTGTTTCTTCAGCACATACCCGGCTTTCAATAGGAGAAAACGCAGCGCTGTGGCACCAATACGGCTTACATCCATAATTAAAAATAATAGCTGGATGTTTTTATAATGTTGGTGCCTGCGCGGATGATACGGGTAACATCTGTAAAAAGAGAATCACCTGGTGGGGGTAAATTTGCGAAGTGAGATGTGGGTCATATTAACGGCGAGAAATTATTGCAAAAAAACGGCGGAAATTTGATTCGAAGGATACGGGTAACACATTCTCCCGCCTGGGCAGGAGAACATGTGAAGCGCGAAAATCAGTAGTAGGAGTGCTCGCCGCGCTGGTGTTCGGTCAGATCCCGTACACCTTTGAGGTCAGGGAATTCAGCCAGCAGCTGCTTTTCGATCCCATCTTTCAGGGTGACATCAATCATCGAGCAACCGTTACAGCCGCCGCCGAACTGAAGGATAGCGTAGCCGTCGTCGGTGATTTCCATCAGCGTCACACGGCCACCGTGGCCTGCCAACTGTGGATTAACCGTTGCCTGCAACATGTATTCGACACGCTCCATCAACGGGGCGTCATCGGTGACTTTACGCATTTTGGCGTTAGGGGCTTTCAGCGTCAGCTGAGAACCGAGTTGGTCGGTCACAAAATCGATTTCCGCATCTTCCAGATACGGCGCGCTCAACTCATCGACATAAGCGGTGAGCTGTTCGAATTCCAGGGCGGTGTCAGCGGCTTCCACTGCATCTGGCGGGCAATAAGAAACGCCGCATTCTGCGTTTGGCGTGCCTGGGTTAATCACAAACACGCGAATTTGCGTCCCTTCTTCCTGATTTGCCAGCAATTTAGCAAAATGCGCTTGCGCAGCATCGGAGATATGGATCATAGCAATGGCCTAATAGTTGACTATTTTACTTGGTTATAATACGCCCATCATCGAGGCTCTACAAGGTTCGACACAGGCACCATACCTGAACAGTCGCCGCGCCATTGCGTAACAGCAGTTGGCTCATTTCCGCGACAGTACTGCCGGTAGTGACGACATCATCCACGATAACCATATGGAGTCCCTTCACCGGCAATTCAAGGCGAAAGGCATTTTTCAGGTTGCGTTTACGCAAGCGGGCGCTCAACTGATGCTGGATTTGGGTCATCCGCGTGCGCCGGAGCGCGGCGGGTTCATAGCGGCAGCCTAACCAGTGTGCCAGCCGTCGGCAGAGTAGATCGCTCTGATTATAGCCTCTTCGCCACTGGCGTCGTTGCCAGAGTGGGACGTTGACCAGCATATCGGGGAGCGGGATTGGTCGGGTTCGATGAGCCTCTCTGACCGCCAGTAACAGCAGCCGCGCCAGGGGCTGAGCGAGCTCGGGACGCCGGGAAAACTTCATCTGATGTACCAGTTGACTGAGCGGCGGCGTGTAGCCACTGACCGTTATCATCTGCTGCCACGGCGGCATTTTCTGCAGACAACGGCCGCAGGGCAACGTGCGGCTGAGTGCGGGTAAGGCACAGCGTGGGCAGACGGGCACGTTAAGGGGGATGTTTCTGGCACAGCAGGAACAAATCCCCCAATGAGCGAGGGCCAGCGGCATTCGGCATAGCCAGCACAGACCGGGCACTGTTAGCATGTTCCACCTCCTTGTATGAATAAAGAGAACCATAACTGATGAACGATATCTGGTGGGAAACTAAAGGCGAAGGACATCGCCATCTTGTGCTGCTTCACGGGTGGGGTCTGAATGCGCAGGTGTGGGATTACATCGTACCTGAACTGAGTTCGCATTTTACGCTTCACCTGGTGGACTTACCGGGTTATGGCCGCAGTACCGGTTTTCCGGCAATGTCGCTTAACGAGATGGCTGAGATTGTGCTGGCAAATGCGCCCGAGCGAGCTATTTGGTTGGGCTGGAGCCTGGGTGGCCTGGTGGCCAGCCAGATAGCGTTAATGGCACCCGCGCGCGTCAGCGGACTGATCACGGTGGCATCGTCCCCCTGTTTTAGCGAGCAGGCGTCCTGGCCTGGGATCAAACCAGACGTTCTGGCCAGTTTCCAGAAACAGCTCAGCGAAGATTTCCAGCGCACGGTAGAGCGTTTTCTGGCATTGCAGACGATGGGAACAGAGACGTCCCGCCAGGATGCGCGCCAGCTAAAAAATGCAGTTTTATCACTGCCGATGCCAGCACAAGAGGTTCTGAATGGCGGGCTGGAGATCCTCAAAACCGTTGATCTACGCGACGCGCTGGTCGGCCTTTCGCTGCCGTTTCTGCGCATGTATGGTCGACTGGACGGACTGGTACCACGCAAAATGGTCGCCCCTCTGGACGCGCTATGGCCCCAAAGTGAGTCGATTATTTTTGGCAAAGCAGCGCATGCACCGTTTATTTCTCATCCGCAAGATTTCTGCCATGCATTGATCGAATTTAATAATACACACATGTAATTATTGCCATCACCTGGAAAACTTGTGATTTGGGAACAATACTGAGAACGCGACGGTGACTGCGTTTTTGCAGGGCGTTGCAGGATAAAAACTGAAAAACCTGAGGAGAATCATGGCTATGAAACTTGTTACAGGTATTGTTGCGTCTCTGGTGATTGGGTCCCTGTCCTTTGGCGTAATGGCCGCACAGGAACTGGAAAAAGATAAAGTGGCGGGGATGAATCTGACGAAGGTCGGGACCATTACCACTTCCGACACCTCCGCGCCAATGGACGCGAAAAAAGAACTGTCCAAAAAAGCCGATGAGCTGGGTGGCAAATATTTTGTTGTGACCAGCGGCGAGAAAAAAGAAAAAGACGTCTACGCCACGGCGGATGTCTATAAGTAATATTAAAGTGAATGTTGAAGCGGGCCTGTTGGCCCGCTTTTAGTTTCCGGTCAGCGACCACCACTCCTGCTGACAAGCGGATTTCCCTTCCGGACACGCTTTGCAATTTCCTGTCAAACAGACATCAGCCTCTTGTTGAATGCGCACGACTTTTCCCATTGCCTCCATGCGACACAACATGGCCTCCACCATCGGACGGGAAAGATGCAACGCACTGCTGAGCTGGCTGGCTTCCATCCGCCCTTGCAGTGCCAGCATATTACGAACGTCAATTAACGATGCCATAGGCGCGCCTTAGTGGCAGTCTCCTGCCGGGCTTTCGCAGCAACTGGCTACCGTTTTGCGGGTGGTCAGCAGATTAACATCCACCCGACTTCTGGCTCGGCGCAAGCTGCCAACAACGACAATGTTGAACAGAATGACCGCCAGAATGCAGGTAAGGCTGTATGTTGGGTGCGAGCTAAAGTTAGTGGTCTGGTAAAACAGTGTTGCCAGCGAATAGGCGATATTGAGTCCCCAAAGAACAGAGAAGCCCATCCAGCCCCGGTTCGATTCACGGGAAATCGCCCCCATGACCGAAATGCAGGGAATGTAGAGCAGTACGAAAATCAGGTAGCTGTACGCGGCACTGGCGCTGCCGAATTTCTCGCTCATCACGCCCATGGTGCCAGTTTCCATTTCACCATCACCTTTGCTGGCCTCGATGGGGTTCGCCAGAACACTTAAGCTGAAGGTGCTTTTCAGGCTGGTCCAGGTCTCTTCCAGTGCGGACTCCAGTTCACCTTTCAGGCTGAATTCTTGCGGATTAAATTCAGCGTTATGGATAGTTTCGGCGGTATAAAGAGTGTTCAGCGTCCCGACAACGACCTCTTTTGCCATCGCCCCGGTAAACAGGCCTACTGTTGCTTGCCAGTGGTCGGGTTGGACACCAATCGGCTGTAGCAGCGGTGTAAACACGCGGCTGACAGAAGCCAGTGCAGAGTCGTTAATGTTATCGACGGTTTTGCCGCTAAGGGAGAAGCTGTTCAGTGCGCTGAGGAAAATGCTGACCACGACGATCACTTTACCGGCACGCAGAACAAAGCCTTTCAGGCGTTGCCAGGTTTGCAGCACCAGGCTTTTCAAATGGGGAACGTGGTAGACCGGCAACTCCATAATGAATGGGGAGGCTTCGCCGCGCATGATGGTGTGTTTCAGCATTAACCCGGTCAGGATCGCCATAACAATCCCCAGAACATACAGCGAGAAGACGGTCAGTGCGCCTTGCTGACCAAAGAAGGCAGCAGAGAAGACGGCAAAAATGGCCAGCCGAGCGCCGCAGGACATAAACGGTGCCATCATGATGGTCATCAGACGTTCCCGGGGCGCATCCAGCGTGCGAGCACCCATCACCGACGGGACATTGCAGCCGAATCCGACAATCAGCGGCACAAAGGATTTGCCCGGTAAGCCGAGAGCCTGCATCAGTCTGTCCATCACAAAGGCCGCACGTGCCATGTAACCCGAATCTTCCAGGAAAGAGAGGAAGAGGTACATCATGCCAATTTGGGGGACCAACGGCAGAACGGTATTGATACCACCGCCCAGCCCCTGCGCCAGGAAAATCGTCAACCAATCAGGGAAGTGCAGTGTGGAGCCCAACCACTGAATACCGTGAACAAAAATGGCAACCGAACCAGCATCAAAAATAGGGGCGAGTGCGCCACCTATATTGATGGCCAGCAGAAACATCAGATACATCACGAACAGGAAGATGGGCAGACCCAAAAAACGGTTCAGAATGATGCGATCCACTGCGGCGGTAAACTGGCTGGGTTCAGCGGTCAACGTATTGCTGACGGCATCGCAGACTGCTGAAATGGTTTGATAGCGTGCATCGGCGATATGCAGCGCCGGATCCTCAATTTCACGCTGTAAACGTGCCAGTGAGGTATCCAGTTTGAGTGCCGCGTCACCGGCATAGGCGCGGCTGTATATATCACCTTCCAGCATTTGCAGGCCCAGCCAGCGGCGCTGCTGTGTCGGCATTTCGGTCGACATGGCCTGAGCCAGCGCATCCGCTTCGTGCTGCAGCGGTTGAGCATAATGAACGAGTTCGACAGGGGTGTTTTTCTGGTGGCGGTCGACGGCAAGTTTTAGTGCATCAATGCCGCGACCACGTGTTGAGACCAGAGGAACAACCGGGCAACCCAGTCGGGCGGATAACGCATCAATATCAATACGGACTTTCTGTTTTTCCGCAATATCCAGCATGTTGAGTGCCAGTATGCAGGGAATACCCAGTTCCAGCAGTTGTAAGGTGAGGTACAGATTGCGCTCAAGGTTGGAGGCATCCACTACGTTAATCAGCAGGTCGGCATCACCGCTTAGTATGTAATGGCAGGCTATTTGTTCATCAAGAGACGTTTGTGACGAGATGGTCGTTAGTGAGTAGGTACCTGGCAGGTCAACCAGAGTGACCTGGTGATCGGTAGTGGAAAACTGCCCCTCTTTACGTTCGACCGTCACACCGGACCAGTTGCCCACACGCTGTCGGGCACCCGTTAGCTGATTAAATAAGGTGGTTTTGCCGGAGTTCGGATTACCAATCAATCCAATGGTTAACTTTTTCATTTTTTATCTCACTGGACAGGATTAACGGGAAATAGCTTCCAGTTGCAAAAATGCGATGTCTTTTTTGCGTAATACCAGATTAACGCGGCGGGTTTCGATATGGATGGGGTCGCCAAGCGGTGCCACTCGAACCACATTAAAAGACGACCCTGGCAACATGCCGAGAGAGAGCAGTTTCTGGCGCCACGCGGGGCTGATATCGCGCGAAAAACCCGTTATTTTCCACGTACTGTCAGGAGATAATTGCATAGGACCTACTTATCTTTATCACGAGTGATTTTCGTTGTTCGTCGAATAAATTCCATTAAACCAGATGGTTAGTTTGCTAAGCGTCAGATGATAACCAGAACGAACAATGATAATGAGAATAGTTTTTATCTTCACTTATTTAACCGCGATATCATCCGGAGTTAAATCGTAAATCGCCGCATCGTTGATATGGCGCAATATTTATCTTGTTTTTCTATTACTCATAACGACTTAAAAAGTATGAATAAATATGGACATTTATTTCTTTATCTTAATGTTTTATTAAGAATTGACGTTGTTATTTTGTAAATAACGCAATCGATTATCATTCATTAATTTAATAGTGGGAATGAATGTGGTGAGATATTTTGAATGTTAATAAGGCATGTGCAGAAAAAAATGGGAAAGAAGCAACGTGCAAGGGGTATGACGGGGTTTGTTTTTTTGAATAACTACATATGAATTTCCCCTCCTCGAAAGGAGGGGAACGTCGTACGTTAGCGTTTTTTGCCCATTGCAGCGGCCAGCGCGTCCATCATGGCGCTGTTGCCTGCTGGTTGAGCTTCACGCCCACGAGGTTTCGCCGCTTTCGCTGCCGGACGAGTCTGTTCACGGCTGCCACCATTACTACGGCGTGCGTTGGTTTCGCCTGGCTGCTCATCCAGACGCATGGTCAGTGCAATGCGTTTACGTTGCAGATCGACTTCCATGACTTTGACTTTAACGATGTCACCCGCTTTCACTACCGTATGTGGATCTTCCACAAACTTGTCAGCCAGTGAAGAAATATGTACGAGGCCATCCTGATGCACGCCAATATCCACGAAGGCACCGAAGTTGGTCACGTTCGTGACAGAGCCTTCGAGTACCATCCCAGGCAGCAGGTCGTTCATGGTTTCGATGCCATCGGCAAAGGTCGCGGTTTTAAACTCAGGGCGCGGGTCACGGCCTGGTTTCTCCAGCTCTTTGATGATGTCCGTCACGGTCGGAACGCCCACGTGTTCATCGGTAAAATCGGATGGTTTGAGCTTGCGCAGTTCGCCGCTGTTGCCCATCAGGTCACGCAGAGATTGCGCCGTTGCTGCCAGGATACGCTCGACCACAGGGTAGGTTTCCGGGTGCACCGTTGAGGCATCCAGGGGGTTATCACCGTGGTTGATACGCAGGAAGCCGGCACACTGTTCAAAAGCTTTCGGCCCCAGACGGCTGACTTTCAGCAATTGCTGTCGGTTCTGGAATTGCCCGTTTTCATCGCGCCAGGAGACGATGTTCTGCGCCATCATGCGGGTCAGCCCGGCGACACGGGTGAGCAGAGGGACGGACGCCGTGTTGAGATCCACACCCACGGCGTTTACGCAGTCTTCAACAACCGCATCCAGCTTACGGGCAAGCTGCGTCTGGCTGACGTCGTGCTGATACTGGCCGACGCCGATAGATTTCGGGTCGATTTTCACCAGTTCAGCCAGTGGGTCCTGCAAACGGCGGGCGATAGAGACAGCACCACGCAGAGAGACATCGAGATCCGGGAACTCCAGCGCGGCCAGTTCGGATGCCGAATAGACGGACGCCCCCGCTTCGCTGACGATCACTTTCTGCCCGGTCACTTTCGGGAACTGCTTTTGCACATCGAGGTAGAAACGTTCAGTTTCACGGGATGCGGTACCGTTGCCGATAGCCACCAGTTCAACATTGTGTTTCTCGCACAATGCCGCCACCACAACGGCGGCTTTGGCTGCCTGACCGGTATGCGGGTAAATGGTATCGGTCGCGACCAGTTTACCGGTGCCATCCACTACTGCGACTTTAACGCCGGTACGCAGGCCAGGGTCAAGGCCCATGGTCGCGCGCAGGCCAGCCGGAGCGGCCATCAGCAGGTCGTGCAGGTTACGGGCAAACACGTTGATGGCTTCATCTTCAGCACGTTCACGCACGGTTCCCATTAATTCGGTTTCGAGATGCATCAGCACTTTAATGCGCCAGGTCCAACTGACAACGCCGCGACGCCAGCTGTCCGCCGGGGCGTTGTTCAGACGCAGGCCGAGGTGGTCGATGATGATTTGCTCGCAATAGCTCTCTTTTGGCGGCTCGTCGAACTGCGGGTCAGCATTCAGAGACAGCTGTAAAATGCCTTCGTTGCGACCACGGAACATCGCCAGTGCGCGGTGAGACGGGGCGGTGGCAATCGGTTCGTGGTGATCAAAGTAGTCACGGAACTTCGCGCCTTCTTCTTCTTTACCGCTGACAACGGTCGCGACGAGGTGGGCATTTTTCCAAAGATAATCACGGACTTTGGCCAGCAGCGCTGCATCTTCAGCAAAACGTTCCATCAGAATGTAGCGAGCCCCGTCCAGTGCGGCTTTGCTGTCCGCGACACCTTTTTCAGCATCAATAAATTTGGCGGCTTCAGTGTCAGGTGAGTGTGAGGGTTCGTTCCAGAGCCGATCTGCCAGGGGTTCGAGACCTGCTTCAATCGCGATTTGCCCGCGGGTACGGCGCTTCGGTTTGTACGGCAGATAAAGGTCTTCGAGTTCCGTTTTGCTCAGGGTAGTGTTGATGGCTTTTTCCAGCGCTTCTGTCAGCTTACCCTGCTCACCGATAGATTTGAGGATTGCGAGGCGACGGTCTTGCAGCTCGCGCAAGTACCCCAGACGCGTCTCCAGATTACGCAGTTGCGTGTCGTCCAGACCACCGGTCACTTCCTTACGATAACGTGCAATAAACGGCACGGTGTTCCCTTCATCGAGCAGGCGAACGGCAGCTTCTACCTGGTTGGCGCTGGCCTGAATTTCACCTGCAATAATGCGGCAGAAAGAATCATTCATCATGGATTAGCTTCATCTGAGTAAAAATTTAAGGGACAGTTATACGGATTGACCGGCAAAAATGCCAGTCATCGACCGGGGCTTCAGATTGTTCCGTCTGGTTTGACGTAGTCAATCTCGTTGACGTACCAGCTGGCTTCTCCGGCAGGGGTATTCACCACAGCGAGGTCACCGACCTCTTTTTTCAGCAGGGCGCGGGCCATCGGGGAATCAATCGAGATGTAGTCTTTGCGACCAAAAATTTCATCGTAGCCGACGATGCGAAAACGCAGGGTATTCCCGTCATCGTTTTCGATCTCAACCCAGGCGCCGAAGAAGACTTTGCCTTCCTGTTGCGGGGAATAATCGACAATTTTCAGGTGTTCAATACACTTGGTCAGGTAGCGAACCCGGCGGTCAATTTCACGCAGGCGTTTTTTATTGTACTGATAGTCGGCATTCTCACTGCGATCGCCCAGGCTTGCGGCCCAGGTGACCTTTTTGGTGACCTCCGGGCGTTCCTGTCGCCAGAGGAAATCCAGCTCTTGTTTTAATTTTTCGAAGCCTTCACGGGTAATCAGAGGCGTTTTCATCGCGTTGCCTTAATTTTATTCATCGGTTTCTTTACAAATAAACGCCCGTTAAGGTGCGGATAAATCATCATTTATGTGATGCAATGTGCATATAAGCTACTGTTAAATATGCTTTGTAACAATTTCGACTAGAATTTATACCAGATTTCGCTGGTTGTTAATGTGCTCTTTTTTAAGAATACGTCATCATAATTGTCGGAACCTTTGGGAGTAAAAACAATGCAAGAGAACTATAAAATCCTGGTCGTGGATGACGACATGCGCCTGCGTGCACTGCTTGAACGTTATTTGACTGAGCAAGGCTTCCAGGTCCGCAGCGTCGCGAACGCTGAACAGATGGATCGCTTGCTGACGCGTGAATCCTTCCACCTGATGGTCCTTGACCTGATGTTGCCGGGCGAAGATGGCCTGTCTATTTGCCGCCGTCTGCGCAGTCAAAGCAACCCGATGCCTATCATTATGGTAACGGCGAAAGGGGAAGAGGTTGACCGTATCGTGGGCCTCGAAATCGGCGCTGACGACTATATTCCAAAACCGTTTAACCCGCGTGAACTGCTGGCCCGTATTCGTGCGGTGCTGCGTCGCCAGGCGAATGAACTGCCGGGTGCGCCATCTCAGGAAGAGGCGGTCATTGCCTTTGGTAAATTTAAACTGAATCTTGGCACCCGTGAAATGTTCCGCGAAGATGAGCCGATGCCATTGACCAGCGGTGAGTTTGCGGTGCTGAAAGCACTGGTGAGCCATCCGCGTGAGCCGCTCTCTCGCGATAAGCTGATGAACCTGGCCCGTGGTCGCGAATATTCCGCGATGGAGCGTTCTATCGACGTACAGATCTCCCGCCTGCGCCGCATGGTGGAAGAGGATCCGGCGCACCCGCGTTATATCCAGACCGTATGGGGTCTGGGCTACGTCTTTGTGCCGGACGGTTCTAAAGCATGAGGCGAATGCGCTTCTCGCCGCGAAGTTCTTTTGCCCGCACGCTGTTGCTGATTGTCACCTTGCTGTTTGTCAGCCTGGTGACAACCTACCTTGTGGTGCTGAACTTCGCGATTTTGCCCAGCCTCCAGCAGTTCAATAAGGTTCTCGCTTACGAAGTGCGTATGCTGATGACCGATAAGCTGCAACTGGAAGATGGGACTCAACTGGTAGTCCCACCGGCGTTTCGTCGTGAGATTTATCGCGAACTGGGTATTTCGCTTTATTCGAACGAAGCCGCTGAAGATGCCGGTTTGCGTTGGGCGCAGCATTATGAATTCTTAAGCCAGCAGATGGCGCAGCAACTGGGTGGCCCGACGGAAGTGCGCGTTGAGGTCAACAAGAGCTCGCCGGTGGTCTGGCTGAAAACCTGGCTTTCCCCCAACATCTGGGTGCGTGTCCCGCTGACGGAGATCCACCAGGGTGACTTTTCACCACTGTTCCGCTACACGCTGGCCATTATGTTGCTGGCGATTGGAGGGGCGTGGCTGTTTATTCGTATTCAAAACCGACCCCTTGTCGATCTTGAGCACGCGGCCCTCAAGGTGGGGAAAGGCCATATTCCTCCACCACTACGTGAGTATGGCGCATCAGAGGTTCGCTCGGTGACCCGTGCATTTAACCAGATGGCGGCCGGTGTGAAACAACTGGCGGATGACCGAACGTTACTCATGGCCGGTGTCAGTCACGATTTGCGCACACCTTTAACGCGTATTCGCCTTGCGACGGAAATGATGGCCGAAGAAGATGGCTATCTCGCTGAATCGATCAATAAAGATATCGAAGAGTGTAACGCGATTATCGAGCAGTTTATTGATTACCTGCGTACCGGGCAGGAAATGCCGATGGAGTTGGCGGAACTCAATGCCGTGCTCGGTGAAGTGGTCGCGGCTGAAAGTGGATACGAGCGTGAAATCGAAACGGCGCTTAATGACAGCGAGATTGAAGTTCGCATGCATCCGCTTTCTATTAAGCGTGCGCTGGCCAATATGGTGGTTAATGCCGCGCGCTACGGCAACGGTTGGATCAAAGTTAGCAGCGGAACGGAGCTGAATCGCGCCTGGTTCCAGGTTGAAGATGATGGTCCGGGCATTAAACCTGAACAACGTAAACATCTGTTCCAGCCGTTTGTCCGTGGCGACAGTGCGCGTAGCACCAGTGGTACCGGGCTGGGTCTGGCGATTGTTCAACGTATTGTCGACAACCATAACGGCCTGCTGGAATTGGGCGTCAGTGAGCGCGGGGGCTTATCTATTCGCGCCTGGCTACCGATTCCGGTCACGCGAATTAGCGTCCAGCCTAAAGAAAACGCATAAAAAAACCCGCCACCTGGCGGGTTTTGTTTGTGGCGTGTTGCAAAATTACAGTTTGGGTCCGGCACTCACCAGTGCAGCGCCTGCGGCTGTATCCGTATACTTCTCAAAGTTACTGGTGAAGAGCTTCGCCAGCTGCGTTGCTTTTTCCTGCCACTGTTCCGGTGTCGCGTAGGTGTTTCGCGGATTGAGGATCCGTGTGTCTACGCCCGGTAACTCGGTCGGGATCGCCAGATTAAACATCGGCAGGGTGAAGGTTTCGGCCTCATCCAGCGCACCGTCCAGAATGGCGTCAATAATCGCTCGCGTATCTTTGATGGAGATGCGTTTTCCGGTGCCATTCCAACCCGTGTTCACCAGATAAGCCTGTGCGCCCACAGCCTGCATCCGTTTCACCAGCACTTCTGCGTATTGCGTGGGGTGTAGTGAAAGGAATGCTGCGCCAAAGCAGGCTGAGAAGGTCGGAGTCGGTTCCGTTACACCCCGCTCGGTCCCTGCCAGTTTTGCTGTAAAGCCAGACAGGAAGTGGTACTGCGTCTGGTTCGCCGTCAGACGGGAAACCGGAGGCAGTACGCCAAACGCATCCGCCGTCAGGAAAATCACTTTGGTGGCATGACCCGCTTTTGACACCGGTTTGACGATATTGTCGATGTGATAGATCGGGTAAGACACGCGGGTGTTTTCTGTTTTTGAGGCATCATCGTAATCAATGCTGCCATCGGCACGTACGGTGACGTTTTCCAGCAGCGCATCACGACGAATGGCGTGGAAGATATCCGGCTCAGCTTCCTCAGAAAGCCTGATGGTTTTCGCGTAGCACCCCCCTTCGAAGTTAAACACGCCGTCATCATCCCAGCCGTGTTCATCATCGCCAATCAGGCGACGTTTCGGATCTGTAGAGAGGGTGGTTTTCCCGGTTCCGGAGAGACCAAAGAAGACCGCCACGTCGCCTTTCTCACCAACGTTGGCAGAGCAGTGCATAGAGGCGATGCCCTTAAGCGGAAGCAGGTAGTTCATCATTGAGAACATCCCTTTCTTCATTTCGCCACCGTACCAGGTGCCGCCAATAAGCTGGATGCGCTCGGTGAGGTTAAACGCCACAAAGTTCTCGGAGTTCATTCCCTGTTCTTTCCATAACGGGTTGGTGCACTTAGCCCCGTTCATGACGATAAAGTCAGGATCAAAGTCGGCGAGTTCTTCGTTGGTGGGGCGGATAAACATGTTCTTCACGAAGTGTGCCTGCCAGGCCACTTCGGTGACGAACCGAACGGAAAGACGGGTATCCGGGTTTGCGCCGCAGAAGGCATCAATAATAAAGAGACGTTTACCGGAAAGTTGTTGTGTCACCAGACCTTTAAGATATTGCCAGGTTTCAGGTGAGAGCGGCTTGTTGTCGTTCTTACCTTTGCCTTTATCAGACCACCACACGCTGTCGCGGGTAGTATCATCACGGACAATATACTTATCTTTCGGCGAGCGGCCTGTAAAAATGCCGGTGTCGACGGCGACAGCACCAGAATTCGTTAACACTCCTCGCTCATATCCTTCCAGGTCTGGACGGAGCTCTTCCTGATACAACGTATCGTAGTCGGGGTTGTAAACGATATCCTGAACATCGTTGATACCATAAGCTTTGAGATCCTGCGGGGTTAAATCTTTAACGCGCATGTCACTTCTCCTTAGCCAATATGTACTGCCTGAAATTGTAGGGTTGTTATCCCGTCCCTGACCGCGACACGGCTCATAGATTTACGTATCTCGACAAACCCTTATCGACGGAAAACACTGTGACATCCGTCATGAAGCGAGACAGATTTTGGCAATCATAGCCATTATGATCGAGAAAATGTTCTTAAAGCGACATAAAGCGATATTTTTAACGGTGGGATTGTGACTGTAATCGCTTTCATGAAAGTAAGTTACGTAAGGCTTACAGAAAGAATTTTAGCGGAAACGTGACGTGCCAGACAAAAGCGCCACCGCAAGGGGTGGCGCTTAAAACAGAATAATGATGAAAGGTTAATGCACTTGCGGATCGGCAGGGGAAGCGTTGTTACGAATCTCTGCAATATCCATAGAATTAAAGAGATAGTGGTTGCCGCAGTAATCGCAGTTCATGTCGATTTCACCTTCTTCGGCGATGATACTGTCGACTTCGTCATCCGGCAGCGTCTTCAGTGCATCAGCGCAACGCTCGCGGGAGCAGGTACATTTGAACTCAACGTCCTGTGGATCGTACAGGCGCACCTCTTCTTCATGGTACAGACGATGCAGCACGTCTTCGGCAGCAAGCGTCAGGAGTTCGTCTGCTTTAATGGTTTCAGTCAGAATGCTCAGATGCTCAAAATCAGCGGCCTGAGTTTCCTGAGCTGGCAGAACCTGGAGCAACATGCCGCCCGCTGCCGGGGTGCCAGCCACTTCGCCAGTGCGAATGAACAGGCGCGTGGGTAACTGCTCTGAACGCAGGAAGTAATCTTCCAGGCAGGCGGCCAGCGTATCGCCTTCCAGTCCGACAACACCCTGATAGCGCTCGCCTTCTTCAGGGGAGATAGTAATGACCAGATAGCCATTGCCCACCAGAGTCTTCAGGTCTGCACCTTCAGGAATGTCGCCCTGCACGCGCGCCACACCACGCATCTGCTGACGGTTGTTGCCGTTGATTACTGCCAGACTCAGCGGGCCATCGCCCTGCAACTGAACGGTAATATCGCCCGCGAATTTCAGTGTTGCTGTCAACAGGCTGGTGGCAACCAGTAACTCCCCCAGGATGGTTTTCACCGGCAGAGGGTAGTTGTGGTTTTCCAGCATCTGCTTCCAGGTTTCCGACACGGTTACCAGTTCGCCGCGCACGGCGTAATTTTCAAACAGATAGCGGTGTAATTGGTCATGTTGAGCCATAATTTTCTCTCTTGCAGGTGCGCGCTACTGGCTGTCACCGTGTTTAAATTTCATCAGGTCGCGGCGTTCTTTTTTATCCGGACGGCGGTCAGGATGGGGCATCGTTAACGCATTCAGCTTGCGCGCCTGCGCCATTTTTTCGCGCTTTTCAACGCTTTCAGCCGTCTCTTCATAAAGCAGCACAGCTTCGTCTGCCGGACGGCGCTGTTCGGTGATGCCTTTAATAATCACCGTGCGCTCGTCATTCCCCTGCCGCAGGGTTAGCGTCGCATTCAGCTCGATAACTTTACTCGGCTTGCTGCGCTGACCGTTGTAATGCACTTTGCCGCCTTCAATCATTTCGCGGGCCAGGGCGCGCGTTTTATAAAAGCGCGCTGCCCACAGCCACTTATCCAGACGGACGTCCTGCGCGGGCTGCTGTTTCATCACCTCTCCTTCACGCTGAGTGCGGGGATCAGGTGGCGGTAGTCGTTCATGCCCGGGTGACGCAGATAGGTTTTATCCGCAAGACCCGAGTCCGGGTTGGTAACACCGAGGCAATAACGAATACCGAATTTTGCGGCGGCATCCAGAATCGGCTCGCTGTCATCAATAAACAGCGTGCGTTCAGGGTTCAGGCCCGTCTCTTGCTCAACGGCTTGCCATAAACGCTGATCCTCTTTCGGATAACCAAATGTGTGGGTAGAAAGTAATAAATCAAGGTGTGCTGCAAGCCCGGTGTGTTCAAGCTTCACCGCCAGGTTATGTGGATGCGCATTGGTCAACAGAATGCGTCTTTTCCCACACTTTTGCAGCGCATCCAGAAAGGGCACGGTATCTTCACGTAACACTGCGCGTGGTCCTTGCTGGGTCGTCATCGCACAGATATCCAGCCCTAAGCGTTCGCTCCAGAAATCCAGACAGTACCAGTTTAGCGTATGCTGAACGGCATGGTACTCCTGGCGGATAATCACCTGCGCCTCAGCGGGCGTGATTCCCTCTTTCGCGCCGAATGTTTCCGGGACCAGGGTTTGCCAGAAGTAGTTATCGAACGCAAGGTCGAGGAGTGTGCCGTCCATATCCAGCAGGACGGTATCCACGTCGCGCCAGTTGATATCAAAATGCATAGAAAACTCCAGCCAGAAATAAAAATGCGCGACAGGTTAACACACCTGGCACGCAATCGGTTTATCAGGTCAGGCTTTCAGGGGCAGGGATAAGTTTTGGATTCAGGCAGTTCTCATAGTACTGCTGAATGTCGGCCAGACGCGTGCGGTTGCGCTGATAGCGGCGCAGGGCCAGAACACCGTTATAAAGCGTGCAAACAATCATTGCCAGCAACAGGAAGGCCGTGCTGACATAACGCCAAAGCCCGGATGCATCCGGAATACGGTGCAGGCTGATATGGCGGGTACCGTTGGCGTCAGTAGAAATATTGGTAATGATGCCCTCGGCGCTGAATGGCGTCTGCATCAGCATCTCAGCGAGTCGCTGGAACTCATTCCACTGGTCAGAGGCCGGGTAGTCGTACAAAGCTACGGGCGGATAAGGCTGATCGACCAGTTCACTCCCTTCTTCACTGATAATCAAAAAGCCACCAGGTGCGGGGCTATTGAGTGACTGCGCGGCACGCGTTGTTTCACGCAGGATGAACGGTGCGGTTGAGGTAGTCACCAGATTATCCAGAGATTCAGCACTGACCGGGCGAAGCAGAACGTTGACTCCGGTGAGTTTACCCGCACTGGCACGTGTGGTGAGCGTGTCCCAGTCTTTGCTGTTACCCAGATTGACCAGCGCGTTTTTCAGGCGCAAGCAGTCGTCGTCGGCGGCACACAGATCTTGCGTTTTTAGCACAATCTCAGAGAAATCATCTAACAGCACCATCCCCGATTTTTGAATCGCAGAACGCAGGGCAGGGCTGACGCGGGAGTCATCTTCTGCTTTGGGATGCAACTGGCGGTTAACCTCTGCGGCCAGCGCAGTGGCTTTGGTGACGGTTTCCGATTCTGGCAATGGCAGCGGAGGTGCATTATTCCAGATAATCTGGGAACAATCGAAAGGGGTAAACGGTGAACTTTGACGGGCCGTCCAGTTGCTTGATGAGTGAATGCTGCACATGCCGGTGCTGTGAACGCGTAACGAATCGCCAACACGTAACCCGGTGGCGTCAAGATCACTGACTTTTGTGGCCTCGATGGTTTGCGCACCCTTAATCCATGACAGCGTAAACTTGATAGGCATATCCAGCGGTACCCAAATCAGCAACATGATTAATACTGCCAATGCCCCCAGTGAAATAACGGCGCTTCTGACCCAATGCTGTAACGGGAAGTGACTAACTTCATCATGAAGGGATAAGAAACGCCCCTGGCGCACCACATGGCGATCCAGATAGATATCAATGTCACTCTGCTGTCCGAGATCTTGCGCGATGTAGGGTTGCCAGTGGCGAGGGTAGATCAAATCAATAATGCCTAATGAGATGTTATTGATTTGCTCTTGATCGTTTTCACCAAACAGACCCCAACGTTTTGGCGTACCGCGCAGGCAGTGGATTTCCCGTAATGCCGTTTTGGCCGGGGGGGCAAATAATCCCCATAATCCGGCGGCAAGCAGCATGATCCCCCCGCCCGCAAGCCAGGGTACAAAGACCTCTGGTGCCACCAGACAGAAGAAAAACAGCAAGAATGAAGTCGCAATGAGCAGAGCTTCACGCATCCCATCCGGGCGACTTAACGCATACTCTTCGGGGGTTTCATGGCGAATGTTGAGCAGCTCAATTTGCTCCGTCTCTTCGCCGCGAATCGCCGAGTGCGAGGCTGAAACATTTTCTGGCATCAGCCCTTGTTCGTCGTAGCGCGATTCGCTCAGGGTATGACCGTTGAGTGAAATCACCAGCGGCAGGGTGTCTGTGCGAATCAGTTCAACGTTATTCTCATCGGTAATATGCTGCTCCCAGAAGGGGGGCAAATGGACTTCAACAGAGTCCAGGTAATAACGCCATTTATTCGGGGCATCGGTAGTGATGCCATAGCGCGTGATCGCCTGGGTAAGATGAATTACGGTATTACTTTGGGCATTGAGTGTAAGCGAGACCGGTGCAGTGGTCGCGCCCGTTGGGCCGGGTACCTGACGGGTACGGGAAAGTGCTTCCAGATAGCTTTCAACGGCGCTGCGCTCTTCTGGTTTTAGTTTGCGGGTTGTCGCACCTGCAAAAGTCTGGAGGTGTGGTAAACGATATCGCCTCTGCGATCTCATTCGATATACCCACCCGGCGGTGAGTGCGCAGGCCAGCATAGCAGCGAAAAAAATTAAAATGGTGCTCATGCTTTCCCCATCTTACTTTTAGTAGCAGGTGTAGTCAGTTGCACCTTTTCCCATCAATATTATCAGCGTAATCAAAAAGTTTGCAGGCAAAATCGTGTTTTTAATCTTTACATGCCTCACAGCCTTTCCAAGGGTAGCAAAGCCCTTATAGAGGGAATATCAGCAAATTCTTAGTTTTATTTCAACCTCTTGACTTTTAGGTTTATTTGGAAAATATCTAAAATGAGGTTACGAAAATGTAAATGCCAGGCAAATGACATTGCCCAAATGCGCCAGTGTGTCGCACAATAATGTCAGTATTCTCTGGAAAGACCGATAATAATGAGCGAATCATTGCAAAAACCCATCATTCTTAACGTTGAAACCGTTGCCTCTTCACGATTGTTTAACGTTGAAAGCGTGGATCTGGAATTCAGTAATGGTGTACGTCGCGTTTACGAGCGTATGCGGCCTTCTTCCCGTGAGGCGGTAATGATTGTCCCTATTGTAGACGATCACATTATCCTTATTCGCGAATATGCCGTCGGTACTGAATCCTATGAATTAGGGTTTTCGAAGGGATTAATTGATCCGGGAGAAAACATGTATGAGGCGGCGAACCGGGAATTAAAAGAAGAAGTGGGTTTTGGTGCCCGGGAACTGACATTCCTTAAAAAGCTCAGCATGGCGCCGTCTTATTTTTCCAGCAAAATGAATATCCTGCTGGCAGAGGATCTCTATCCTGAATCGCTTCCTGGTGATGAGCCAGAACCGTTGCCGCAAGTGCGATGGCCTTTGGCTCATTTGATGGATCTGCTTGAAGATCCAGACTTTAACGAAGCCCGCAACGTCAGTGCGCTATTCTTACTCAGAGAGTGGCTAAAAGGTCAGGGCAGGTTGTAAAAAAAGGCGCTTTCGCGCCTTTTTTGTTTTCGTCAGAACAGTTCGTGCGTTTCACCGTTATCGATGATCTCGGTGCCCACTTCATGCACCGCCTGCTGCGTCGGCTGTGTCCCTTCGATGAAGTACTCCTGTCGACTGCTTCCGCCACTGGCTAACTGCCCCGTCCCGCGATCGATATTGACTGTCACGACACCCGGTGGTGGGGTGAGCGGTTCTTCTGGCACCCCCTTGAGGACGGATTGCATATAAGCGTCCCACGCCGGTTGTGCGCTTTTTGCTCCACCTTCATATCCGGAGATCTGATCTTTGATCGCCCCTGATGCCGTCGTACGGCCGAGATCGCGACGATGATCGTCAAAGCCAATCCAGACCGAGGTGACAACGCCCGGGCCATATCCGGAGAACCAGGCATCTTTTGAACTGTTGGTGGTACCGGTTTTACCGCCAATATCATTACGCTTCAGGTCGCGACCCGCACGCCAGCCCGTACCTTGCCAGCCTGGTTCGCCAAACACGTTACTGTTGAGCGCGCTTTTGATTAAGAACGACAACGGCGTGCTGATGACATGCGGTGCGTATTCTTGCCCACCACTTTTCACGACAAGGTCCTGGTTCGCCTGCTCGAGTTGCGGCATCGGCACGGCGGCATTTGGCTGCTCCTGAGAGGTCGCCACGTTTTCCATGTCTTTATTTTCGAGCACATTAGATTTCGGCGTATCGCCATAAATCACCGGGATATCGCAGTCAGCGCAGGCAATTTTAGGTTTGGCTTCAAACAGTACGCCGCCCTGATCGTTCTCGATTTTGGTAATGAAATACGGGTCAACCAGGAAACCGCCGTTAGCCATAACGGCGTAACCACGTGCGACCTGCATCGGGGTAAAGGAAGCGGAACCCAATGCCAGTGATTCAGTGTGGACGATGTTCTGCGCCGGGAAGCCGAAACGCTGCAAATACTCAGCGGCATAATCGACACCCATCGCACGCATCGCACGCACCATCACCACGTTTTTGGACTGCCCGAGACCCTGGCGCAGACGAATTGGTCCAGCGTACTCATCCGGGGAGTTTTTCGGTTGCCAGTCAGAGCCTGCACCCGCATCCCAACGAGAAATCGGCACGTCATTGAGAATGCTCGCAAGCGTCAGGCCTTTATCCATCGCTGCGGTGTAGAGGAATGGCTTGATGTTGGAGCCCACCTGACGCAGCGCCTGGGTAGCACGGTTAAATTTGCTCTGGTTAAAATCAAAACCGCCGACAAGGGCTAGTACCGCGCCATCGCGAGGATTGATCGACACCAGCGCGGAGTTAACATCCGGCACCTGCGCCAGCCACCAGGTTTCATTCACCGGGCGAACCCAAATTTGCTGTCCGGTCTGTACGACATCGGTCACTTTACGCGGGGTTGCCCCTTGCTGCGTATCAGAACGATAAGGGCGTGCCCAACGTACACCGTCCATATGCAGTGACACGGAAGTACCGTCCGCCAGCATTGCCATTGCTTCCTGCTGGTTTGCGGCGGTCACAACCGCCGGTTCCAGCGGGCCATAGGACGGTAACGCTTTCAGGGAATCGGTGATTTTTTTCGTATCCCATGCGGCTTCGCCCGGTCTCCACAATACGTTTGATGGGCCACGGTAGCCGTGGCGCATATCGTAATCCATGACGTTATTACGCACGGCATCCTGAGCAGACTGCTGCACTTTGCGCGTCACGGTGGTGTAGACGCGGTAGCCATCTTCATAGGCTTTCTCACCGTAGCGCGTCATCATTTCCTGACGCACCATTTCAGAGAGATATGGCGCAGAGAAGGCGATTTCTGGCGCATGGTAATCAGCGTCAATGGTATCGGCCCGGGCCTGATCGTACTGAGTCTGGGTGATATACCCTTCGCTCAACATACGCGACAGCACCACGTTGCGGCGTGCTGTTGCACGATCCATTGAGTAGAGCGGGTTAAAGGTTGACGGTGCTTTTGGCAGGCCGGCAATGACGGCCATTTCACTTAGCGTCAACTGGTCCGCCGATTTACCGAAATAGACTTGCGCCGCTGCACCCACGCCATAGGCACGGTAGCCGAGGTAGATCTTGTTGAGATAAAGCTCGAGGATTTCGTCTTTTGTCAGCAACTGCTCAATACGTATTGCGAGGAACACTTCCTTTATTTTACGCATCAAGGTGCGTTCCGGACTCAGGAAGAAGTTACGCGCCAGTTGCTGCGTAATAGTACTTGCCCCCTGTGAAGCATGGCCTGAGAACAAGGCAACGCTTGCGGCGCGGAAAATCCCTACTGGATCGACGCCATGATGCTCATAAAAACGGCTGTCTTCCGTCGCAATGAAGGCTTTCACCATTTCAGGTGGAATTTGACTTAAGGTCAGCGGGATGCGTCGTTTTTCCCCGTATTGCGCAATCAATTCGCCATCGGCGCTGTAGATCTGCATCGGGATTTGCAGTCGCACGTCTTTGAGCGTGGCGACATCAGGTAGCTGCGGTTCAATGTATTTGTACAAACCATAAATCGAACCTGCTCCCAGCAGAATGCAAAAGACTGCAAGGATGAATAAATACTTTACGAACTTCACCGGAGGATTCCCATTTAGTTTCATTTGGGCAGTTTATAAACAACCGCGCGGTAGTATAAATGCAAGCCTGATGCATTGATAGAGCCGTCATCTTTCCCGGCGATAAGGAGATCGTGATTTATGGCATTTGGGCACTGGCAGATTGGACTGCATATTCAGCAAGATAGCGTGGTTGGCGTCGCATTGACGTCGGGTCGAGCGGGCTGGTCATTACGCCGTTGGTGGCAGATGGAACTCCCCACTGGAACAATGGAAAACGGGCAGTTGCGCGTGCCGCAACACCTGCTTACGACTTTAGCGCCCTGGCGTAAGACGTTACCGCAGCGTCACTGTATTCGACTGGCGTTTCCTGCCGCACGAACGTTGCAAAAGCGGGTGCCCCAACCGGCGATGAAACTGCGGGAAAACGAACTCGCCCATTGGCTTTCTCACTCTTTGGCTCGCGAACTGGAAATGACGGCGACCGACCTGCACTTTGATTATATCGAAGATACGCTTTCACCCACCTACAGCGTCACCGCAGCACAACATAAAGAAGTAGCCGAACTACTGACGCTGGCAAAGTCCTTACAACTGAATGTTTCGGCAGTGACGCCGGATGCCAGCGCATTACAACAGTTTATCCCTTTCCTGAATCCTCCTGGTCAATGCCTCATCTGGCAGGATGAGTCGCAGTGGCTCTGGGCAACGCGGGCTGCGTGGGGGCGACAGTCCTGCAAGGAGGTGAGTTCACCTCTGTTACTGGCTTCCCGGTTAGGTGTTTCTGAGCGTGAAATGGTGCTTTGTTCCGATGAGGAGCAGGGATTTGACCCCTGGCAAGCCGTAGCGCAGCGCCACCCTCCCTTACCTGCGCAAGGTGCGCGTTTTGCAGTGGCGATTGGGCTCGCGTTGGGACATCACTTGTGAGTGGGCGGGCGGTTAATCTTTTACCCTGGCGGGAGCGGCGACGTCAGCGTTGTCGCCATTTTTGGTTCAGCGGGATTGTGCTTGCTGGCGTGGTGATCACCGGTATGACCTTAGGATTGCAGGCCGTTGCCCGTTTTGACAGACAGATGGCCTCGCTTTGGCTGCAATCGGAAGCCGAAGTGCTTGCGAGTATTTCATCACGCGAGCCAGGCTTCAGAGCATTGCGTGAGCAGTGGATTCAGCAGCAGGCCAGGGCCCAGCGGCAACAGATTACGCGTGAATGGCAGGCGCGGCTACATTCACTTGCTGAACAGATGCCAGACGATGCCTGGCTGACAGGTCTCCACTTCCGGCAGGGGCGTCTTGAGCTTACTGGCCTCACCCACACTTTTGCGGCATTAAGCGAGCTTGAGCTGGCGCTAAAAGCGACTCATGGTTTTCGGCTGAAGCAAACAGGTTCGACCGAGCGTGATGCTCAGGGGCGCTGGCAGTTTCGTTACGAGCTTGAGAGGGAGGGCGGGGATGATACACGGTCTTGAATTCTGGTATGCCCTTTCCCCTCGTGTTCGTGGCCTGACGGGTATCATTGCCGTCGCGCTGATTCTGGGGTTCTGCTGGTGGGCTCTGGTTCTTCCGGGTAAAACGGAACAGTTAACGATTGAAGCAAAGTGGGCCGAGCGACGGCAGGAATGCCTGACACGCTGGCAAGAGTTGATGAATCTCAAGCCCCCAATCGAAGCGGAACAGATAAATAGTGGTGAAGGTGAGGCATTTTCTCCGCTCTTATTTCAGTCCTCAGGTCGACAGTTGATTCGTTGGCAACCTACTGCTTCTGGCGGCGAAATGGCACTGGCGGCGCAGTGGGCAGAGGTACCGCAAACATTTATTCATCTTGCTGAACGCAACATGCGCGCAGCGGCATTTTCTCTGGAGCAAAAAGAGAGCGGGTTGCACTTTACTTTACAGCTGGAGCGGGATCATGGCCGCTAAACGTGCACTCGCATTTTGCTTTTTGCTGCTGCCCCTTATTGTCGGGATGCGCGATCCCTTTCAGCCTGTTCCCGATCGCTGTGAGCTTACGCGCATGTCGCTCTGGCGTTACCACGGTATGGTTGCTGTGAACGATCGAATTGTGGGGATCGTGCGTGATCCCGTTGGAATATGGTGGCGTGTAAGTGAAGGCAAAATGCTGTCCGGTGGCTGGCGAGTGATTCGTCTTAATAAGGAAGAAGTGACCCTTGAAAACGGTGAGGGATGCTCGCCGGGAGACTGGCACTGGAAACGAGAAGGAACTCAGGATGATAAAAAGCAAAGTGGTCCTAATCTGTCTTTGCCTCGCAATAGCGAACGTGAACGCAAAGGAGAAACCATCCCCGCTGGTGACGTTGACCGTAGATGATGTGCCGGTCGTGCAAGTTCTGCAGTCACTCGCGGAACTGGAAAAACATAACCTGGTGATTTCGCCTGATGTGAGTGGCACCTTGTCGCTTCACCTGGTAGATGTTCCCTGGCAACAGACCCTGCAAACGGTGCTCTCCAGCACCGGTCTGACGATGCGGGCAGAAGGGAATATTTTGCATGTGCACTCCGCAACCTGGCAACAGCAGCAGCGGGATGCACGCGAAGCGGCTCTGGAAAAACAAAAACAAAACTTGCCTCTTGAGGATCGTAGCCTGACATTGCGCTACGCCGATGCTGATGAACTGGCTAAAACGGGAGCAAAACTGCTCGGGCCTAAGGGGAGTATCACCGTTGATAAACGCCTGAATCGCTTGCTGATACGTGACAATAGAGCTGCACTCATCGCATTGGAAAAATGGGTGGTGCAAATGGATCTTCCTGTTGAGCAGATAGAGCTGGCGGCGAATATTGTCACCATTAATGAAAAAAGCCTGCGCGAACTAGGGGTAAAATGGGGATTAGGCGATGCCACGAAACCCGCTAAACGGGGGCAAGTGTCGACACTTTCAGCCGATGTATCCGTGGAAAGCGCCAGTACGCGGGTGGGGTTTAACATTGGTACGATTAACGGTCGCTTGCTGGATCTTGAACTGTCTGCGCTTGAGCAAAAACAGCAACTGGAGATCATTGCCAGCCCGCGTCTGCTGACTTCCCATATGCAACCGGCCAGCATCAAGCAGGGGAGTGAAATTCCGTATCAGGTTTCTAGCGGGGAGAGTGGTGCAACCTCGGTGGAATTCAAAGAGGCGGTACTGGGTATGGAGGTGACTCCCACTGTTCTCCCGGAAGGACGTGTACGCCTGAAGCTGCGCATTACCCAGAATGTGCCCGGGCAAGTCCTTCAACAGGCCGACGGCGAAGTGCTGGCTATCGATAAGCAGGAAATCGAAACACAAGTGGAAATTAAAAGCGGAGAGACGCTGGCGCTGGGTGGCATTTTTTCGCAAAAAAACAAAACCGGAACCGACAGTGTGCCCGTTCTGGGGAGTATTCCCTGGGTCGGAAGGTTATTTCGTCATGATGGTAAAGATAATGAACGCCGGGAACTGGTGGTCTTTATTACACCACGCCTGGTCCCTGTTCGTTGATTGATACATATTACATGCCGCTTTTTCTGCTGAACTCGATACAGGTGTTTGACGTGAGAGATGATTTAGCTTACAAGGAGTACCGATTTGAGAGTCAGCGAATGCCAGCTACCCTAAATGGTGTCTACGGGTAGTTAGTGATTTATTCAGTTGCCAAAACGGTCATAGTACTGAGATAATTTTTGGTCTGACTCTCGAACTTACGTATATGAGGTTTCAGTTCATGTCCTGCTCCGCAAGGTGTCAACGAAGCAGGTTTATCATCAACGAATAGTCTTAGTAGTACCGAAAAAATGGCAGAGAAACGCAATATCTTTCTGGTTGGGCCTATGGGTGCCGGCAAAAGCACTATTGGGCGTCAGTTAGCTCAACAACTCAATATGGAATTTTACGATTCTGATCAAGAGATTGAGAAACGAACCGGAGCTGATGTGGGCTGGGTCTTCGATGTAGAAGGTGAAGAAGGTTTCCGCGATCGCGAAGAAAAGATCATCAATGAGCTGACGGAAAAGCAGGGAATTGTACTGGCTACCGGCGGCGGCTCTGTGAAATCTCGCGAAACCCGTAATCGTCTCTCCGCCCGAGGTGTCGTGGTTTATCTGGAAACCACCATCGAAAAACAATTAGCTCGTACACAACGTGACAAAAAACGTCCACTTCTGCAGGTGGAAACGCCGCCGCGTGAAGTGCTGGTGGCGCTGGCTGATGAACGCAATCCACTCTATGAAGAGATTGCCGACGTTACCATTCGTACTGACGATCAGAGCGCAAAAGTTGTCGCAAACCAGATAATTAATATGCTGGAAAGCAACTGATTCTGGCTCAACTCACAGGCCTGCGGGTTTAAGCATTTAAGGTGGATGTCGCGTCATGGAGAGGATTACAGTCACTCTTGGGGAACGTAGTTACCCTATCACCATCGCGGCTGGTTTGTTCAACGACCCAGCTTCCTTCTTACCCCTGAAGTCTGGTGATCAGGTTATGCTGGTCACCAACGAAACACTGGCTCCACTCTATCTCGACAAAGTCCGTCAGGTGTTGGAAACGGCGGGTGTGAAGGTTGACAGCGTGGTCTTACCGGATGGCGAGCAGTATAAGAGCCTGACGGTGCTGGACACTGTTTTTACCGCACTTTTGCAAAAACCCCACGGTCGTGACACAACGCTTGTTGCACTGGGTGGCGGAGTGGTCGGTGATCTCACCGGCTTCGCTGCAGCCAGCTATCAGCGCGGCGTTCGTTTTATTCAGGTTCCTACCACTTTGCTTTCTCAGGTCGACTCCTCAGTCGGCGGGAAAACAGCGGTAAACCACCCTCTTGGCAAAAACATGATTGGTGCGTTCTATCAACCGGCCTCAGTCGTGGTTGATCTTGATTGCCTTTCTACATTGCCAGCACGCGAGCTGTCGTCCGGTCTGGCTGAAGTCATTAAATACGGCATCATTCTTGATGGCGCATTTTTCGACTGGCTGGAAGAAAACCTGGATGCATTATTGCGTCTGGACGGCAAGGCGATGGCCTATTGTATTCGTCGTTGTTGTGAGCTGAAAGCCGAAGTTGTGGCTGCTGACGAGCGCGAAACAGGCTTACGTGCTTTACTCAATCTGGGACATACCTTTGGTCATGCAATAGAAGCCGAAATGGGTTACGGCAACTGGCTGCATGGCGAAGCCGTCGCCGCGGGTATGGTGATGGCTGCCCGAGCCTCTGAACGTTTGGGTCAATTTAGTCAAGAAGACACGCAGCGCATTATTGCCCTGCTCAAACGCGCCGGGTTACCTGTAAGCGGACCGCAGGAAATGTCTGCTCAGGCGTACATTCCACATATGCTGCGTGACAAAAAAGTGTTGGCTGGCGAGTTACGTTTAGTGCTCCCGCTGGCGATAGGGAAGAGTGAAGTACGTGGCGGAGTGTCACAAGAAGTTGTTCTTGGCGCTATTGCTGATTGCCAGCAGGCGTAACAATTAGAAAGGTTTGCCGCGTACGCGCGGTGTTTAAATTCGGGTTTTATGCACAGGTGGTTGGCATAAGCCTTTGAGTGGGGTGTTAAATGGATGAATTCAAACCAGAAGACGATCTGAAACCCGATCCAAGCGATCGTCGTACTGGTCGTTCTCGTCAATCTTCAGAGCGCGTCGATGAGCCGCAGATCAACTTTGATGACGTTGATCTGGAAGCTGACGATCACCGTCCTTCGCGTTCCCGCAAGGTGCGGGATGAGCGTGACGAGTACGAAGAAGAATACGAAGCGGAAGAGGAGTCACTTGACGAGGAACGTGCTGAACGCCGTCCACGCAAGCGTAAGAAAGCGGCTGCAACTAAGCCGGCTTCCCGCCAGTACGTCATGATGGGTGTGGGCATTCTTGTGCTCCTGTTACTCATCGTGGGAATTGGCTCAGCCCTCAAAGCGCCGTCCACCCCTGCGGCGAATCAAGCTGCATCGACTGAAAAGAATATCGACCTTTCTGGCAACAGTGGCACTGCAGCCGATCAAGCGAATGGCGCACAGCCTGCTCCAGGCAACTCCGCTACCCAAGATACTGCTGCGAATGCGAATGCATCCCGCGATATCTCTCTGCCGCCAATTTCTTCGACACCTTCTCAAAGTCAGGCCCCTGCTGCGCCGGAAGGCCAGCAACGTCTGGAAGTGCAGGGTGATCTGAACAGTGCACTGTCTACGCCACAGGGTCAGACTCAAATTAATAACGTTGTCGCCAACAGTACGTTGCCGACCGAACCTGCAACCGTTGCTCCGGTACGTGGCGGTAATGCCAATACTGCACATAGCGCAGCGGTGGAAAACAACGTTGCTGCTTCACGTCCAGAACGTAAACAGATGGTGATCGAGCCGAAGCCGCAGGTTAAGCAACCTGTAGCCAAAGCTGAACCGAAATCAGTTACGCCTCCTGCTGCTCAGCAGCCTAAGCATACTGAAACCGTAGCGGCAGCACCGGTCAAATCACCTGCTGCGACAGCTACCGCACCGAAAACGCCAGCGGCAACCGCTGCTCCTGCGTCTGCTCCTGTTGCGACCGCTGCGGCGCCGGCTGCTAGCGGAGGGGCTACGGGTAACGTGGGTTCGCTGAAATCTGCACCGGGTAGCCACTACACGCTACAGCTGAGCAGCTCATCTAACTCCAGCAACCTGAATGCCTGGGCGAAAAAGGAAAATCTGAAAAACTTCGTGGTTTATCAGACGACCCGTAATGGTCAGCCCTGGTATGTGCTGGTGAGCGGTGTGTACGCTTCGAAAGAAGATGCCAAGCGCGCAGTTGCAACCTTGCCATCTGATGTACAGGCGAAAAACCCGTGGGCGAAGCCGCTGCACCAGGTTCAGGCCGATCTCAAGTAATGTTTAAAGCGCAGGATGCTGTCGGAGCTGTCTCCACAGCCGGAGAGAGTGTAATCAATCATCCAGCATGAAAAAAAATCGCGCTTTTCTAAAATGGGCAGGGGGGAAATACCCCCTGCTTACCGATATTGAACGACATTTGCCTTCGGGTGATTGTCTTATCGAACCCTTCGTCGGTGCGGGTTCTGTTTTCCTCAATACTTCATATTCCCGTTATATTCTTGCGGATATCAACAGTGACCTGATAAGCCTTTACAACATCGTCAAAGACAATGTTGACGGTTATGTTGAAGCTGCACGGGCGCTGTTTACCCCGGAAACTAACCAGTCTGACGTTTACTACCAACTGCGTAGTGAGTTTAACCAGAGCCGGGATCCATTGCGTCGTGCTGCGCTCTTTTTGTATCTCAATCGCCATGGTTATAACGGACTCTGCCGCTACAATTTGCGCGGAGAATTTAACGTACCGTTTGGCCGTTATAAAAAGCCCTACTTCCCGGAAGCGGAGTTGTATCATTTCGCCGAAAAGGCGCAGAATGCCTTCTTTTACTGCGAATCCTACGCGGACAGTATGGCGCGTGCGGATGCCAGGTCAGTTGTGTACTGCGATCCACCGTATGCCCCGCTTTCTGCAACGGCGAACTTCACGGCTTACCATACCAATAGTTTTACTCTCGAGCAGCAGGCACACCTCGCCTCTATTGCGGAGAATCTGGTAAGCAACAGAATCCCGGTATTGATTTCCAACCATGACACGGCGCTTACCCGTGAATGGTACAGTCAGGCAAAACTGCATGTGGTGAAAGTGCGACGCAGCATTAGCAGCAACGGCGGGACACGCAAAAAGGTGGATGAACTGTTGGCGCTGTATCGTCCGACGACCGTGTAGCTCCTGTTTTCGCCGTCGTTACGCGTTCACCTTAGCCTGTAAAATGACTTTATTTTCTTCTCAAGGAGATGCGGATGACACAGTTTTTGATTGCCCCTTCGATTCTCTCAGCTGACTTCGCCCGTCTGGGTGAAGATACAGCAAATGCGCTGGCCGCAGGTGGCGACGTGGTGCATTTTGACGTGATGGACAACCATTACGTGCCGAATCTGACCATGGGGCCGATGGTGCTCAAAGCACTGCGTAACTATGGCATCACCGCACCGATTGACGTGCACCTGATGGTGAAACCGGTTGACCGTCTGGTCCCGGATTTTGCTGCCGCAGGCGCAAGCATCATTACCTTCCACCCGGAAGCCTCCGAGCACGTTGACCGCACGCTGCAACTGATTAAAGAGCAGGGCTGTAAAGCCGGGCTGGTCTTTAACCCGGCGACGCCGCTGAGCTATCTCGACTACGCGATGGATAAGCTGGATGTCATTTTGCTGATGTCGGTTAACCCGGGCTTCGGTGGTCAGTCTTTCATTCCTCATACCCTGGACAAACTGCGTGAAGTGCGCCGTCGCATTGACGAGTCAGGCTTTGATATTCGTCTTGAAGTCGACGGGGGGGTAAAAGCCAGCAACATTCGTGATATCGCTGCTGCTGGCGCGGATATGTTTGTTGCAGGTTCTGCGATCTTCGATCAGCCGGACTACAAAAAAGTTATTGATGAAATGCGCAGTGAACTGGCAAAGGTAAGTCATGGATAAATTGCAGGCAATTCGCGGGGTCGCATTTGACCTCGACGGGACACTGGTCGACAGCGCGCCGGGTTTGACCACGGCAGTAGACAACGCGCTCTATGCGCTGGAACTCCCTCAGGCCGGTGAAGAGCGCGTGATCACCTGGATTGGTAACGGTGCGGATGTGCTGATGTCGCGTGCACTGACCTGGTCTTTGCAGGAGCGTAATGCACAGCGTAGCTCTTCAGGCAAACCTGCCGTCAGTGCCGCGGATATCCCGCAGGAAGAGCAGGCGTTCATGCTGCGTAAGCTGTTCGATCGCTACTATGCGGAGTCGGTTGAAGAGGGGAGTTTCCTGTTCCCGGATGTTGCCCAGACGCTGGAAGCTCTTCATGCCAAAGGCCTGCCGCTGGCGCTGGTAACCAACAAGCCAACGCCGTTTGTTGCGCCTCTGCTTGAAGCACTCGGCATTGCCGGATATTTCAGTGTGGTCATCGGTGGTGACGACGTGAAGAACAAGAAGCCGCACCCGGAGCCGCTGCTGCTGGTTGCGGAGAAGCTGGGCCTGGCACCGAATGAGCTCTTGTTTGTGGGTGATTCCCGTAACGATATCCTCGCAGCTCAAGCGGCAGGCTGTTGCTCCGTAGGCCTGACCTATGGTTACAATTACGGCGAAGCCATTACCTTAAGCGAGCCGGACTATGTGTACGACCGCTTCAACGAATTACTGCCCGCACTCGGGCTTTCGCACAGTGAAAATCAGGACGTGAAACATGACTAAACCCATCGTATTTAGTGGCGCACAGCCTTCAGGTGAATTGACCATTGGTAACTACATGGGTGCGTTGCGTCAGTGGGTAAACATGCAGGATGACTATCACTGCATCTACTGCATCGTTGACCTGCATGCCATCACAGCGCGTCAGGATCCTGAGAAGCTGCGTAAAGCGACTCTGGACACACTGGCGCTCTATCTGGCATGCGGAATCGATCCTGAGAAAAGCACCATCTTCGTCCAGTCTCATGCGCCGGAACATGCGCAGTTGGGTTGGGCGCTGAACTGCTATACCTACTTCGGCGAACTGAGCCGTATGACGCAGTTCAAAGACAAATCTGCACGCTACTCTGAAAACATCAATGCCGGGCTGTTTGACTACCCGGTGCTGATGGCAGCGGACATCCTGCTGTATCAGACCAATCTGGTGCCGGTCGGCGAAGACCAGAAACAGCATCTTGAGCTGAGCCGTGATATCGCCCAGCGCTTCAACGCGATCTACGGCGATATCTTTAAAGTGCCTGAGCCGTTCATCCCGAAATCCGGTGCACGTGTGATGTCTCTGCTGGAACCGACCAAGAAGATGTCCAAGTCTGACGATAACCGTAATAACGTTATCGGCCTGCTGGAAGACCCGAAATCAGTCGTTAAGAAGATCAAACGTGCCATGACCGACGGTGATGAGCCGCCTGTTATACGTTACGACGTCAAAGAGAAGGCGGGCGTTTCTAATCTGCTGGATATTCTCTCCGGGGTCACTGGTCAGAGCATTCCTGAGCTGGAACAGCACTTTGAAGGCAAAATGTATGGTCATCTGAAAGGGGAAGTCGCGGAGGCCGTCTCTGGCATGCTGACTGAGCTTCAGGAGCGCTACCACCGTTACCGCAACGATGAAGCCTTCCTGCAGAAGATCATGAAAGAGGGTGCAGAGAAAGCCAGCGCGCATGCTTCTCAGACGCTGAAGGCCGTGTATGAAGCCATTGGCTTTGTCGCGAAGCCGTAGGTAAAAGCAAAATGGCAACCTCGGTTGCCATTTTTAGTCTGTACGCCCTCACCCGTGGGTGAGGGCATCAGGCTGTTATAGCCATGATTTTTGCTAGAACCACTTCAACTTATCGCGCAGGCCCACCACGCGGCCCACAATAATTAGCGCCGGACTTTCCACCTGCTGCGCCAGTTCACCAAGCTGCGTTAGCACACCGCTGACGACACGCTGTTTCACTGACGTGCCGTTTTCCACCAGCGCCACGGGCATATCAACCTGCATGCCGTGTTCCATCAGTTTTTGCTGGATGGTTGCCGCCTGATTCAGGCCCATATAGAAGACCAGCGTCTGTTTTTCGGCAGCCAGATTAGCCCAGTCCAGCTCGCCACCGGTTTTCAAATGTCCCGTCACCAGTCGCACGCTTTGCGCGTAATCGCGGTGAGTCAGCGGAATGCCGGAGTAGGCAGAGCAGCCGGATGCTGCGGTAATACCCGGCACCACTGAGAACGGAATACCTGCATGGCATAAGGTTTCCAGCTCTTCACCGCCGCGCCCGAAGATAAACGGGTCACCGCCCTTCAGGCGTACCACGCGTTTGCCCTGCTGGGCTTCATGCAGCAGGATCTGGTTAATCTCTTCTTGTGGAACGCAGTGATAACCGGCGCGTTTGCCGACGAACACGCGGTCTGCATCACGACGCACCAGATTCATGATCTCGTCGGAGACCAGGCGGTCATATACCACCACGTCAGCCTGTTGGATCTGTTGCAAACCTTTGAGCGTCAGTAATCCTGGATCGCCCGGACCTGCGCCGACCAGCACCACTTCACCGCGATGATCCAGCGGTTCAGCCAGCAGTTGTTCAGTGATCCCTTCAACAGCGGCGCTGTCCTGATTGGCCAGCGACTGCGCAAGGCGGTCATTAACGAACAGCTTTTCCCAGAAACGGCGGCGTTCAGCGACGCTGGCAAAGTGGTCTTTTACCCGACGGCGCAGTTTACCGGCATAGCTGGCAACGTGCCCAAGGTGCTGCGGCAGAATCGATTCCAGCTTTTCACGTAGCAGGCGTGCCAGCACCGGGGAAGTGCCGCCGGAAGAGACCGCCACCATCAGTGGGGAGCGGTCAATAATCGAAGGCATGATGAAACTCGCCTGTTTCGGCGCATCCACTACGTTACAGAAGATACGGCGCGATTCCGCTGCGTCACTGACGTGCTGGTTAACCGCTTCGTCATCCGTTGCGGCAATCACCAGCCAGCAAGGGTCGAGCAGGCTTTCGTCGAAATTACCTTCTACCAGCGTCAGCATGCCTTCGTTCGCCCAGACATGGAACTGGGGAACGAAGGCGAGCGAGTTCACGGTAAGTCGTGCACCAGCGTCCATCAAAAGTCGGGCTTTACGTTCTGCGACATCACCACCGCCTACCAGCAGGCAGTCGCGTTCGCGTAATTGACAAAAAATGGGTAAGTGGTCCACGACATCACCTCAAATACACGTCATTCTTCGCGCCGCAGGTTCGTTGGCTGCCTCGCTCGCCCCAGTCACTTACACCCGTAAGCTCCTGGGGATTCGCTGCTTTGCCGCCTGCCTGCAACACGAATTATTTGTGTCTTTATTAGTTGGTTGTAATTGGTTGGCTCTTCGCTGTCTTCTCAACGGACGGGCGTTCGGCTTTTGGCGTAGCATACCAGTAACCCAGGCCCATAAACACGGCGCCGGAGAAAGTATTGCCGAGGGTGACCCACAACAGGTTATGACCAATACCAGACAGCGTATAAGCCTCGCTGTGGTGACCGAACCAGGAGAGGGCGAACAGCGTCATGTTGGCAACGGAGTGCTCATAGCCAGACGCGATAAACGCCAGCAGACACCACCAGATGGCGAGGAACTTCGCCGCACCTTCAGTACGGATTGCCATCCAGATTGCCAGGCACACTAACCAGTTACACAGTGCCCCTTTGAAGAACAGTACGCCTGCGGGTGCAGCTGTTTTTGCTAGCGCGGCAGTGTGGACGAGGCTGGTATCCAGCGGTAACAGGCTACCGCCACCCCAGTTGTACAACAGCGCCACCAGAACAGAACCCAGCAGGTTGCCTAACCAGGTTTGTGGCAGGATGGCCCACATCTGGCCCTGGCTGATGGTGCCTGCTTTAACGCCCAGCGTCAGAAACATGGTGTGGCCGGTGAACAGTTCAGAACCGGCGATGATGACCAGTGTTAACGCAATACCGAAGGTGGCACCCATCACCAGCGGACGCACGGACGGGTCGAGCAGATTACCGAGGGTAAATATCAAAATAATCCCTAAGCCCACATACGCACCTGCCATAGCAGAGCTTATCCAGAAGGAGAGCGGGTTATTCGCTGAGAGTCGTGCAATGCGCGCAGCGTTAGCCGCACACTTATTAATAGTGTCTGTAAACATAGTGTTGATTACCCAAAGTTAAAAAAGAAAAAGGTTTAAAAAGTGGGGGCATTGCACCCCCACTGAAAATTACGCTTTAAGTTGCACGACACCGTCTTTTACACGTGCGTCAAAATGGGCCACGGAACGACTTTCGTCTTCCATGCACAGCCCGTCACGTAAACGGAAACGCTGTTTTTTCAGCGGGCTGGCGACCCACAGGTCGCCATTGTGTTCGCCAATCAGGCCACGGGAGAGCACGCTTGCCTGGAAGAACGGGTCGATATTGCTGATGGCATAAATCTGGTCGTCATGACGCGGGCGGAAAATAGCGACTTGCTTGTCATTCAGCAGCGCGCAGACGCCTGTTGCCGGGACGATATCATCGATTTTGCAGATAGTGTTCCACTGGCTCATACGGTTTCCTCCACTAACATAACCGGAATACGTTCATACGGTGTGGCCGGACGGTGTTGCTCGCGCTCTGGCACAACCTGTACCGCCGGGTCGCGTTTGTCGCTGTTGATAAAGTGTTTGAAGCGAACCTGCGCCTGCGGGTTGTTCACAGTCTCCGTCCATTCGCAGATAACGGCGTCGCGCAGACGGGCCATTTCGGCTTCAAGCTGGTCGTTAAGGCCCAGTTTGTTGTCGATGATGACGCTCTTCAGGTAGTCGATGCCGCCTTCCAGGTTATCCAGCCATGGTGCGGTACGAGTCAGTTTATCCGCGGTACGGATATAGAACATCATGAAGCGGTCCAGGTACTGGAGAAGGGTTTCGCGGTCGATATCCGCCGCCAGCAGATCAGCATGACGCGGTTTCATCCCGCCGTTACCGCACACGTACAGGTTCCAGCCTTTCTCGGTGGCAATAATACCGACGTCTTTACCCTGCGCTTCGGCGCATTCACGGGTACAGCCAGAGACGCCGAACTTCATTTTGTGCGGAGTACGAATACCTTTGTAGCGGTTTTCCAGCTCAACGCCGAAGCCCACGCTGTCGCCCACGCCGTAGCGGCACCAGGTGCTGCCCACGCAGGTTTTCGCCATACGCAGTGCTTTGGCATACGCATGACCAGTTTCGAAGCCCGCTTCCACCAGCTGACGCCAGATTTCCGGCAGGTCATCTTTTTGTGCGCCGAACAGGCCGATACGCTGAGAACCGGTGATTTTGGTGTAGAGGTTAAATTCACGGGCGATACGGCCCACTTCCATCAGCCCTTCCGGAGTGATTTCGCCACCGGCAGAACGTGGAATAACAGAGTAAGTGCCGTCTTTCTGGATATTCGCCAGGAAGTTGTCGTTGGTATCCTGCAGTGGCGTGTTCTGCGGTTTCAGAACGTATTCGTTCCAGCAGGATGCCAGCAGCGAACCGACGGTCGGTTTACAGACTTCACAACCGTAGCCTTTGCCGTATTTTTCCAGCAGCTCGTCGAAGGACTTGATGCCTTCAACGCGAATAAGGTGATACAGCTCCTGGCGGGAGTAAGCGAAGTGTTCACACAGGTTGTTGGTGACTTCGATACCCTGTTTTGCCAGTTCCGCATTCAGCACCTGGGTGACAAGTGGGATACAACCGCCGCAGCCGGTACCGGCTTTGGTTTCTGCTTTCAGCGCTGCAACGGTGTGGCAGCCTTTGTTGATCGCGGCGACCAGCATACCTTTGGTCACGTCGAAGCAGGAACAGATTTGCGCGCTATCCGGCAGTTTGTCCACGCCGATAGACGGTTTGCCGCTGCCTGCATGAGACGGCAGAATCAGCGCGTCCGGGTTTTCCGGTAGCTCAATGGCGTTCAGTACCAGTTGCAGCAGGTTGCCGAAATCACTGGTGTCGCCCACCAGCACCGCGCCAAGCAGCGTTTTGTTATCCGGGCTGACGATAAGACGTTTATAGACTTCTTTACTTTCGTCCAGGTAGACGTAGCTGCGCGCACCCGGTGTACGACCGTGCGCATCGCCGATACCGCCTACGTCCACGCCCAGCAGTTTCAGCTTGGCGCTCATGTCCGCACCGGCAAAGGCGTTATCGTTGCCGAGGATGTGGTCTACAGCAACCTGCGCCATTTTGTAGCCAGGGGCGACCAGACCGTACACGTGGTTATCCCAGCTGGCGCACTCGCCAATCGCGTAGATATCCGGGTCAGAGGTCTGGCAGGTATCGTTAATTTTGATGCCGCCACGCTGAGCCACTTCCAGACCACATTGGGTCGCCAGTTTGTCGCGTGGGCGAATACCGGTAGAGAAGACGATAAAATCGACTTCCAGATCGGTGCCGTCGGCAAAGCGCATGGTTTTACGCGCTGAAGTGCCTTCCTGAACGATCTCTTTGGTGTTTTTGCTGGTGTGCACGCGCACGCCCATGCTTTCAATCTTGCGCTTAAGCTGTTCGCCACCCATCTGATCAAGCTGTTCTGCCATCAGCATCGGGGCAAATTCGATAACGTGGGTTTCGACGCCTAAGTTTTTCAGTGCACCGGCCGCTTCCAGACCGAGCAGACCACCGCCGACCACGGCGCCACGTTTGCTGCGACGCGCGCAGGATTCAATGGCGTTCAGATCTTCGATGGTGCGGTAAACAAAGCAGTCCTGGGTTTCAGAGCCTTTGATCGGCGGGATCCACGGGTATGAACCCGTTGCCATGATCAGTTTGTCGTAATAGACGGTACGACCAGCGCTGGAGTGGATCACCTTCTCCTGACGGTTGATGGTGATAGCACGTTCGCCAACCAACACGTTGACGCCATGTTTTTCATAAAACCCTTCACGTACCAGCGACAGTTCTTCCGCAGTATGGTGCGAAAAATAGGAAGACAGGTGAACGCGATCGTAGGCTTTACGGGGTTCTTCACAAAAAACGGTAATGTCGAACTGACTGGCGTCGGATTTGTCGAGAAGATCCTCAACGAAACGGTGGCCGACCATGCCGTTACCGATGATAGCGAGTTTGAGTTTGCTCATTTTTGCCTCGATTTCTTTTCTATTACTGCCTACCTTAACGATTCAGCAGGGGTAGTTATTGATGTACATCAATTACATCTTCACCTACCACTTAATGGGTAGATAATTGATTTTTCATGAGTTTTCTAAGTTGCGGATCTGTCAGGCTTTTCATGATTGCGGAAATTGTGTACAAAAAAGAGAGCGGATTTATGGCAATTGCCTGAAACAACGTTTCAGCGTTAACCCCAGGGGGTAGAGGTATGTCGGCAACACCACTTTGGCTGGTTCAGAACGTCCATCTGCCGGGACGTGAAGGGCTATGGCAAATAGCCATTGAGAAGGGGCGCTTTGGTGACGTTACGCCAATGGGTGCGGTGCAGAATGAAAGTTATGAGGTGCTGAATGCGCGCGGCGGCCTCGCATTACCGCCGTTTATTGAGCCACATATCCACCTTGATACCACCCAGACGGCAGGCGAGCCGAGCTGGAACCAGTCAGGCACTCTCTTTGAAGGAATAGAGCGCTGGGCTGAACGGAAAGCCCTGCTCAGTCATGAGGATGTCAAAAAGCGCGCCTGGCTGACGCTGAAGTGGCAAATGGCGAACGGCATCCAGCACGTGCGCACCCATGTGGATGTGTCAGACCCCAGTCTGACGGCGCTGAAAGCGATGCTGGAGGTCAAACAGGAGGTCGCGCCCTGGATAGATCTGCAAATTGTTGCTTTCCCACAAGAGGGGATTTTGTCTTACCCCAACGGAGCAGCCTTGCTGGAAGAGGCGTTACGGCTGGGGGCTGATGTGGTGGGGGCGATTCCTCACTTTGAATTTACCCGCGAGTACGGTGTTGAATCGCTCCACATTGCTTTTGAATTGGCGAAAAAATACGATCGGCCGCTGGATATCCATTGTGATGAAATTGACGATGAGCAGTCGCGCTTTGTGGAAACTGTCGCCGCGCTGGCGCTGAAAATGGAGATGGGCGAGCGGGTTACGGCCAGCCATACCACGGCGATGCACTCCTACAACGGCGCATATACCTCTCGTTTGTTCCGCCTTCTCAAACTCTCCGGGATTAACTTTGTTGCCAACCCACTGGTTAATATCCACCTGCAGGGGCGCTTTGATGACTATCCGAAGCGGCGTGGCGTGACGCGTGTGAAAGAGTTGCTTGAGGCCGGCATCAACGTCTGTTTTGGGCATGATGATGTGTTTGATCCCTGGTATCCGCTCGGGACGGGCAATATGTTACAGGTGCTTCACATGGGGCTCCACGTCTGCCAACTGATGGGTTATCAGCAAATTGATGAGGGTGTGAACCTCATTACCCACAACAGTGCGCGCACTTTTGGCCTGAAGGAGTACGGGATTGCGACGGGGAACCCGGCCAATATGATTATTCTGCCGGTAACCAGCGGCTTTGATGCGGTACGTTGCCAGTCGCCGGTACGCTGGTCGATTCGTCAGGGGCGCATTATTGCCACCACGCAACTGGCGCAAAGTTGGGTGCAAACGGACAGCGGTGGTGAAGAAGTGCTGTTTAGTCGCCCTGCAAAGTGAAGGCGGTAGCAGAATGGCCACGCGATGCGTGGTCAGTTCAGTTTACATGTGTTTCAATTGCGTAAAATTAAGTAAAAGGCTGGCCTGCTGGCGGACTGCTCTTTAGAATCAAGCCACTCGCTTTCTTACCTGCATTTCGTTAAGGAAACCTCATGGTTAAATCGACTCTGGCGGCTTTTGCGGCTGTATGTGCCCTCTCTGTGATCTCCACTTCCGCGCTCGCGGCAAAAGGTGATCCTCATGTTCTGCTCACCACCTCCGCCGGCAACATTGAACTGGAGCTGGACAAGCAGAAAGCCCCCGTTTCGGTGAAAAACTTTGTCGATTATGTGAACAGTGGCTTCTATAACAACACCACCTTTCACCGCGTAATCCCGGGCTTCATGGTTCAGGGCGGCGGTTTTAACGAACAAATGCAGCAGAAGCAGCCTAACGCGCCAATCAAAAACGAAGCCGACAATGGCCTGCGTAACACCCGTGGCACCATCTCCATGGCGCGTACGGCAGACAAAGACAGTGCGACCAGCCAGTTCTTCCTCAACGTGGCCGACAATGCATTCCTTGACCACGGTCAGCGTGATTTCGGTTATGCCGTCTTTGGTAAAATTGTGAAAGGTATGGATATCGCCGATAAAATTTCTCAGGTACCCACTCATGATGTTGGCCCATACCAGAATGTGCCGTCAAAACCTGTGGTTATCCTCTCAGCGAAAGTCCTGCCGTAAGCCTTTTGGGCACGGGTCATACTGACTCGTGCTGACATACCCTCCCTGCGTAACGCGTAAATGCTGCTTATACTTGTGGCAAATGAGCGAGATATCAGGGAGGCGTCATGACGAAAAAACTCACCGACCGACAAAAATCCCGACTCTGGGAGCAGCAGCGCAACGTCAATTTTCAGGCCAGCCGTCGTCTTGAGAATGTCGATAGTCCGCTGGTCACGCTAACGGCTGAAGAGGCCAATGTGCGCCTGGAAGAGCTGAGGAGGCACTATGAGCGATAAATTCGGCAATGGTCGCGATCCTTATCTCTACCCTGGCATCAACGTCATGCGTAATGTGCTGGATATTCACCAGGCGCAGCGTCTCGAACAGGCCGCGTATGAGCTAACGGCTTTGCGTGCGGCCACCCTTGAACTTGGGCCAAAGGCACGCGGTCTGCCTCATCTGTGTGCGATTCATCGTCATATCTATCAGGATATTTTTGCCTGGGCGGGCGAGTTTCGCGAAGTCGACATCTACCAGGGTGATACCCGTTTCTGCCATTTCGAGTACATCGAGAAAGAGGGCAATGCCCTGATGCGCAGCCTGGAAGGTGAAGACTGGCTGCAGGGGCTTGGGGAAGACGAATTTGTAGAGCGTCTGGCGCACTATTACTGCGAAATCAATGTGCTGCATCCTTTTCGGATCGGTAACGGCATCACGCAGCGCATTTTCTTCGAGCAACTGGCATTGCACGCTGGCTACCAACTCGACTGGCGCGGAATCGAGCCGCAGGCATGGGCTGAGGCGAATCAGGCCGGGGCGATGGGTGACCTGGCTCCGTTGAGGGCAATCTTTGGCAAAGTGGTAAGCGAAGCCAGCGAAACTGAGTAGAATAGGGCGGCACACATTTATGAGGCCGCCATGATCCTGCTTATCGACAATTACGACTCTTTTACCTGGAACCTGTACCAATATTTTTGCGAGTTGGGCGCGCAGGTTGAGGTCAGACGTAACGATGAGATAACCCTCGCGGACATTGCGACGCTCGCGCCCGAAAAGATTGTCATTTCTCCCGGCCCCTGCACGCCTGATGACGCGGGCATTTCGCTTGAGGTTATCCGCCATTACGCTGGCGTGATACCGATCCTGGGTGTTTGCCTTGGGCACCAGGCTATTGCTCAGGCCTTTGGTGCGCTCATTGTCCGCGCCAGACAAGTTATGCACGGAAAAACGTCACCGATTACCCATACGGGAAAGGGCGTTTTTCAGGGGTTGAACAACCCGCTTACGGTCACGCGTTACCACTCTTTGCTCATCGACCCCCCGTCGCTACCGGACTGTTTTGAGGTCACGGCACTAAGCGAAACGCAGGAGATTATGGGCATTCGCCATCGCCAGTGGGATCTGGAAGGGGTGCAGTTCCATCCGGAAAGTATCCTCAGTGAGCAGGGGCATGCGCTATTGAATAACTTTCTGCATCGCACCGATTTTTAGTTGCCATTGAGTGATTTTTTATGCATATTTCGTGATTATATTTTCACTTCTGCTTCTTATTTAACAAGGGTGGGGTCACATGGCAACTCAGCAAGACGCAATCACGCGCGCAACCTTCGATGACGTTATTTTACCTATCTTCGCACCGGCCGAATTTATTCCGGTGAAAGCTAAGGGCAGCCGCGTCTGGGATCAGCAGGGCAAAGAGTACGTTGATTTTGCAGGTGGCATTGCGGTGACGGCGCTGGGGCACTGTCATCCGGCACTGGTAGAAACATTAAAAACCCAGGGCGAAACCCTGTGGCATATCAGCAACGTATTCACCAATGAACCGGCGCTGCGTCTGGCGCGTAAGATGATTGATGCGACTTTTGCTGAGCGCGTCGTATTCATGAACTCCGGCACTGAAGCCAACGAAACGGCGTTCAAGCTGGCGCGTTTTTATGCCTCCACCCGCCATAGCCCGCACAAAACCAAAATTATCGCCTTCCATAATGCTTTCCATGGTCGTTCGCTCTTCACGGTCACCGTGGGCGGTCAGCCGAAATATTCTGACGGTTTTGGCCCGAAACCCGCCGATATTATCCACGTGCCGTTTAACGATTTGCATGCGGTCAAAGCGGTAATGGACGATCATACCTGTGCGGTTGTTGTTGAGCCGATCCAGGGGGAAGGCGGCGTGACGGCTGCGACGCCGGAGTTCCTGCAGGGGCTGCGCGATCTCTGTGACGAGCACAATGCGCTGCTGGTGTTTGATGAAGTGCAGTGCGGCATGGGCCGTTGTGGTGAGCTGTTTGCCTATATGCATTACGGCGTGACGCCGGATATCCTCACCAGCGCCAAAGCACTCGGCGGCGGTTTCCCCGTCAGCGCCATGCTGACCACGCAGGAGATTGCCAGTGCGTTCCATCCGGGCTCTCACGGCTCCACCTACGGTGGTAACCCGCTGGCCTGTGCCGTTGCCGGTACCGCGTTCGATATCATTAACACGCCGGAAGTCTTAAACGGGGTGAATGCGAAGCGCGAGCTGTTTGTGAAGCATCTGCAAAACATCAACGCGCAGTACAATATCTTCAGCGATATTCGCGGCATGGGCCTGTTGATTGGTGCTGAACTGACACCGCAATTCAAAGGCCGTGCACGTGATTTCCTGCTGGCTGCTGCTGATGCAGGGGTGATGGTGCTGAATGCCGGGCCTGATGTGATGCGTTTTGCGCCTGCGCTTATCGTTGAAGAGAGCGATATCGAAGAAGGCATGAGCCGCTTTGCTAAAGCGGTTGCAAAAGTGGTTAACGGCTAACGTCGTAACCGACGGTTTAACCAGATACCGTGATGTGGGCGCTGACGCCATGCTACCGACGAAATGGTGTGCATGGTGCTCAGATGCCCCAGAATACGTTGCAGATGCTGTTCCAGCGTACTCATCGGGCCGTGGGTCATCGTCTCCGGCGCTTCCAGAATATTTACATCCCCCGACTCTCCCGGCCCGTCATACTCCAGCCGCTGCTGACAGCGCTGCAGGGCAATCTCACACGACTGTAAGTACCGCTGCGCTAAATCCGGCGTGAGCATGGTGTGCTCGCGCGCAAGCGTTGTCATGGCATTGATATGCTCGACAATAAACTGGCTGTGGGTAACCCACAATTTCATATCCGACAGATAGCGCGTATCGAAACCGGGCTCCTGCATCGCCTGGTTGAGCGAGTTAAATAAAGCGTTGTGAGCCTGGTTGACGCGCATTCGCTGCCAGGCCAGTGGCGTAGCCTGCGGATCGTTGCTGAGAATAAGCTGGATAGCCTCCTGGTAAGTACCCAGAGCATCATGGGCGTTACGACGCAGCAGCCCGCTTTGCCACTGCGGCCAGAGCCAGAGGATGCCGCCAAAGGCAATCAAACAACCAATCAGGGTATCGATAAGCCGGGCCACGATAAACTGCTCACCATTCAGCGTCAGTAACTGGAGCGTGTACACCGCCGTCAGGGTAAAGCCCACCATCGCCCAGCCGTAGCTTTTACGAATGATCAGGTAGCTTATCAGCGTGACGATAAGCATGGTGGCGAGCGTGTAGCCCTCCGGCACATGGTAGTGCAGCGTGGCCCCGGCGATAATCAACCCAGCCATAGTGCCTGCCGCCCGGTGCAGGATGCGCACCCGCGTTGCGCCGTAGCCGTTCTGAGTGACGAACATGACCGTCATCATAATCCAGTAGGGTTTAGGCAAATGCAGCGCGCTGCCCATCAGGCTGGCTACGCTCAGCATGACGCTGATGCGTGCGGCGTTCCGTAAGGCCGCGGATTTGAAGGAGAGGTAGCTTTTCAACGCCGGAATGAGCGGCAGACGGCGCTGCTTTTCTGCCATTAAATCGCGAATATAGAGTGGGCGCTGAGTACGCAGCACACGGGCAATCTGGCTGAAATGCCAGGCGCAGAACTGGCCTACCGGGTTATCCGGATGCTGGAGGGCAATTTTCTCCAGCGCACTGATCTGCTTTTCCATGTTGAAACGCTGGGGATAGCGGTGATAGAGAATATCGTCCGCGATTACCCTCAACCGTGCAGCGACGGTTTGCGCGTTCCAGCGGATCACCTCTTCAGCGTGGCTGCGTTCCACCAGTTCCTGCACTTCCTGGGGCTGATGCAGGCTAACGGCAATGTGTTCCTGTAAATCCAGCGCCACCTGGAAGACCCGCCTTAATCTTTTGTAATCACCATTCTGATTTGCCGCCAGCATATGCAGTTGCTGGTAGCACTGGCTAATCATGTCCACTGCTTTTTGCTGACGCGCCAGCAGCGGCGGCAGGGCTTTTTCCGGGTCCGCGTGTTGGGTCAGCATGCTGTATTTTGCTTCGCAGTAATCGGCCAACTGACGATAGAGCAAACTCAACGACTCACGCAGCGGCTGCTCTCGCCAGAGCCAGAACCAGAAGGCGTTAAATGCGCCATACCACAGCGTGCCAAGGCTGTAGATCAACAGCGGTTCCCATACCGACATATTGCCCGCAAGGCTCAGGGTGAAAATGGCGGCAATCAGTGACGCGGGGAGCAACCTGCCGTGCAGCGCGCTGATTTCTGCAGTGACACCGAGGATAAGCGTCAACAGGGTCAAAATAAGCGGCAGGGGGATGTTTTCAAAAAGCAAAAATTGCACCGCGAGACTGCTGCCAGCAAAAAGCGAGCCGCCAATAATCACGCGCTTGAAGAAGCGCTTATGCAGCGTGTCGAGACCAGCGATGTTGCAACAGGCGGGGACTAATGAGAAAAGCAGCCCTAAATCCAGTCGGCCCACAATCAAGCCAACGGTCACAGGCAGGCATAACACCAGCGTTTGTCGCAGTGCATAGTTGATTTCGGGGTGGTAAATCAGCCTGCGCCACATGGGGAAACAAAAACGGCGCACTGCCAGGGGCAATGCGCCGTTCGGAGATTAACGTGTTCCGTACACGACGATCGTTTTACCGTGAGCGGAGATCAGGTTCTGATCTTCGAGCATCTTCAGGATGCGGCCAACGGTTTCACGAGAACAGCCCACGATCTGACCAATTTCCTGACGGGTTATTTTAATTTGCATACCGTCCGGGTGGGTCATTGCGTCGGGTTGTTTCGCCAGATTCAGTAACGTCTGAGCAATACGGCCTGTCACATCGAGGAAGGCGAGGTTGCCGACTTTTTCCGAAGTGACCTGCAGGCGGCGCGCCATCTGCGAGGACAAGCGCATCAGAATATCCGGGTTTACCTGGATCAACTGACGGAATTTTTTGTAGGAAATTTCGGCCACTTCACAAGCGGTCTTGGCGCGTACCCATGCACTGCGCTCCTGACCTTCTTCGAACAGACCCAGTTCACCAATAAAATCGCCCTGGTTAAGGTAAGAGAGGATCATCTCTTTCCCTTCTTCATCCTTGATGAGCACAGCCACTGAGCCTTTGACGATGTAATACAACGTTTCCGCTTTTTCACCCTGGTGAATCAGCGTGCTCTTCGACGGGTACTTATGAATATGGCAATGAGACAAGAACCATTCGAGAGTCGGGTCTGTTTGCGGTTTGCCAAGCACCATGCGCGGTTATCCTCTGTTATAAGCTGGCTCCAGACTCAGGATCTGCGCCCTGTGACTGGGGTTGCAATCTGTCTTCCCGATACCTGGGAAGTGCACCGTCAGACATGTCTGCGGCCTCTAAGATGTGATGTCCTCTGCGTACATGCAGTACATCAATGTATCACTGTAGCATCCAGACTGTTTTAGCATAGCTTTAATCGCCTGTCTCCTGGTGTCTCGCTTCAGCTTGACGCAGGTCGCCTTCCGTTGCGAGTTTTCTTATGTACGCGTAATCTGTAGAGAAAATTGCTACTCCGGAGTTAATTAAAATGCATGCTCGTGTGAAATGGGTTGAAGGTTTGACGTTCCTGGGTGAGTCTGCTTCCGGGCACCAGATTTTGATGGACGGTAACTCAGGCGATAAAGCCCCGAGCCCGATGGAGATGGTACTGATGGCCGCAGGCGGATGCAGCGCTATCGATGTGGTTTCTATCCTGCAAAAAGGGCGTCATGACGTGACGGATTGCGAGGTGAAATTGACATCCGAGCGTCGTGAAGAAGCGCCACGTCTGTTCACCCACATCAATCTGCATTTCATTGTGACAGGCAAAGCGTTGAAAGATGCCGCGGTGTCGCGTGCAGTAGACCTTTCAGCTGAGAAGTATTGCTCTGTTGCGCTGATGCTGGAAAAAGCGGTGAATATCACGCACTCGTATGAAGTGATTGAAGCGTGATGGGTTGAGGGCATTGTGCGGTCTGATGCCCTCAACCTGACCCTCTCCCACGGGGAGAGGGGACTGATGTTACTCGATTTTCTTACCTTCCATCAGCCGTTCTACCAGCGGTGTCATGATGAGTTCCATCGCCAGCCCCATTTTGCCGCCCGGCACCACTAACGTATTCATATGAGAAATAAACGAACCCTGTAACATGGCTAGCAGCCAGGGATAATCAATGCCTTCCAGATTGCGGAAATGAATCACCACAAAGCTTTCATCCAGCGACGGAATGACTTTGGCCGCAAACGGGTTAGAGGTGTCGACGGTGGGGACGCGCTGGAAGTTAATATGGGTACGAGAAAACTGCGGCGTAATGAAGTTGATGTAGTCGTCCATTGAACGCACCACGGAATCCATTACCGCTTCACGGGAGTGGCCGCGTTCGCTGGTATCCCGCACCAGTTTTTGCATCCATTCCAGGTTGACGATAGGCACCACGCCCACCAGCAGATCCACATGGCGTGCGACGTCATGCTGCGGTGTGACCACACCACCGTGCAATCCCTCATAGAACAGTACGTCCGTTGGCTCCGGCAGCGGCTGCCAGGGTGTAAAGGTTCCAGGAACCTGATTCCAGGGAACCGCTTCGTCATAGGTGTGCAGGTATTTGCGTGCCTGGCCCTTACCCGTGTGGCCGTACTCGATAAACGTCTGTTCCAGTAGTCCGAAGTCATTGGCTTCAGGGCCAAAATAGCTGATGTGACGGCCTAAATCTCGCGCCTTGCGAATCGCCATGTCCATTTCGGGACGGGTGTAGCGGTGAAAACTGTCGCCTTCAACTTCAGCAGCATGCAGATCGAGTTGGGCGAAAATTTTACGAAACGCGAGGCTGGTGGTGGTGGTTCCCGCACCGCTGGAGCCTGTAACAGCGATAACCGGATGTTTAGCAGACATAGCGACTCCAGAAAATAGCGATGATGTTCGCTTGAGCTTTGTTAATCGCGAAACTGTGTGCGTGGCATGATGTTGACGCTTTCGTGTAATTCCGACCACACCAGCACGGCTTCGCCGCTTTTTAGTTGTCGCTTAACATCAGCAACTTTTTGGGCAAACGCGCGTTCATGTTCACCATAATCAGTGCCTTCGCGCAAGACAAAGCTCTCAATAAGGTTATCCAGCGTTTCAGGCGCCAGATCTTGCCAGGGAATAATCATCTTAGTCTTCCAGCCAGGTTTTCAGCCAGTCAGGGATACGTTTCTCAAGCCACATTTCTGGCCGCATCAGGGTGCCACCTACAAAGCCGACGTGACCACCGTGTTCGGTCAACTGATACTCCACGCAGGGCGGCAGCGTTGCCGGATCCGGGATCACATGGCTGTCCATAAAGGGATCATCTTTCGCATGGATGATGAGCGTAGGGCAGGTGATTTTGTTTAATAACGGCATGGCGCTGCACTGACGATAGTAATCAATGGCGTCAGCAAAGCCATGAATGCGCGCCGTGATCAAATCATCGAATTCACGCAACCGGCGCACCCGTTTTAGCTGCAGCAGATCGATTGGCAAAGTGCCGGGGTACGCTTTCAGTTTTCTCGATGCGTTGCCTTTGAGCAAATTCAGCAAGTAGTGCTGATACACCCGCGAAAAGCCTTTTTCGATATGCGCGCTGCACGCTTCCAGCACAAAAGGCGCGGAGACAATCACGGCGGCATCCAGAGGCACATGGTTGCCCTCTTTTGCCAGCAGGCAGGCAAGCATATTGCCGCCCAATGAGTACCCAACGGCGGCGGTGCGAGCCTCACCAAACTCACGTTTTAGCCAGTGCAGGAACCAGGTGCCGTCTTCGGTCTCACCGGAGTGATAAATACGATTAAGACGATTAGGTTCGCCACTGCAGCCACGAAAATGCATGACCACGCCCAGCCAGCCACGGGCTTTTGCTGCTTCGATCAGGCCATGAGCATAAGGGCTATGCAGGCTGCCTTCCAGCCCGTGGAAGACCACCAGCCGGGGTTTATGTTTGGCCTGATGAGGGTCTTCGCTCCACGCCAGGTCGACAAAATCACCATCCGGCAGTTCGAGGCGTTGCCAGGTGGGTGTAAAACCCAGCTTGCGGCGAATCACACGCGGCAGCATGGTCTGGAAATGAGGGTTACGCCCACCGCGCATCGGGCGGAAATCCTGCGTATTCTCTTCAATTTCCGAAAGTCGTGAGGGGGTAATTTCAGCCATAGTACGGAAAATCAATAAATTGTTGGGGGACGACTATAACAACACGCAATGTTTACGTTTGCTCATTTCATGGGCTACGTGTGTGTTACAGGCTAATCCGCCAGTAAATTACGGGAAAAGAGATGGATGTCGACATCCGGCTTACGCCGCCACAAGCGCGCTTTTCGCGCCCCTGTTGCCACGCTCTCGCCAGTCTCTTCAAACATGCCCGAGGCCTCGAAGCGGCGAATCAGGCTCTTTCGCTGGATAGGCTGGCCGAGGATTATCTCTGTCGCCTCCTGCAATTGCGTCTGGGTAAACGTATCAGGTAGACAATAAACAGGCAGTAAAGAGTACATCGTTTTCTGCCGTAACCGCTGCAGTGCAGTCTGAATTATCTCCCGGTGATCGAACGCCAGACTGACATCATCAATCGCGCCGACCGGCACCCATCTGGCGTCGCTCACGCTTGCGATATGTGGCGCGCAGGCGACCCATGAGATTAACGCATACCAGGCGATGGTCAGGCTCCAGCCGCGTGGGTCACGCTTTGCCCCGGAAAAGGTATCCAGCTGTTCCAGCCAGGAGGGGGAGACGCCCGTTTTCTCGGTGAGTTTACGCAGCGCAGTGGCGCGCGTTGATTCATCCTGTTCCATATCGATAAAGCCGCCCGGTAAGCCCCAGCGGCCTTGCTGCGGCTGGCTCGCGCGCTCCACCAATAAAACGCAAAGCGCCTTGTCATGCAGCGTGAACAGCACACTGTCTACCGTCACCAGAGGTGAAGGGAACCGGCTGGCATCATATGAATCCAGATACTCTGCTTCGCTGATCATCGTTTACTCATCCTGTTCAACACGCCACAAGTTTATCAGTCTGCCAGAGTGCGGCAAGGTAACTTTTATTTAGCTATATATCATGGGGTTAATGCGGTTTTTGCGCATTGGTTAAAAAAATACTTGCGAGTAAGTGTCTTATAGACAATATTGTATGTGTCTTAGGGACATTAATTGAGTGGTGAGGTGAATCATGACCAGTAAAATCGAGCTAACACTGGATAATCAACAGATTGAAATCGAACGTGGCGTCTTTCCTGATGGTGCAGTATGGCTGAAAGTGAGCGGCGAGCTGCCTCGTTTTGCTCAGATCATGCGGATTCGCGTTGCGGCCATGCGTGATATGAACGATTTCATGTTGTTAGCACAACTGGTCGATGCCGTGCGTCATGTTACCGACATTACAGTTAGTCATCTTGAACTGGCCTGGCTGCCCTGGGCGCGTCAGGACCGGCATATGGTTAACGGCGACAGTTTTGCGCTCAAAGTGTTTGCCACCCAGTTGAATACGCTGAACTTCAGCAGAGTCTTCTTGCTGGATCCGCACAGCGATGCGGCAGCAGCGGCGATCAACAACAGCGTGGTGATTGCTCAGGAGACCTGCCTGATGCAAAGCGAACGCCTGCGTCAGGCAATAGGCGCGGGCAAACTGATGCTGGTTGCACCCGATGCGGGGGCATTAAAGAAAATTCATAACGTGGCAAAAGCCAGCGGTGCGCGAGATTACGCCATCCTGACCAAGGAGCGTGATGTGGCAACCGGCAACCTGACCGGCTTTGCGCTGGTCTCGGGTGACGTGGCAGGCAAAGATGTGTTGATTGTCGACGACCTTTGCGATGCGGGCGGGACTTTTATTGGTTCAGCGCAGGTGTTACGCGATGCCGGTGCGCGCAGCGTGAGCCTGTATGTCACCCACGGTGTGTTTTCCAAAGGGGTGGAAAACCTGCTGAATAATGGCATCGACGCCATTTACACCACAACCTCTTATATGTCATCAGCGCTGCGTGAACCGCGCGTTGAGCTTATTGATATTGACACCATTTTTAAGGCTTAAGGGAGATAACACCATGAAAATGAATCCAATCTTGGCAATCGACGGTTATAAAGTTTCCCATCGAGCGCAGTATCCACAGGGCACGACGCAGGTCTATTCCAACTTTACGCCGCGCAGTGACCGTTTTTTCCAGTCTCCCCTGGCAGACGGCAAGCTGGTATTTTTTGGTCTGCAGGGTTTTTTGCAGTGGTTCATGGTGGATTTGTTCAACGACGCTTTTTTTGCCCGTCCTGAAGACGATGTGGTGGATGAGTACAAAACCGTGATGGACAGCTATCTGGGCAAAGATGCGGTGCCGGTGGACCATATCCGCGCATTGCACCGCCTGGGCTATTTGCCGCTGCACATTAAATCTCTCGATGAAGGCAGCAAAGTGCCGATGAAAGTGCCGGTACTGACCATCACCAACACCCAGGATGAATTCTTCTGGCTGGTGAATTACCTCGAAACCGTGCTCTCCGCCGAGCTGTGGAAAGCTTCCACCAACGCCACCATCGCACACCACTACCGTAAAATCTGCGAACAGTGGGCGGCAAAAACCTGCAGCGATATGGCGCACCTCGATTTTCAGTGCCATGACTTCTCCTTCCGTGGCATGGCGGGGCTTCAGGACACCATGCAGGCCGGTGCCGGGCATTTGTTGAGTTTTAAAGGCACTGACAGCATCCCTTCACTGCTCTATGCCCGCGACCACTACACTGGCGGTGAAGAGTATTTCATTGGTGCAAGCATTCCGGCGACTGAACACAGCGTGATGTGCATGGGCGAGAAAGAACATGAAATCGAGACTTTCCGCCGCCTGATTGCCGATCTCTATCCGCAGGGATTTGTCTCTATCGTCTCTGATACCTGGGATTACTGGCGCGTCATTACGGAATACACCCGGGAGCTGAAACAGATAATCCTTGGTCGTGAAGGTCGTGTGGTATTCCGCCCTGACAGCGGTGACCCGGTTGAGATCCTGTGTGGCACCAGGGCAGACAACGATACCCGCAGCGACCGTAGCCCGGAGGAGAAAGGTTCAGTTGAAGTGTTGTGGGAGATCTTCGGCGGCACGGTAAATGAGAAGGGCTATAAAGTGCTCGATCCGCACGTTGGCCTGATTTACGGCGATTCCATTACTCTCGCGCGTGCTGATGAGATCCTGCGTCGCCTGGAAGCAAAAGGTTTCGCCAGTTCAAACGTGGTCTTCGGCGTCGGTTCTTTCACCTATCAGTACAACACCCGCGACACCTTTGGATTTGCGATGAAAGCGACCTGGGGTGCGGTCAACGGTGAAGGGCGAATGATTTTCAAAGAGCCGAAAACCGACAATGGCCTGAAACGCTCAGCGCGTGGGCTGCTGCGGGTTGAAAGGGATGCGCAGGGTGAGTTGCAACTGCACGATGAACAAAGCTGGGAACAAGAGAAAAGCGGTGAACTGAAAACCCGCTTCCTTGATGGGAAATTGTATAACACCGATCACTTTGAACAGATTCGCCAGCGCCTGGCTGCACAGGTGTAATTAATCTCTACTCCATTCTGGGGGCGCGTCGTGCCCCCTTCGTGCAACTTCTTTTCTTCTCTTAAAATGATCTCCGTCACAAATTGTCACTTTGATTATTACTCTCAGGCTAACGATTCTTCTCTACGCTTAATTGATGCCTTTCTCATCAGAGAGCAGAATTTACTCAGCGTTAAGCAAATCAAAATGATTAGCTGAATCAGGAGGTTAATAATGTTATCTGGGCAAACGCCACCACGGGTATGGAATACACGACGCAGCGAGAAGCAGCGCCGTCTGGCCTCCGTACCGGTGCAGGGCAAAGTGCTGCCGACCGACGACCTGGTCGCCATGCTGGAAAAACTGATCGCGCCGGGTGACCGCGTGGTTCTCGAAGGGAACAACCAAAAGCAGGCCGATTTCCTTTCTCGTGCACTGGCTGAGGTCAACCCACAGAAAGTGCATGACCTGCATATGATCATGCCAAGCGTCGGGCGCAGCGAGCACCTCGACATTTTTGAAAAAGGCATCGCCCGCAAGCTGGACTTCTCCTTCTCAGGCACACAAAGCCTGCGTATTTCCCAGCTGTTAGAAGATGGTTTGCTGGAAATCGGCGCCATTCACACCTACATCGAACTTTACTCCCGCTTGTATGTTGACCTCTCGCCGAACGTGGCGCTGATTGCCGGTTATAAAGCTGACCGCAAAGGTAACCTCTACACCGGTCCGAGTACGGAAGATACCCCGGCGCTGGTGGAAGCAGCCGCATTCCGCGACGGTATTGTTATCGCTCAGGTCAACGAACTGGTGGATGACGAGTGTGATTTACCGCGTGTGGATATCCCCGGCTCGTGGATTGATTACGTGGTTGTGGCAGACAAACCGTTCTTTATCGAACCGCTATTTACCCGCGACCCGCGCCTGATCAAACAGGAACATATCCTGATGGCGATGATGGCCATCAAAGGGATTTACGCAGAGCACCAGGTGCAGTCGCTGAACCACGGTATCGGCTTTAACACCGCGGCGATTGAACTGCTGCTGCCGACCTACGGCGAACAGCTCGGTCTGAAAGGTAAAATCTGTAAACACTGGACGCTGAACCCGCATCCGACGCTGATCCCGGCTATTGAGAGCGGTTGGGTGGAGAGCGTGCACTGCTTCGGTGGTGAGTTGGGAATGGAAGAGTACATTCGCGCCCGTCCGGACATCTTCTTCACCGGTGCTGACGGCTCCATGCGTTCCAACCGTGCTTTCTGTCAGCTTGCCGGGCAGTACGCCGTGGACATGTTCATCGGCTCGACGCTGCAAATCGACGGTCTGGCTAACTCCTCCACGGTCACCCGTGGTCGCCTGTCCGGTTTCGGTGGTGCGCCAAACATGGGTCATGACCCACACGGTCGCCGTCACGCGACTCCGGCCTGGCTTAATATGATCACTGAACCTGACCCAATGCAGCGCGGTAAAAAGCTGGTGGTGCAGATGGTCGAAACCTTCCAGGCGGGGGCTAAACCGAGCTTCGTCGAAACCCTGGATGCCGTCGAAGTGGCGAAATCCTCCGGGATGCCGCTGGCTCCGGTGATGATTTATGGCGATGACGTGACCCACGTGCTGACCGAAGAGGGGATTGCCTACCTCTACCGTGCTGAAAGCATGGAAGAGCGCCGTGCGATGGTCGCTGCGGTTGCCGGTATCACCGATATCGGTTTGGGTGTGGATGCCAAACGGGTCGCGCAACTGCGCCAGAGCGGCAAAGTAGTCTACCCGGAAGATATGGGGATTCGTCGCACCGATGCTACCCGCTCTCTGCTGGCGGCAAGCAGCGTGGCAGACCTGGTGGAATGGTCTGACGGTCTGTACAACCCACCTGCGAAATTCCGGAGCTGGTAATGAAACTTCTGCCCCAGATTCAGGTTGAAGGCGGTGCCGAATGGCTGGCGCGAACCGCCACGCAGTGTCTGATTGACGAAGCACGATTGAGCCCGAAACCCGGTCTGGTGGACAGTCGGGGGAACGGCGCACATCACGACTTAACGCTCGCGTTAATGGAACGGTCTGCTCATAGCCTGACCCCTACGTTTCAGGCGCTGGCGCAACAAAGCTGGCAACGGCCTGCGGATATTGCGCTGCGACAAACCATCGGACGGCTCGGCCGTGAAGGCGAGCAGCAGATGATGGCTGCAACGGGCGGTGTGAACACCCACCGTGGTGCCATTTGGGCGCTGGGATTGTTGGTGAGCGCCGTGGCGATGCTCGGCGGGGATGCGACGGCTCCGGTTGTTGCAGAGATGGCTGCTACGTTGGCCAGACTGCCGGATGCCGCTGCGCCCAAAGTCTTCAGCAAAGGGCTTCGTGCGACTCATCGTTACCGCGTTCCTGGCGCCAGAGAAGAAGCCCAGCAGGCCTTCCCGCATGTTTTGCAGTATGCGCTGCCTCAACTGCGTTTGAGCCGAATGAACGGTGGCAGTGAATCGCATGCCCGGATTGATGCCCTGATGGCCATCATGACCTCGCTCACCGACACCTGCGTGCTTTCACGCGCCGGGATGGAAGGACTGGAGGCCATGCAGCATGGTGCACGTGCCGTTTTACAGACGGGGGGCAGTGCGACACCGGAAGGCGCTCAGGCGCTGGCGACGCTGGATCGCCAGATGCTGGCACTCAATGCCTCGCCCGGTGGTGCCGCAGACTTACTCGCTGCCACACTGTTTCTCGACCGCGTCGGGACGCCCTATTTCAAGCATTAAGAGGATGTTATGGAAAAAATCACATTAACCGTGCCCGCCAGCCGTACTTTAAACGGCAAGGCGCTGGCAGGGGTTGTTGGTTCAGGGGATATGGAGGTGCTTTTCACCGCCGACCAGAGCCAGAACTTAACCATTGATATCACCACTTCCGTTGACAACAGCCGCGGTCGCTGGGAAGCGCTGTTCAACCGTCTGCAGACCGTCAGCAGCCTGCCAGCAGGCAAACTCGTTATTCACGATTTTGGCGCGACGCCCGGTGTTGCACGCATCCGTATCGAACAGGTTTTTGAAGAGGTGAGCTATGCGTGATGACCGCAGTTTTATCGAATTAAAAGCACGCCAGCGTGCGCATGCGCTGCTGGATGAAGGGAGCTACCGCGAGTTGCTCGATCCTTTTGACGGCATTGAGTCACCGTGGCTCGGTGCCCAGGGCATCGTACCGCAGGCTGACGACGGCATGGTGGTAGCGAAAGGCACCATCAACGGCAAGCCTGCCGTGGTTGTCGCCATAGAAGGCGCATTCCAGGGTGGCAGCATGGGCGAAGTCTCCGGCGCAAAAATGGCGGCGGCACTCGAACTGGCAGCAGAAGACAACCGCAACGGTATTCCGACCCAGGCAGTACTGAGCCTCGAAACCGGCGGTGTACGTCTGCAAGAGGCCAACCTTGGTCTGGCGGCGATTGCCGATATTCATGCGGCAATTGTTGACCTGCGTCGCTACACCCCGGTGGTCGGTATTGTGGCCGGGACCGTCGGTTGTTTCGGTGGTATGTCCATCGCAGCCGCCTTGTGCAGTTACCTCATCGTTACCCGTGAAGCCCGTCTTGGTCTGAATGGCCCGCAGGTTATTGAGCAGGAAGCGGGGATTGAAGAGTATGACTCCCGTGACCGTCCGTTTATCTGGAGCATGACCGGTGGCGAAGTACGTTATCAAAGCGGGCTGGTGGAAGCGCTGGTGGGTGATGGCGTCAATGCGGTGAAAGCGGCAATGAACGAGGCGCTGGCTAAAGGCGTTCCGGCGAAGCATCGCACCGATAATTACGATGACTACCTCGCACGTCTGACGAATTTCGACACCCGCAAACAGGCCGATGCCGAACAGATTAAAGCGCTTTTTGCCCGGGAGGTGAAATGATGAGTAATGCAATTAGCCGTGGCGAACTCTGGCTGGAAACGCTCGCCCCGAATGCACAGCGTCTGGCAGGATTGTGCCCGTCCGTACAAGCGGCAGACGGCGAAATCAACGGTGAAGCGGTACGTTTCATTGCTGTTGTGCCGGATGCGAACAACCACTTCCCACGTGCTGCTAAAGGCGAAGTGGGCCTGCTGGAAGGCTGGACGCTGGCAAAAGTGGTCAGCGAAACCATCGCTGCGGATGTGAATAGCGCCGTCAAACGCCCGATTGTGGCGGTGATTGATGTGCCAAGCCAGGCATACGGTCGTCGTGAAGAAGGTTTCGGTATTCACCAGGCGCTGGCCGGTGCCGCTGCGGCGTACGCCAATGCGCGCCTCGCCGGTCACCCGGTGATTGGCCTGATTGTGGGTAAAGCGATGTCCGGTGCGTTTCTGGCGCACGGTTATCAGGCCAACCGCCTGATTGCGTTCAACGACAAAGGCGTACTGATCCACGCGATGGGCAAAGAGTCTGCGGCGCGTATTACTCTGCGTACCGTTGAGGCGCTGGAAAAACTGGCGGCGACTATTCCGCCAATGGCTTACGACATCAGTAACTATGCGACGCTGGGGCTGCTGGAAAATCTGCTGGATATCAGCAACCCGGATGCACCTTCGTCAACCGATCTGGCGCTGGTGAAAACCACGCTGCAAAAAGCCATCAATGACGCTCGTCAGGACACCACGCTGAAAAATCGTCTGGGTGCTGACAACCGCCGCAGCTCTGCTCTTGTGCGCGAACGCATGAAAGCAAGCTGGTAAGAAAAAAGAGACCTGCCAGAGGTAAGACCCCGTGGGCGCACCCGCTGCGCCCGCGCGGGTGACTGCATCTGAAAAATAATAATCATCGCGACAGTGCTTAAACTTCTTATTACAGGTGATTTATGACTTATGTGATTGTTCATGCCCTCGCACCGATTTTCATCATCATGCTGCTGGGCTTCTGGGCGGGCAAGGCCAAACTGGTTGATAATAAAAACGTTTCCCTGCTCAATATCTTCGTAATGGACTTTGCTTTACCCGCTGCGCTGTTCAGTGCGACGGTGCAGACTCCGTGGACCGGCATTGTGGCTCAGTCGCCGCTGATTCTGGTGCTGACGCTGGCAATGTGGATAACCTACGCGGCTATCTACTTCCTCGCGACCAAAGTCTTCAAAAAATCGCCACAGGATGCCGCCGTGCTGACCCTGACCGTGGCGCTGCCGAACTACGCCGCGCTTGGCCTGCCGATTCTCGGCAGCGTGCTGGGTGAAGGCGCATCAACCTCGCTATCCGTGGCTGTGTCTATTGCCTGCGGCTCCGTACTGATGACCCCGTTCTGCCTGCTGATCCTGGAGCGTGAAAAAGCGCGTGCAGAAGGTGGCAATAGCGGATCCACGATGGCGATGCTACCAGTACTGATGTGGCGTTCATTGAAAAAACCCATTGTAATGGGCCCGCTGCTGGGTGTGATCCTCTCGGCGATTGGCATCAAAATGCCGGAACTGCTGCTGGCCTCAATTAAACCGCTCGGACTGGCAGCGACGGCTGCGGCGCTGTTCCTGACGGGTGTCATCCTGTCAGCGCGTAAACTGCAAATCAACACCATGGTCATTACTTCCACCATTGCAAAGTTGCTGATTCAGCCTTTGATTGCCTGGGGTATTGTGCTGGTCTTCGGTCTGCACGGTTCCGTCGCGATTACCGCTATCCTGATGATTGCGCTGTCTGCTGGCTTCTTTGGCGTGGTGTTTGGTAACCGCTTTGGTGTGCAGTCGCCGGATGCGGAAGCGGTGCTGCTGTTGAGCTCGGTACTGTGTATCCTGTCACTGCCGCTGTTTATCTCGCTGACTTCAGGAATGTAATCATGACCTCAACACCACGCCCACACGATCTTCTTTGGCTGACCACTCGTGATGCGCTGGAAGGCATTAGCGAGGCCTGGGTGGAAAGCGCATGGCACATCGGTTTACCGGTTGTGGTGCGGCGTGATGTTGATGCTAACGGACGCATCCCGGTGGGGGTGCGTGGTCTGAAGCGCGACCAACGAGCGGCAGGATGGGTTAATCCGCAGAACGTCGCACGTGTGGTCTCACCCGAGCAGTTGGCGGTTGAAAATGACCTGTTGCGATCACCGTTTATCACTCAGCCACCGGTTCAGGTGGCTGTACAGCTTTCCCGCCAGTCATGGCCCTGGACATGGGGCATTACCGGCAGTACTGGCTATGCGCTGGCCACCGGGATTCCGGTTATCCATGCCGACAGTGACCTTGATTTGATTATTCGCGCACCGCGCCCGTTATTGCCTGCCGATCTTGCGTTCTGGCAATCGCAACTTAGCGATGCACTGTGCCGGGCTGACACTCAGGTGGATACCCCAGAAGGGGGTTTTGCTCTGGCAGAGTGGCTGCGTGACGGGAAAACGTTGCTGAAAACTGCACTGGGGCCGCGGCTGGTAAGCGACCCCTGGCACAGGGAAGCGTAAGGGAGGCATACATGAAAATTCTGTTCACTTTTCCGGGGCAAGGAACTCAGCACCCGGGAATGTTACACAACCTACCGGGTAATGAGCTGGCGCAGGCGCGTGAAGTTTTAGGCGCAGAAGCCGACACACTGGATTCTGCGGATGCCCTGCACCACACCCGCGCCGTGCAGTTGTCGTTACTCATTGCGGGTGTGGCCTGGGCGCGTGAACTGGAGCGCCGTGGTGTATCGCCGGATATTGTCAGTGGCCTTTCGATTGGTGCCTATCCGGCAGCGGTGGTGGCAGGTGCACTCGATTTCGCCGATGCGCTGAAGCTGGTGGCGCTGCGTGGCGATCTGATGGAACAGGCATATCCGCATGGGTACGGGCTGACGGCAATTATGGGCCTGACGTTATCGCAGGTGGAAACGTTGCTGGAAGGAAGTGGGGCCTACGTTGCCAACCTCAACGCAGAAACGCAAATTGTGATTGCCGGTCGCGATGAAGATATGGCCGCCGTTGGAGAAAGGGCGATGGCGAAAGGGGCGAACAAAGTGCGCCGCCTTGACGTGAGCGTGCCATCCCACTGCGAACTGTTAGCGGAACCGGCGCAAAAGCTGGTGCAGGCGTTTGCCGACGTCACGCTCCATCGTCCGACACGTACGTATCTCAGCGGCAGTACCGGTCGCGTGCTCTGGCAGCCGGAAAAGATTGCCGACGACCTGGCGATGAACATGGCGCGCACTGTGCGCTGGCAGGAAGCGGTCATCGCGGCGAATGAACGTGAAGCCCGGCTGGCGATTGAGATGCCACCTGGTGGAATCCTGACCTGTCTGACGCGGCAGGCGGCCTGGGTTGGCGAGTCAATATCGTTAGAACGTAGCGGTATGGATGTGGCGTTGCACCTGGCGCAGCGGCTTAACGCGTAGCGTTGTTATGCCGGATGGCGGCGCTAGCGCGTCTTATCCGGCACTCAATTATCGGTGTGAAATCTGCGTGCGTACATACGGCCTTCGGCGGCCAGCGCCAACAAATTTGGGTCACGCTCCCGGTTACGGGCAAAGACGATCGCTATCTGCTGTTGCATCTGGTACGGCTGGGCGAGCTTCAGCAACTGCACCGAATTTTCATAGGCCTTCTTCATACGGCCTGGCATCAGTGAAAAACCAATCCCCGCCTGCACCAGGCTTAGCATCGAGAAGATGTCGTTCACGCGGGTGACGATTTCAGGCTCAAACCCGGCGATGTGAAATGCTTCCTGGAACCCGGCGTAGGTGGCAAAACCCTCGGCAAGCGAGACAAACTTCTCCTGACGATAATCACGCAGATCCGCAGGTTTTGAGGTATCGAGTGACGCCGTAGCCGGAGCGGCCAGGTAGATCTCATCATGGAACAGCGGCAGCATTTCGAGGTTAGATTTGTCTATTTCCGTTTCGGAAATGGAGATCAGGATGGCGTCCAGTGAACCTTCATCGAGCTTATGCAGCAGCGTGTCATTAGAGCCCATAGTCAGATCCATCTCCAGATCTGGACGGCGCAGCTTCATGCCCATGATCAACTGCGGGACAGTTTCCAGCGTCAGCGAGTAGAGCGTTCCAACCCGAATTCGACCCTGCCCGATCCCCGCCATTTTGCGTGCTTCCGCAAGACCTCGTTCCATGATTTGCGTGGCCTCCTGGCAATATTCCAACAGGGTCCAGGCGGCAGGCAGGGGCAATAAATTGCGCCCTTTGTGGGTAAACAGCGGACAGCGAACATTCTCTTCCAGCGTGTGCAGTGCACGGTGCACGCTCACGCCGCTCAGGTTGAGGGCTTCAGCGGCTCGCGCGATATTGCCTTTTTCCATAAAGGCCATAAAGATCGCGAGCTTGCGAAAGGTAATGTCACTGGTCACGTCCGGGTTCATCTCAGCCTGCCTTTGGAGTTAGTCGGCTTGCAGCATTGCCTCAAGTTGTTCCTGCGCGTCCAGCCAGGCCATCTCACACTCTTCCAGACCGGCTTTGGCTTTTGCCTGCTGTTGCAGACACTCGGTCAGTTCCGCTTTGCGGCTTTGATCGTACAGACCGCTGTCGCCCAACTTCTCTTCGGCCTGTGCGAGCTGCGCATTGAGTTTTTCCATCTCTTTTTCGAGACGGGTTATCTCTTTACGCAGCGGCTGTGTTTGGGTGCGCAGTTCCGCTTCGCGACGCTTCTGGTCTTTACGCGACTGGGCGCTGTTGGCGTTATCTTTAGCGGCATCCGCAGGTTGGTTTTCCTGCTTTTGCACATCGCTCAGCCACTGCTGATAATCTTCCAGGTCGCCATCGAACGCTTCAACTTTGCCGTCATGCACAAGGTAGAGGTCATCGGTGGTGGAACGCAGCAGGTGACGGTCGTGCGAGACCACGACCAGTGCGCCCTCAAACTCAATCAGCGCTTCGGTCAGAGCCTGACGCATGTCGAGGTCGAGGTGGTTGGTTGGTTCATCGAGCAGCAGCAGGTTCGGACGCTGCCAGACGATCAGCGCCAGTACCAGACGGGCTTTTTCGCCACCGGAGAAACGACGCGTCTCCTCGGTGACTTTATCGCCCTGGAAGCCGAACCCGCCGAGGTAGTCGCGTAACTTCTGCTCCAGCTCCTGCGGTGCCATGCGTGCCAGATGTTGTAACGGCGACTCATCGGCGCGTAAAAATTCGAGCTGATGCTGGGCGAAGTAGCCCAGTTTGATGCCCTTAGCTAAGCCAATATCACCACTAAACGGGGTCAGTTCACCCGCCAGCAGTTTAATCAATGTTGACTTACCTGCGCCGTTACGTCCGAGCAGACCGATGCGTGAGCCGGGAACCAAATTGAGCTTGATGGAATCCAGAATGACGCGTTCGCCGTAGCCAGCGCTGATTTTTTCCATTTTCAGCAAAGGGTTAGGCAGACTTTCCGGGGCACGGAAACTAAAGTGGAACGGGTTATCCACGTGCGCCGGGGCAATCATCTCCATGCGTTCGAGCATCTTGATACGGCTCTGGGCCTGCTTCGCTTTACTGGCTTTGGCTTTAAAGCGATCGATAAAGCTTTGCAGATGCGCCACGCGCTCCTGCTGGCTTTCGAACATCGCCTGCTGTTGTGCCAGACGCGTTGAACGCTGACGTTCAAACGAGCTGTAGTTGCCGGTGTACTCGAACATGGATTCCTGTTCGATATGAATAATTTTGTCCACCACCGGATCGAGGAAATCACGGTCATGGGAGATCAGGATCAGTGTGCCCTGATAGCTCTTCAGCCATTTCTCCAGCCAGATAACCGCGTCGAGATCGAGGTGGTTGGTTGGTTCATCGAGCAGCAGTAAGTCTGAACGGCAGACCAGCGCCTGGGCGAGGTTGAGACGCATACGCCAGCCACCGGAAAAGTCGCTGACCGGACGCTCCAGTTGCTCATTGGAGAAGCCCAGACCGTGCAGCAGACTGGAGGCGCGGGAACGAATCGTCCAGGCGTCAATGGCGTCGAGTTTGCCGTGGACGGTGGCAATTGCATGCCCGTCGTTACGTTCATTCGCAGCGTTCAACTCGGCTTCAAGGCGGCGATACTCACGGTCGCCATCAATGACGTAATCCAGCGCAGGCATCGGCAGGGCAGGGGTTTCCTGATTCACCCAGGCCAGTTGCCAGTTATTGGGGAAGGTGAAACTGCCGCCGTCGGCGCTCAGCTCGTTCTTCAAAAGCGCCAGCAGCGTGGATTTGCCGCAGCCGTTTTTGCCGACCAGGCCGACTTTTTGCCCTGGGTTAATGGTGGCTGTGGCGTTGTCCAGCAGGACACGTACACCGCGACGAATTTGTAACGAGGAGAAAACAATCATAAGGCGCCGTATGTTCAGACTATGTTAATTTGTCATTATGATAATGTAAGGTGTGGGCGATTTGCCCCACCGGGCCCGCAATGGTAGCCCAAAACAAAGAATTTACACAAAATCATTCTGGCGGCAGTGTAAGCGCCGCGAAATGATGGGGTCGAAACGCGGGAGGGGGATGATGTCCCAGACAGCGAAGGTACTGCTGCTGTATGCCCATCCGGAATCACAGGACTCGGTGGCTAACCGGGTTTTGCTTAAGCCGGCAACGCAACTGCACAATGTCACAGTGCATGACCTCTATGCACACTATCCGGATTTTTTTATTGATATCCCACGGGAACAGGCATTGCTCCGTGAGCACGATGTCATCGTATTTCAACATCCTCTTTATACCTATAGCTGCCCGGCGCTGCTCAAAGAGTGGCTCGATCGCGTGCTGACCCGCGAGTTTGCCAGTGGCCCCGCAGGGAATCAGCTTGCGGGAAAGTACTGGCGCAGCGTCATCACCACCGGTGAACCGGAGGCCGCCTATCGCTATGACGGCCTGAACCGTTACCCGATGAGCGACATTTTACGGCCCTTTGAACTGACGGCCGCCATGTGCCGTATGCACTGGATGCCCCCTGTTATTGTGTACTGGGCGCGCAGACAGCCGCCACAGGATCTGGCTAATCATGCTAAAGCCTACGGTGACTGGCTGGCCGCACCAACAATGACGGGAGGCCGCTGATGGAAGGTTCGAATTTATTGCTGGCCGGTGTGCTCTTTCTTTTTGCCGCCGTGGTGGCGGTTCCGCTCGCGGCAAGACTGGGGATTGGCGCGGTGCTAGGCTACCTGCTGGCGGGGATTGCCATTGGCCCCTGGGGTTTGGGCTTTATCAGCGATGTGGAGGAGATCCTCCACTTCTCTGAGCTTGGCGTGGTTTTCCTGATGTTCATCATCGGCCTTGAGCTGAATCCCTCCAAGCTGTGGGAGCTCAGGCGTTCCATCTTCGGGGTAGGGGCGGCACAGGTGCTGTTCAGCGCGGCGATTCTGGCCGGGCTGTTAATGCTCACGCAGTTCTCCTGGCAGGCGGCCGTGATTGGTGGTATTGGGCTGGCGATGTCCTCCACGGCGATGGCACTGCAACTGATGCGCGATAAAGGCATGAATCGCAGTGAATCCGGTCAGTTGGGCTTCTCCGTTCTGCTGTTTCAGGATCTGGCCGTTATTCCTGCCCTGGCGCTGGTACCACTGCTTGCAGGGAACGGCGATGACCATCCTGACTGGATTAAAATCGGCCTGAAGGTACTGGCATTTGCCGGAATGCTCATTGGCGGACGCTATCTGCTGCGCCCCGTATTCCGCTACATTGCAGGCTCCGGCGTGCGTGAAGTGTTCACCGCTGCAACCTTGCTGCTGGTGCTCGGTTCTGCGCTGTTTATGGATGCGCTTGGCCTGTCGATGGCGCTGGGGACCTTTATCGCGGGTATCCTGCTGGCGGAAAGTGAGTATCGTCATGAGCTGGAAATTGCCATTGATCCTTTTAAAGGGTTGCTGTTGGGACTGTTTTTCATCTCGGTGGGCATGGCGTTAAATCTCGGTGTGCTTTATACCCATTTGTTGTGGGTGCTGGTGAGCGTCGCGGTGTTGGTGGCGGTCAAAACGGGCGTGTTGTACGCGCTGGCCCGTATTTACGGTCTGCGCAGTTCCGAAAGGATGCAGTTTGCCGGAGTGCTGAGCCAGGGTGGTGAGTTTGCTTTTGTCCTTTTCTCATCGGCCTCTTCGCAACGCTTGTTTCACGGCGATCAGATGGCGCTGCTGCTGGTCACGGTGACACTGTCGATGATGACCACGCCACTACTGATGAAGCTGATTGATAAGCTGTTGTCGCGCCGGTTTAACACACCGGAAGATGAAGACGAAGCGCCGTGGGTGGAAGACGATCAGCCACAAGTCATTGTGGTCGGGTTCGGCCGTTTCGGGCAGGTGATTAGCCGTTTGTTGATGGCCAATAAGATGCGTATTACGGTTCTGGAGCGCGATATCAGTGCGGTAAACCTGATGCGAAAGTATGGCTATAAGGTGTATTACGGAGACGCCACTCAGCTTGAGTTACTGCGTTCGGCTGGGGCGGAGGCTGCGCAGTCTATTGTTATCACCTGCAATGAGCCGGAAGATACCATGAAGGTGGTGGAGTTATGCCAGCAGCATTTTCCCCATCTCAATATTATGGCCCGGGCACGTGGGCGCGTTGAAGCCCATGAATTACTGCAGTTGGGCGTGACCCAGTTCTCGCGTGAAACCTTCTCCAGCGCACTGGAACTGGGGCGCAAGACGCTGATTTCGCTTGGCGTCCATCCGCATCAGGCGCATCGCGCGCAGCAGCATTTTCGTCGCCTGGATATGCGTATGTTGCGCGAGTTGATGCCAGTCCATACCGATACGTCGCAGATTTCCCGCGTCAGGGAAGCGCGACGCGAGCTGGAAGAGATTTTCCAGCGAGAAATGCAACAGGAACGTCGTCAACTGGATGGCTGGGACGAGTTCGAGTAAGAGGAAATGTATGGCAATTCGTAAACGTTTTATTGCCGGGGCGGTGTGTCCGTCCTGCAAAGCACAAGACTCAATGGCAATGTGGCGTGAAAATAATATTGATATTGTTGAGTGTGTTAAGTGTGGTCATCAGATGCGTGAAGCGGATAAAGAAGCGCGCGAGCATGTCCGTAAAGATGAGCAAGTTATTGGGATCTTTCATCCGGACTAGCGATATACCCAGAGTTTTTTTAAGCTAAAGGGTACACGGGTGCGGATTTCCGTTACAATCTGCGCCAGCAATTTTCCCACGCTCAGGAGATATCATGAAAGTAGCAAAAGACCTGGTGGTCAGCCTGGCCTATCAGGTACGTACAGAAGACGGTGTATTGGTTGATGAGTCTCCGGTGAGTGCGCCGCTGGACTACCTGCACGGTCACGGTTCCCTGATTTCTGGTCTGGAAAACGCGCTGGACGGTCACGAAGTTGGCGATAAATTCGATGTTGCTGTAGGCGCAAACGACGCTTACGGCCAGTACGACGAAAACCTGGTACAACGCGTTCCTAAAGACGTGTTCATGGGCGTTGACGAACTGCAGGTTGGCATGCGCTTCCTGGCAGAAACTGACCAGGGTCCGGTGCCAGTTGAAATCACCGAAGTGGAAGACGAGCACGTTGTGGTTGACGGTAACCACATGCTGGCTGGCCAGAATCTGAAATTCAACGTTGAAGTCGTGGCAATCCGCGAAGCAACGGAAGAAGAGCTGGCGCACGGCCACGTCCACAGTGCTCATGGCCACGATCATGACCACGACCACGGTCACGATGGTTGCTGCGGCGGCCACGGTCACGACCATGATCACGACCATGGCCATAGCCACGGTAAAGGTGGTTGCGGCGGTAACGGCGGCTGCGGTTGCCACTAATCACCGGTCTTTAAGACGTTGATAATAAAAAAGCGGGTTATCCCGCTTTTTTTACGTCTCAATAATGGGGCGGTGGCGTCTCTTCTGACTGCGAGGCGAGATGTGAAGGCTGGCTCGCTTTCAGTTTCTCCGTCACCAGACGCATGAGATCGCGCAGCTTCGCCATCTCCAGTTCGTGAGCGATAACCGTCTGATTCAGCTCTTCAATGGTCATCTCCTGAAAGGCCAGACGACTTTCCAGTTCTGCCAGACGCGCTTCCAGTGTTACATCCTGCATACTTCACCTCATTCAATTTCTGGCGCGATTACCGCTGGAATGACGGATTTTACTGAACTTTCCCGCTGCCTGCAGCATTAAGCGGGACGAGCGAAACTAATTTAAACAAAAATAGTCTGAAAACTGTCGAATTCAGGGAGCGTGCTTATGTTGATTTGTCCCGCAACGTTTTATAGTACGTTCCTCATTTACGTTTAAACCCTGGGGTGAGAGGCCCCGGCCCTGGAGAAATGGATGAAATCACTGTTTAAAGTCACGCTGCTGGCGACCACGATGGCCGTTGCATTGAATGCGCCGCTTACCTTTGCTGCAGAAACTGCAACCAAAGAGGCTCCGGCAGCGGCAGCTGACGCAAAATCGGCTTTTAAAAATGACGACCAGAAATCTGCATATGCACTGGGTGCGTCTTTGGGCCGTTACATGGAAAACTCTCTCAAAGAGCAAGAAAAACTGGGCATCAAACTGGATAAAGCTCAGCTTATCGCCGGTGTTCAGGACGCGTTTGCTGATAAGAGCAAACTGACTGACCAGGAAATCGAACAGACTCTGCAAGCCTTTGAAACCCGCGTGAAGACTTCTGCGCAGGAAAAAATGGAAAAAGACGCGCTGGAAAATGAGACCAAAGGTAAAGCTTACCGCGATGCATTTGCTAAAGAGAAAGGCGTTAAAACCTCTTCTACTGGCCTGGTCTATCAGGTAGAGAAAGAAGGTACCGGTGATGCGCCGAAAGACAGCGACACCGTAGTGGTTAACTACAAAGGTACGCTGATCGACGGTAAAGAGTTTGATAACTCCTACACCCGTGGTGAGCCGCTCTCCTTCCGTCTTGACGGTGTTATCCCTGGCTGGACAGAAGGCCTGAAAAACATCAAGAAAGGCGGCAAAATCAAGCTGGCTATCCCACCAGATCTGGCCTACGGCAAAAATGGCGTTCCGGGTATTCCGGCCAACTCCACGCTGGTCTTTGAAGTAGAGCTTCTGGACATCAAACCGGCACCGAAAGCCGATGCAGCACCGGCAGCACCGGCAGGCGATAAAGCCGCTGACGCGACCAAAAAATAAGAATGATGAAAACCGCCGCCTTAAAGGCGGCGGTTTTTTTATTGCAGTAAGGATATAATTCTGGAAAGCGTAACCTACGCTGTATTAATTTAGTTGTTCGTGTTTATGTCGAGCCTGCCCTGAAAACTTAACGACAGGCTCCTGAAAAGGAGTGTTTTTTTTCATGTCCAGGTCGCTTTTAACCAACGAAACCAGTGAACTCGATTTACTGGATCAACGTCCTTTCGATCAGACTGACTTCGATATTTTAAAATCTTACGAAGCAGTGGTGGACGGGTTAGCGATGCTCATTGGTTCTCACTGTGAAATCGTTTTGCACTCCCTGCAGGATCTGAAATGTTCCGCCATTCGTATTGCCAACGGCGAACACACCGGGCGTAAAATCGGCTCGCCGATTACCGACCTTGCATTGCGTATGCTGCATGATATGACCGGTGCGGACAGTAGCGTCTCAAAATGTTACTTCACGCGCGCGAAAAGCGGCGTCTTAATGAAATCCGTGACTATTGCTATCCGCAATCGTGATCATCGGGTCATTGGGTTGTTGTGTATCAACATGAACCTCGATGTGCCGTTCTCACAAATCATGAACACCTTTATTCCGCCGGAAACGCCAGATGTGGGCTCTGCCGTTAACTTTGCCTCCTCCGTTGAGGATCTGGTAATGCAAACGCTGGAATTCACCATTGAGGAAGTCAACGCCGACCGGAACGTATCCAACAATGCGAAAAATCGTCAAATCGTCCTGAATCTGTATGAGAAAGGGATCTTTGATATCAAGGATGCGATTAACCAGGTTGCGGATCGTCTGAATATTTCTAAACACACTGTGTACCTCTACATCCGTCAATTCAAAAGTGGTGATTTCTCGGGGCAAGATCGTTAATGCGTTTTGCTCTTATGGTCACCGGTCCAGCTTATGGTAGCCAGCAGGCCAGTAGCGCTTATCAATTTGCACGTGCAGTGCTGGAAAGCGGTCATGAGTTGGGTAGTGTCTTTTTCTATCAAGAGGGCGTCAGCAATGCGAATGTGCTGACGTCTCCCGCCAGCGACGAGTTTGATTTGGTTCGCGCCTGGCAGTGGCTGCATGACGAACATCACGTTGAATTACATATTTGCGTGGCTGCTGCTCTTCGTAGAGGCGTGGTCGATGAAAGTGAGGCGAAGCTACAAGGTCTTTCTGCCGCCAATCTCCAGCCCGGTTTTTCGCTTTCCGGATTAGGTGCGTTAGCTGAGGCCGCATTGACCTGCGATCGCATGGTGCAATTCTAATGAAACGTATAGCGTTTATCTTTACTTCTGCGCCGCACGGTTCGACTGCCGGACGAGAGGGCCTTGATGCGTTAATGGCCGTGTCAGCGTTCACCGACGATATCGGCGTGTTTTTCATGAGTGACGGTGTCTTCCAGCTAATTGCAAACCAGCAGCCTGGCGCGATTCTGGCACGGGATTACATCGCTACTTTTAAAGTTCTTCCTCTTTATGACATTGAAGAGTGTTGGGTTTGCCGGGTATCTGCGTACGAGCGCGGCCTGGATGACGCGACGCCGTTTGTGTTGCCAGTACAGTTTCTGGAACCTGACGCATTGCGCGACAAACTGGACACGTACGATGTTGTGATGACGTTCTGAGGCGCTTATGTTGCACACTCTGGCTCAATCGCCCTGGCAATGTGATATGGCAACATTGCTGCGTACTGTGCGTGAAGGGGATGATCTTTTACTGCTATCTGATGGCGTCATTGCTGCGCTGAAAGGGGGGCGGTACCTTGAGTTACTGCTAAATGCCCCCATAACGGTCCATGTGCTTAGAGAAGATATTGATGCACGCGGCCTCTCTGGTCAAATTTCGAGCAGTGCCGTCAGGGTTGGCTATACTGATTTCGTTGGTTTGACGTTAAAACATGAGACTCAGATGCGTTGGTGAGCTGGGATCGCTGTATATTTCTTGACACCTTTTGAGCACAGCCATAAAATTCTGCGTCCTCATATTATATGAGGTCGTTTTATTACGTGTTTACGAAGCAAAAGCTAAAACCAGGAGCTATTTAATGGCAACAGTTAACCAGCTGGTACGCAAACCACGTGCACGCAAAGTTGCGAAAAGCAACGTGCCTGCGCTGGAAGCATGCCCGCAAAAACGTGGCGTATGTACTCGTGTATATACTACCACTCCTAAAAAACCGAACTCCGCACTGCGTAAAGTATGTCGTGTTCGTTTGACCAACGGTTTTGAAGTGACTTCCTACATCGGTGGTGAAGGTCACAACCTGCAGGAGCACTCCGTGATCCTGATCCGTGGCGGTCGTGTAAAAGACCTCCCGGGTGTTCGTTACCACACCGTTCGTGGTGCGCTTGACTGCTCCGGCGTTAAAGACCGTAAGCAATCACGCTCCAAGTATGGCGTGAAACGTCCTAAGGCTTAATGGTTCTCCGTTAAGTAAGGCCAAACGTTTTATATTAATGTCAAACTAAACTCTCTGAGTTTTGGACAATCCTGAATTAACAACGGAGTATTTCCATGCCACGTCGTCGCGTCATTGGTCAGCGTAAAATTCTGCCGGATCCTAAGTTCGGATCAGAACTGCTGGCTAAATTTGTAAATATCCTGATGGTAGATGGTAAAAAATCTACTGCAGAAGCAATCGTATACAGCGCGCTGGAGACCCTGGCTCAGCGCTCTGGGAAAAATGAACTGGAAGCTTTCGAAGTCGCTCTCGACAACGTTCGCCCGACTGTAGAAGTTAAATCCCGCCGTGTAGGTGGTTCTACTTATCAGGTTCCAGTTGAAGTTCGTCCGGTTCGTCGTAATGCTCTGGCAATGCGTTGGATCGTTGAAGCTGCTCGTAAACGCGGTGATAAATCCATGGCTCTCCGCCTGGCGAACGAACTTTCTGATGCTGCAGACAACAAAGGTACTGCAGTTAAGAAACGTGAAGACGTTCACCGTATGGCTGAAGCCAACAAGGCGTTCGCACACTACCGTTGGTAATCCCTTCGTAGTATTAGTCACCAGGCGGGCGCTTCAGATGGGGCGCCCGTTCTGGGTCACTTAACTGAATGCCTAATGCAATAAACGAGGAATAAAATGGCTCGTACAACACCTATCGCACGCTACCGTAACATCGGTATCAGTGCGCACATCGACGCCGGTAAAACCACGACTACCGAACGTATTCTGTTCTACACCGGTGTTAACCATAAAATCGGTGAAGTTCATGACGGCGCCGCTACCATGGACTGGATGGAGCAAGAGCAGGAACGTGGTATCACCATCACTTCCGCTGCAACTACTGCATTCTGGTCTGGTATGGCCAAACAGTATGAACCGCATCGCGTAAACATCATCGACACCCCGGGGCACGTTGACTTCACCATCGAAGTAGAACGTTCCATGCGTGTTCTTGACGGCGCGGTAATGGTTTACTGCGCAGTTGGTGGTGTTCAGCCGCAGTCTGAGACCGTATGGCGTCAGGCAAACAAATATAAAGTTCCACGTATCGCGTTCGTTAACAAAATGGACCGTATGGGTGCGAACTTCCTGAAAGTTGTTGGTCAGATCAAATCCCGTCTGGGCGCGAACCCTGTTCCGCTGCAGCTGGCAATTGGTGCTGAAGAAGGTTTCACTGGTGTTATTGACCTGGTGAAAATGAAAGCCATCAACTGGAACGAAGCTGATCAGGGCGTTACCTTCGAATACGAAGATATCCCGGCTGACATGCAGGACCTGGCTGACGAATGGCACCAGAACCTGATCGAGTCCGCTGCAGAAGCCTCTGAAGAGCTGATGGAAAAATACCTGGGCGGCGAAGAGCTGACCGAGGAAGAAATCAAGAAAGCTCTGCGCCAGCGCGTTCTGAACAACGAAATCATTCTGGTTACCTGTGGTTCTGCGTTCAAAAACAAAGGTGTACAGGCAATGCTGGATGCGGTAATTGATTACCTGCCAGCACCGACCGACGTACCGGCAATCAACGGTATGCTGGACGATGGTAAAGATACTCCGGCTGAGCGTCATGCTAGCGATGAAGAGCCTTTCTCTGCACTGGCATTCAAAATCGCAACCGACCCGTTCGTGGGTAACCTGACCTTCTTCCGTGTTTACTCCGGTGTGGTTAACTCTGGTGATACCGTACTGAACTCCGTGAAAGCTGCACGTGAGCGTTTCGGTCGTATCGTTCAGATGCACGCTAACAAACGTGAAGAGATCAAAGAAGTTCGCGCGGGCGATATCGCTGCTGCTATCGGTCTGAAAGACGTGACTACTGGTGACACCCTGTGTAACCCGGATCACCCGATCATTCTGGAGCGTATGGAATTCCCTGAGCCAGTAATCTCCATCGCAGTAGAACCTAAAACCAAAGCTGACCAGGAAAAAATGGGTCTGGCTCTGGGCCGTCTGGCTAAAGAAGACCCATCATTCCGCGTATGGACTGATGAAGAATCTAACCAGACTATCATCGCTGGTATGGGTGAACTTCACCTGGATATCATCGTTGACCGTATGAAACGTGAATTCAACGTTGAAGCTAACGTAGGTAAACCTCAGGTTGCTTACCGTGAAGCGATTCGTGCGAAAGTTACCGATATCGAAGGTAAACACGCTAAACAGTCTGGTGGTCGTGGTCAGTACGGTCATGTTGTTATCGACATGTACCCACTGGAGCCGGGCTCAAATCCGAAAGGCTACGAGTTCATCAACGACATTAAAGGTGGCGTAATTCCTGGCGAATACGTTCCTGCCGTTGATAAAGGCATCCAGGAGCAGCTGAAATCTGGCCCGCTGGCCGGTTATCCGGTAGTTGACCTGGGTGTGCGTCTGCACTTCGGTTCTTACCATGACGTTGACTCCTCTGAACTGGCGTTTAAACTGGCCGCTTCTATCGCCTTCAAAGATGGCTTTAAGAAAGCGAAACCAGTTCTGCTTGAGCCGATCATGAAGGTTGAAGTAGAGACTCCGGAAGAGAACACCGGTGACGTAATTGGTGACTTGAGCCGTCGTCGCGGTATGCTGCGCGGTCAGGAATCCGAAGTGACTGGCGTTAAGATCCACGCTGAAGTTCCGCTGTCTGAAATGTTCGGATATGCAACTCAGCTGCGTTCTCTGACCAAAGGTCGTGCATCCTATACTATGGAATTCCTGAAGTATGATGATGCGCCGAACAACGTTGCTCAGGCCGTAATCGAAGCCCGTGGTAAATAAGCCGCAGGGTTAAAACCAAAGTCCCGTGTCCCCTCAGAGAGGGGGCACTATAGTAAGGAATATAGCCGTGTCTAAAGAAAAATTTGAACGTACAAAACCGCACGTCAACGTCGGTACTATCGGCCACGTTGACCATGGTAAAACTACCCTGACTGCTGCAATCACCACCGTTCTGTCCAAAACCTACGGTGGCCAGGCTCGTGCATTCGACCAGATCGATAACGCGCCGGAAGAAAAAGCACGTGGTATCACCATCAACACTTCTCACGTTGAATACGATACCGAAATCCGTCACTACGCACACGTAGACTGCCCGGGCCACGCCGACTATGTTAAAAACATGATCACTGGTGCTGCGCAGATGGACGGCGCGATCCTGGTTGTTGCTGCGACTGACGGCCCGATGCCGCAGACTCGTGAACACATCCTGCTGGGTCGTCAGGTAGGCGTTCCTTACATCATCGTGTTCCTGAACAAATGCGACATGGTTGATGACGAAGAGCTGCTGGAACTGGTAGAAATGGAAGTTCGTGAACTTCTGTCTCAGTACGATTTCCCGGGCGACGACACTCCGATCGTTCGTGGTTCTGCTCTGAAAGCGCTGGAAGGCGAAGCAGAGTGGGAAGCGAAAATCATCGAACTGGCTGGCTACCTGGATTCTTACATCCCGGAACCAGAGCGTGCGATTGACAAGCCGTTCCTGCTGCCTATCGAAGACGTATTCTCCATCTCCGGCCGTGGTACTGTTGTTACCGGTCGTGTAGAGCGCGGTATCGTTAAAGTGGGTGAAGAAGTTGAAATCGTTGGTATCAAAGAGACTGCTAAGTCTACTTGTACTGGCGTTGAAATGTTCCGCAAACTGCTGGACGAAGGCCGTGCTGGTGAGAACGTTGGTGTTCTGCTGCGTGGTATCAAACGTGAAGAAATCGAACGTGGTCAGGTACTGGCTAAGCCGGGCACCATCAAGCCGCACACCCAGTTCGAATCTGAAGTGTACATTCTGTCCAAAGACGAAGGCGGCCGTCATACTCCGTTCTTCAAAGGCTACCGTCCTCAGTTCTACTTCCGTACAACTGACGTGACTGGCACCATCGAACTGCCGGAAGGTGTTGAGATGGTAATGCCGGGCGACAACATCAAAATGGTTGTTACCCTGATCCACCCAATCGCGATGGACGACGGTCTGCGTTTCGCAATCCGTGAAGGCGGCCGTACTGTTGGTGCGGGCGTTGTAGCAAAAGTTATCGCTTAATAAGCGTTAATTGAAAGAGGGCGCTTCGGCGCCCTTTTTTATATCTGCTCATTTATAAAATGCTGCTTTGGTAAATCCAACATTTACGATTCTCTTGCCGCTTTCTAATTCCCGTCTATTGTAATCATAACTATTCTCATTTACACTTTGTGATCATAAATTGAACGGGAGTGATCATGTACGTTTGTTTGTGTAATGGTGTGAGCGATAAAAAAATTCGCCAGGCTGTACGCCAGTTCCACCCTCAGTCTTTTCAGCAGTTACGTAAGTTTATTCCCGTTGGTAATCAGTGTGGTAAATGCATTCGCGCTGCTCGCGAAATAATGCAGGATGAATTGCTGCAGATCCCGGAATATAAAGAAACCGCCTGAGCTCCCCGCTTTTTTTTGACTTCCTTGTAGCCCGTTCTACGCTTCAATGAGTGGAAGCGGAGGGACTACATAATGAAAGGTGATGTCAAGGTAATAAATTATCTCAATAAATTATTGGGAAACGAGCTTGTCGCAATAAACCAATACTTTCTCCATGCGAGAATGTTCAAAAACTGGGGCCTGACGCGCCTCAACGATGTCGAGTACCATGAATCCATTGATGAAATGAAACACGCAGATAAGTATATCGAACGTATTTTGTTTCTTGAGGGGATCCCAAACCTCCAGGATTTAGGCAAAGCTCGGTATCGGTGAAGATGTCGAGGAAATGCTGCAGTCCGATCTTCGACTTGAGCTTGAAGGGGCGAAAGATCTGCGTGAGGCCATCGCGTATTCTGATAGCGTTCATGACTACGTCAGCAGAGATATGATGATTGAAATCCTTGCTGATGAAGAAGGGCACATCGACTGGCTGGAAACGGAACTGGATCTGATCGGGAAAATTGGTCTGCAAAACTATCTGCAGTCACAAATCAAAGTTGAAAGCTAGCACTACCAAGAAACAGCTCCTCATAACCGACAAGTAAACCCGCGCTGGCCAGAAATGGACCAAATGGCAGCGGGTTTTTTAGTTTCTGCGCTCTTTTCGATGTAAAAAATAAAGCGCACGCAAAAATACACGCAAGTGATGCAGCAACAAAAACCAGTGTGCTTAAGGCTTGCCAGCCATGCCATGCACCAAGTGCCGCAAGATATTTAACATCGCCATAGCCGAGACCTTCATGACCCACGCGCCAGGCGATACAACCAGTAGATTGATGCAAATCCGATGTAACCAGCAATGGCTCCCCATACTTTTTGTGACAGTAAATCCACATCAGACATACAGGCGTAAGCTAATCCAAACCATAGAAGAGGGCAGGTCAATCTATCCGGCAGGAGCCTGTAGCGCAGGTCTTGCCAAACCAACAAGCCATTAAGCAGAACATAAGTTGCCAGAAAGAAACTGCAGTCACGAACATTACCCCGGTTGTTGATCTCAGGGGTTAGCATCTTCATGCCCATGCGAAATAGTGAACAGAGACCTGTTCACATTGCGCATTGGCTTCAGAAAAAGTATCGGCATACAAAGAAATTGGTCATCAGCGATTTGCGTGGTCGTGATGAAGAAGCGGCAAATTTGTACACTGCTCTTGCGTTAAGCCCAGATTTACGTATAATGCGCGGGCTTGTCGTAATTGACGGCTGGTTCGATATGAACCCTGATAGCGCTTTTGGCTATCAAACAATGCTCCCAATCGGGGGGCTACGTAAGAACGATTACACTCCTCCATCAATCGTAATGGATGTGGGTAGTAATTATTTTCGTCTATAAAATAATTGGAGCTCTGGTCTCATGCAGAACCAAAGAATCCGTATCCGCCTGAAAGCGTTTGATCATCGTCTGATCGATCAATCAACCGCGGAAATCGTCGAGACTGCTAAGCGCACTGGTGCGCAAGTCCGTGGTCCGATCCCGCTGCCGACCCGCAAAGAGCGCTTTACCGTTCTGATCTCCCCGCACGTCAACAAAGACGCGCGTGATCAGTACGAAATTCGCACTCACAAGCGTCTGGTTGACATCGTTGAGCCAACTGAGAAAACCGTTGATGCTCTGATGCGTCTGGATCTGGCTGCCGGTGTAGACGTGCAGATCAGCCTGGGTTAATCAGGTCATCGAGCGATTGAGAGGTTGATACAATGATTGGTTTAGTCGGTAAAAAAGTGGGTATGACCCGCATCTTCACTGAAGATGGCGTTTCTATCCCAGTAACCGTAATCGAAGTTGAAGCAAACCGCGTTACTCAGGTTAAAGATCTGGCTAACGATGGCTACCGTGCCGTTCAGGTTACCACTGGTGCTAAAAAAGCTAACCGTGTAACTAAGCCGGAAGCGGGTCACTTCGCTAAAGCTGGCGTTGAAGCTGGCCGTGGTCTGTGGGAATTCCGTCTTGCTGAAGGCGAAGAATTCACCGTAGGTCAGGACATTAGCGTTGAGCTGTTTGCTGAAGTTAAAAAAGTTGACGTAACCGGTACCTCTAAAGGTAAAGGTTTCGCCGGTACCGTTAAGCGCTGGAACTTCCGTACCCAGGACGCTACTCACGGTAACTCCTTGTCTCACCGCGTTCCGGGTTCTATCGGTCAGAACCAGACTCCGGGCAAAGTGTTCAAAGGCAAGAAAATGGCAGGTCAGCTGGGTAACGAACGTGTAACCGTTCAGAGCCTGGACGTAGTACGTGTTGACGCTGAGCGCAACCTGCTGCTGGTTAAAGGTGGTGTTCCGGGTGCAACCGGTATGCGACCTGATCGTTAAACCAGCTGTGAAGGCGTAAGGGGATAGCAATGGAATTAGTATTGAAAGACGCGCAGAGCGCGCTGACTGTTTCCGAAACTACCTTCGGTCGTGATTTCAACGAAGCGCTGGTTCACCAGGTTGTTGTTGCTTATGCAGCTGGTGCTCGTCAGGGTACTCGTGCTCAGAAGACTCGTGCTGAAGTAACTGGTTCCGGCAAAAAGCCGTGGCGCCAGAAAGGTACCGGCCGTGCGCGTTCAGGTTCTATCAAGAGCCCGATCTGGCGTTCAGGTGGCGTGACCTTCGCTGCGCGTCCACAGGACCACAGTCAAAAAGTTAACAAAAAGATGTACCGCGGCGCGCTGAAAAGCATTCTGTCCGAACTGGTACGTCAGGATCGTCTGATCGTTGTCGAAACGTTCTCTGTAGAAGCGCCTAAAACTAAGCTGCTGGCACAGAAACTGAAAGACATGGCTCTGGAAGATGTGCTGATCATCACCGGTGAGCTGGACGAGAACCTGTTCCTGGCTGCGCGCAACCTGCACAAGGTTGACGTACGCGATGTAACTGGTATCGACCCGGTTAGCCTGATCGCCTTCGACAAAGTCGTAATGACTGCTGATGCTGTTAAGCAAGTTGAGGAGATGCTGGCATGATTCGTGAAGAACGTCTGCTGAAGGTGCTGCGTGCACCGCACGTTTCTGAAAAAGCGTCTGCTGCGATGGAAAAAACAAACACCATCGTTCTCAAAGTTGCTAAAGACGCGACCAAAGCAGAAATCAAAGCTGCTGTGCAGAAACTGTTTGAAGTCGAAGTCGAAGTCGTTAACACCCTGGTAGTTAAAGGGAAAGTTAAACGTCACGGACAGCGTATCGGTCGTCGTAGCGACTGGAAAAAAGCTTACGTCACCCTGAAAGAAGGCCAGAATCTGGACTTCGTTGGCGGCGCTGAGTAAGTCGGAGGAGTAATACAATGGCAGTTGTTAAATGTAAACCGACATCTCCGGGTCGTCGCCACGTTGTTAAAGTGGTCAACCCAGAGCTGCACAAGGGCAAACCTTTTGCTCCGCTGGTTGAAAAAAACAGCAAATCCGGTGGTCGTAACAACAATGGCCGTATCACCACCCGTCATATCGGTGGTGGTCACAAGCAGGCTTACCGTATTGTTGACTTCAAACGCAACAAAGACGGTATCCCGGCAATTGTTGAACGTCTTGAGTACGATCCGAACCGTTCCGCGAACATCGCGCTGGTTCTGTACAAAGACGGCGAACGCCGTTACATCCTGGCCCCTAAAGGCCTGAAAGCTGGCGACCAGATTCAGTCTGGCGTTGATGCTGCAATCAAAGCAGGCAACACCCTGCCGATGCGCAATATCCCGGTTGGTTCTACCGTTCATAACGTAGAAATGAAACCAGGTAAAGGCGGTCAGCTGGCACGTTCCGCTGGTACTTACGTTCAGATCGTTGCTCGTGATGGTGCTTATGTCACCCTGCGTCTGCGTTCTGGTGAAATGCGTAAAGTCGAAGCAGACTGCCGCGCTACCCTGGGCGAAGTTGGCAATGCTGAGCATATGCTGCGCGTTCTGGGTAAAGCAGGTGCTGCACGCTGGCGTGGTGTTCGTCCTACCGTTCGCGGTACTGCGATGAACCCAGTCGACCACCCACATGGTGGTGGTGAAGGTCGTAACTTTGGTAAGCACCCGGTATCTCCGTGGGGCGTTCAGACCAAAGGTAAGAAGACCCGCAGCAACAAGCGTACTGATAAATTTATCGTACGTCGCCGTAGCAAATAATTTTAGAGGATAAGCCATGCCACGTTCTCTCAAGAAAGGTCCTTTTATTGACCTGCACTTGCTGAAGAAGGTAGAGAAAGCGGTGGAAAGCGGAGACAAGAAGCCCCTGCGCACTTGGTCCCGTCGTTCAACGATCTTTCCTAACATGATCGGTTTGACCATCGCTGTCCATAATGGTCGTCAGCACGTTCCGGTATTTGTTTCCGACGAAATGGTTGGTCACAAACTGGGTGAATTCGCACCGACTCGTACTTATCGCGGCCACGCTGCTGATAAAAAAGCGAAGAAGAAATAAGGTAGGAGGAAGAGATGGAAACTTTAGCTCAACATCGCCATGCTCGTTCTTCTGCTCAGAAGGTTCGCCTTGTTGCTGACCTGATTCGCGGTAAGAAAGTGTCGCAGGCCC
>NZ_JCACPZ010000002.1:0-135734 GCF_059074235.1 Phytobacter sp.
TGTTGCAGCAAAGGGAAGTGGGTACAACCTAGCACCACCGTATCCGGCGGTTCAGTCATACGCAGCCACGGGCGAAGGATTTTCTTTATTTCATCAAGCGGGACAGGCTTGCCATGCAGTTTGGCTTCGGCCAGCTCCACCAGCTCAGCGGAACCCAACATTTCGATCTTGCACTCATTCGCAAAACGCGAAATCAACTCATGGGTATAAGGCCGCTTCACCGTCGCACGGGTGGCCAACAATCCCACGACACCATTCGCCGTTAAACGCGCGGCAGGTTTGATTGCAGGGACGACACCGACAACAGGGAAAGAGAATTTTTCGCGCAAGGCAGGGAGAGAAACGGTACTTGCGGTGTTACAGGCGATAACGGCAAGGGAGAGTGGGTATTGGGCCTGAACGGCGGTCACGATTTCAACCACGCGTTCAACAATAAACTCTTCGCTCTTTTCCCCATAAGGAAAGGCAACGTTATCGAAAGTATAAATGTAATGCAGATCCGGCAGGAGATGCCGGATCTCGTCATAAACCGATAACCCACCGACGCCGGAATCAAACACCAGCACGGTGGGCCGTAGTTTAGAAGGTGTAGCTGCCAGACAAGGTGTATTCTCGTCCTGCAGTTTGGTAGCCATAAGCTGTCTCGTAGTCTTTATCGAACAGGTTAGCTATTTTACCACGAACTGTCAGGTGAGAGGTCACAGGATATGACAATCCAATGTCCCAGACGCTCACGCCCCCCATCTTAACGGTATGGGAAGTATAGGTTGTTGCATCATAGGCACTGTCATAACGTTGCCCCATATATTGATACGCCACGTTCCAGCCGAGATCATAAACCTGTCCGGTCAGTTCGTACTTCACCTGCTGCTTCGCGCGGCGAGCAAGCACCTTGTTGGTTTCGTCATCACGCGGGTCGATATACTGCAGCGTCAGATGATGATCAACAGGGCCTGTCGTTACGTTTCCGGTCCACTCCACACCTTTAATTGTGGCAGAGTTGATGTTGTAGTATGCGGTGTTGCTGTAAGTAATGAGATTATCAATTTCATAACGATAAGCAGACAGGCGCCAGTCAATCGGCCCGGTCAGCCCTTCAAGCCCCGCTTCCCACTGCTTAGACTCTTCCGGTTTCAGATTCGGGTTGGACGCGATGCCAAACCGCTCTGCGCCAAACTGCTGCCCAAGCGATGGCGCCAGGAACCCGGTACCGTAAGAAAGCGTCGCACGGTAGTTGTCAACAAACTCCCAGCCTGCGGCTGTCTGCCAGGTACCATGCCAGCCGAACTGCTCATCATGGTCCTCACGCCCGGACGCTTCCAGGGTAACGCGGTCAATTTGCTGCTGACCGGTCAGATAGAGTCCGGTGGTATCACGCTTATAGACATCCGTACTGGATGTGCCGCTGGATTGCAGTTTCTCTTGCTTCCAGTCAACGCCACCGCTGACTGAGCCCTGTCCAACCTCAACGTTATTACCCCATTGGATATAACGCTGTTCCATGTTGTCCAGGCTCGCGCTGGATGCGTAGCGGCCATCCTGCGCGTTGTAATTGTAGTTTTTGAGATGCTGATAGTTAGCAATCAGCTGAGAAGAGTAAATCCCGGAATGATAGTTAAGACCGGTATCCCATGATTGGGTGTAGTTCTGGCTTTCATCGCCACCACCTGCATAGCCACCGCTGCCCTGATCGTAGTCGGTATTTGAGGTGTAACCGTAGCCACGGAAGAAACCTGAAACGCTGTCATTAAACTTGTGCTGAACGCCGCCCCAGAACAGCTTATTGCGGTAACCGTCGCGATCGCTGTCGTCAGCGTAGGTTGAATCAGGCTGAACGTTAAAACCTTTGGTCGTCTGATAGGCGCCCGCAGCGGTTACCATCGTGTCGCCGAAGCGTTGATTGATCGCGCCGTCGTAGTTCTGATATCCCCTGGACCCCATTCCTGCGTTAATCTGCGCACGCTCATCATCACTCATCGTAATGATGTTCACTACACCGCCAATTGCACCAGAACCATAAACCGCAGAACGTGGGCCACGGATGTATTCGATGCGTTGAACAAGTGATACCGGGATCTGACCAATATCAATCGCATTGCCAATGCCGGCACGCGCCATGGGTACGCCGTCAATCAGCACCAGTACATGGCGTGCTTCAGTACCGCGAACAAAGAGAGACGAACTCTGCCCGATTCCACCATATTGGGCAATGTCCACGCCCGGTAGACGACGCATAACATCGTTGAGATCTTTTGACTGCCAGCGCTGAATATCTTCACGCGTGACCACATCGGTAGGTGCCAGTACGGTATTCACTGGTTGTTGAAAACGATTTGCTGTCACTACCAGAGTGTCTGAGTTACTGTCCTGCGCCCAGCCAGAAAATGCCGTGACGGAGAGAGCCGTCAGCAGCGAAGCTTTTTTAATCATTGTGTGAGCATCCACATAATAAGAAGGATGCCGCAGGTACCATCAGTAGCTCGCGACGATGACACCAAATGCGACGTAATTCCGGCAGGTCTTCGGGCTCGGGGGTACTACAAGATGATGACTTCCCACTTCATATCTACCCGTCATACTTCAAGTTGCATATGCGTTGGCTTTCCTCGCTCACCCCAGTCACTTACTTTAGTAAGCTCCTGGGGACTCGCTGCGTTGCCGCCTGCCTGCAACTCGAATTATTTAGGGTATAAGCAGTGTCTGCTTTCGCTATCATCCCACCCTTCCTTACCGCTGCGCGTCAGCCCCAGATTCACACTGGGTTCCCTTTTAACTCACAGGACCGGAACAGGGATGCTACATTCAGAAACATATAGATGTCCAGACTGCTATGAGGGGAATCGAAAAAACATCCGAGACTGGACATCCCCTGAGCAATCCCTACAATCCCCGCGTTATTCTTAATCATTCAGGAAATACGATGACACCAGAACACCTGCCAACAGAACAGTACGAAGCGCAACTGGCCGAGAAAGTCGTGCGTCTGCAGTCGATGATGACGCCCTTCTCCGCGCCCGTACCGGAGGTGTTCCGTTCGCCAGTCAGCCACTACCGCATGCGTGCAGAGTTCCGCATCTGGCACGATGGTGACGACCTGTACCACATTATTTTCGATCAGCAGACCAAAAGTCGTATCCGTGTCGACAGCTTTCCGGCCGCGAGCGAGTTGATTAATCAGTTGATGAAAGTGCTGATGGAGAACCTGCGCGAGAACAAAACGCTGCGCCACAAGCTCTTCCAGATTGATTACCTGACCACCATGAGTAATCAGGCCATTGTATCCCTGCTGTATCATAAAAAGCTGGATGATGAATGGCGTGAAGAGGCGACCCGTCTTCGTGATGCCCTGCGAGCACAAAACCTGAATGTGCACCTGATTGGCCGTGCAACCAAAACCAAAATCGAGCTGGACCAGGACTTTATTGACGAGCGCTTGCCTGTCGGCGGTAAAGAGATGATCTATCGCCAGGTCGAAAACAGCTTTACGCAGCCCAATGCAGCTATGAATGTGCAGATGCTGGAGTGGGCACTGGGTGCCACGAAAGAATCAACCGGGGACCTGCTGGAGTTGTACTGCGGTAACGGTAATTTCTCGTTGGCGCTGGCACGTAACTTTGATCGCGTCCTGGCAACGGAAATCGCTAAACCGTCGGTCGCCGCCGCGCAGTACAACATAGCGGCAAACCATATCGACAATGTGCAGATTATCCGTATGTCGGCAGAAGAGTTCACTCAGGCCATGAACGGTGTTCGTGAATTTAACCGCTTGCAGGGCATCGATTTGAAGAGTTACCAGTGTGAGACGATTTTCGTCGATCCACCACGCAGTGGGCTGGACAGTGAAACCGAGAAGATGGTGCAGGCGTATCCGCGGATTCTCTATATCTCCTGTAATCCGGAAACCTTGTGTAAGAATCTGGAAACGCTAAGCCAGACGCACAACATTGAGCGTCTGGCCCTGTTCGATCAGTTCCCTTATACGCACCATATGGAGTGCGGGGTTCTGCTGACAGCGAAGTAGTACCGATTGCCGGATGGCGGCATAAATGCCGTATCCGGCCTACAGCCCCTGATTACGGTTACGCATACGGAAACCGATCCAGAACACCAGAATCACCGACAGCACCGCGGGGAAGAAGTTGGAGCCGATATCCGGATACTCCGCACGCACCACGGTGCTATAAAGCAGCACACCGAGAATAAAGCAGGCCGCTGCAAGACCGGGCAAGCCAACGGGCATGGTACGGTTTTGATAACGCTGATGCAGGCAGTAGACCGTCAGCACCAGTGAAAGAATCGGGAACACGGAGAAAGGCACAATGGAGCTAAAAATCGCTGCAAAAGTGCCATTAATGGATAAGCCAGCGATCAACGCCAGCAACAACGTACCTTTATCTTGACCTGACTGTTTCATTACTCACCCTTCACTCGTCGGTTTGATGTGCTACTTTTTCTTGTTCACGTCGATACCAGTAATACGCACCTTTAGAAATCATCCGCAGTTGCAATACCAGTCGCTCTTCTAATTGCCGGCGTTGTTCAATGCCCACATCCAGTGCCTCAGCGCCCGCACTGAAAACAATCGTCACCATGGCCTCGGCCTGCGCTTCGGTGAACGCTCGCGGCATATGGTTTTCGAGTTCAAGATAGTCAGCAAGTTCCGCAATAAAATGCTGGATTTCCCGCGCAACCGCCGCACGAAACGCAGCCGACGTTCCTGAGCGTTCACGCAGTAACAGCTGGAAAGCATTAGGGTTGTTGCCGATAAACTCCATAAACGTTGAGACCGATGTGCGGATAACACTGCCACCTTTAGCAATACGTTGACGCGCCTGGCGCATCAACTGACGTAGCATCAAACCACTCTCATCGACCATGGTCAGGCCGAGTTCATCCACATCGCGGAAATGACGATAAAAGGACGTTGGGGCAATACCCGCTTCCCGCGCAACTTCGCGCAGACTCAGGCTGGCGAAACTTCGCTCAGCGCTCAGTTGACTGAATGCTGCTTCAACCAGCGAACGCCGGGTTCTCTCTTTTTGTTGCGCTCTTACGCCCATCACGATGCTTGAATCCCTCCGCAGACCTTCTGGCACTATACCAGAGAATAAAACTAATCGGATTGTACTGGATTGTGAATGATTGTTTACGAGGTCTTTCTGCTTTCCCGCACGAAAAAAGCACAACGATAATTGGGTTATCCCGCCGTTGATGTTACTATTATGTTGCTTTTATGTATAAGAACAGGTAAGCCTTGCCATGCCACATTCCTACGATTACGACGCAATAGTTATAGGCTCAGGCCCGGGCGGCGAAGGTGCTGCTATGGGTCTGGTTAAACAGGGTGCCCGGATAGCGGTCATTGAGCGCTATCACAACGTGGGCGGCGGTTGTACCCATTGGGGAACCATCCCCTCTAAAGCCCTCCGCCATGCCGTTAGCCGCATCATTGAATTCAATCAAAACCCGTTATACAGCGACCACACCCGTATTCTCCGCTCCTCTTTTGCCGACATTTTGAATCATGCAGACAGCGTGATTAATCAGCAAACGCAGATGCGTCAGGGCTTTTACGAGCGTAACCGCTGTGAAATCCTACAGGGGAATGCGCACTTCGTTGACCCGCATACGCTGGCGCTGGAGTGTCCGGACGGGTCGGTTGAGACCTTAACAGCCGAGAAATTTGTGATTGCCTGCGGTTCACGCCCTTACCACCCGGCGGACACCGATTTTGCGCATCCGCGCATCTACGACAGCGACTCAATCCTCAACATGCATCATGAACCCCGCCATGTGATCATCTATGGTGCGGGGGTGATCGGCTGTGAATATGCCTCGATCTTCCGCGGGATGAACGTCAAGGTGGATTTGATCAACACCCGCGATCGTCTGCTGGCTTTCCTCGATCAGGAAATGTCGGATTCGCTCTCTTACCACTTCTGGAACAGTGGCGTAGTGATTCGCCATAACGAAGAGTATGAGCGCATTGAGGCCATGGACGACGGTGTGATTATGCACCTGAAATCCGGTAAGAAAGTAAAAGCAGACTGCCTGCTCTATGCTAACGGCCGCACCGGTAACACGGACAGCCTGAAGCTGGAAAACATTGGTCTGGATGCCGATGGGCGTGGTCAGTTGAAGGTCAACAGCATGTACCAGACTGCGCTACAGCATATCTACGCGGTCGGTGACGTGATTGGCTACCCGAGTCTGGCATCTGCCGCTTACGACCAGGGCCGCATTGCCGCGCAAGCGATGATAAAAGGTGAAGCCACCGCGCACCTGATTGAAGATATCCCGACCGGGATCTATACCATTCCTGAAATCAGCTCTGTGGGTAAAACCGAACAACAGCTGACCGCAATGAAAGTGCCTTATGAAGTGGGCCGGGCGCAGTTCAAACACCTGGCAAGGGCGCAAATTGTGGGAATGAGCGTAGGGACGCTGAAAATTCTGTTCCACCGAGAAACCAAAGAGATTTTGGGGATTCATTGCTTTGGTGAGCGCGCGGCCGAAATCATTCACATCGGCCAGGCGATTATGGAGCAGAAAGGCGGTGGTAACACGATTGAGTACTTTGTTAACACCACCTTTAACTACCCGACCATGGCGGAAGCCTACCGGGTAGCCGCGTTAAATGGCTTAAACCGCCTGTTTTAACGCGCTGTCAAAGTGGCCATCCATCGCACCACGGATGGCCTCCGCCAACTGCTCATAGCGGTTACGCAGCGGTGAGCCAGGGCGATAAACCAACCCAACGGTACGCCGGGGTTCCGGCTTGATGCAGGGCAGATAGACCACGCCATCACGCTCGCGCTCACGCGGAACCGCCAGCGCAGGCAGCAAAGTAATACCGCTCCCTGCCGCCACCATGTTGCGCAGCGTCTCAAGACTGGTTGCCCGGAAATGGGTATCTTCTTCCGCACCCGCTTCAAAGCAGAAGCCCATTGCCTGATCGCGCAGACAATGACCATCTTCCAGCATCAGCAATTTCTCACCTGCCAGGTCGGCCATCGGAACGCGGTCGCGACTCGCCCATGGATGGTCAGCATAAATTGCCAGCATCATCGGCTCATCAAACAGCGGCACTTCAATAAAGGCTTCACTCTCTTTCACCAGCGCGAGAATGGCACAGTCGAGTTTACCGCTGTCCAGTTGCGCCAGTAATTGATGGGTTTGCGCTTCGTGCAGGTACATTTCCAGTTTCGGGAACGTCTGATGCAGCAAAGGGATAATATGCGGCAGCAGATAAGGTCCAACGGTGGGGATTAAACCAATATGCAGTGGGCCGGACATTGCTTCCCCCTGCTGGCTTGCCATCTCCTTGAGCACTTTGACCTCACGCAACACTGTGCGCGCCTGATCCACCAGCAACAGACCGGCCTGCGTAAACAGGACTTTGCGGCTGGTGCGTTCTAGCAACATCACACCCAGCTCATCTTCCAGTTTACGAATTTGCCCGCTCAGAGTTGGCTGGCTGACATGGCAGGAATCCGCTGCACGGCGAAAATGGCGGTGTTCAGCTAACGCCACCAGATATTCAAGATCACGAATATTCATTATTCATCCTCCGTCGCCACGATAGTTCGTGGCGATAGATAGAATAGCAATGAACGATTATCCCTATCAAGGGTTCTGTACAATAATTAGCACAAGAAACGAAGCGGTCACCATTACCCTTGATGCCACTGCCTCTATCTCTCTGAATAACTAAAGCCAACGTGAACATTTTGCGGACCCCGTGTCCGCTTTTTTTTGCGTAAAAAAGCCCAACGCAGGGTCAGGCTATTTTGCTCTCCCTCCGTGTGGACAGAGGGATGTAGTGAGGGCATCAGCCCGCAGAGGATCAGACTAAACGATTTTTCGCATCCGCAATTGCCTGTGCAACCTGCTGCGGGGACACGCCGCCTTTCGCAGCACGCTTGTCCAGACAGGATTGCAGCGACAGAATCGGATAGACGTCATCGGCGATAACGGCACTGAATTTCTGCAAATCCACCAGCGCCAAATCTTCCAGCGGTTTACCCTGACGAATAGCTTCGACAACCGCTTCGCCTACAATATGGTGTGCTTCACGGAACGGCACGCCTTTGGCAACCAGATAGTCCGCCAGTTCAGTCGCATTCGCGTAGCCCTGCTGCGCCGCTTCCTGACAACGCGGACGTTTCACCTGAATGCCATCCAGCACCAGTGCCGCCATATGCAGGCAGTCAAGCCAGGTGTCGAGTGCATCGAACAGCCCTTCTTTATCTTCCTGCATATCTTTGTTGTAGGCCAACGGCAGCCCTTTCAGGGTCATCATCATGCCGGTCAGCGCACCTTGTACACGCCCGCATTTACCACGGATCAGTTCCAGCGCATCCGGGTTTTTCTTCTGCGGCATCAGTGATGAACCAGAAGTCACACGGTCAGAAAGCTCCACAAATCCTGCTTCGCCGGTGTTGAAGAAAATCAGATCTTCAGCGAAACGAGACAAGTGCACCATGCTAATAGAGGCATCTGAAAGCAATTCCAGCACGTGGTCACGGTCAGAAACGGTGTCCAGGCTGTTGCGGGTCGCAGAGGCAAAGCCCAGCCATCCAGCCAGCTGCTCACGATCAATTTCGTATGCAGTACCCGCCAGCGCACCACAGCCCAGCGGGCTCACATCCAGACGTTTAAGCGTATCCTGTAAACGGCTCTCATCACGCGCCAGCATTTCAACGTAGGCCAGGCACCAGTGTGCGAAAGTGACTGGCTGGGCACGCTGCAAGTGGGTGTAACCCGGCATCACCGCATCCTGATTATTCTCTGCGGTTTCGACCAACGCGGCTTGCAACTGACGACAAGCGGCAAGCAACTCCACGACTGTGTCTTTGCACCACAACTTAAGATCGGTTGCGACCTGGTCGTTACGACTACGCCCGGTGTGCAGCTTTTTGCCCAGTTGACCCACTTTGTCGATCAGCTTGCCTTCAACCCAGCTATGAATATCTTCCGCATCACTTTCGAGGATCTGCTGTGGGTTGGCCTGCACTTCCTGCAGCAACACATTCAGTGCTTCTTCAAGTTGCAGTTGCTCATCGCTGGTTAACACACCTACGGTGACCAGTGCTTTGGACCAGGCCACAGAGCCAACGATATCCTGCTCCGCCAGGCGATAGTCAAAGCGCAAAGAGTCGTTGAACTGTTTGAACCGTTGATCTGCTGCCTGAGTAAAACGCCCACCCCAAAGTGCCATAACATGCTTCCTTAAATTCTTAGATTTCAATACCGGATAGCGATGCGCGTATCCGGCCTGGAGATGATGTTGTCTGTGCTTACGCGAGAATACGGGTGCCGATAGGCGTACCGTTAAACAGTGCTGGCAGTTGTTCTGCGTGACGCCAGGAGGCAATATCAACCGGGCGGTTCAGGGCGCGAGCTGCATCCAGCGCCGCATTTACCTTCACAATCATGCCGTCGGTAATAATCCCCTGCTCAATCAGCTGCTCCGCTTTTGCTGCTGTCATTTCGGCAATGCGCTGGCCTTTCCCATCCAGAATGCCGCTGACATCGGAGAGCAAAATCAAATCTGCGCCCAGCGTTGCCGCCAGAGCAGTCGCTGCCTGGTCAGCATTGACGTTCATCAGGCGACCATCGTCCGTCACACCGATAGAGCTAATGACGGGCAAGAAGCCCCCGTCCAGCAGTGCGTTCACCAGCTTCGGCGAGCCCGGCAGTGCCTGACCAACATGGCCCAACTCTTTATCGAGTTGCGTCACTTTCACGCTATCCCCATCGCCCAGGAACAGGCCAACGGAAGCAATCTTGTGTTTTTTCGCCCAGGCCAGCAGGGTTTTGTTCGCCGTGCCCGCCAACGCACCGGTAATAATATCGATTTGATCGGCAGGCGTGACGCGCAGACCGTTTTTCTTGGTCACCGGCAGATTGAGTTTTTTCATCAGCTCATCCACCACGCAGCCGCCGCCGTGCACAATCACTAACGGGCGGTCATGGGATTCACGGTAATTCACCAGCGCGGTAAACAGACGCTCCAGCGCTTCTTCACTATCCAGCAGTACGCCACCGAGTTTAATAATTAATGGGTTCATTTTCACGCCTGCACTCAATTAGATTAGAGACTGGGTTTCAGCATAGCCGAAACGAATATTTGCACACTGCATTGCCTGAGCGGCCGCACCTTTCAGAAGGTTATCTTCCGTCGCAACCACAATCAGGTGTTCATCCTGTACCGCAAAACCGATATCGCAGAACGGCAGACCCACCACATTTTTCAGTGCCGGAACGCCTTTTTCATACAGACGCACCAGCGGCTTGTCGCCATAGGCCTGCTGGAAAATCGCCGCAATCTGCGCGTGTGTGACACCCGGCTTCAGACGGCAGGTAATGGTTTCCAGAATGCCACGCGGGAAGTTACCCAGGTGCGGGGTAAAAATCACCGGTGCGCCCAAGTGAGTCGTGATTTCCGGATGGTGGCGATGGTTAAACACACCATACGGCTGCAGGCTGACTTCGCAGAAGCTGTTGGAGATCGCCGCTTTGCGCCCTGCACCACTGACGCCACTGGTCGCGTTGATCACCGGCCACTGGTTGAGATCCAGTACACCCGCATCGATCAGTGGTTTAAGAGAGAGTTGTGCTGCGGTTGGATAGCAACCTGGAACCGCGATGAGATTCGCGTCCCTCAGCGCGTTGGCGCTCCACTCGGCCAGCCCGTATACCGCCTGCGCGAGCAGGTCAGGATGCTGGTGAGTGAAGCCATAGAATTTTTCATAGAACGCGAGATCGTTAACGCGGAACGCACCAGAGAGGTCAAACACCACGCAGCCTGCTGCGAGGAACTGCGGTGCCAGGTCGTGACTCACTTCATGTGCGGTCGCCAGGAACACCACGTCCACACCCTCAACGAATTCGCTGATGTCGGACATAGGCTGCAACGGCAGATCGACAATACCTTTCAACTGCGGATGTAAATCGGAGACTAATTTTCCTGCATCATTGCTTTGCGCTGAAACCGTCAAAGCGGTTATGTTCATATGAGGATGGCGATTTACATAGGTCACTAGCTCTGCGCCGGCGTAGCCGCTGGCACCCACAATTAACGTGTTCAACATCGGGGCAGTCTACCTTCTTAGTGCGTCAAGTTTGCCAGGGAGTGATTCGGCATCAATCCCTCGTCGCTCTGTAAAGGCGCCGAATGGGTTCCTTTACGCTCAACATTAATGTATTTTTATTCACTATTAATGCATGAATATTGATACTATCACGAACTCAGGTATGTCAACAATGAAAATGAATTTGCCACCATTTATCGAGATTTACCGCGCCCTGATTGGCACTCCGTCCATCAGCGCAACGGAAGAAGCCCTTGATCAAAGCAATGCTTCTTTAATCAATCTGCTGGCTGGGTGGTTTGGCGACCTCGGGTTCAAGGTTGAAGTGCAGCCCGTCCCCGGCACCCGTAACAAGTTTAACCTGTTAGCCAGTATTGGCGAGGGAGCCGGTGGCCTCTTATTGACCGGCCACACGGATACCGTTCCGTTTGACGACGGACGCTGGACGCGCGATCCCTTTACACTGACCGAACACGACAACAAACTTTACGGACTGGGCACCGCAGACATGAAAGGCTTCTTCGCCTTCATCCTGGATGCCCTGCGTGATGTTGATGTGACGAAACTGAAAAAGCCGCTCTATGTGCTGGCAACCGCCGACGAAGAGACCAGCATGGCGGGCGCACGTTACTTTGCAGAGAACACGCAGCTCCGTCCGGATTGCGCCATTATTGGCGAACCGACTTCCTTGCAGCCGGTACGCGCTCACAAGGGCCACATCTCCAGCGCTATCCGCATTCTGGGGCAATCGGGTCATTCCAGCGATCCGGCGCGTGGGGTCAACGCCATCGAACTGATGCATGACGCCATCGGCCATATCCTGCATCTGCGCGATAACCTGAAAGAGCGTTATCACTACGACGCCTTCACCGTGCCGTACCCAACGCTGAACCTTGGCAGCATTAACGGTGGCGACGCCTCTAACCGAATTTGTGCCTGCTGCGAACTGCACATGGACATTCGACCGCTGCCGGGCATGACCCTGAACGATCTGAACGGCCTGCTTGAAGAGGCGTTAGAGCCGGTAAGCAGCCGCTGGCCGGGTCGCCTGACGGTATCCGAACTGCATCCACCAATTCCAGGTTACGAATGCCCGCCGGACCATCAGCTGGTAGAAGTGGTGGAAAAACTGCTGGGTGTAGAAACGGAAGTGGTTAACTACTGCACCGAAGCGCCGTTTATTCAAACTCTGTGCCCAACGCTGGTGTTAGGACCAGGCTCCATTAATCAGGCCCATCAGCCTGATGAATATCTTGAGACACGCTTTATAAAACCAACACGCGAGTTGATCACACAGGTCGTGCATCACTTCTGCTGGCACTGATTAACCCCCTCCTCATCCCGATAAATCGCCCTCGGGGTGAGGAGAAAACGCAGTGACGTTGTTCACAATTCCATAAGCTATGCTTATCAGCCGCAAAGCGAATTAAATTTCGTAAATTCACGGCATTTATTCGTTTGCTGAACCGATTTCGCAGCAATTGACGCCGTGGGTTTTACGTGGCTTTATAAAAGGCGGTGTCTGATATCTATCCGTTTCACGTTGCAGGACGGTGGATATAACAAAATAAAATGAGATGGGGTGTCTGGGTTAACATGAACGAACAATATTCCGCTTTGCGTAGTAATGTCAGTATGCTCGGCAAGCTGCTGGGGGATACCATCAAGGATGCGTTGGGAGAGCACATTCTTGAACGGGTCGAAACAATCCGTAAGCTGTCCAAATCTTCACGTGCTGGTAATGAAGCTAACCGTCAGGAGCTGCTCAACACGCTGCAAAACCTGTCCAATGATGAACTGTTGCCGGTCGCTCGCGCCTTCAGCCAGTTTCTGAACCTTGCCAATACCGCCGAGCAATACCACAGCATTTCGCCAAAAGGCGAAGCCGCAAACAACCCGGAAGTGATTGCTCGTACGCTGCGTAAACTGAAAGACCAACCCGATCTCAACGAAGCGGCTATCAAGAAAGCCGTTGAATCGCTGTCGCTGGAGCTGGTGCTGACCGCCCACCCGACAGAGATCACCCGCCGTACACTGATCCACAAAATGGTGGAAGTGAACACCTGCTTAAAGCAGCTGGATAACACCGATATCGCCGACTATGAGCGCCATCAGCTGATGCGCCGCCTGCGCCAGCTTATCGCGCAGTCCTGGCATACCGATGAAATCCGTAAACATCGCCCGAGCCCGGTCGACGAAGCCAAATGGGGCTTTGCGGTTGTCGAAAACAGTCTGTGGGAAGGCGTGCCTAACTATCTTCGCGAGCTCAACGAACAGCTCGAAGAGAACCTGAATTACAAACTGCCAGTCGATTTCGTACCGGTCCGCTTTACCTCCTGGATGGGCGGCGACCGCGACGGCAACCCGAACGTTACTGCAGACATTACCCGTCACGTCCTGCTGCTGAGCCGCTGGAAAGCGACCGATCTGTTCCTGAAAGATATTCAGTTGCTGATCTCTGAGCTGTCGATGGTCGAATGTACCGACGAGCTTCGTGAACTGGCCGGTGCCGAAGGCGCGCAGGAACCGTATCGCTATCTGATGAAAAAACTGCGCGGCCAGCTGATGGCAACGCAGGCCTGGCTGGAAGCGCGCCTGAAAGGCCAGCGATTGCCGAAACCAGAAGGTCTGCTGAGCCAGAACGAACAACTGTGGGAACCGCTTTACGCCTGTTACAAATCTCTGCAAGCCTGCGGTATGGGCATCATCGCCAATGGTGAACTGCTCGATACCCTTAGGCGCGTGAAATGTTTTGGCGTGCCGCTGGTGCGTATTGACGTTCGTCAGGAAAGCACCCGTCACACCGAAGCACTGGGCGAACTGACCCGTTACCTGGGTATCGGCGATTATGAAAGCTGGTCTGAAGCTGACAAACAGGCATTCCTGATCCGCGAGCTGAACTCCAAGCGTCCTCTGCTACCGCGTAACTGGGAACCTAGCAATGAAACCCTCGAGGTGCTCAGGACCTGCAAAGCAATCGTTGATGCGCCGAAAGGATCGGTTGCCGCCTATGTGATCTCCATGGCGAAGACCCCGTCCGACGTTCTGGGCGTGCACCTGCTGCTGAAAGAAGCCGGTATCGACTATGCTCTGCCGGTCGCGCCTCTGTTCGAAACCCTTGACGATCTGAACAACGCCGATGATGTCATGACCCAGTTGCTTAACATCGACTGGTATCGCGGCTTTATCCAGGGCAAACAGATGGTGATGATTGGCTATTCTGACTCCGCAAAAGACGCGGGCGTGATGGCCGCTTCCTGGGCACAGTATCAGGCGCAGGACGCACTGATCAAAACCTGTGAAAAAGCCGGCATCGAACTGACGCTGTTCCACGGTCGCGGTGGTTCTATTGGCCGTGGCGGTGCACCGGCTCACGCCGCCCTGCTTTCTCAACCACCGGGTAGCCTGAAAGGCGGCCTGCGTGTCACCGAACAGGGTGAGATGATTCGCTTCAAATACGGTCTGCCAGAAGTCACCATCAGCAGCCTGTCGCTCTACACCAGCGCCATTCTGGAAGCGAACCTATTGCCACCGCCGGAGCCGAAAGATGGCTGGCGTGACATCATGGACGAGCTGTCGGACATCTCCTGCGATATGTACCGTGGCTACGTGCGTGAAAACAAAGACTTCGTGCCGTACTTCCGCTCTGCCACACCAGAGCAGGAACTGGGCAAGTTGCCGCTCGGTTCCCGTCCGGCTAAACGTCGCCCAACCGGCGGAGTGGAGTCTCTGCGTGCGATTCCGTGGATCTTCGCCTGGACGCAGAACCGCCTGATGCTACCAGCCTGGCTGGGTGCGGGTGCGGCGCTGCAAAAAGTGGTGGAAGATGGCAAACAGAGCGATCTGGAAGCCATGTGCCGCGACTGGCCGTTCTTCTCTACTCGCCTGGGCATGCTGGAGATGGTCTTCTCTAAAGCGGACCTGTGGCTGGCGGAATACTACGATCAGCGTCTTGTTGCCCCGGAACTGTGGGCGCTGGGTTCAGAGCTGCGTAAGCTGCTCGAAGCGGATATCAACGTGGTGCTGGCTATCGCCAACGACTCCCATCTGATGGCCGATTTGCCATGGATTGCCGAGTCTATTCAACTGCGTAATATCTACACCGACCCGTTAAACGTGCTGCAGGCTGAGTTGCTTCACCGTTCGCGTAAAGCGGAAGAGGAAGGTAAAGAGCCGGATCGCCGCGTTGAGCAGGCATTGATGGTTACCATCGCGGGTGTCGCTGCGGGTATGCGTAATACCGGCTAACCCTCACAGCATCGAGCAAAAAGGCCACACCGGGTGTGGCCTTTTTTTATGCCGCCCGTTAAGGTTATGCGGTTCGTGTGCCAGGAAAAGGAAACCATGAATTACGACGTCAGCCACCTCCTCTCTCGTCTGATTAACGGCCCAACACCTCTGCACCAGATCTGCTTTATCGGTGCGACAGGGCCAGCGCCATCGCTCGCCTTGCAGGTGGATTTCCCACGTCTGGAAATCGTGCTGGAAGGGAAACTGGATGATTTAGGGATGGCTGGAGAGACGCCATTAATGGTGGAGCATGACGTTCTGTATGTCCCGGCAGGCAGCTGGAATTTCCCGCAGTGGTCCACCCCCGCCACCACGCTGAGTATCCTGTTTGGTAAACAACAGTTGGGGTTCAGCGTGACGCGCTGGGATGGCGAAGAGCTGTATAACCTGACAAAACAGCATGTTGCCCGCCGTGGGCCGCGTATCGGCTCTTTCCTTTTGCAAACGCTCCATGAAATACAGATGCAGCCGAAAGAGCAGCAAACCGCCCGTTTAATTGTCGCCAGTCTGCTCAGCCACTGCCAAGATTTGCTCGGCAGTCAGATTCAAACCGCATCCAAAAGTCAGGCTCTTTTCGAAGCCATACGCGACTATATCGACGAACATTACGCCATGCCGCTAACCCGCGAATCCGTGGCGCAGTCTTTTTATATCTCCCCCAACTACCTCTCTCACCTTTTCCAGAAAACCGGCACCGTTGGGTTTAATGAGTACCTTAACCATACGCGCCTCGAACATGCCAAAGCGCTGCTTAAGGGTTATGACCTTAAGGTGAAAGAAGTCGCGCACACCTGTGGATTTGTGGACAGCAACTACTTCTGCCGCCTGTTTCGCAAGAACACTGAGCGTTCTCCGTCAGAGTATCGTCGGCAATATCACAGCCAGTTAATCGAGAAAAAGCCGTCATAACACGCCGTCATGTAATGCGTGCAAAAATGCTATTTGCTGGATTTTTGTAATATTAAAACGTGCCAGGTTTTGTTAAGTTCAGCGTAATCAGTCGCCTACCGACCCAACACCACTCAAACGTGATGCAGATCATGCTTTCAACCTGATATTACATTTGTCCAGTTTTTGGCAGAAATGTCACGTAGCGCGCCTTACTCCCCCCCTCGTATTCTGTAGACAGAAATCATTCGGGGAAATTAAGAGGACGTATCATGGAACTGTATCTGGACACCGCCAATGTGAACGAAGTTGAACGACTGGCGCGTATCTACCCCCTCGCGGGCGTGACCACCAACCCGAGCATTGTTGCTGCGGGTAAAGAATCCATCTGGGACGTCTTACCGCGCCTGCAAAAAGCTGTCGGCCCGGAAGGTACGCTGTTCGCACAGGTGATGAGCCGTGACGCAGCAGGCATGGTGGCTGAGGCCAAACGCCTGAGCAACGCCGTACCGGGTATTGTCGTCAAAATCCCGGTGACCTTCGAAGGACTGGCGGCCATTAAGCTGCTCAAAAAAGAGGGTATCCCGACACTGGGCACTGCCGTTTACAGCGCTGCGCAAGGGCTGCTTGCCGCACTGGCTGGCGCAAAATACGTTGCCCCTTACGTGAATCGTGTCGATGCCCAGGGTGGAGATGGGATCCGCACCGTTCAGGAGCTTCAGAGCCTGCTTGAGCAGCATGCACCGGAAAGCAAAGTGCTGGCAGCAAGCTTCAAAACCCCTCGTCAGGCGCTGGACTGCCTGCTGGCCGGTTGTGAAGCGATCACCCTTCCTTTAGATGTAGCGCAACAAATGCTCAATACGCCCGCGGTAGAGTCGGCAGTGGAGAAATTTGAACAGGACTGGAACAACGCATTTGGCAATCTCAACCTGTAACCCGGCAAGAGGGCCGCAACCCGCGGCCTGAATAGCCAGAATGGAGAAAATGTATGGACCGCATTATTCAATCCCCAGGCAAATATATTCAGGGTGCAGACGTTATCATCCGTCTCGGTGACTACCTCAAACCACTGGCAGCAAGCTGGCTGGTTGTGGGGGACAAATTTGTTTTAGGTTTCGCTCAGGAAGCGTTGCAAAAAAGTCTGGCCGATGCCGGTCTGGCTTGCGAAGTGGTGCCTTTCGGCGGCGAATGTTCACAGAATGAAATCGACCGCCTACGTGCAATTGCAGAAAACGCACATTGCGGTGCCGTGTTGGGTATTGGTGGTGGTAAAACCCTCGATACCGCAAAAGCCCTGGCCCATTTCATGGGCGTGCCGGTGGCGATTGCGCCCACCATCGCATCTACGGATGCACCTTGCAGCGCGCTGTCGGTCATCTACACCGATGAAGGCGAGTTTGATCGCTATCTGATGCTGCCGAATAACCCGGACCGCGTCATTGTCGACACCAAAATCGTGGCAGGCGCACCGGCGCGTTTACTGGCGGCTGGGATTGGTGATGCGCTGGCAACCTGGTTCGAAGCCCGTGCCTGTTCCCGTAGTGGTGCCACCACTATGGCAGGCGGGCAGTGCACTCAGGCAGCCCTGGCGCTGGCAGAACTCTGCTATAACACGCTGATCGCCGAAGGTGAAAAAGCGATGCTGGCCGCTGAGCAGCATGTCGTCACCCCAGCGCTGGAATTGGTCGTTGAAGCCAATACCTTCCTGAGCGGTGTCGGCTTTGAAAGCGGTGGTCTGGCGGCAGCGCACGCTATCCACAACGGCCTGACGGCAATCCCGGATGCCCACCATTACTACCACGGCGAAAAAGTGGCCTTTGGTACACTCACGCAGCTGGTACTGGAAAATGCGCCAGCGGAAGAGATTGAAACCGTCGCCGCACTTTGCCACACCGTCGGTCTGCCAATCACGCTGGCACAACTGGATATTACTGACGATATCCCGGCCAAAATGCGCATCGTGGCAGAAGCCGCCTGTGCCGAAGGCGAAACCATCCATAACATGCCAGGTGGCGCAACAGCGGATCAGGTTTATGCCGCGCTGTTAGTCGCCGACCAGTATGGTCAGCGCTTCCTTGAAGAGTGGGAATAACCTCATCACGCTCCCGGCACCGTCCGGGAGTGTTTCTTTATGTTCTTTTCAATCCATATTGTCACTGAAATTTATGTGCTTTATAGTGCGTTTTTCCCCTTAGTGAATCCTCTTCATGCAATCATCAGACAGAAGAATGAGCATCTATGCCATTCTGCAGCAGGAAAAAAAGGTCGTGGTTAATGACCTGGCAGAGAAATTTGGCGTCACCAAAATGACCATTCGCCGTGACCTCTCATTCTTCGAAAAGCAGGGTATTGTAAAAACCAGTTACGGCGGTGCCTATCTCACCAGCGGTGCCAGCGTGGAGCCCAGTTTCCAGCTCAAATCCGTGCAAATGGTGGATGATAAGCACCTGATTGGACTTAAAGCCGCTGAACGGGTGGAAGATGGCGACACCATAATTATCGACTGCGGCACCACGGCGCTGGCTTTCGCGCAATGTATTTTCGATAAGAAAATCATGGTGATAACTAACTCCGTGCCGGTCGTAAATCTGCTCAAGGGACGCAGCAACATCAAGCTGATTGTCGCTCCGGGTGAGTATGAAGATGATACCCAGGGCATGGTCTCATTCAGCACCGCCGAATTCTTCAGTACGTTGCATGCCGACAAAGTCTTTCTGAGTACTCAAGGCATCAATGAGCAGGGTGAGCTGACGGTCCCCAAAATGACCGACGCCCATGTCAAACAGGCACTGGCCCGCGCCGGGCGACAAAAAATCCTGCTGGCCGACAAAAGCAAATTCGGTCAGACCTTCCTGGCGGGTCATGGTCAACTTAGCGATTTCGATGTGGTGATTAGCCAAAGCGACGTTTCGGCAGACGTATTAACCCTTCTTACCCACCACTCCACTGAACTTATCCTGGCTGACAACGCCGAATAATCCCCTTCGCCCTCGATGAGGGCGCTTGTGTTTTTCTGTGCCACTAAATGTTCCATGTGGATTCTTTTGTGACAAAAGAAACAAAATAAAACATTAAATGATTGACAAAAACACACCTCAGGAATGAAATGCACAAAAACCATTTCACCAGTGAGGGAATTTATGAACGGATTACTCAGCTTCAAACCCACCAGCAACGACTGTGATTTTGCGCGTATCGCCAAAAAACAGGATCAGATGTTCCATCGCGTGGCGACCATCTGCCCGGAACGCGCCGAGATCATCACCGACTCCTTCAAACGCTCCGAAGGCAAATCGATCGTCATTCGCCGCGCGCTGGCGCTAGCCGATATTCTGGAAAAAATGACCATCTACATCGAACCGGACATGCTGATCGTCGGTAACCAGGCGAGCGCCAACTTTGCGGCACCTGTCTTCCCGGAATTCTCGTTTAACTGGGTTATTGATGAGCTGGACGAGTTCGACAAACGCTCCGGTGACAGTTTCCAGGTGAGCGAAGAGACCAAAGCACGCCTGCGCGTGCTGCAGGATTACTGGCAGGGCAAAACCCACCAGGATGAAGTGCTGGCCAACCTGCCGCAAATTAACCGCCTGGCAGAAAAACAGGGCGTTCTGCACCGTGGCGGTATCAGCATGTCCGGCGACGGTCACATCATCCCGAACCATGACTTCGTGCTGGAAGTCGGCTACGGCGGCATGCGCGATATCGCCAGACAGCACCTGGCCGAAGACAAAGACCTGACCGAAGAACAGAAAGATTTCTATGAAGCCGTCATCATCACCATGGAAGCGGCACTGAATTACTGCAAACGCTTCTCCGTGCTCGCCAAAGAGGAAGCCGCAAAAACCGCCGACGATAAACGTCGTGACGAACTGCTGGCGATGAGCGAGATGTTTGCCCACCTGATGGAAGGCAAAGCGCAGAACTTCTACGAAGCTGTTGAAACCGTCTACCTGACCCACCTGCTGATGATGATCGAAAGTAACGGCCACTCTTTCTCCTTCGGCCGTTTCGACCAGTACGTCTGGCCATTCTACGAAGCGGATATCAATTCCGGCAAAATCAGCAAAGAGAAGGCGCTGGAGATCCTGACCCACTTCTTCATCATGACCAACAGCCTGAACAAAGTTCGCCCATGGGGCCATACCCAGTACAGCGGCGGCTACCCGCTCTACTCTAACCTGATGGTGGGCGGCATGAAGCCAGACGGCACCGACGGCACCAACGACCTCTCTTATCTGTCGCTGGAAGCCATGGCATTGACCGGCCTGCCGGAGCCAAACCTGAGCGTACGCTTCTCCAAAGATACCCCGCACTCACTGATGCAGGATTCAGCAAAACTGATCCGCAAAGGCTTCGGTATGCCGTCCATCTTCTGCGACGAAGTGGTGATCCCGGCGATGATGACCCTCGGTCTGACAGAAGAAGTGGCTCGCGAATATGCCTCGATGGGCTGCGTGGAAACGGCCATTCCGGGCCGATGGGGCCACCGCGCCACCGGCATGACCTACGTGAACTTCGGCAAAATCCTTGAACTGGTGATGAACAACGGCTGCGACCCAGCAACCGGCGTACAGCTGGTGAAAGTGAACGGCAAAGAAGGCCGCGAGATTAATTATGCCTCTTACGATGAAGTCTGGGCCGCATGGAACCAACTGCTTGAGTTCTACTCCGACCTCGCAGTGGATTGTGACCTGGTCTGCGACCGCGCGTTGAAATATCACGATGCCGACGCCTTTGCCTCCGCCACCATCAACTGTTCGCTGGAGCGCGGTAAAACGTTGAAAAACGGCGGCGCAGAGTATGACTTCGTCAGCTCCTCCAACATCGGTCCTTCCGTGGTCGGCGACAGCCTGGCCGCTGTGAAAAAGCTGGTCTTTGATGACAAAGTGCTGACGCTCAAACAACTGCGCGACGCCATGGACTGCAACTTCGACGGTATCGAAGGTGCCCGTGTACGTAAGCTGTGCCGCAACGCGCCGAAGTTCGGTAACGACATCGACTATGTTGACTACATCGTCGCCGACGTATTCGAGTCCTATCTGAAGCTGCTGCCGAAGTACAAAACCGACCGTTACGGTAAGGGACCGAAGGGCTGTGGATACACCATGTCCACCTCCAACATCACCTCGTATGTACCTAATGGTTTTGACGTTGGCGCGACCCCGGATGGTCGTCTGGCAACCCTGCCGCTGAACGAAGGCGCATCACCGTGCCTCGGTGCAGATAAAGAGGGCCCGACGGCGGTCATCAACTCTGTGGCGAAACTGCCAAACCAGAAAATCGCTGGCGGTCAGTTACTGAACATGAAATTCACACCGAGTGCGCTGGAAGGTGACGATAACCTGGAGAAATTCACCGCGTTCATGGAAGCCAGTCGCGAGAAGAATATCTTCCACAACCAGTTCAACATTATCGATTCGAACATCCTGCGGGCGGCAAAAGAACGTCCGGAGGATTATCCGAACCTGATGGTCCGCGTGGCCGGTTACTGCGCCCTGTTCTCGACGCTGATGCCGGAAGCGCAGGACGCAATTATTGCCCGTACAGAACTGGCCTGGTAAGGCGGGGAAGACCATGAAAACAGGCTTGATATCTCGCATTCAACGCTACTCCACCAAAGACGGCCCTGGGCTACGCACCACCGTGTTTATGCAACAGTGCAATCTGCGCTGTTTGTGGTGTGCGAATCCGGAGACCCTCAAGCCTGGCTTCAACGTGTTCTGGTTTAAAGAACGCTGCCGCCAGTGCGGTTCCTGCGTGCAGGCGGCAGCCAACAATGCCATTACCCTCGCTGAACCTGGCGAGGGGGTAAACATTGACCGTAAGCAGTGCAGCAACCTGATCGAGATGGTGGAAATCTGCCCTTACGAGGCTTATGAAAAAGTCGGCAAAGAGATGACCTCCCGTGACCTGGCAGATCTGCTGCTGAGGGATAAAACCTTTTACGACACCAGCGGCGGCGGTGTCACCTTCTCCGGGGGAGAGCCTGCGCTACAGGCTGAATTTGTACGTGAAACGGTGCATTTTCTGAAAGCAGAAGGCGTGCATGTCTGTCTCGACACCGCAGGCAATATCCGTCGGGAGAAGCTGCAACCACTGGTGGAGGCAGTCGACCTGGTCTCTTTTGATTTCAAAGCCTTTGATCCGGAAATTCATCTTGCCTGTACCGGCGTAGACAACCGTTTGATCCTGGAGAACGCCAAAGCGATCGCCGCAACGGGCAAGCCCATGTTGGCTCGCATGGTGATCGTGCCGACGCAAAACGATCAGCCAGAAGACATCCGCAAACGTCTCGATTTTATCCACAGCCTCGGCAGCGCCGTATCGCAGGTGGATATCCTCGAATACCACATTTATGGCATCGGCAAATATCACAAGCTCGATATGCCTTATTTACTCAACGATCTTCCGCCCCTGGAGCGGGGGATGATTGACCAGACAAAACAGTATGCTGAAGAGATCGGCCTGAAAGCCACTCTCGGCGGTTAAGGAAAACAGATGCTGAATTTTACCCTTACTGATAACTACGATGAGATGAGTCAGCTTGCGGCCAATCGCGTAGCACAAGCGCTGGCGCGAAAACCCAATCTGGTGATGGCACTGCCGACCGGCGGCACGCCAGTGGGCCTGTTGCAGGAAATGAGCCGCATGGCGCAGGAGGAAAACGTCGATTTTTCCCAGGCCTTTTCCTTCAACATCGATGAATACATCCCGCTAAAAAAAGAGGATCCGCAGAGTTATTACTGGTTCCTCGACCACTATTTCTACCAGCATGTCAGGCTGCCGATGGCAAACCGCTTTGTCCCTGATGTGCTGGCTGACGATCTTCTTGCCGAGTGTGCGCGCTATGAGCAAGCGATTGTGAAACTTGGGGATTTTGATCTGACCGTACTGGGTATTGGTCATGACGGGCATATCGGCTTTAACGAGCCCCACGCCACCCATAGCCCGGTGTGCCACGTTATCGATCTCAATGAGGAGACCATTGAAGCCAACGCCCGCTTCTTCGATCGCCGTGAAGATGTGCCACGCCAGGCTATCACCCTCGGCATGGGAACTATCCTCAAAAGCAAAGAGATCGTACTGATTGCCAGCGGTGTGTCAAAAGCACCGGTCATGAAACAGCTCTTTGAATGCAAGACTGTCGACCCCTTTTTCCCGGCCTCTTTCCTGTTGCTTCACCCTGACGTGACTATCATTTGCGATCGGGAAGCAGCATCACTCATTCCTTCCCTGAGGTGAAATATGGTTATCCAAAGTGAGCGTGTCTGGCTGTCCGGGGGATTTTTCCCGGCGCATATTACCGTTGAGGATGGCCGCATCAGTCATATAGCGATGGGGCTTACAGGCAACGCAACCCATGATTTTGGCACACGGCGCATTATCCCTGGCCTGATTGACAGCCACGCCCACGGCGGATGGGATTACGACACCAACGAAAACGATCCTGAAGGGCTTCGCCGCTGGGCAGCAAACCTTCCCGCTGAAGGCGTAACGGCATTCTGCCCGACCACGGTAACAGACGAAGATGCCACGCTGCTTACCGCACTCGGCAATATTTCGCAGGTGATGGATGAGGACTACCGGGGGGCAGAGATACTGGGGATTCATCTTGAAGGTCCGTTCCTGTGCCAACAGTACCGTGGCGCACAACCGGAAAAACAGATCCGCCCGGCAAGCGTTGTTGAATTTGAAGCCTTTGAGAAAGCCGCACGTAACCGAATCATCGCCATAACGCTTGCCCCGGAAGAGGATGCAGGGCTCGCCCTCACCCGCTACTGCGCGCAAAAAGGGATTGTCGTCAACATGGGGCACTCGAATGCCTCCTTCGAGCAGGTGCTGGAAGCGATCGCCAATGGCGCGAAAAACGTCACTCACGTCTATAACGGCATGGCGAAATATGTGAATCGTGAACCGGGGCTGTTGGGTGCGGCTTTTCGCCTGGACGGGCTGTACGGCGAAATCATAGCTGACGGTATCTTTGTCAGCCTGGTGTCCGCGTCTCATCTTTACCGGCTTAAAAATGACGATGATGTCATCATGATCAGCGACTCGATGAAATCAAAAGGCTGCCCGCCCGGACGCTACATGTTCGGCGGTGAACCGATGATATTGGGCGAAGACGGTGCAACACGGCGGGAAAATGGCGTGCTGGTCGGCAGTACGCTGCATCTAAACCGCGGTTTATACAATATGGTGGAAGGGGCGATGGTGCCTTTCGGCGCAGCGCTGAAATCCTGCACGCTCAACCCGGCGCGACTGCTCGGCGTTGAGGGGCATAAAGGCAAACTGCAGCGTGGGTATGATGCCGATATTGTGGTGCTGGAAGATAACTATGATGTGCACACCACCTTCTGTACTGGTGAGGTGGCGTTTAGCGTGGCCGGATGACGCGAACATCCGGCGCGTTGCGCAAAATCAGACTGTCGGGCGTACGCCCAGCGTGTGGCAAATGGCGTAGCTCATTTCCGCACGGTTCAGCGTGTAGAAATGGAAATCCTTAACCCCTTCGCGGCTGAGGATTTTCACCATATCCATGGCGATGCTCGCTCCCACCAGCTTGCGGGTTTCAGCATCGTCATCCAGCCCGGCAAACATTTGCGACATCCATGCCGGAATGCGCACGTTGGTCATATCGGCAAATTTCTTCGCCTGCTTGAAGTTTGAGACTGGCAGGATCCCCGGAATGATTTCCACATCAATACCCGCCGCCACACAGCGGTCGCGGAAGCGCAAATAGCTTTCCACATCGAAGAAGAACTGGGTGATGGCGCGGTTAGCGCCTGCATCCACTTTGCGTTTCAGGTTAAGCAGATCCGCCTGTGCGCTTTTCGCCTCCGGATGGACTTCCGGGTAGGCAGCAACGGAGATATCAAAATCTGCGACGTCTTTCAGTAACGTCACCAGATCGGCCGCATACATATCCGGTTTACCGCTGCCTGGCGGTAAATCGCCGCGCAGTGCCACGATATGGCGAATGCCGTTATCCCAGTAATCTTTTGCGATAGCACGCAGCTCATCAGGTGAGGCATCAATACAGGTCAGATGCGGCACAGCTTCCAGACCGGTACGGTCTTTAATGCCTTTGATGATGCTGTGGGTACGGTCACGCTCGCCCGAATTCGCACCGTAGGTCACGGAGACAAACTTCGGTTTGAGAATGCTCAGACGATCGATGGAGTTCCAGAGGGTCTGTTCCATTTCACTGGTGCGCGGCGGAAAAAATTCAAATGACACATTAATCTGTCCGTGCACTTCAGCCAGGCTCTGATTCAGGGCTTCTCGCTGGTTGGCGTGAAAAAAGCTCATACCTTACCTCATCAATCGCGTGTTGTTATTTATTGCGCTACAAACATCTATCCGTTTAGACGTCTGGATGTAAAAATGACGGAAAAGCGGACGAACGTCAACTGGAAAATCACTATTATGTGTGAGGAATCTTCAGTGAAAATGAAAAAACTTCAGGATGGAGAACAAATTTTTCCCTCTCCCCAGTGGGGAGAGGGTGAAGGGAAATTAGAGCAGCTGCGCCAGGCGATTGATATCAGACTGAATCGCCCCGGCGGTCACGTCGCGCCCTGCCCCTGGGCCGCGGATAACCAGCGGATTATCACGATACCAGCGGCTTTCAATCGCAAACACGTTGTCGCACGGCAGTAGCGAAGCCAGCGGATGTTCCGGACGCACGGCTTCAACACCTACACGTGCTTTGCCATTGGCATCAAAACGGGCAACGTAACGCAGCACCAGTCCCATTTCACGGGCGGCTTCTAACCGTTGCACCATCTGCTCATTCAGCTCATCACCATTTTCGAAGAAGTGATCGATTGACCCCTCTTCACACTCGGCGGGTACCAGTGACTCCACACGAACCTGATCCGGCTCGATGTCATAACCCGCTTCACGGGCGAGGATCACCAGCTTGCGCATCACATCTTTACCAGAAAGATCGACACGCGGGTCCGGCTCGGTCAGCCCCTGCTGCCAGGCCTGGTCCACCAGGTCCGTGAACGGCACTGTCCCGTCAAACTGCAGGAACAGCCAGGAGAGCGTGCCGGAGAAAATCCCGCTGATCGCCAGGATACTGTCGCCACTGTCGATAAGATCTCGCACGGTGTGGTTAACCGGCAAACCTGCGCCAACGGTGGCGTTATAAAGCCAGCGACGCCCGGTTTTTTCAAACGCATCATGAATCTGGCGATACATATTGCTATCGCTCGCCCCGGCCAGCTTGTTGGCGCTGATCACATGGAAACCGTGGCTGGCGAAATCAAGATACTGACTGGCGAGTTGTTCACTGGCGGTGACATCCAGCACCACCAGATCGTCATACGGGTGTGCACGCATCCACAGGAACAGCGACTCTTCATCCTGCTCAACGGCTTCATCATTAAAGAAGGCCAGCGCCCGACTGGCATCCAGCCCTTCATAGTTCAGCAAGCTACGGCTGCTATCCACGACACCCGAGAGCACAAATTCAAACCCGGTACGGGCAGAGAGCGCACTCTGCTCGCGGGCAAACAGCTCCAGCCAGCGCGAACCGATATTGCCTTTGCCAAACAGCACCAGACCGATGCGTTTTTCCGCACGGAATAGCGACTGGTGCAGGCCCTGAATCAGACTTTCCGTTGGCCCGACGCGCAGCACCGCCACCAGGCTGATGCCTTCGTCAGACTGAGAGATAAACTCGACCGGCTGTCCTTTTAGTTGTTGCCAGAAGCGGTGACTGTGCAGAGGATTGCGGCAAACACCTGCCCCCACCAGCGCGACCAGCGCCAGCCCCTGACGCAGACGCAATTCACCCGGCAAACCCGCTTCATCCAGCAGTTTAAAGACGCTGTCCACCACTTCCGAGGTGTAGCAAAGCTGCAGCAGGTTACGGTCAGCATGAACCCCTGTTGCCAGCGGGCGCACCTGTCCACGCTTCAGAATCAGATCGATATCTTTGTGCGCCAGTTTGAAATCCTGCCCGGCGGGCACCTGGAACTCAATCAGGCAGACATCGTCGTGGCTGGTGACAATACGCGCACCCGTGCCCGAAGCCAAAACACGTTCAATACGCGTGGAACCCTGCTCCGGGTTGTAGCTACAACGCAGTTGCAAATCGATATTACTGCCGGAAACTGGCTGCAGGGTGCGGGCGTGCAGAACCGGGGCGGCCAGACGCGCCAGTTCACTGGCTTCATCAAGGCGCAGCAGTGGCAGCAGACAGGCATCTTTCACTTTACGTGGGTCAGCACTGTACACCCCGGCCACATCGCTCCAGATGGTCACGCGTGACACGCCGCCCAACGCACCGACCTGGGTCGCTGAATAGTCAGAACCGTTACGCCCCAGCAGCACGGTTTCACCCGCGTCATTACGGCTGATAAAGCCCGTCACCACGATGCGTTTTCCCGGGTGCTGCGCCAGCAGCTGTTGCAGTAGCGGCCAGGACGTCCCTTCATTCACCTGAGGTTGAGCGGCACGCTCGGCGCGCAAAAACTCACGCGCATCAAGCCAGGCCGCTTCTAACCCCTGCTCATTCAGAACGGCAGACATCAAACGGGCAGACCAGATTTCACCGTGACCCACCACTTCGGCGTAGACCGCATCGGTGATCCCGCCATCCAGTAAACCGGCCAGGCGTTCGAGATCACGAATAAAATCACTGGTCAGCCCGTCCGCCACATCGGCAGGCAGCAGACCGGAAATCAATTCGCTCTGATAACGCCGCAGCGACTGTTGAACCTGATGCGCAGAGAGGCGATCGGTCTGACTTAACTTCAGCCAGCTGATCAACTGGTTGGTGGTGCTGCCCGCTGCCGAGACGACCATCATGTCGCCAGGTTGCGAGTACTCGTTCATGATCCCTGCCACGCGCAGGTAACATTTCACGTCAGCCAGACTACTCCCACCAAATTTGTGCAGCTGGCGTACCTTCGCCCCTGCCTGCGCATTCACACTCATGTTTATCCCTCAGCTGCGATCCGGAAGCCATTTTCCAGATCGGCAATCAAATCTTCACCATCTTCAATGCCGGTTGAGATACGCAGCAGCGTCTCAGAAATTCCGGCGGCGGCACGTGCTTCCGGCGCCATGCCCGCGTGTGTCATGGTGGCAGCGTGGGAGATCAAGCTTTCAACCCCACCTAAAGATTCCGCCAGTGTGAATAATGACAGCCCGCTTAAGAAGCGACGCAGTGTTTGCTCATCGCCATCCAGTTCAAAACTCAACATTGCCCCAAAGCCCTTTTGCTGGCGAGCGGCAATTTCATGCCCTTGATTTTCCGGCAGAGACGGGTGATACAGTTTTTTGACCAGCGGCTGCGTCTTCAGGAAGTCGACAATCGCCTGGGCATTACGCTGTGCCACTTCCATGCGTGGCGAGAGCGTGCGAATACCACGCAGCAGCAGGTAACTGTCGAAGGCACTGCCGGTGACGCCGATATTATTCGCCCACCATGCCAGTTCCGTGACAGTCTCGGGGTCTTTTGCAATCACAACGCCGGCAACCACATCGGAGTGGCCGTTCAGGTATTTAGTACATGAATGCAATACCAAATCTGCGCCCAACGCCAGCGGGTTTTGCAGTGCCGGACTCATAAAGGTGTTATCTACCACGCTCACCGCCCCGGCCTCACGCGCCAGCTGGCAGATTTTCGCAATATCCACGACGCGCAACAATGGGTTGCTCGGACTTTCCACCAGCACCAGTTTCGGTTTTTGCGCCAGGGCGGCTTTTAATGCCTGCTCATCACCCTGATCGACAAACAAAACTTTATAGTGCCCACGTTTCGCCAGGCTATCAAACAAACGGTAGCTGCCGCCGTAGCAGTCGTGAGGCGCTACCAACAAGTCACCTGGATTCAGGTACACCGTGGTCACCAGGTGAATAGCCGACATGCCGGTATTCGTCAGTACCGCTCCGGCACCACCTTCCAGTTCTGCCAGCGCACGCTGGGTAACATCACGCGTAGGGTTGCCACGACGCGAATAGTCATGCGCGCGCGGTTCGTTAAATCCGGTGAAGTTATAGGTGCTGGAGAGGTGGATAGGCGGGACAACGCAGCCGTACTGCTCGTCATCGTTCAATCCGCTACGCACTGCAATGGTGGCCTGTTTACGCGTCATGATGGAGGCTTCCTGGCTTAATGGATGAAAAGTCAGGTCACAGAGTAAACACTGGATTAATGGACGTCAATACATCTGGACATCTAAACTTCTTTGCGTATAGATTGAGCAAATGCGCAATAGCCGTTAAAATTATATGCTTTAGTGAAGCAACGTCGCGCGATACACCGTGTCACAGTAGTGACTCTACGGTAAACTACGCGGGATTACGGTCCGGGCACTGCGCGTTACCCAGGTTCTGACCTTCTATTAATGACTGAGAGGATTAAAGGTATCTCATGGCTGAATGGACCGGCGAATATATCAGCCCCTACGCTGAGCACGGTAAGAAGAGTGAACAAGTAAAAAAAATTACGGTTTCCATTCCTCTGAAGGTGTTAAAAATCCTCACCGATGAACGCACCCGTCGACAGGTCAACAACCTGCGTCATGCCACCAACAGCGAACTGCTGTGTGAGGCATTCCTGCATGCGTTTACCGGCCAGCCTCTGCCCAACGATGAAGACCTGCGTAAAGAACGCAGCGACGAAATCCCGGAAGAAGCCAAAGTGATCATGCGTGAACTGGGTATCGACCCCGATACGTGGGAATACTGATACAAAAAAAGGCAGAAGATATCTTCTGCCTTTTTTGTTTGTTGTGCGGTGTCTGAATCAGAAGCGCGTCACTTCAGGGTGAACTTCTGACAGAGAGATAAAGTAAGACACAACGACATTTTTGATTGCATTCAACATGATAATGGCCTTCCACGCGTTGTTTGATGGATGTTTTCGCAGTGAAAAGCATAGGCCTGTTGTAAAAATTCGACAAGAATTTTGTGATACTCATCACAAAAAACAGCTCAAATCTGATGCCATCCGTTGAGTTTTGCACGATTACGGACGAATAAAAGTCGTCACACCTGTCTCAGAAAAATTCCCAGAGCTATAGGGTTGATAAATTCCATGGATCTGTTTTGCGCGTAGACATATTTAGATCCAGCGACTGGAAAATAAATATTTCGACTTAAAAATTGCGATGACATACGACGACAATAAATATTGCCGTCGTTTTATTTAGACACAGAACAAGAGGGTATTAGAAATTATAACCCAGACCGACACGATAACGGGTCTGGCGGTCGTCAGTGATTGCCGTTTTGTAGCCTGAGGAAACGTTACCCACTTCAACAAATGGAACCCAGGAGCCAAATTTATAAGCAATACGGCCATTATATTCATAATCGCGTTTAGTATTATTATAAAGATTTTCAGCTTCCGCGAATTTATAAATACCGTTTAGTTCAAACATCCAGTTCCCGGTATTATAGCCAAGCCACACTTCCGGGCGGTTAACGCGGCGGTCATCACGCCCCTCAGCGTTACGGCGAGTGTATTCGAAACGGTAACGGAAGGCAGTCCACCAGCTTTCGTTGATGTTGTACTGAACGCGCACGAACGGCTTATAAATGGTCTGATTTTCATCCGTTTCGATGGCAATGCCTGGCAACCATACCAGATTACTCCAGGTAAACTGATAGTTTGCTGTGTATTCAATACCGTTCGTTTCCATGTTGTTAAGCGGCTTTTTAGCTTCCGCATCATCTGAACGGGAAATACCTTCTAATGCCACACCAAAACCGCTGGCAAAACGCTGAGACATATAAACACGATCGTAGTTGCGGCCATCATCATAATATTCATGACGATAATCCACATAACCGGCGTGCGCAGCCCCTGCTATTACAGGCAGCAGTAATAATGCATATTTCAGCTTCATGAAAATTCCTCTTTGACGTAATTCAATAAAAGAAAATATGTAGCTGATAATCCCCAGGCCAGCGTAACAAGTGAAATTCAAAGCTACAGATTTAAAAGAATGTCAGAACGTGGGGAATTGTATTTTAGTGTAAATGTACAAACCTTTTAGATTTTGCCAGGGTTTTCTATTCGTGGCAAAAAAGCAAAGGTTGGTAAGCGTCATATCACCAACTGAAACAATAGATATTTAAAAAAGAAACGATGTACCAAATCAAAAGAACCAGTGTTACAAAAAGGAAAAATCAGCTAAGAAGTGGGAACGGGGAGAACAGAGGGAGATGCAGAATTTGGGCACAAAAAAAGCGCCTTACGGCGCTTTTTTCATCGGGCAACTTACTTGCTGCCTGGGATGCTGAAACGCTTGTTGAAGCGGTCAACACGGCCACCGGTAGCAACATCACGCTGTTTGCCAGTGTAGAACGGGTGGCACTGGCCGCATACGTCGAGGTTCAGGTCGTGACCTACGGTTGAGCGGATTTTGATAGAATTACCGCAAGAACAGTTTGCAGTAATTTCGGTGTAATTTGGGTGAATACCTTTTTTCATGGGAAACCTCAGTTTAAGGCCGCGTCGCTCTTCCAGCCCTAACGCCAGACACCACGCGAAGTTAATGTATTAGTGTATCTCTGCTGCGCGAATACGCACCAAAGGCGGCGAATCATACAGAAATTAACCAGCGTATGCAAACTGATCCGCGCCCCACCGACAACAATGTGTATACTATCCCGCCAGTTTTCAAGTCAGGATCCTGAAATGTCTGTCGCTCACGTTGCGCTACCCGTACCGTTACCTCGCACCTTCGACTACCGCTTGCCTGAAAGCATGGTCGCCCGTGCAGGCTGTCGCGTGCGCGTGCCTTTTGGTAAGCAAGAGCGCGTGGGGATTGTGGTGGCCGTCAGCGAACAAAGTGAACTGCCGCTGGATGAGCTCAAACCCGTCATTGAGGTGCTGGATGGCGAACCGGTGCTCGCCGGGTCACTCTGGCGACTGCTTCTCTGGGCTGCGGATTATTATCACCACCCGATTGGCGACGTGCTTTCCAACGCTTTGCCCATTCTGCTACGCCAGGGTAAACCAGCCAGCGCGGCCGTACAGTGGTTCTGGTTTGCCACTGAGCAGGGCCTGGCCGTCGACATTCATTCTCTCAAACGCTCCCCCAAACAGCAGCAGGCGCTTGCGGCGTTGCGCCAGGGAAGAATCTGGCGCCATCAGGTCGCCGAACTCGATTTCACCGAAGCCGCACTACAGTCATTACGCACCAAAGGGCTGGCAGAGCTGAACAGCGAAGAGCCTGCGTGGCAGGACTGGCGCACGAACTTTACGGTGTGCGGCGATCGTCTGAGGCTGAATACCGAACAAGCCACCGCCGTGGGGGCGATTCGCAGCGCGGACGACAGATTCTCTGCCTGGCTGCTGGCGGGGGTGACCGGCTCCGGCAAAACCGAGGTCTACCTGAGCGTGCTGGAAAACACGCTGTCACAGGGCAAACAGGCGCTGGTCATGGTGCCGGAAATTGGCCTGACACCACAAACAATCGCCCGCTTTCGCGAACGCTTTGCCGCGCCCGTCGAGGTACTGCACTCTGGCCTGAACGACAGCGAGCGTTTATCCGCCTGGCTGAAAGCGAAAAATGGCGAGGCGGCGATTGTTATCGGAACCCGTTCGGCACTGTTCACACCGTTTAAGAATCTCGGCGTCATCGTAATAGATGAAGAGCACGATAGCTCCTATAAACAGCAGGAAGGCTGGCGCTATCACGCACGCGATCTGGCGGTGTACCGCGCGCATAGCGAACAGATCCCGATTATTTTAGGCTCTGCGACACCGGCGCTGGAAACGCTGCACAACGTACGGGCGCGCAAATACCATATGCTGCGTCTGACGCGACGTGCTGGCGGGGCTCGCCCGGCGCTGCAACACGTGCTGGATTTAAAAGGCCAGGCATTACAGGCCGGTTTGTCACCCGCGCTGATTAACCGTATGCGCCAACATTTACAGGCGGGCAATCAGGTCATCCTCTTCCTCAACCGCCGTGGATTTGCCCCTGCGCTTATCTGCCACGACTGCGGCTGGATTGCCGAATGTCCTCGCTGCGATCACTACTACACGCTGCATCAGGCGCAGCACCAGCTTCGCTGCCATCATTGTGACAGCCAGCGCCAGGTGCCGCGTCAGTGCCCCTCATGTGGTTCAACCCATTTGACACCTGTAGGTCTGGGAACAGAGCAGCTCGAACAAGCGCTGACGCCACTGTTTCCTGCCGTGCCGATATCCCGCGTTGACCGCGACACCACCAGCCGCAAAGGCGCACTGGAGCAGCATCTTGCCGATGTGCATCGCGGCGGTGCGCGTATTTTGATTGGCACGCAGATGCTGGCCAAAGGTCACCACTTCCCCGACGTCACCCTGGTGGCCTTGCTGGATGTGGACGGTGCGCTGTTCTCGGCCGACTTTCGTGCCGCCGAGCGTTTTGCCCAACTGTATACCCAGGTCTCCGGGCGTGCCGGACGCGCAGGAAAACAGGGTGAAGTGGTGCTGCAAACTCACCACCCGGAGCACCCACTACTGCAAACGCTTCTGCATAAAGGTTATGACACCTTCGCGGAGCAGGCGCTGGCCGAACGCCAGACCATGCAGCTTCCACCCTGGACCAGCCACGTGATCATCCGCGCAGAAGATCACAACAACCAGCAGGCCCCACTCTTCCTGCAGCAACTGAAGAACTTGCTGCAGGCCAGCCCGCTGGCTGACCCACAACTCTGGGTGTTAGGCCCGGTCCCTGCCCTCGCCCCGAAACGCGCCGGTCGCTGGCGCTGGCAACTTTTACTCCAGCATCCTTCTCGCGTCCGCCTGCAACAGGTCATCAGCGGGACGCTTGCACTCATCAACACGCTGCCAGAAGCACGCAAAGTGAAATGGACATTGGATGTGGACCCTATCGAGAGCTAAGGTTGCGAGGCGGGTCTAAAAATTTAACTCTCATCACACTTTTAATGAAAATACTGTAACCGGTCGGGTTAACTATCTGATAAAAATGTCTCTGCGCGTGCGCCGCGCAGGCGAGGAGAAGAAGGTGAAGACCAGGAACCCGGTTGCTGCTGCGACCATGAAAGATGTTGCCGTTAAAGCGAATGTGTCGACCGCAACGGTATCCCGTGCATTAATGAATCCAGACAAGGTGTCGCAGGCTACCCGCAATCGGGTAGAGCAGGCGGCGATGGAAGTGGGTTACCTGCCACAGGCAATGGGGCGTAACGTAAAACGCAATGAATCCCGGACCATCCTGGTGATTGTGCCCGACATTTGCGATCCCTTCTTTAGCGAGATTATTCGCGGCATTGAAGTTACCGCTGCGGAAAATGGCTATCTGGTCCTGATTGGCGACTGTGCCCACCAGAATCAGCAAGAAAAAACCTTTATCGACTTAATTATCACCAAGCAGATCGATGGCATGTTGCTGCTGGGATCGCGTCTGCCGTTTGATGCCAGTATTGAAGAGCAACGCAATCTGCCGCCAATGGTGATGGCCAACGAATTCGCACCTGAGCTTGAGCTGCCGACCGTACATATCGATAACCTGACCGCCGCCTTTAACGCCGTGAACTACCTGCGCGAGCAAGGCCACCACTTGATTGGCTGTATCGCCGGGCCGGAAGAGATGCCGCTCTGCCACTATCGCTTACAGGGTTACGTGCAGGCGCTTCGCCGCTCAGGCATTACCGTCGACCCCCACTATATTGCACGCGGTGATTTTACCTTCGCCGCAGGAAGTCATGCACTGGAGCAACTGCTGGCGTTACCGAAACCGCCAACAGCCGTGTTCTGCCACAGCGACATCATGGCTCTTGGGGCGCTGTCCCACGCCAAGCGTCGCGGGCTGAATGTCCCGCGTGATTTATCCATCATCGGTTTTGATAACATTTCACTGACTGAATTCTGCGACCCGCCGCTGACCACCGTCGCTCAGCCCCGCTTCGATATCGGGCGTGAATCGATGCTGCTCTTGCTGGATCAGCTACAAGGACATAATGTCAGTAGTGGTTCGCGCTTGTTGGACTGCGAATTGATCATTCGTGGCTCGACAAAAGCGCTGACCTAACGTAAATGGGTTATCAGAATCCCTCTTCTGGTCAAAAGCCCGTCGCTTAAGTAACATGGCGGGCTGATAAACGAAATAAATACAGCGAAACGATAGTGGCACAACGAGATTATGTACGCCGCAGCCAGTCGGCGCCTTCGCGGCAGAAAAAGAGTAGCCCAAGGAAAAAGCAACGCAGTTCGTCTGCTGTCTCACCAGCGATGGTCGCGATCGCTGCCGCCGTGGTCGTGGCCTTTATCGGTGGTCTGTACTTTATTACCCACCACAAAAAAGAAGAATCCGAAACGCTGCAAAGCCAGAAAGTGGCAGGAAATGGCCTGCCTCCGAAGCCGGAAGAACGCTGGCGTTATATTAAAGAGCTGGAAAGCCGTCAGCCGGGCGTGCGTGCACCAACCGAACCTTCTGCTGGTGGTGAAGTGCAGAATGCGGATCAGCTGACAGGTGAGCAACGTCAGTTGCTGGCCCAGATGCAGGCCGACATGCGTCAGCAGCCGACTCAGCTCAATGAAGTGCCGTGGAACGAACAGACAGCGGAACAGCGCCAACAAACGTTACAGCGCCAGCGTCAGGCTCAGCAGCAGGTTCAGCAACAGCAGCAGTGGTCAACGACGGTCACGGAACAGCCTCGCACGCAGCCTCGTGTTGTTGAGCAGCAGCCCCGTACGGCGCAAACCGCCCCGGTGCAGCAGCCGCGTCAGACTCAAACGCAGACGCAGAAACCGGCAACCAGCAGCCAACAGCCTTATCAGGATTTGCTGCAAACGCCTGCGCATACGGCAGCTACCGCACCGAAAACGCAGCAAAGTGCGCCAATAACGCACGAGACAGAGGCACCGAAACCAACCGCCGAGAAGAAAGACGATCGTCGCTGGATGGTGCAATGTGGTTCATTCAAAGGATCGGAACAGGCTGAAACTGTGCGCGCACAGCTCGCCTTCGAAGGTTTTGATTCACGCATCACCAGCAACAATGGCTGGAACCGCGTGGTCATTGGCCCCGTTAAAGGCAAAGATAATGCCGATGGCACCATCAGCCGTCTGAAGATTGCCGGTCACACAAACTGCATCCGTCTCGCCGCCGGGGGTTGAAACCCCCAAAAACCCCCCCATCTATACTTGCATTCAGCCCCGTACCTGTACGGGGTTTATGTTCTGTATTCCTAACCAGGGGGTCTGCTCGTGACAACAATAGTAAGCGTACGCCGTAACGGCCAGGTCGTTATCGCCGGTGATGGCCAGGCCACACTGGGCAATACCGTTATGAAAGGCAATGTGAAAAAAGTCCGTCGTTTGTATAACGACAAAGTCATCGCAGGCTTTGCCGGCGGCACTGCGGATGCCTTCACGTTGTTTGAACTTTTTGAACGTAAACTGGAAATGCACCAAGGTCATCTGGTGAAAGCCGCTGTAGAACTGGCAAAAGACTGGCGTACCGATCGCATGCTGCGCAAGCTCGAAGCATTGCTGGCCGTCGCGGACGAAACCGCGTCGCTGATCATCACTGGTAACGGCGATGTGATTCAGCCAGAGAACGACCTGATTGCCATTGGCTCAGGCGGTCCCTACGCACAGGCAGCGGCACGGGCACTGCTGGAAAATACCGAAATGGGTGCGCGCGACATTGCTGAGAAAGCATTAAACATCGCCGGTGATATCTGTATCTACACCAACCATTTCCACACCATCGAAGAATTGACCTCCAAGGCGTAAGGATTTCCCATGTCTGAAATGACCCCACGCGAAATTGTCAGCGAACTGAACAAACACATCATCGGTCAGGACGCGGCGAAGCGTTCAGTGGCTATCGCCCTGCGTAACCGCTGGCGTCGTATGCAGCTTGATGAAGAGCTGCGCCACGAAGTTACCCCGAAAAACATTCTGATGATCGGCCCGACCGGTGTCGGTAAAACCGAGATTGCGCGTCGTCTGGCGAAGCTGGCAAACGCGCCTTTCATCAAAGTTGAAGCGACCAAATTCACCGAAGTGGGCTATGTCGGTAAAGAAGTGGACTCTATCATCCGCGATCTGACCGATTCTGCTATCAAAATGGTACGCGTGCAGTCCATCGAGAAAAACCGCTATCGTGCCGAAGAGATGGCAGAAGAGCGCATTCTGGACGTACTGATCCCACCGGCCAAAAACAACTGGGGCCAGTCAGAGCAGCCGGCTGAGCCGTCCGCAGCACGTCAGTCCTTCCGCAAAAAACTGCGCGAAGGCCAATTGGATGACAAAGAGATTGAGATCGATCTCGCCGCTGCACCGATGGGCGTTGAAATCATGGCGCCTCCGGGCATGGAAGAGATGACCAGCCAGTTGCAGTCGATGTTCCAGAACCTGGGTGGCCAGAAGCAGAAGCCGCGCAAACTGAAAATCAAAGACGCCATGAAACTGCTGGTGGAAGAAGAAGCTGCCAAACTGGTGAACCCGGAAGAGCTGAAACAGGATGCTATCGACGCGGTTGAGCAGCACGGTATCGTCTTCATCGATGAAATCGACAAAATCTGTAAGCGTGGTGGCAACACCTCCGGCCCGGATGTCTCCCGCGAAGGCGTTCAGCGCGATCTGCTGCCGCTGGTGGAAGGTTGCACCGTCTCCACCAAACACGGCATGGTCAAAACTGACCACATCCTGTTTATTGCCTCCGGTGCGTTCCAGGTCGCCAGCCCGTCAGACTTGATCCCGGAGCTGCAGGGCCGTCTGCCGATTCGCGTCGAGCTGAAAGCGCTGACCACCGAAGATTTCGAACGCATCCTGACCGAGCCAAATGCGTCTGTCACCGTACAGTACAAAGCATTGATGGCGACCGAAGGCGTGAACATTGAGTTTACCGACGACGGCATCAAGCGTATCGCTCAGGCGGCATGGCAGGTTAACGAAACCACCGAGAACATCGGTGCTCGTCGTCTGCACACCGTGCTGGAGCGTCTGATGGAAGACATTTCCTACGATGCGAGCGACCTGAACGGCGAAAGTATTACGATTGATGCAGACTATGTAGGTAAGCATCTTGATGCTTTAGTGGCAGATGAAGATCTGAGCCGTTTTATCTTATAATCCCCGCCACAATGTTTTCATCATTATCGATGGGGGCTTATGCCCCCATTTTTATTATTGGCTGGGACTATGACTGAGACACAACCTTTGAGCCGTACCCAGGCCTGGCTGGAAAGCCTGCGGCCTAAAACGCTACCCCTGGCCTTTGCCGCCATTGTGGTAGGCACGGCGCTCGCCTGGTGGCAGGGTTTCTTCGATCCTCTGGTCGCCGTACTCGCATTAAGCACTGCCGGGCTGCTGCAAATTCTCTCCAATCTGGCTAACGATTATGGTGACGCAGTCAAAGGCAGCGACAAGCCTGACCGTATCGGCCCTCTGCGCGGCATGCAAAAAGGGGCGATCTCCCTTGAGCAGATGAAGCGTGCGCTCATCATCGTCATTGTGCTGAGTTGTATTTCGGGTCTGCTGCTTCTGCTTGCAGCGACGCATACAGTGGCAGACTTTGTCGGTTTCGTGGTATTGGGCGGGCTGTCCATTATCGCCGCTATCACCTACACAGTCGGCAAGCGCCCCTATGGTTATATTGGCCTCGGTGATGTCTCGGTACTGATTTTCTTCGGCTGGTTGAGCGTGATGGGAAGCTGGTATCTCCAGGCGCACATGCTGAGTCTGGCCATCTTCCTGCCTGCCACCGCCTGCGGTCTGTTGGCGACCGCCGTGCTCAACATCAATAACCTGCGCGACATCGACAGCGACAGAGAGAATGGCAAAATCACTTTAGTGGTACGCCTGGGACCGGTTAACGCACGTCGTTACCATGCCTGCCTGCTCGCGGGCGCAATCGTCTGTCTGGCACTGTTTAACCTGCTCTCGTTGCAAAGCGTCTGGGGTTGGCTGTTCCTGCTCGCCACGCCGCTGCTGTTTAAACAGGCCCGTTTTGTGATGCGCGAGCTGAGCCCGAAAGCGATGCCACCGATGCTGGAACGCACGGTAAAAGGCGCACTGCTGACTAACTTATTGTTTGTGGTTGGAATTATCCTGAGTCAGGTGCATTTTTAACTGACAGAGGTCAATTAACAATTGATGATTTTGCCAACAATGCGCGATGCGGGATATACTGACTACTCTCGCAGCAACTGAACGTTAAGCCTATGAAATACGATACGTCTGAGCTCTGTGACATCTACCAGGAAGATGTCAACGTCGTGGAACCGCTGTTCTCCAATTTTGGTGGACGGTCGTCGTTTGGCGGTCAAATCATCACGGTGAAATGTTTCGAGGACAACGGGTTGCTGTACGATCTGCTCGAACAAAATGGCCGTGGTCGTGTACTGCTGGTCGATGGCGGCGGTTCTGTTCGCCGTGCCTTAATTGATGCGGACCTGGCCCGCATCGCTACGCAGAACGAATGGGAAGGTATTGTCGTCTATGGCGCAGTGCGTCAGGTCGATGACCTTGAGGAGTTGGATCTGGGGATCCAGGCCATCGCCGCGATTCCGGTTGGTGCAGCAGGTGAAGGGATTGGTGAGAGTGATGTCCGCGTCAACTTTGGCGGCGTGACCTTCTTCTCTGGCGACCATCTCTACGCCGACAATACTGGCATTATCCTTTCCGAAGATGCGTTAGATATCGAGTAGTTCGCTTTCGCTTTACCGCAAAAGGGGTCAGGAAACTGGCCCCTTTTTCATTTTGCCGGTTCACTCATGGTGCAATAAATCCGAATAAATCGTGGTCAGCACCCCGCCCGGGGCAAACTGTTTCTTGATCCATTGGGTAACCTGCCCGGTTGCCGCATGCTGAGTCGCCAGCAACATGCGTGAATCCTGGCGCGGATTATGAATTTTTCGTGTCACCAGCCGCTTCTCTTCCGCCGCTTCCCGCACCAGGTAATCCGGTAAAAAACCGATCCCCTCACCCAAAATCTGGCACTGACATTTGGTGTTGAAGTCCGGCACCAGAATGGCCTCCTGCCCGTGCAGCAACCACCCCACCTTCTTGTTAATGGTATGCGCGGTGTCTTCCACCATGATGTTGGGATAGAGACGCAACTGGCTTTCAGAGATGGGTTCTGGCACAAAGGCCAGGGGATGGTCAGGTGCAATAGCAAACGACCAGCGAATAGCGCCAATCTCCGTGTAATCAATCCCACCGCCGTCCAGCAACGTGTCTGGCGCACCAATCGCAATGTTCGCCTGATTATTGATAATCGAATCCCAGACGCCGTTGTACACCTCAGTGGTCACGGTTATCTGGCAGGTAGGGAACTGCTTTTTCAGTACCTGCAGCAGTCGCGCCGTGTGGCGTGGCGTGTAGAGCAACTGGTTAATGCAGATACGTACCCGCGCTTCGATGCCCTGGGCGATGGTATCAATGCTGCGCTTGATGGCATGAAAGTCATTCAGCAGATCGGTGGCTTTACGGTAGAAGTAAAAACCCGACTCGGTAAGCTCAATACTGCGCGTGCTACGGGTGAACAGCACAACATCCAGCCCGGTCTCCATACGCTTGATGGTGTAACTGATGGCCGACGTTGTCAGCCCCAGCTCTTCCGCCGCTTTACTGAAACTGCCATAGCGTGCCGCCGTGGTGAACGCCAGGAGGTTCTCTTCGGTAAAGATGGAATTCATGCTTAGGGTGACTCCTGTTGTGAGCGGGCGAAAAAGCGGTGTTCCACCTTACCCTGGAAGAATTGTTGAATGTATTTGTAATCCTTATGGCGGGCAATCAGTTTTGAACAATATTTAACACTGGATTTACATCTAATTTGAAGGCAATCACACTTCTACACTTTCTTTCTATGCCTTGCGTGGAGCGGGGTGAGAGATATTCTGCCGAATAGCTCTCCGCCAGGAAAAAATGGCTTCAATATAAGAAAATCCTTGCTCAGACGCACATCCCACCCTCATTGTTAAATCATATTCAACAATGCTTCCTTTAGTGATGAATGATTTTTAAACGGATGTTCAATGCAGATCTCTGTTGCTATTCTCAACAACAGAGAACGTTATTAGCTTCAAGAAAAAGGGGTCAGAAAATGTCTCAAGATGAACTCAGCGGCGAATTTTTACTGGCCGCAGAAAAAGGCAATGCCGATGCGCTAAAAGCCTGCCTTGCTAAAAATGTCGATATTAACGTAACTAACCGACAGGGTCGCACGGCAATCGTTATTGCCAGTCTGAATAAACACTACGATTGCGTGGAATTATTAATTTCTTCCGGTGCTGATATTAATAAACAAGACCAGACCTGCTTTAACCCTTTCCTGATTAGCTGCCTGAATAACGATTTAACGTTATTACGCCTGGTGCTTCCGGCAAATCCCGATCTGAATTGTTTAAGCCGCTTTGGTGGCGTGGGTATTACCCCTGCCAGTGAAAAAGGCCACGTTGAAATCGTTCGTGAATTACTGACCCATACCGATATTAATGTGAACCACACCAACTTTGTTGGCTGGACGCCGCTGCTGGAAGCCATAGTGCTCAACGACGGCGGAGCGAAGCAGCAGGAGATCGTTAAGCTGCTGCTGGACCACGGCGCTAATCCACATATGACCGATAAATACGGTAAATCACCGCTGACCCTGGCGCGTGAAAAAGGCTATCACGAGATTGCCGCCCTGCTGGTTACCGCTGGGGCATAACAGAGGAGACGCGTTATCGCACAGCCAGAAAGGCGGTGCATTGTAGCGCTATCGGCAGACGGAGCCTTTCCCCGCGAGCCTCTTAGCGGCGTTGTTGAGCAGGTTTTCTCCCGTGCGGTTAACCTGTTCATCCCAGAGCAAAACACGCTTGTTACCTTATTAAGCGAAATTTGCGATAACGCCCCGAACAGCTGTCGCCTGGCGCTCAGGCACTGTCATGAAGACTTTCGCACTGGCGAGCCAGTGCAGTTTTACCCGGATGGCATCAGGATTGGTCAGGATAAATGGATTAGTTATTCCCAATGTCAGCAGTGGCATCCTCCAGACCTTTCTATTACTGCCGAACACTTTCAGCGAATTTCCTGGCACACGTGGAGTGCACGCATTCATCAGGAAATAAGCACTAGCAGTTCTCTTTTTTATTATCGCGGTGACAATATTTTTTATCGCGAACTGGAAAAACATCTTAACCATAACCGTGGAAATTTATTGCATGCGCTGCGCAGTGATTTAAATCCGCAAGCAGCAATAATCAAATTATTAGGATTAGGTATTGGCCTGACCCCAACGGGCGATGACTGGCTTACCGGTTTTTTCGCCATATGGTTATTACCCGGTCATCCGGGGTGTAAAGATCGCCAACATTTTATATCGGCGATCACTCAGGCAAAAAATAAAACGACCTTACTCAGTGCAGTGACACTGAGTGCAGCAATACAGCATCGCTATCGGGAAAGCATCGGGCAATTAATTAAAAAGATTGCCACTAACGATAGTAAGGAAATAACTGACACTCTCACCGAAATTAAAAAAATCGGGTCAAGTTCAGGCTGCGACATGCTTTGTGGCATGGCAGACGCCTGCGCGCTGACCGCCTGTTTTGGAGAATATTATGACGACCAGGATAGTTATCAAAAAGAACACCTATTTTGATTCTGTCTCTTTGATGTCCATCTCGACGAAGGCCAACAAGCTCGACGGTGTTGAGCAGGCATTTGTCGCGATGGCGACGGAAATGAACAAAGGCGTGCTCAAAAATCTGGGGCTGTTAACGCCAGAGCTTGAGGAAGCAAAAAACGGCGATCTGATGATCGTCATTAAAGGTGCAAGCGACGAAGCCAACGACGCCTCTCTCACCGCCATCGAAGCGCTTTTCACCCAGAAAGACAAAGGGGGCAGCCACGAGTCCCGTTACGCCACTATCGCCAGCGCCAAGCAGCACCGCCCGGAGAGTAACCTGGTGGTGATCTCCGTGAACGGTCAGTTTGCCGCCCGAGAAGCCCGTCAGGCGCTGGAAAATAATCTCAACGTGATGCTCTTTTCCGACAACGTCTCACTGGATGACGAGGTGGCACTCAAACAGTTGGCGCACGAAAAAGGGTTGCTGATGATGGGGCCGGACTGCGGCACCGCGATCATCAACGGCACGGCGCTGTGCTTTGGGAACGCCGTGCGTCGCGGCAACATCGGCATTATTGGCGCGTCCGGTACCGGCAGCCAGGAGCTGAGCGTGCGCATCCATGAATTCAGCGGCGGCATTTCGCAACTGATTGGCACCGGCGGTCGCGATCTCAGCGAAAAAGTAGGTGGCCTGATGATGCTCGACGCGCTGGCGATGCTGGAAGCGGATGAGCAAACCGACGTTATCGTGCTGGTCTCCAAGCCACCCGCACAGGCGGTAGCCGACAAAGTTCTGGCTCGTGCGCGTGCCTGTCGTAAGCCGGTCGTGGTCTGCTTCCTTGGCCGTAATACGCCACCAGCAGATGAAGACGGGTTGCAGTTTGCCCGCGCCACCAAGGAAGCTGCGCTGAAAGCGGTGCTGCTGACCGGGGTGAAAAAAGAGTCTCTCGACCTGCACTCACTGAACTGGCCATTGATTGAAGAGGTCCGCGCCCGCCTGACGCCGCAGCAGAAGTACATTCGCGGTCTGTTCTGCGGCGGCACCCTGTGCGACGAAGCGATGTTCGCCGCCATGGAAAAGCATACTGACGTCTGGAGCAACATCCACCCGGACCCACAATTCCGCCTGAAAGATCTGAATAAAAGCCAGGGACACACTTTCCTCGACTTTGGCGATGACGATTTCACCAACGGCAAACCGCACCCGATGATCGACCCGACCAACCGCATCAGCCGCCTCTTACAGGAAGCGCGTGACCCGCAAGTGGGCGTGATTGTCATGGACTTCGTGCTCGGCTTTGGCTCCCACGAAGACCCGGTCGGCGTGATGGTCGATGCCATTAAAGAAGCGAAAGCCATCGCCGCTGGCGAAAACCGCCCGCTGGAAATTCTGGGCTACGTGTTAGGCACCGATCTGGACACACCGTCTTTACAGCAACAATGCCAGATGCTGACCGATGCCGGCGTTATCTGGGCAAGCAGCAGCACCAACACTGGGTTACTGGCGCGTGAATTCGTCGTCAAAGGGGAGGAAGCCTGATGAGTCAGACACTGTTTAACCAACCGCTGAACGTGATTAACGTCGGCATCGCTATGTTCACTGATGATTTGAAAAAACAGCGCGTGGACGTCACCCAGCTTGACTGGACGCCGCCGGGTCAGGGGAATATGCAGGTTGTTGCAGCCCTTGATCAAATAGCGTCCCCCACGCTTGCCGACAGAATTGCCGCCGCCAACAAACTGGCGCTGGAGCGCATTATTCAGTCGCACCCGGTGCTGGTCGGTTTTGACCAGGCCATCAACGTGGTACCAGGCATGACGCCCACCACGATTCTGCACGCAGGCCCTCCTATTACCTGGGAAAAAATGTGCGGGGCGATGAAAGGCGCGGTGACCGGAGCACTGGTGTTTGAAGGACTGGCTAAGGATCTGGAGGACGCGGCAAGGCTGGCGGCATCCGGCGAGATAACCTTCTCCCCGTGCCACGAGCATGACTGTGTCGGTTCTATGGCTGGCGTCACATCGGCCTCCATGTTTATGCACGTCGTTGAAAATAAAACGTATGGTAATCGCGCTTACACCAACATGAGTGAGCAGATGGCGAAAATCCTGCGTATGGGCGCCAACGACCAGAGCGTCATTGACCGTCTGAACTGGATGCGCGATGTGCAGGGCCCGATTCTGCGCGATGCCATGAAGCTGGCGGGCGAGATTGATCTGCGCCTGATGCTGGCTCAGGCGCTGCACATGGGCGACGAGTGCCACAACCGCAACAACGCGGGCACCACGCTGCTGATTCAGGCGCTGACGCCGTGGATCATTCAGACCGGTTATCCGGTGGAACAGCAGCGCGACGTGTTTGAGTTTGTCGCCAGCAGCGATTACTTCTCCGGCCCGACCTGGATGGTGCTGTGTAAAGCGGCGATGGATGCCGCCCACGGCATTGAGTACAGCACCGTGGTCACCACCATGGCGCGTAACGGCGTGGAGTTTGGCCTGCGCATCAGCGGCCTGCCGGGCCACTGGTTTACCGGCCCGTCACAGCAGGTGATTGGTCCGATGTTTGCGGGCTACAAGCCGGAAGATTCCGGGCTGGACATCGGCGACAGCGCGATTACTGAAACCTACGGCATTGGTGGTTTCGCCATGGCAACAGCTCCGGCCATCGTGGCGCTGGTCGGCGGCACGGTAGATGAAGCCATCGACTTCTCACGCCAGATGCGGGAAATCACGCTGGGCGAGAACCCTAACGTGACCATACCTTTGCTGTCGTTTATGGGCGTACCAACGGCTATCGATATCACCAAAGTCGGCGGCAGTGGAATTTTGCCGGTCATCAATACCGCCATTGCCCACAAAGACGCGGGTATCGGCATGATTGGCGCAGGCATCGTTCATCCGCCGTTCGCCTGTTTTGAGAAAGCCATTTTGAGTTACCGCGACCGCTACTGCCAATAACAAGAAAACAGGGCTGGCGAAGGTCAGCCCTGGGTAGTTGAGCGCGATTCGTTATTCACCTGCAGGACCCGTACCGATCCCGGAATATCCCGGATCGTAGAGCGTTTGTAACCTGTGAAGGACATTCCATGAACAGAGTAAAATTAGAGTGGAAACGCGGTGACTGGGCAGCCTACTTCGGGCTGATGACCAACAACCTGACTAACCTGCTCACCATGATGGGGCTGCTCATCTTCGTGGTGGGTATCCCCAAAGAGATTGTTTACGGCCGTATCGCCCCGGCGTTTGGTTTTGCCGTGCTGGTCGCGAGTATCAGTTACGCATGGTTTGGTATGCAGATGGCACGCCAGACGGGGCGGACTGATGTTACCGCTCTGCCTTCCGGGCCAAGCGCGCCGTCGATTTTTACCGTCACCTTCCTCGTACTGATGCCGGTTTATCAGCAGACGGGTGATGCAGATTTCGCTATTCAGATTGGCCTGGTGTGGTGCTTCGTTGAAGCGCTGATCCTCGCCGGTGGCTCTTTCCTCGGCGAAACCATCCGCAAGATGATCCCGCGCACCGTATTGCTCTCCTGCCTCTCTGGTCTGGGTCTGCTGCTGCTGGCCATGAACCCGATGCTGCAGGCCTTCGAAGCACCGACCGTGTCGTTCATCGTGCTGCTGCTGATCTTCATTAACTGGTTCGGCAAGAAACCGATTTTCGCCCGTATCCCGACCGGTCTGTTGCTGCTGATTGCCGGTACAGCCCTGGCGTGGATTTCTGGTCTGCAAAGCCCGGAGGCCATTAAAGCGTCGATGTCGTCCTTTGGCTTTAACCCGCCGGAAATCCATGTGGACAGCTTCATGCAGGGTCTGCCGCACGCGCTGCCTTACCTGGCCTCTGCCGTACCGCTGGGCCTGGCAAACTACATCTTCGACCTGGAAAATATTGAAAGCGCCCACGCCGCCGGTGATGAGTACAACACCCGCAAAGTCATGCTGGCAAACGGCCTCTCCTCGATGCTGGGCTGCCTGCTGGGCAACCCATTCCCGGTGACGGTCTATGTCGGTCACGCGGGCTGGAAAGCGATGGGTGCCAGCATCGGCTACACCCTGGCATCCGGCGTCACCATGTTCCTCGTCCCGCTGTTTGGTCTCGGCGCGTTTATGCTCGCCATTATTCCGATGACCGCCATCGTGCCGATTCTGGTGTTTATCGGCGTGGTCACCGCCAACCAGGTGGTGAGGGAAACGCCCAAAATTGAGGTTCCTGTCATCTTCATCTGCCTGTTCCCGTGGATAGCCAACTGGGCGCTCACCATGGTCAACAGCGTGATGGGTGCCGCGGGTACCTCAGCGGCAAAACTGGGCACCGACCTGCTGCACAGCAAAGGCGTTTACTACCAGGGGCTGGTGCATCTGGGCAACGGCGCACCGCTCGCCAGTATGATCTGGGGCTGTATCGCCATCTTCGCCATCATCAATAAACCGCTGCGTGGTGCTGTTGCTGCCGCAGGTGGCGCGCTGCTGGCGCTGTTCGGGGTCATACACTCCCCGGTTGTCGGCTTTGCTCAGGGCTCATCGCTGATGTTCGTCGCCGCTTACCTGATGATGTCCGGCATGTTCGTGGTGAAACATGTGCTCGACAGCCGTGAAGCCGCGCAGGCTGCTGCGCCGGTCTCTGAAGCTTGATGATTGCCCCGTATTCCCCCTCTCCCCTATGGGGAGAGGGCCGGGGTGAGGGGATCAAACCGCACCTTTGCGAAGGAAAACACATGAAAGAACTCGTGGTGGTTGCCATTGGTGGTAACAGCATTATCAAAGACAACGCCAGCCAGTCCGTTGAACACCAGTCCGAAGCGGTCAAAAAGGTCGCGGAATCGGTACTGGAGATGCTGGCCTCGGATTTCGACATCGTCCTTACCCACGGCAACGGTCCGCAAGTCGGGCTGGATTTACGCCGCGCCGAAATCGCCCATGAGCGGGAAGGTTTACCCCTTACGCCGCTGGCTAACTGTGTCGCCGACACCCAGGGCGGCATCGGTTACTTAATTCAACAGGCACTGAACAACCTGCTCAGCCAGCGTGGCGATCAGAAGGCCGTCACCGTGGTCACCCAGGTGGAAGTCGATGCCAAAGACCCCGGCTTTACGCACCCAACGAAACCTATCGGCGCGTTCTTTAGCGAAGCCCAGCGAGACGCACTACAGGTTGCACACCCGGACTGGCACTTTGTCGAAGACTCCGGTCGTGGCTATCGTCGCGTCGTCGCCTCCCCGGAACCGCAGCGCATCGTCGAAGCGGATGCGATTAAAGCGCTGACCAAACAGGGCTTTGTGGTGATCGGCGCAGGTGGCGGTGGGATCCCGGTGATTCGTTCTTCACAAGGCCATTATCAGAGCGTGGATGCGGTGATCGACAAAGATCTCTCCACGGCGCTGCTGGCCCGGGAAATTCAGGCCGACATTCTGGTTATCACCACCGGCGTGGAAAAAGTATGCGTCCACTTCGGTAAACCGCAGCAGCGCGCCCTTGATGAAGTGAACGTCGCCGCGATGACGGAGTACATGCGGGAAGGCCATTTCCCGGCGGGTAGCATGCTGCCAAAAATCGTCGCCAGCCTCGATTTTCTGCGCCAGGGCGGCAAACGGGTGATCATCACCTCGCCAGACTGCTTACCTGCTGCCCTGCGCGGTGAAACGGGCACCCACATCGTACCTGCCTGACAGGCCACAAAAGGAAGAGAAGATGACTGACAATAAAAGCCGCCGGGAATTTTTAAGCCAAAGCGGCAAAATCGCCACCGCCTGTGCGCTGTTTGGCGCGACGGGTTCTGTCGCGTATGCTGCGAAGTCCACCACTGAGAGTGATGAGACACGCAACGCCATGACGCTCCTCGATAAACACTACTATCTCGACAATGTGCTGCTGGAAACGGGTTTCGAATACGAAGGTAAGACAGCGACGCATACGCTCACCACACTGCATACGCTCGAAATCAACAATGGCAAAATTGTGGCGTTGGGCGACAACAAGCAGCATAAAAATGCTGCTCTACCCCGCTACGATGCCGGCGGTAAGCTGATGCTGCCCGCCATGCGCGATATGCACATCCATCTGGATAAAACCTTTTATGGCGGCCCCTGGCGGTCACTGAATCGCCCGGCGGGCACCACCATTCAGGATATGATTCGCCTGGAGCAGACGCTGCTGCCGGAACTTCAGCCCTATACCCAGGAGCGTGCCGGGAAGCTTATCGACCTGCTGCAGTCTAAGGGGTCAACCATTGCCCGCAGCCATTGCAACATTGAACCGACCTCCGGGCTGAAAAATCTGGAAAACCTGCAGGCAGTGCTGGAGCGTCGTCGCGCCGGTTTTCGCTGCGAAATCGTTGCCTTCCCGCAACACGGTCTGTTGCTCTCTAAATCTGAACCACTGATGCGCGAAGCGATGCAGGCGGGGGCGCACTATGTGGGTGGTCTGGACCCCACCAGCGTTGACGGGGCAATGGAAAAGTCGCTCGACACCATGTTCCAGATTGCACTCGATTACGGTAAAGGGGTCGATATCCATCTGCATGAAACCAGCCCCGCAGGAGTAGCCGCCGTCAATTATATGGTTGAAACAGTGGAGAAAAACCCCGCACTGAAAGGCAAGCTGACCATCAGTCATGCCTTTGCGCTGGCAACGCTTAATGAACAGCAGGTAGATGAACTGGCCACCCGCATGGCGGCGCAGCAGGTTACCATCGCCTCGACCGTGCCGATTGGCACCCTGCACATGCCGCTTAAGCAGCTGCGCGAGAAAGGGGTATTTGTGATGACCGGAACCGACAGCGTGATCGACCACTGGTCGCCTTATGGGCTCGGCGACATGCTGGAAAAGGCCAATCTGTATGCGCAGCTCTACATCCGCCCGAACGAGCAGACGCTGTCACGCGCACTCGGAATCGCAACCGGGGATGTCTTGCCGCTCAATGATAAAGGCGAACGCGTCTGGCCAAACGCGCAGGATGAGGCCAGCTTTGTGCTGGTAGATGCGTCCTGCTCTGCCGAAGCAGTCGCGCGCATTTCACCACGCACCGCCACCTTCCATCAGGGGGAACTGGTGTGGGGAACGATGAGCAAATCAGCCTAAAAACAAAAAGGCACCCTCGGGTGCCTTTTAGATTCGCGAAAGATTTCGTGTTGTAGCAAGATGGCCAGTAAGCGAATCCCCGGGAGCATAGTCCACTATGCGACTGGGGTGAGCGAACGCAGCCAACGCCGCTACGGCACGAAAGATGAAGCGTAATCAGACTTCTTCCATGCGGCCTAAGAGTGCCTGCAGGCGCTCCTGCCAGCCATGCTGTTGGTCTTTAAGCTGATTGTTTTCACGCTCCAGCTCTTCACGACCCTGCTGAGCAGAATGAATCTCCTGGCTCAGGCTGTTGTTCTTTTCTTTCAGCTCTTCGATTTCCATCTGCAACAACGTGATGGTATCAATCGCCTGCTGTACTTTTGCTTCCAGTTTCTCGAATACTTCTAATGACATCGTCATACCTCTCCTGAATTGCAAGGCGTTGATGGGTAGCTGTATCCCGGGGATACACCTTCGTTCCGTGAACGGCGACGCCTTAATCTGTTTAGCGCACGGTCTTAGTATCCGATTGTATGAAGCCCTGTAGCCCCTGTCCAGCGACAAGCCGCGCAGATCAAGCTTTGCAACACTTTTCAGTTTATGCCTGGGGACAGTAGCGGCCCTACTCCTTAATTGTTAAATTAAGGGTTACAAAAATGATTCAGCTCACACTTCGCTATAGTTACCTGCCATTCGAAAACGCGCCTCATAGCGCGAAAACGCTCATTTTATTGACGCAGTACACACATTTTGATTTCGATATTTCTCGTTTTTGAGCGTTAACGATAAATTAACAGTATGTCTACACGACATCTTGGAGCCCCGACCTCCATGCAAACAATAACCATTAAACTCTTTGCAGGATCCGATTATGAGTCAAACCTCAACCTTAAAAGGCCAGTGCATCGCCGAATTCCTCGGAACCGGGTTGTTGATTTTCTTCGGTGTGGGATGCGTTGCGGCGCTCAAAGTCGCGGGCGCCACCTTCGGGCAGTGGGAAATCAGTATTATTTGGGGTCTGGGCGTGGCGATGGCCATTTACCTGACCGCAGGGGTTTCCGGCGCACACCTTAACCCGGCAGTAACGATCGCGTTGTGGCTCTTTGCCTGTTTCGATGGGCGCAAAGTTGTTCCCTTTATTTTTTCCCAGTTTGCCGGCGCGTTCTGCGCCGCCGCGCTTGTTTACGGGCTTTATTACAATCTTTTCCTCGATTACGAACAGACGCACCACATTGTCCGCGGCACTGTCGAAAGTGTTGACCTGGCTGGCACTTTCTCAACTTACCCGAACCCGCATATCAATTTTGTGCAGGCCTTCGCGGTTGAAATGGTGATTACCGCTATTCTGATGGGCGTCATTATGGCGCTGGGGGACGACGGTAACGGTATTCCTCGCGGTCCACTCGCGCCACTGCTGATCGGCCTGCTGATCGCGGTTATCGGTGCCTCTATGGGTCCACTGACCGGGTTTGCGATGAATCCGGCACGTGATATCGGGCCGAAAGCATTCGCCTGGCTGGCAGGTTGGGGCAACGTTGCCTTCACCGGTGGCAAAGATATTCCTTACTTCCTCGTGCCGCTGTTCGCGCCAATTGTCGGCGCATCGCTGGGTGCCTTCGGTTATCGTAAACTGATTGGACGCCATTTGCCGTGTGATGTGTGCGCCGTGGAAGAGAAAGACGCCACCACTACCGCTCAACAAAAAGCTTCGCTGTAATGTGACTACGGGACATAAATCATGACTGACAAGAAATATATCGTTGCGCTCGACCAGGGCACTACCAGCTCCCGCGCCGTTGTAATGGACCATGACGCCAACATCATCAGCGTTTCACAGCGCGAATTCGAACAAATTTATCCTAAGCCAGGCTGGGTTGAGCATGACCCAATGGAAATCTGGGCAACCCAAAGCTCGACTCTGGTAGAAGTGCTGGCGAAAGCCGATATCAGTTCCGACGAAATCGCCGCTATCGGTATCACCAACCAGCGTGAAACTACCGTGGTCTGGGAGCGCGAAACCGGTAAACCGATTTACAATGCCATCGTCTGGCAGTGTCGCCGTACTGCGGAAATCTGCGAGAAGCTCAAGCGTGAAGGTATGGAAGATTACGTGCGTAGCGCTACCGGCCTGGTGGTTGACCCGTACTTCTCCGGTACCAAAGTGAAGTGGATCCTCGACCATGTTGAAGGTTCCCGTGAGCGTGCTAAACGTGGCGAGTTGCTGTTCGGTACCGTTGATACCTGGCTTATCTGGAAAATGACCCAGGGACGCGTACACGTTACTGATTACACCAACGCCTCCCGTACCATGCTGTTCAACATCAACACGCTGGAGTGGGACGACAAAATGCTGGAAGCGCTGGACATCCCACGCGCCATGCTGCCGGATGTACGCAAGTCTTCTGAAGTCTACGGCCAGACCAACATTGGTGGTAAAGGCGGTACGCGTATTCCTATCGCCGGGATCGCCGGTGACCAGCAGGCGGCGCTGTTCGGCCAACTGTGCGTCAAAGAAGGAATGGCGAAGAACACCTACGGTACAGGCTGCTTTATGCTGATGAACACCGGCGAGAAAGCGGTGAAATCAGAAAACGGTCTACTGACCACCATCGCCTGCGGTCCAAAAGGCGAAGTGAATTATGCGCTGGAAGGTGCGGTGTTCATGGCGGGTGCGTCTATTCAGTGGCTCCGTGACGAGATGAAACTGATCAGCGATGCGTTTGACTCTGAATATTTCGCGACCAAAGTGAAAGATACCAACGGCGTGTACGTGGTACCGGCGTTTACCGGTCTGGGTGCGCCTTACTGGGACCCGTATGCCCGTGGCGCGATCTTCGGTCTGACCCGTGGCGTGAACTCTAACCACATCATCCGTGCCACCCTGGAATCTATTGCTTACCAGACACGCGACGTTCTGGAAGCGATGCAGGCTGACTCCGGCATTCGTCTGCACGCCCTGCGCGTTGACGGCGGCGCTGTCGCCAACAACTTCCTGATGCAGTTCCAGTCCGACATTCTTGGCACCCGCGTGGAGCGTCCGGAAGTGCGAGAAGTGACGGCGCTGGGTGCAGCTTACCTGGCTGGTCTGGCAGTCGGCTTCTGGCAGAACCTGGATGAACTGCAGGAGAAAGCAGTCATCGAACGTGAATTCCGTCCGAGCATCGAAACCACCGAGCGTAACGTGCGTTACAGCGGCTGGAAAAAAGCCGTGAAACGCGCCCTGGCGTGGGAAGATCACGAAGAGTAATCCCCTCACCCTCACCTCTGTTTTCTCCCTCTCCCTGAGGGAGAGCGCTGGGGTGAGGGTCTCAGGCCACACCGTACCCGACCGTCCCCATGTCCCCTCTATGTGTTAAACTTCGCGCAATTTCTTTGACTTCACGAGTATGCAATGAGACGAGAACTTGCCATTGAATTTTCCCGCGTGACGGAAGCGGCTGCGTTGGCTGGCTACAAGTGGCTGGGTCGCGGCGACAAAAACATCGCCGACGGCGCAGCGGTTCACGCAATGCGCATTATGCTAAATCAGGTCAACATCGACGGTACCATTGTGATTGGCGAAGGGGAGATCGACGAAGCCCCAATGCTCTACATTGGTGAAAAAGTCGGTACCGGCAATGGGGATGCGGTGGATATCGCCGTTGATCCGATTGAAGGCACCCGCATGACCGCAATGGGTCAGGCGAATGCCCTGGCGGTGCTGGCGGTGGGCGATCAGGGCTGCTTCCTGAACGCACCGGATATGTACATGGAAAAACTGATTGTCGGCCCAGGCGCCAAAGGGGCTATCGACCTTAACCTTTCTCTGGCCGATAACCTGCGCAACGTCGCTGCAGCACTGGGTAAACCGCTCACGGAACTGACGGTGACCATTTTGGCTAAACCGCGCCACGACGCCACTATCGCCGAAATGCAAACACTCGGCGTGCGCGTCTTCGCGATTCCGGATGGCGATGTTGCCGCCTCTATTTTGACCTGCATGCCGGACAGCGAAGTCGACGTGCTCTACGGCATCGGCGGCGCACCGGAAGGTGTCGTCTCAGCGGCCGTTATCCGTGCGCTCGATGGCGACATGCAGGGCCGCCTGCTGGCTCGCCACCACGTGAAAGGCGATAGCGAAGAGAACCGCCGCATCGGGGAAAACGAACTGGAACGCTGCCAGGCCATGGGCATTGAAGCGGGCATTGTTTTGCGTCTGGACGATATGGCGCGCAGCGACAACGTGATTTTCTCCGCCACCGGGATCACCAAAGGCGACCTGCTGGATGGCATCACCCGTAAGGGCAATATTGCGACCACCGAGACCCTGCTGATTCGCGGGAAATCGCGCACCATTCGCCGTATTCAGTCGATTCACTATCTGGACCGCAAAGATCCGGACGTGCAGACGCATATTCTGTAAGTTTTTCGCCTAAATAATTCGAGTTGCAGCCGACGCACCTGCAACCTGAAGTATGACGGGGATATTTGTCGGGGAGAGCTTTCCAGATTATATGGACTGGAAATCCTCCCCATTCACGACGAAGATAAGGCAATGATTCTGAACAGGAGAAAATCATGGCCGACTGGGTTACAGGAAAAGTCGTTAAAGTCGAGTTCTGGACCGACGCGTTGTTCAGCCTGACCGTTCATGCCCCTATTCTTCCCTTCACCGCCGGACAGTTTGCCAAGCTTGGCCTCGAAATCGACGGCGAGCGGGTACAGCGCGCTTACTCTCACGTCAATGCGCCGGGGAATCCTGATCTTGAGTTCTATCTTGTCACCGTGCCAGAAGGGAAACTCAGCCCACGCCTTGCCGCGCTACAGCCTGATGATGACATTTTGATCGTCAGCGAAGCGGCCGGATTCTTCGTGCTGGAAGAAGTGCCGGACTGCGAAACACTCTGGATGCTGGCCACCGGGACGGCTATTGGCCCCTACCTGTCAATTTTGCAGGAAGGCAAAGATCTTGAGCGCTTCAAAAATCTGGTGCTGGTGCATGCGGTACGTTATGCCGCAGACCTGAGCTACCTGCCGCTGATGCTGGAGCTTCAGCAGCGCTATGAAGGCAAATTGCGCATTCAGACGGTAGTGAGTCGTGAGAGCGTTTCAGGCTCGCTGACCGGGCGTGTACCGACTCTGATTGAGAGTGGTGCGCTAGAAGAAGCGATAGGACTGCCGATGACCACCGAGACCAGTCACGTCATGCTCTGCGGCAACCCGCAGATGGTGCGTGACACTCAGCAACTGCTGAAAGAGACCCGGCAGATGACCAAACACTTACGCCGCCGGCCGGGCCATATGACTGCCGAGCATTACTGGTAATCAGCGGTACTTCACGTCCAGCGTGTCTTTACCGAATTTGTTTTCGCCCTGGGTGCCGACAAACGCGCCCAGGTCGATAAACATGCCCACCATAATCAGCGCTGGCGCAAAACGCCCAACGGCCCATTGCAACGTACCGTTCAGCATGTCCCAGTTCCCGGCCAGCAGCATCCACGCCAGCACGAACAACAGCGCCCAGGGGCCGGATTTACCGCGATCGTGAAGACGTTTCACAATCACACAGGCGGTTGGCCATAACAGGCACACCAGCATGAACGCGGCGCTCTGGCTGGCAAGCAGGTTGAAATCGACTGCGTAAAAAAGTGCGGCCATCGCCACCACCCAAATCGCCATCCACACCCAAAAATCACGGCGACCAATGCGCCCTTTAATTGAGAATAACCACTGCTGAATACCCATGTAAGGTTCCTTATTATCGTACTGCTGCGTAGTTTACCCTGGCGGTGCGAGTTTTTGACAAGCCCGGCCGATATCGTTTTAATCGTGAGCAAAGTGAAATGAGGATGATGTTGATGAAAACCTGGTGGCTCTTGTTGGCGGCGTTGATTATCTGCCCGCCTGCATTCGCAGAAGATGCGCCATCTGCGGCGACAGCACCCTATTTGTTGCCCGGCGCACCGACCTTTGAGCAATCCATTAGCCAGTTCAGAGAGAAGTTCAACGAGGACAACCCTGAACTGGCTTTAAGTGAGTTCCGTGCCATTGATTCCGGTACTGACGCCGCACGCCTGACCCGTGCGGCAACGAAAATTAATGACAATCTCTATGCCTCGACGGCGCTGGAGCGCGGCACACTGAAAATTAAGTCGATGCAGATAACCTGGCTGCCCGTCAGAGGGCCGGAGCAGAAAGCCTCACGAGCAAAGTCGCAAGAGTATATGGCGGCGGTGATCCGTGAGTTTTCACCGGGTCTGACCAAAGCGCAGAGCCTGCAAAAACTGCAAAAATTGCTGAACAGTGGCAAAAACAAACTTTGGTATGCCGAAACGGAGGGTGCTATTCGCTATGTTGTCGCAGATGACGGCGAAAAGGGGCTGACCTTCGCCGTTGAACCGATTAAGCTGGCGCTATCTGAAAGTCTCGAAGGCGACAATAAATGACAAAAAGCAAAGCCTTTGCGGGGACGAATCTCTATACTGTTTCACAGACCACGCTGCCCTGAAGGGTAGCTATATTCCTTAATTCGCTTCGTGCGTGGAGAGTAAAAATGCGACATCCTTTGGTGATGGGTAACTGGAAACTGAACGGCAGCCGCCACATGGTAAACGAACTGGTTGCTAACCTGCGTAAAGAGCTGGCTGGCGTGACCGGTTGTGGCGTAGCGATTGCACCACCAGATTTGTACCTGGATCTGGCTCACCACGCCGCTGCGGGCAGCCACATTATCCTGGGCGCGCAGAACGTAGACGTTAACCTGTCTGGCGCATTCACCGGTGAAACAAGCGCTGAAATGCTCAAAGATCTTGGCGCGAAATACATCATCATCGGCCACTCTGAGCGTCGTACTTACCACAAAGAATCTGACGAATTCATCGCGAAGAAATTTGCCGTGCTGAAAGAGCAGGGTCTGATCCCGGTTCTGTGCATCGGTGAAACCGAAGCAGAAAACGAAGCGGGCAAAACCGAAGAAGTCTGCGCACGTCAGATTGACGCTGTCCTGAAAACTCAGGGCGCTGCGGCCTTCGAAGGCGTGGTTATCGCTTACGAACCTGTATGGGCTATCGGTACCGGCAAATCAGCTACCCCGGCTCAGGCTCAGGCCGTTCACAAATTCATCCGTGACCACATTGCTAAAGCCGACGCAAAAGTCGCTGAGCAAGTGATCATTCAGTACGGCGGTTCCGTAAACGCATCCAACGCCGCTGAACTCTTCACCCAGCCGGACATCGACGGCGCGCTGGTTGGCGGTGCATCCCTGAAAGCTGACGCTTTTGCGGTGATCGTTAAAGCAGCAGAAGCGGCTAAACAGGCGTAATTGCCTTGTCCCCTCTCTCTTATGGGAGAGGGGACACAAAACGTACCAGCTCTACAATTTCCCCAGCACGCTAAACCACAGATAATCCAGCGGCAACAGCACCAGATAGGTTGCCACCGCCAGCGCGATACACAACAACATCCCCGCCCGGGCAGGCACCTTGCCTAACGCCATCGCCACCACAATCGGTGACGCCTGATACGGCAGCAGCGGTGTGGAATACCCCAACACCTGAATCATGATCACCGACAGCAGCGGGAACCCGGTGGCATCGGAAAAACTCTGCGCCAGCGTGGTAAACAGTGCCGGTACGCCATTGGCGGTCATGATGAAGTTCAGCGCCGTGGTGGTTCCGGTCAGCGCGAGGAAGCTGGTGAAGGGCTTGTCAGGGTCCAGTGGCATCACATGCAGCAAGGCATTGCCCACTGCTGCACCAATCCCCGTCTGAGTGACCGTGATCGCCAGCCCAAGAATACCGGCCACGTAGATACAGGTTCGAATATTCACGCCATTCGAGAACTCTTCGCCATTGATAAAACCCACACGTGGTAAGAGCGTAATGCAGGCGGCCACCAGTCCCGTCCAGGCCGGGCCAATACCATGCAGGCTCTCCGTTACCCACATGGTCAGGACAACCGCCAATAGCCACGCCAGCCGCTTCTCTTCCCTGCTCATGGGTTCGGAGGGTGCCATCTCCTCTGGCGCGCGGGGTTTACCCGGAAAGAGCCAGCAAATCAGGCCAATCAGGATGAGACCTTTGAGTACCCCGAGCACCGGCGTGTGCAGCAGCAGGTAAGGGACATAATTCAGGTGAATACCATACGACCCCTCCGCCGCCCCGCTCATCACGAGGTTGGGGACGTTTGCAGGCAGAATGGTCGCCGAGAGCTGAAAAGTACCAAACCCTACCGCCAGTGCCAGTCCATACCAGGCTCGCGTGCCTTCATTAATCCCCGCACGAGCCGCCATCGCCGCTACTATCGGCATCAACAAAGCAATGCGCCCCATGTTGGAGGGCATTACAAAGGCCAGTGCGTAGCTGAGCAACACCACACTTGCGACCATGAGCAGCCATGAATCCGTCAGTCTTGAGGAGAGGGCCCGCGCAGCGCGGTCAGCCAGCCCGGTTTTGCGGATCGCCACCCCCAGCACAAAACCGCTGAACACCAGCCAGAACGCTGAAGAGGCGAAGCCGCCAAAAATCACATCCGGCGGGGCGATTTTAGCAATCATCGCAACGGTGAAAAACAGCAGTGCAGTGATGAACTCCGGCAGCAACGAGGTCGCCCAGAGCACAATCGTAATGCCAACAATCACGGAAGGAAGGAACAGAGGGTGAGTAAACCAGAGCGACATACCTGTCTCCTGTAGAATTTTTCAGCAAGTCTACGGCGACAGGCTTGCCCGGTAAACGCCAAATCTGGTGGGGCTATTTCAGGATATCACATTGATGATCCTGAATTTCCTCAGCAAACGCACGGTTGAAGGTGAACAGGTCTCGCTGCGTTGCCAGCAGAACAAACGAGCGATCGGCCTGCTGCAACATCGCCATCGAATAACGCCCCATATGATCACGCGCATCAGGGACTTCTTCCGCCAGCATCAGGAACGGGCTGCGCTGTACCAGCTCCGCTTCCGTTACCCGTCGCGCCAGATAGTGATGCCCTAACAGGCCACCGGGCAGAGCCAGCCAACGGCTGCTGATAGTCGCCGCTTCACTATCGAGCTTAATACGTACATCGTTTCGCAGGCAGGACATATGAATATGGAAGTGGTTTTGGGTCCGCCCGGTGCGCGAGTTGATGGTAAGAGAAATGGCGTTATCCGGCAGTGGGCTGCCGCGCATTTTTCCCATAACGCCGCGTGATTGCCAGGCCTGCCAGAAAAAGTTTGGGGTGTGAGGCTGCAACAACAAAGGGCTTTCAATACCATTGATACGATAAGTCGGCATGAGCAGGTATTGCAGGGGGCCATTACGGTCTTTGAGCAGCACATAACCGGCATCCAGATTGGCCTGCTCGCAGGGTGCAGGTAAGTGGGAATCGCGCTGATGAGGGACACACTGCCCGGTGACAATCTGGCGAAGTTGATCCCTGTCGCTACTGTTCCACCAGTAGGCACCGTAAGCCGCCGTCAGCAGCATCAAAATCACCAGGGCTATTGCAGTTCGCTGCACAATCTTCATCGGACGTCCTCTTTCCAGAAAGAACATGAAGCATAGCGCAGTAAAACGGGAAAAAGATGTACAGAGGGGAAAACAAAAACGGCCCCGTTAAGGGCCGCCTGGGGATTAGCGTTTGCTGATTTCGTCGAACTTGCCGCCGTTGGAGAAGTGCTCTTTCTGCGCTTTTGTCCAGCCACCAAAGACATCGTCAATGGTGAACAGCTTCAGTTTCGGGAACTCGTTTGCATATTTCGCGGCAATGTCTTTGTCACGCGGACGGTAGAAGTTCTTCGCCGCAATCTCCTGCCCTTCCGGGGTGTAGAGATATTTCAGGTACGCTTCGGCAACCTGTTGGGTGCCTTTCTTCGCGACCACTTTGTCGACAACAGCGACGGTCGGCTCCGCAAGAATGGATTCGCTTGGGGTGACGATTTCAAACTTGTCTTTACCCAGCTCGTTTGTCGCCAGCAGCGCTTCGTTTTCCCAGGCAATCAGCACGTCGCCGATACCGCGTTCAACGAAGGTGTTGGTTGCGCCGCGCGCACCGGAGTCCAGCACTTCGACGTTTTTAAACAGCGCCTTCACGAACTCCTGAGCTTTAGCCTGGTCACCGCCATTCTGGTGCAGAGCATAGCCCCACGCCGCCAGGTAGTTCCAGCGTGCACCACCGGAGCTTTTCGGGTTCGGGGTGATAACGGACACGCCCGGTTTGATTAAATCATTCCAGTCGTGAATTTGTTTCGGGTTGCCTTTACGCACCAGGAAGACAATGGTGGAGGTATAAGGCGCAGAGTTATCCGGCAGACGTTTGATCCAGTTCTTGTCGATGCTGCCACGCTCGGCAATCGCATCCACGTCATAGGCCAGCGCCAGGGTCACAACATCCGCATCCAGACCGTTAATAACCGAGGTTGCTTGTTTGCCTGAGCCACCGTGTGACTGGCGAATGGTGACAGTATCGCCGGTTTCCTGTTTCCAGTGTGCGCTGAACGCTTTGTTGTACTGTTCATACAACTCACGCGTTGGATCATACGACACGTTCAGTAATTGAATGTCTTTCGCCAGAACGCTGCCAGATGCCAGCAGCAATGTTAATCCTACGCCCCACTTGTTCATCGCCCACTCTCTCAGGTTATGTATTTTGATGTGATCAGCGTGCCAGAAAGATGTCCAATGATTAAAGAATAAAAAAAGATTGGCTATAACTTTGGGGAATATCAGCTGACAAAGAAACGCCCTCGAAACAGAGGGCGTTGAATGTGTTTAGTAGAGCTTTTTAGCGCAGTCCAGCCAGTCACCTTTGAACGGACGCTTCATGTTCTCGATAGCGTCGATAATGTCGTGGTGAACCATTTTTTCGTTCTGGATACCGACACAACGACCGCCGTGCCCCTGCAGCAGCAACTCAATGGCGTATGCGCCCATACGGGATGCCAGGATACGGTCGTAAGGCACCGGGGAGCCGCCGCGCTGGATGTGGCCCAGAACGGTCGCACGGGTTTCACGCTCGGTTTCGGTTTCGATGTATTTTGCCAGTTCATCGATATCGCAGATGTGCTCAGTGATGGCGACAATGGCGTGTTTTTTACCTTTCGCGATACCCGCTTTAATTTCTGCGACCAGGTCTTCACGGCTGAATTCTACTTCAGGCAGCACGATAAACTCGCAACCGCCAGCAATAGCAGCGGCCAGGGTCAAGTCACCACAGTAACGGCCCATCACTTCAACGATGGAAATACGCTGGTGAGAAGAAGAGGTGTCACGCAGGCGGTCAATCGCTTCAACCACGGTGTGCAGTGCGGTGAAATAACCGATGGTGTAATCGGTACCGGCCACATCGTTGTCGATGGTGCCTGGCAGGCCGATGCACGGGAAGCCCATTTCAGTCAGGCGCTTAGCCCCCATGTAGGAACCGTCACCGCCGATAACGACCAGCGCATCAATACCACGCTTTTTCATGTTCTCGATAGCCACGGCGCGGACGTGCTCTTCGCGGAATTCCGGGAAACGTGCAGAGCCGAGGAAGGTGCCGCCACGGTTAATCATGTCTGACACACTATAGCGATCCAGTTGAATCATACGGTCTTCGTACAGGCCGAGATAACCATCATAAATACCCGCAACTTCCAGACCTTCAGTTAATGCTGCACGGACAACGCCACGAATTGCTGCGTTCATGCCCGGCGCATCACCGCCACTTGTCAACACACCGATTTTTTTAATCATGACTACCTCTGAACTTAGGAATGCAAAAATAATGTTCTGTTGGCCAAAACGACGCTCCACAGGAGCAAACGGCTATGATGCAAATATTATATTAATCACTATTTGCTGAATTGATTCAGGTCAGACCCTATGGCGGTAATTTATACACTAAATGCGGGTCTGACTCTCTTTTTTTACAACGAAATACGACAGCAGCAACGCGCTTATCGTCCTTGAGGTATTACCGAGCAGGGATCCTGATGAATAATCACATCCGACCCTGGAAAACGCTGCAGAATTGCTTGTTCCACCTGTTCAGCGATGATGTGCGCCTGAACCAATGGAAGGTTATCCTCCATCTCCAGATGGATTTGGATGAACCGTGTTGGACCTGACTGCCTTGTTCGCAGATCGTGAGCACCGCTGACGCCCGGCCAGGCCGTGACAATATCGAAAATGTCCTGGCGTTCTTCATCCGGCAATGCCCTGTCCAGTAAAGACTGAACGGCTTCATATCCCATACGTAATGCGCTGTATAAAATATAACAACCGATGCCCAAAGCAAACAGTGCATCCGCCCGATGCCAGCCGTACCACGACAGCCACAAAGCGACCAAAATTGCACCGTTCATCATAACATCAGACTGATAATGAAGCATATCTGCCCTGACCGCCTGACTCTGGGTTTTTCGTACCACCCAACGCTGAAAAGTGACAAGGATCACAGTGCTGACTAAAGCAATCAGGGTAACGGCAATACCAATGCCGGGTGAATACATCGGTTCCGGGTTTGCCAGGTGCTGAATACCGGTCAAAAACAGGAACAGCGCCGAGCCGGAAATAAACATACTTTGTGCCAGTGCGGCGAGCGATTCAGCCTTCCCGTGGCCAAATGTGTGTTCATCATCTGCCGGTTGCAGTGAATAACGCACCACCAGCAGGTTAGTCAGCGAAGCGGCAATATCCACTAGCGAATCCACCAGCGCTGCCAGGATGCTCACCGAACCGGTGTACCACCACGCAAAGATTTTAATCACTAATAATGACGACGCCATGATCGTGGCCGCGATGGCGGCACGGCTGACAAGGCGTCCGTAAGATTCGTTCATAAAGGCTCCCACATTCTTCAGTGGGTAGTATAACGAAAGGCAACTTATCAGGCGGGAATTCAGGATGCTGAATTTAGGGCAAAAAAAACCCCCACATCATGTGGGGGAAGACAGGGATGGTGTCTATGGCAAGGAAAACAGGGTTCATTACTGGGAACGCTGGGTACTACTGCTACTGAAGAACTTTAACGGAGAGCCTTGCTGCATTTGCGCGACTTCGCGCAGTTGGTCCATCCGTTTTTGATGCTTCTGGTTCAAAACCGCTTGCTGCTCAGGCGTTAGCAGGTGATACATCTGGTTGCGGACTTTCGCCATCTCAACCTGACGCGCTATCTGTTCCTGCGCCATTTTTTCTGCCTGATTCCGCACAGCGGTTTCATCAAAATTTTCTGCGGTGATAAGGCGATGCATTGCCTCCACTTCGCTAACATTAACAGGGGGCTGGTCGTGCCGTGCCTGCTGCATCAAATCTCGCATCTGTTGGCGTTGATGCTCGGTTAAATGTATGCCGTCAAACATATGGTTCTGACCATTACGCTGCGCGATTCCCTCAGTCGGGTGCCAGTTATCGCCTGTTACGACTTCAGCAGCCTGGCCAATCGTACTGAGCGCCAGTGTTGAGGCCATGACGGCAGCGGTAACTATGCGCATCATTTGCTCCCAAAATCTTATGTGTCGCGAATCAACGAGAATCAGTCTACGATTCAGGCTGCAAACATGCGTCAGGGGGTGTAAAACAACGTAAAGTCATGGATTAGCGACTCTTGATGACGTAATTTCTGCCTCGGAGGTATTTAAACAATGAATAAGATTCTTTTAGTAGATGATGACCGAGAGCTTACATCCCTGTTAAAAGAGCTGCTCGACATGGAAGGTTTTAATGTGCTGGTTGCCCATGATGGGGAGCAGGCGCTCGACCTCCTTGATGACAGCATCGATTTGCTTTTGCTCGACGTCATGATGCCGAAGAAGAACGGTATCGACACCCTTAAAGAGCTACGCCAGACACACCAGACACCTGTCATTATGTTGACAGCCCGCGGCAGCGAGCTGGATCGCGTTCTCGGCCTTGAGCTGGGCGCGGATGACTATCTGCCAAAACCGTTTAACGATCGCGAACTGGTTGCGCGTATTCGCGCCATTTTGCGCCGCTCGCACTGGAGCGAACAGCAACAGAACACCGATAACGGTTCTCCGACCCTGGAAGTGGATGGCCTGAGCCTGAACCCAGGTCGTCAGGAAGCCAATTTCGATGGTCAGTCGCTTGAGCTCACCGGCACCGAATTCACCCTGCTTTACTTGCTCGCACAGCACCTGGGTCAGGTTGTCTCGCGCGAACATTTAAGCCAGGAAGTGCTGGGCAAACGCTTGACGCCGTTTGATCGCGCCATAGATATGCATATCTCTAACCTGCGCCGCAAACTGCCGGACCGCAAAGACGGTCACCCGTGGTTTAAAACCTTGCGTGGTCGCGGCTATTTGATGGTATCCGCTACATGATAGGAAGTTTGACCGCCCGCATTTTTGCCATTTTCTGGCTGACGCTGGCGCTGGTATTGATGCTGGTCTTGATGGTGCCGAAACTGGATTCACGCCAGATGACGGAGCTGCTCGACAGCGAGCAGCGTCAGGGCGTGATGATTGAGCAGCACGTCGAGGCGGAGCTGGTCAACGATCCGCCCAATGACCTGATGTGGTGGCGCAGATTATTCCGCGCTATCGACAAATGGGCTCCGCCAGGACAACGCCTGCTGCTGGTCACCAGCGAAGGCCGCGTCATTGGCGCAGAACGCAACGAAATGCAGATTATCCGCAACTTTATTGGTCAGGCGGATAACTCGGATCACCCGCAGAAGAAAAAATATGGTCGGGTAGAGCTGGTAGGGCCCTTTTCCGTCCGGGACGGGGAAGATAATTACCAGCTCTATCTTATCCGCCCGGCCAGCAACTCTCAGTCTGATTTCATCAACCTGCTGTTTGACCGACCGCTGCTATTGCTTATCGTCACCATGCTCATCAGTTCGCCTTTGCTGCTCTGGCTGGCATGGAGCCTGGCAAAACCGGCGCGTAAGTTGAAAAATGCGGCAGATGAAGTGGCACAGGGCAATTTACGCCAGCGTCCGGAACTGGAAGCCGGGCCACAGGAGTTCGTCGCCGCCGGAGCCAGTTTTAACCAGATGGTCACCGCGCTGGAACGCATGATGACCTCGCAACAGCGACTGCTTTCTGACATCTCACACGAGCTGCGTACGCCCCTCACGCGTCTGCAACTGGGTACGGCGCTTCTGCGTCGACGCAGTGGGGAGAGTAAAGAGCTGGAGCGGATCGAAATGGAAGCACAGCGTCTCGACAGCATGATTAACGACCTGCTGGTGATGTCCCGTAATCAGCAGAAAAGTGCGCTGGTCAGTGAAACCGTTAAGGCTAACCATCTGTGGAATGAGGTGCTGGACAACGCCGCCTTTGAAGCCGAGCAGGTGGGGAAAACGCTGACGGTCAACTTCCCGCCAGGGCCATGGCCGCTGTACGGTAACCCTAACGCACTGGAAAGTGCGCTGGAGAATATCGTGCGTAACGCCCTGCGCTACTCGCACACCAAAATCGAAGTCAATTTCTCGGTCGACAAAGAGGGCATCACCATCAACGTTGATGATGACGGTCCTGGCGTCAGCCCGGAAGACAGAGAGCAGATTTTCCGTCCCTTCTACCGTACTGACGAAGCGCGCGATCGCGAATCAGGTGGCACGGGTCTGGGGCTGGCGATTGTGGAAACCGCCATTCAACAGCACCGTGGTTGGGTGAAAGCCGACGACAGCCCGCTGGGCGGTTTGCGCTTAACAATCTGGCTGCCGCTGTATAAACGTTCGTAACACCTGTTCCCCCTCACTGCAATGTGAGGGGGAACAGTTCTACTTTCCCCACAATCTTCGCGAATTATCCTCGATAACCCCACTTAAACGCCGCTTCTGCATCGTTCTTGTCCAGCTTGCAGACAGCCCGGCCGCAGAGAGTAAACGCCGATACTGTTCGTCATCGAACGGCATATGCCAGGCAATGGACGCCGCATCCTGAACGCTCACATCACTGGTGCGTGATGCCAGTTCAAGCGGTGCATCCGTCGAAACCTTTCCCGCCGCAATCACGCGATAGAGCCAGCCAATGCGCCCACAAGCCTGCATTTGTGACGCCATATCGCTGACGTTAAAGTGAAAGTTGAGCTTGTAGCAGGGCGAGCGCGGCTGGGTAACCTGAATCAGCGTCTCTCCCCACCGGAAAATATCACCGATAAAAACATTCCTCTCCGTCAGCCCTTCCGTCGACAAATTCTCGCCGAAAGCGGGCGCGTAGTAGAGCGCGTCGTTATCAGGGAAGGTCTGACGCCAGAAGGCGTAATGCTCGCGAGGATAGTGACAAAGCGCCCTGTCCGGCCCGCCGTGAATCACCTTCTCCGCCTGTTGGTCCCCCTCCAGACCACGATCCGTTAAGGTTAACTCTCCGTCCACCTGGAGCTTGGCGATTGCGCTGGGCTTACTGCCCGCATAATCCTTTACAGTGCCTGTATAAACATTAACCGGATGCCGCATCTTTTCCCCCGGACGCTAAAATTGTTCCGGTATTACACCACACTTTTTACCCCGAAATCGTGCAGAAATGAGACACCGGTGCGCGTGAATTCCGTCAGGACGTGCTATCACTTATTGAAGAAGTGAAACGCTATTTCATATTCAAGGAGACAGTGACGTGAAGACTGAAAATGAATTTTCCGGCGTCTGGTGCCCGTCCATTACGCCAATGACACCCGACGGTAAAGTTGATCTGAATGGATTAAGACAGCATATTTCACGCCTGACCGACGCCAGAATCGATGTGGTATTGCTAATGGGCAGCATTGGCGAGTTTGCCTCTTTCACCCTTGATGAACGGCTCATGCTGATCCGCGAAGTGCGCGGTATGACGCCCGGTACCCTGGTGGCAAACGTCTCTTCAACCAGCCTGAATGATCTACTCTGGATGGCGGACGAAGCCTTCCGTACGGGTTATGACGCGGTCATGGTCCTGCCCCCTTACTACTACGGGCAAACGCCTGCACAGCTGCTGAGTTACTTCCGCCATCTGGGGCAGCGACTAAACGGTAAGTGGTTTGCCTATAACTTCCCTGCACGCACCGGCTGTGACCTGACACCGGAGCTGGTCGCCACGCTGGCGGCCGAGTTCCCGAACTTTGCCGGCATTAAAGACACCGTTGATTGCCAGTCGCATACCCGCAATATCATCCTCGCGACCGAAAAAGTCCGTGATGATTTCGCCGTGCTTTCCGGCTATGACGAGTATTTCATTCCGAACCTGCTGGCAGGTGGTGCGGGCGTTATCTCCGGGTTAAACAACGTGATGCCAGAGCTATTTGTCAACGCGCGAGAAGCCTGGAAGCAAAATGACCTGACGGCTCTGCATGATGCGCAGCGTGAAATCGGCAAATTCATGTCGATTTATACGATTGGCGAGGATTTCGTGACCACCATTAAAACCGTGGTATCGCGCAAATTCGGTTACTGCGGTGCTACGTCGCGCAATTTTGGCGGCGAGTTAACACATGCCGAGTGTGCGCAAGTGGATAAGGTTTTTGGTATACCCCACTGACAAAAAAGCCGGCCTGCAAAGGCCGGTTTCTCATTGAACGTTCTGCGCTATTTCACCGCACTGCGCAGGTCCGGAGCCACTGCATCCCCTTTCACTTTACGTGACCAGACAGAGGTCAAAATCGGCACCAGAATGGAGGTCACAATCACCGATGTCGCTACCAGCGAAGTCGCGGCAGGCGCCATCGCTTTAAACTCCGGCACCATCTCGGCAATCAGTACCGGTGTTGCCACTGCCGCCCCGGCAGAGCTGGAAGCCGCAAGCCCTGCGGTACCATCTCCGCCGCCAATCAGCTTATCGGCAATAATCAACGGAATGCCCGTAATCACAATCACAGCCAGCCCCAGCAGCACGCCGAGCAAACCAGTCTGGGCAATCACGCTGAGATCGATGGTGTTACCGAGCGCAAAGGCGAAGAAGGGAATCAGCGTCTGTACTGCGCGGGTAAAGAACTCACGCAATTCGGGGTCCAGATTACCCAGACCAAAGCCAATCAGGAATGGCAGTACTGCGCCAACAAACACATGTGGTTCAAATGAGGCGATACCCGCCGTACCCAGAATCACCATCGTCATCAATGGGCCAGATTCGAGGGACATCAGCACAAACGCCCCGGCCTCTTCTTTGGTGCCGTACTGCTGCATGATGGAGGCGTAAAGCCCGCCGTTAGTCATGTCCATTGAGGCGACCAGCGCCAGTGTCGACAGCCCTGCAAAGAAGCCCGCTTCCACGCCGTGCGCCGGAATCAAACGTGATGTCACCGCCGCAACCACCCAGGCCACCGCAATTTTGGTCACCACCAGGGTGCCGGACTTGCGCAGCACCGTACCGGTCGCACTGAGCTTAATTGACGCGCCCATGCAGAAAAACCACACCGCCAGAATCGGCACGGTCCCGGTGATCATGCCATTCGTGAAGGAGCCAAAATACTTTCCCGCACCCGGCGAGAAGGTGTGACACAACGCACCAAGAAACAGAGGAACCAGCATCATCCCGCCCGGGATTTTTTCTATTGCACGTTTGATTTGCATACCGCCACCTGTCAAAAAATCACTGATTTTTGTGCGCCATTTCGCCCTTAAAAAGGAGCGAGTCCAGCGCTGATGGCGAAATGTTAGAACGTCGTCACACCCAGAAAAGTGATCTCACATACAAAAACAAAACAATATTTCATTTTTATTGGATCATTGTTTTTATTTAAAGCGGCCGATTTGCCTCCATAAAAAAACCCCCACCGACTATGTCGACAGGGGCTTGATTCACCCGCGAAAGCGGGAGATTTAGCAAAACTTATTTCTTAGCGGCGAAACGTGCTGCTGCTTCGTCCCAGTTAACCACGTTCCAGAACTCTTTGATGTAGTCCGGGCGACGGTTCTGGAATTTCAGGTAGTAAGCGTGTTCCCACACATCCAGACCCACGATAGGGAAGCCAGACGCGCCAGAGATAGCTTCGCCCATCAGCGGGGAGTCCTGGTTAGCGGTAGAAACCACAGCCAGTTTGTCGCCTTTCAGCACCAGCCATGCCCAGCCAGAACCGAAGCGGGTTGCTGCTGCTTTTTCGAATTCAGCTTTGAAGTTATCAACGGAACCGAAATCACGCTCGATAGCTGCTTTCAGGTCGCCCTGCAGGGTGGTGTCTTTTTTCAGGCCTTTCCAGAAGAAGCTGTGGTTTGCGTGGCCGCCAGCGTTGTTACGCAGAACGGTCTTTTTGTCTGCCGGCAGTTGGTCCAGTTTAGTGATCAGCTCTTCAGCAGACAGGCTGGCGAATTCTGGCAGGCTTTCCAGCGCTGCGTTCGCATTGTTTACATAAGCCTGGTGGTGTTTAGAGTGATGGATTTCCATCGTCTGCTTGTCGAAATGAGGCTCAAGTGCATCGTAGGCGTACGGCAGGGATGGCAGTGTATAGCTCATACTAATCTCCATTATTGTCGGGCGGCAGATGTGTTAACGCCGCGTAAGCAGTTGGTTCATTATAGTTAGTTAAATGATATTGAAAATGTTTATCAATGCCGTAGTTTTAATATGGTTATAACATTCTGTTATGTAAACAAGCCCATGTGGCATAAGGGAATGTCAGACCAGCGGGATTCTATGCCGCTTCGTTATGCCGCTGCCGCCACTGGCTGGGGGTCATGCCGGTTTCACGAGTGAAAACCACCGAGAAATAGTTGCTGTCTTCAAAGCCACAGCGTGTGGACACTTCACCAATCATCAACTCCGTATGTTGCAATAAATACTGCGCGTGGCAAATCCGCAACTGCCGCAGGTAGTGGTTGATAGTCATCCCGGTCTGAGTCCGAAATTGCTGGCGGAGTGCCCGCTCGCTGCACCGCTCCTGCTCGCAAAACTGCTCAAGCAAAAAGCTGCGGTTGAGGCTGCCAGAAAGCGCAGTAATGAGTTTATCGAGCAGCGGCTCGCTGTTGGCGGCGGCCAGATTATCAGCAGCAAAGCGATGGCGCTTCAACGTCATCACCAGTTGGGCAAACAAGGCTTCTGCCATAGCATTCGCCAGGGCATCACTTTTGGTGCTCTCCTGTTCTAGCTGAGTGATCACCTGCCGGGCCTGGGTCATCCCGGTGCTGCCAATACGCCAGTGCGGCGTCCACTCTGAACCCTGAAGCCCCGGAATATGTGCCGCCCAGTCGAGATTCAGCGACAGGCGATCGGGGCAGTAGATGATATTTTGCAGCACCAGATCGTTGACCGATGCATAGGAGTGTTTGTCCTGCGCGCGGATGTAAAACAGGTCACCGCGGGTGATGCGATAAGGTCGGTCATTGAGCACATGCAGCCCGTTGCCACGCCAGACCAGCACCAGTTCGTAAAACTCGTGCGTATGCTCGGCAAAGACGTTTTGCGGATAGCGATCCGCCACGGCAACGGTCTGCCCTGGACGGGGGAAAAAATCGGCGCTACGAAGAATTAACTGGCTTGCCACAACGTCACCTCAGCCCAAAACAACCGATAAGTATTAGCTGATTTACGACAAAAAATCGGTGACAGCCTTCTCGTTACCGCTATTGCAATTGCACATCCCGTCCCTGACGGATATCCCGCGGCGACCAGTCAAACTCTCGGCGAAAAAGCGTCGAAAAGTGGTTACTGTCGCCAAAACCGCAGCGATAAGCGATATCGGTAATGCTGTCATCGCCATGACGTAGCATATGGCGCGCCTTGATCAGTCGCAGGCGGTTGAGATACCGCTGCGGCGTCAGCCCGGTATAGCTTTTTAGCTGGCGATGCAGGGTGCGCAGCGACAGCGCGTACTCATCAGCGAGCGACTCCCAGCACACCTCTTCGGCAAAGTGATCTTCCAGCCAGGACATCAACTGATTAAGCCGCGCATCGTTACTGAACGCCCCCTCCTCCAGACTGCTTTTACGCAACAACACCAGTAGCTGCATAAACAGAATTTCACGGTTAGCAGTGGTCGGCATATCCAGCGCATTGCCCAGGGTTTCCATCTGACCGATTATCTGGCGCACCTGTTGAAGAACGCATTGGTTAACACGCCAGTGCGACGGGTAATGCCCATCCTGCTCCTGCGGCAACAGCGCATTTAAGCCCGCCAGGAACTTGAATGCATCCGGTGAGCGATAGAGCACATTGGTCAGGCAGAGGTTGTCAGTATGTTCATATAAGTGCCTGTCGTGATCGCGCACGAAGCAGACTGTCCCACCACTGATGGTGTAGGACTGGCCGTTAAACACATGGATACCAGTGCCATGCTCAACAATCACAATTTCATGAAAATCATGATGATGCTCGGGAAACGCCGCCTGGGGCAATCGCGGCTCGATAGCAACAGGCGTGATGCCCGAAGGAAAAAAGTCCGCGCTGTGTAATACGGTCATATTGCCCCACTCACTAATGAGAAATGTTCTCAAAATAGTAATTAAGGGTGGCCGATCGCACCTTGAATTTTTGACCACAAACATGGCAAAGCCTGTCGGTTTTTCAAGAAAAGGCCGGAAAGATCAGGAATTGCGGCATGCGTCACACCGCTGAAATCCGCCGCTTTTGCTGGAAAATGTGAACTCTCTCACTTTCACCTTTGCTTTCTTGCCAGTCCCTAATGGCGACTGTCAGTAACAAGAAGGTTACCGCGACGTCCTTTTTTTAGACTGGGGGCAACAACTCTCACAAGGACCTCACCATGACTTTTCGCCATTGTGTCGCCGTCGATTTAGGTGCCTCAAGCGGCCGCATCATGCTGGCCTGCTACGCGACAGAACAGCGGAGGCTCACGCTGCGTGAAGTTCATCGCTTCGCCAACTATCTGGAAAAAAAGCACGGCTACGACTGCTGGGATATCGATGCGCTTGAAGATGAAATCTGCCTTGGACTGGAAAAAGCCTGTGCTGAGGGCGTGGTCATCGACAGTATTGGTATCGACACCTGGGGCGTGGATTATGTGCTCATCAACAAGCTCGGGGAGCGCGTCGGTTTGCCCATCTCTTACCGTGATCATCGCACCGATGGCGTGATGCATCAGGCTCTGGAGCAGCTCGGCAAAGCCAGTATTTATCGCCGCAGTGGCATTCAGTTTCTCCCCTTTAACACCCTGTACCAGTTTCGCGCCCTTGCCCAACAGCAACCAGAAGTCATGGCATCCGTTGAGCATGCCTTGCTGATCCCGGACTATTTCAGCTTCCGCCTGACCGGCAATATGAACTGGGAATATACCAATGCCACCACAACCCAACTGGTGAACATTGAAACCGACAGTTGGGATGAAACACTGCTCAACTGGACCGGCGTGCCTGCCTCCTGGTTCGGTACGCCGACCCATCCGGGCAATGTGATTGGTCACTGGCAAAATCCGCAGGGCGAAGCCATTCCGGTGGTCGCCGTTGCCAGCCACGACACCGCCAGCGCGGTCATTGCCTCACCGCTTAAACATGCCGATTCCGCTTATCTCGCTTCAGGCACCTGGTCACTGATGGGCTTTGAAAGCACCACACCCTACACCGATGACGATGCCCTGGCGGCCAACATTACCAACGAAGGCGGCGCGGAAGGTCGCTACCGTGTGCTGAAAAATATTATGGGGTTGTGGTTGCTCCAGCGAGTACTGAAAGAGCGCAATGTAGACGACCTGCCTGCGCTGATTGCTGAGGCGTGCGCCCTGCCTTCATGCCGCTTCGTGATCAACCCCAACGATGAGCGCTTTATCAACCCACTCGATATGAGTCACGAGATCCAGGCCGCTTGTCGCGAAAGCCACCAGCCCGTTCCACAAAGCGATGCCGAACTGGCGCGCTGCATCTTCGACAGCCTGGCACTGCTCTACGCTGACGTCCTGCACGAGCTTGCCCAGCTTCGTGGCAAACCATTCACCCAACTGCACATCGTGGGTGGCGGCTGCCAGAACCAGCTTTTGAATCAGCTTTGCGCCGACGCCTGTGGCCTGCCGGTGGTCGCTGGCCCTGTTGAAGCCTCCACGCTCGGCAACATCGGCGTGCAACTGATGACGCTCAATGAACTGAGCAGCGTCGACACTTTCCGTGACGTGGTGGCCGCGAGCTACACGCTGACCACTTACACCCCTCATCCTGATAACGAAATTGCCCGCCACGTCGTGCGGTTTCAGCAAAAACGACAGACTAAGGAGCTTTGTGCATGACCACTCAACTAGAACAAGCTTGGGAAATCGCTAAACAGCGCTTCAATGCTGTAGGCATCGATGTCGAAGAGGCACTGCGCCAGCTCGACAAACTGCCCGTCTCCATGCACTGCTGGCAGGGCGATGATGTCGCCGGTTTTGAAAACCCGGAAGGCAGCCTGACTGGCGGTATTCAGGCAACCGGTAACTACCCAGGTAAAGCGCGTAATGCCACCGAACTGCGCGCCGACCTTGAGCAAGCGCTGAGCCTGATCCCTGGCCCGAAACGCCTGAACCTGCACGCGATTTACCACGAAGCAGGTACGTCAGTCAGCCGCGACGCCATCAAGCCTGAGCACTTCAAAAACTGGGTTGAGTGGGCAAAAGCGAACAAACTGGGTCTGGATTTCAATCCATCCTGCTTCTCACATCCTTTAAGCGCAGACGGTTTCACCCTCTCCCATGCGAACGACGAAATCCGTCAGTTCTGGATTGACCACGTGAAAGCCAGCCGCCGCGTCTCCGCGTACTTCGGTGAGCAACTCGGCACGCCTTCAGTGATGAACATCTGGGTGCCGGATGGCATGAAAGACATCACCGTTGACCGCCTGGCACCGCGCCAGCGTTTGATGGCTGCCCTGGACGAAGCGCTGAGCGAGAAGTTCGACCTCGCCCACCACATCGATGCCGTGGAAAGCAAACTGTTCGGTATCGGTGCAGAGAGCTACACCGTCGGCTCTAACGAATTCTGCCTGGGCTACGCCGCCAGCCGCCAGACCGCCTTGTGCCTGGATGCCGGTCACTTCCATCCTACTGAAGTGATTTCCGACAAGATTTCTGCCGCCATGCTCTATGTGCCGCGCCTGCTGCTGCACGTCAGCCGCCCGGTGCGCTGGGACAGCGACCACGTGGTGCTGCTGGACGACGAAACCCAGGCGATTGCCAGCGAGATCGTGCGTCACAACCTGTTCGACCGCGTGCATATCGGTCTCGATTTCTTTGATGCTTCCATCAACCGTATCGCCGCCTGGGTTATTGGTACCCGCAACATGAAGAAAGCCCTGCTGCGTGCTCTGCTGGAACCAGTTGAGCAACTGCGCCAACTGGAAGCAGACGGCGACTACACCGCGCGTCTGGCGCTGCTGGAAGAGCAGAAATGCTTACCGTGGCAGGCCGTTTGGGAGATGTATTGCCAGCGCCACGACACCCCGGCAGGTAGCCAGTGGCTGGAGAGCGTGCGTGCGTATGAGAAAGATGTATTGAGCCAGCGCGGGTAAGACCGCCCTCACCCTAACCCTCTCCCATGGGGAGAGGGAACTTTTACCCCCTCTCCCCATGGGAGAGGGCCGGGGTGAGGGGGAATCCTCACCGCGATAACAGGAACGAGAAAATTATGCAGAACATCATTAACGCCTGGTTCACCCAGGGCATGATCAAAGCCACCAGCGATGCCTGGCTCAAAGGCTGGGATGAGCGCAACGGCGGTAACCTGACGCTGCGTCTGGACGATGCCGACATCGCCCCGTATGAAGCTGACTTCCATGCGAAGCCGCGTTATATCGCGTTGAGCCAGCCAATGCCGTTGCTCGCCAACACGCCGTTTATCGTTACCGGTTCTGGCAAATTCTTCCGTAACGTCCAGCTCGACCCGACGGCCAACCTTGGCGTGGTAAAAGTGGACAGCGACGGCGCGGGCTACCACATTCTATGGGGCCTGACGAATGAAGCGGTGCCGACCTCTGAACTGCCGGCGCACTTCCTGTCACACTGCGAGCGCATCAAGGCTACCAACGGCAAAGACCGTGTCATCATGCACTGTCATGCCACCAACCTGATCGCCCTGACCTACGTGCTGGAAAACGATTCTGACTTCATCACCCGTAAATTGTGGGAAGGAAGCACCGAGTGTCTGGTGGTCTTCCCGGATGGCGTCGGCATCCTGCCGTGGATGGTGCCGGGTACCGATGAAATCGGAGAGGCCACCGCAGAAGCCATGAACAAACATTCCCTGGTACTGTGGCCGTTCCACGGCGTCTTCGGCAGTGGTCCAAATCTGGATGAGACTTTTGGTCTTATCGATACCGCGGAGAAATCCGCAGAAGTGCTGGTGAAAGTCTATTCCATGGGTGGCATGAAACAGACCATCACCCGGGAAGAGCTGATTGCGCTGGGTAAACGCTTTGGCGTCACCCCGCTGGCAAGTGCGTTAGAGCTGTACCAATAAGAACGTCCTATAACCCCTTCGGGCAACGATCTGAAGGGGAAACTCTGTAACTACCTATGCAGTAAAAACACTAACTCGTGGAGTAAAAGCAATGAAAATAAAGACAAGCTTAATCCTCACCGTTGCCGCTCTGGCGTTGTCCGGTTCCGCATTAGCAGAAGTCAAAATCGCGCTCGTAGCGAAATCATTAGGAAATGGTTTTTTTGAAGCAGCAAACACCGGCGCGCAGGAAGCCGCCAAAGAGTTAGGTGATGTAAAAGTTATCTATACCGGCCCTACCACCACCACCGCAGAAGCACAGATCGAAGTGCTTAACGGCCTGATCGCTCAGGGTGTGGATGCGATCGCGATTTCCGCGAACGATCCGGATGCCGTGGTCCCGGTACTGAAAAAAGCCATGCAGCGTGGCATTAAAGTCGTCTCCTGGGATTCCGGGGTGGCGAAAGGCGGCCGTCAGATTCACCTGAATCCGTCGAACAATGCCCTGATTGGCGAAACCAACGTCAAGCTGGCGGCAGATGCATTGAAAGCACTGAATGTGGAAAAAGGCGACGTGGCAATCCTCAGCGCAACGCCAACCTCCACCAACCAGAATATCTGGATTGAAGAGATGAAAAAGGTGCTGCCTAAGTACCCGTCCATCAATCTGGTGACCGTCGCCTACGGTGACGATCTGTCTGATAAGAGCTACCGCGAAGCGGTCGGCCTGTTGAAATCTTACCCGGATCTGAAAGTGATCGTCTCTCCGTCCTCCGTGGGCATCGTGGCGGCGGCACAGGCGGTGAAGGACCAGGGCAAGATTGGCAAAGTGTACGTCACCGGTCTGGGTCTGCCGTCTGAAATGGCGGGAGCGGTCAAATCCGGTGCCACAAAAAGCTTCGCTATCTGGAACCCGATCGATCTGGGCTACGCCGCGACCTACCTGGCGGACGATTTAGTCAAAGGGACGGCGACCAAAACCGAGGCCAACATGGGCAAACTCGGCAAGGTGAAACTGGATGCTGACGGCAGTGGCGCAATGGCAGAGCCGTTCGTCTACGATGCCAGCAACATTGATAAGTTCTCGAAAATTTTCTAATCCCTTCTCCCTCTCCCTGTGGGAGAGGACCGGGGTGAGGGCATCAGGCCGCACGCCACCCTCACTCTGATCCCTTCCTGAAGGGAGAGGAGATATATGGAGAACATCATGACGGCATCCACACCCCTGCTGTCGCTCAAGGGCATCACCAAAGTCTTCCCTGGTGTGCGTGCCCTCGAGAACGTACAGCTCGACCTCTGGCCCGGCAGCGTCACCGCACTCATTGGCGAAAACGGCGCGGGCAAATCCACGCTGGTCAAAGTCATGACCGGTATTTACCAGCCTGAAGAGGGCGAAATCCTTTATAAAGCCATTCCCATTCAGCTTCCGACCCCAGAATCTGCGCACAAGGTGGGGATCACCGCCATACACCAGGAAACCGTTCTGTTCGACGAATTGTCCGTGACGGAGAATATTTTCGTCGGCCAGTACCTCTACAAAGGCTTGTTGAAAAAGCTCGACTGGCCCGCCATGCACCAGAAAGCACGGGATATTCTGACCCGCCTGGAAGTGCAAATCGACCCGCGTGCCACGCTCAAAACTCTGAGTATCGCCCAGCGCCATATGGTGGCGATTGCCCGTGCGCTGTCGTTTGAAGCGCAGGTGGTTATCCTCGACGAGCCCACTGCAGCGCTCTCGCAGCACGAAATTCTGGAGTTTTATCAAATCGTTGAGCGGTTAAAACAAGAGGGCAAGGCCATCCTGTTTATCTCGCACAAATTTGATGAAATCTTCGAACTGGCGGACTACTACACCATTTTGCGCGACGGCGTTTACATCGGTTCCGGCGCCATGCAGGAGATCACCGAAGAGCGCATGGTGGCGATGATGGTCGGTCGCGCCATCACCCAGACCTACCCGAAAGTCGCCTGCGAAAGGGGTGACACGGTGCTGGAAGTGAAAGACCTCTGCCACCCGACTGAATTTGCCCATATCGATTTCTCCCTGCGTAAAGGGGAGATCCTCGGCTTCTACGGCCTGGTCGGGGCCGGGCGTACCGAACTGATGCAGGCCCTCTCCGGCGTTTCCCGCCCCTCCTCTGGCGAAATTGTGCTTAACGGCAAAACGGTGCATTTCCGCCAGCCCGCGGATGCGATTCAGGCCGGGATTGTCTGCGTGCCGGAAGAGCGGCAGAAGCAGGGGGCGATCATCGAAATGCCGATTGCCCAGAACATCAGCCTGCCGCAACTTAGCAAACTCAACCCCAACGGCGTACTCAATGATGCCAAAGAGTGGGCGCTGGCAGATGAATACGCCAGACGTCTGCAGGTGAAAGCCTTTAGCTGGAAACAACCGGTAGAAACCCTCTCCGGCGGCAACCAACAAAAAGTCGTTATCGGTAAATGGCTCGCCACTCACCCGGACGTGATCATTCTCGACGAACCGACCAAAGGCATTGATATCGGCTCCAAAGCGGCGGTGCACCAGTTTATGTCTGAACTGGTCTCCCACGGACTGGCGGTGATTATGGTGTCGTCGGAACTACCGGAAGTAATGGGCATGGCGGACCGCATCATCGTCATGCACGAAGGGCTGATGGTCGCGGAATACCAGGCCGGTGAGGCGACGGCGGAAACCATCGTCAGCGCGGCCAGTGGTGCCGGTAAGGAGGCAGCATAATGTGGCAACAACTCCTGAAACACCGTGAAGCCCTGCTGGGCGGTGTGATTGTGCTGATGGTGCTTGCCATCGGCAGCCGTGTGCCGTCATTTATCGGCCCCGGCAATCTGGTGGAGATGTTTAACGACACCTCTATTCTTATCATCCTCGCGCTCGGGCAGATGATGGTGCTGCTGACCAAAGGCATTGATTTGTCGATGGCAGCAAACCTCGCGCTGACCGGCATGATTGTCGCCCTGCTGAACTTCCATTATCCGGCTATCCCGGTCTGGGCATTGCTGATCCTGGCAACCTTGCTCGGGCTGGTCATGGGGATGATCAACGGCCTGTTGGTCTGGAAGATGGGTATTCCGGCCATCGTGGTCACACTCGGCACCATGAGCATCTATCGCGGCATTATTTTCCTGCTCTCCGATGGCGGCTGGATCAACTCCCACCAGATGAGCGCTGATTTCCTCGGCCTGCCGCGCGCGTCTCTGCTCGGTTTGCCGCTGCTGAGCTGGTGTGCCGTTGCGGCGCTGCTGATCGTGGGTTACTTCCTGCGCTACAGCCGCACCGGACGCGCCCTTTACACCGCAGGCGGCAACGCAACGGCAGCGTATTACACCGGTATCAACGCCGGGAAAATGCAATTCGTCAGTTTCTGCCTTTCCGGCGCACTGGCGGGATTCTGCGGTTACCTGTGGATCTCCCGCTTCGCCGTGGCGTATGTCGACGTGGCTAACGGTTTTGAACTGCAGGTCGTGGCAGCCTGTGTGATTGGCGGCATCAGCACCATGGGCGGAACAGGCCGGGTGCTGGGATGTTTGTTGGGCGCGCTGTTCCTCGGCGTTATCAACAACGCACTGCCTGTCATCGGTATTTCCCCCTTCTGGCAGATGGCGATTTCCGGCACGGTGATTGTCATTGCGGTTCTGCTGAATGAACGTGGCAACAAACGCAAAGGGCGTCTTATCCTGCGCGATGCAGCCCTGGCACGACAGAAAGTGGCGGTGAAATCATGACCAAAATGCTGACGTCCAACGCGGTGAACACGATTCCCGCCGCACCTTCCTTCTGGCAGCGCCTGCTCTGCTGGGAAGGCTTTTTACTGGCGGTGACGCTGGCAGTGTTTATTGCCAACTCGCTGGCCTCGCCCTATTTCCTGAATATCTGGAACCTTTCTGACGCCACCTTTAACTTCACGGAAAAGGCGATCATCGTGCTGCCCATGGCGATGCTGATCATTGCCCGTGAGATTGACCTGTCGGTAGCCTCCACTATCGCACTGAGCTCGACGGTGATGGGTTTCTGCGCCGCGGCGGGCCTGGATACGCCGCTGCTGGTCTGCGTTGGGCTGGGGGTCGGTCTGTTGTGCGGGCTGTTCAATGGCATCCTGGTGACGCGTTTTAACCTCTCGTCCATCGTGATCACCATCGGCACCATGAGCCTGTACCGCGGCATCACCTACATCCTGCTGGGCGATCAGGCGCTTAACGCGTATCCGGAGAGCTTCGCCTGGTTCGGTCAGGGCTATGTGTTCGGCGCACTGTCGTTTGAGTTCGCGCTGTTTATCGTCCTCGCCGTCGTGTTCGCCTTCCTGCTGCATCGCACTAACTTTGGTCGCCGCACCTATGCCATCGGCAACAATCCGACGGGCGCGTGGTACTCCGGCATCAACGTGAAGCGCCACAACCTGATTCTGTTTGCGCTGGTCGGGTTAATGGCGGGCCTGGCATCGGTGTTACTGACGTCACGACTGGGCAGTACCCGACCGACCATTGCGATGGGCTGGGAACTGGCGGTGGTCACGATGGCGGTGCTGGGTGGGGTCAATATTCTCGGCGGGTCCGGCAGCATGGTGGGCGTGGTGATTGCCGCCTTCCTGATGGGGCTGGTGACCTTTGGTCTGAGCCTGCTCAACGTGCCGGGCATTGTGATGTCGATTATCGTCGGCGCGATGCTGATCGTGGTGATTTCACTGCCGATTATCTACCGCCGGGTCATGCAGCGCAGGCGCATTTAATTTCCCCCTCAGCTCGATGCGGCCTTTCCCCCTCTCCCCTGTGGGGAGAGGACCGGGGTGAGGGGAACAGGATTTCCCAAAATCAATGTTAAGGAGAATATGATGAGCTTTATGTTAGCCCTTCCCAAAATCAGCCTGCATGGCGCGGGCGCAATCGGTGATATGGTCAACCTGGTCGCCAACAAACAGTGGGGTAAAGCGCTGATTGTGACCGATGGCCAACTGGTCAAACTCGGCCTGTTAGACAGCCTGTTCGCCGCCCTCGACGCGCACCAGATGTCCTATCACCTGTTTGATGAAGTCTTTCCAAACCCGACCGAAGAATTAGTGCAAAAAGGCTATGCGGCATACAAAGCTGCAGATTGCGATTACGTGATTGCCTTCGGCGGCGGCAGCCCAATTGACACCGCCAAAGCGGTAAAAATCCTCACCGCTAACCCTGGCCCGTCTACCGCTTACTCCGGCGTGGGCAAAGTGAAAAACGCAGGCGTACCGTTAGTGGCCATCAACACCACCGCCGGGACAGCCGCTGAAATGACCAGCAACGCGGTGATTATCGACTCTGCGCGTCAGGTGAAAGAGGTGATCATCGACCCGAATATCATCCCGGATATCGCCGTTGATGATGCCAGCGTGATGCTGGAAATCCCGGCTTCTGTCACCGCTGCAACCGGTATGGATGCCCTGACTCACGCGGTGGAAGCCTATGTGTCCGTGGGTGCGCATCCGCTGACCGACGCCAACGCGCTGGAAGCGATTCGCCTGATTAACCTGTGGCTGCCCAAAGCCGTCGACGATGGTCATAACATCGAAGCCCGCGAGCAGATGGCCTTTGGACAGTACCTGGCAGGGATGGCATTTAACAGCGCCGGTCTGGGCCTGGTTCACGCCCTCGCCCACCAGCCGGGGGCGACGCATAACCTGCCGCACGGCGTCTGCAACGCCATCCTGCTACCGATCATCGAAAACTTTAACCGCCCGAATGCCGTGGCACGTTTCGCTCGCGTAGCGCAGGCGATGGGTGTCGAAACCCGTGGCATGAGCGACGAAGCGGCAAGCATGTCGGCGATTCAGGCCATTCGCGATCTCAGTGCACGCGTGGGCATTCCGTCTGGTTTCAGTAAGCTGGGCGTCACCAAAGAAGATATCGAAGGCTGGCTGGACAAAGCGCTGGCGGACCCTTGCGCACCGTGCAACCCGCGCACTGCCAGCCGCGATGAAGTCCGCGAGCTCTACCTGGAGGCATTATGATCCGTAAGGCCTTTGTGATGCAGGTGAACCCTGGTGCACACGAAGAGTATGAACGTCGCCATAACCCCATCTGGCCCGAACTGGAGGCAGTGCTGAAAGCACATGGCGCGCACCATTACGCCATTTATCTCGATAAAGCCCGTAACCTGCTGTTCGCGACAGTGGAAATTGAGTCAGAAGAGCGCTGGAACGCGGTGGCCAACACCGAAGTCTGCCAGCGCTGGTGGAAGCACATGAGCGATGTGATGCCCTCCAACCCGGACAACAGCCCGGTGAGCGCAGAGCTTAACGAAGTGTTTTACCTGGCGTAAAAACGTAATAGCTCCCCGCAGGGGAGCTATTGCCAGAATATTAACTCAATCTCTCTCATCCTTTGTCGCCACCCTGGCTTTGATGTTTCTGAGGAAAGCATCCTGCTCCCATTTTTCCGCTTCACCGCTTTCCAGCCCTTCAGCTAACAACGCTCTTAGCTGATTTAAACGCGATTGCGCCTGCTGCTCACGTAATAGCCTTAAGGAATCACGAACCACTTCACTTTGCGTTCGATAATCCCCGGTAGCGATCAGCGACTCAACAAACTCACGAAGTTCATCGCCCAGATCTACAGTCATTGTACGTGCCATACCTGCTCCAGATGTAAGAACTGTTCTTACATTTTAAAACAGCTTTATGCTGTTTTGCCACCATAAGAGCTGCGTTTTTCGGCTTTACCTCGCTTCCAGCGTACCGCCCGTCGCAACGGCTGGCTGTCTACCGCTCAGGGTAAAGGCGGAGAGCAGGGTGATGGCCAGGACAAAGCAGCCGAGAATTAAATAGGTGTCCTGGAAACCAATACGGTCATACATATTGCCGGCAAACGCGGAGAGGAAAATCGCCGCCAGCTGTTTGGCAAAGTTAAAACCAATCAGGTAGATAGTGGCGGACAGGCGGGTATCGAACACACCGGTGATGTACTTGAATGCCCCCACCAGCAGGAACGGCACTTCCAGTGCATGGAGCATTTTCAGCGCGATCACTTCATAGACCGTGGTGGCAAACGATGAACCAATGATGCGTGTGGTCATCATCAAGCCGGCGATCAGCAGTGTGTTTTTGGCACCGATGCGGTTAATGATCCACGGTGAGCAGAACATTATGACCGCGTTACACAACTCCCCTGCCGTGGTGGTAAAACCAAAGGCTTTTGTCCCGGCCTGCGGCGTATCAAAGAAGGACTTAAAGAAGGTGGCAAACTGCTGATCGAACACGTCGTAGACGCAAGCCACACCCACCACGTACAGAATAAACATCCACATTTTCTTCATGCGGAACAGGTCGATGACCATTTTGATATTGATGGTCGACGGGCGGTTGCCCTCCCCTGACAGGGAAATCGGTTCCTGCGATTGTACTTTTGCCAGCGCCAGCAGCACCATCAGCACCACTGCCGCCGCCGAGCCCATCCAGAAGACAAACGCCGGGTTAACGCTGAACAGAATACCCGCCGTTGAAGCACATAACCCCCAGCCCAGGCAGCCGAACATGCGCGCTTTGCCGTATTCGAAATGACTATTGCGGCTCACTCTCTCCACATAGGCTTCAATAGCCCCCGAACCCGCAGAAAAGACAAAACCAATGTACAAACCGCCCGCCAACGCCCCGGCCCAGATGTTAAATTTCAGCAGTGGGGCAAAGACGTAGAGGAAGAACGGGGCGAACAGCACCAGCATGCTGACGATCACCCACAGCATGTTTTTGCGCAGCCCCAGCTTGTCAGAAACCACCCCCAGAATGGGCTGGAAAGAGATAGCGGAGAGCGACATACAAGAAAAGACGATGCCGGTATGGGTTTTGCTGAGGCCAATTTCATCAGAGAGCCAGATAGGCAGGAACGGAAAACAGGTGGCCATGATGAAGAAATACAGGAAAACGAATAAACCAAAGATCCAAAACGTCGGGTTGTTTTTATGGGTACAGGTGGTCGTGTTCATTATTATTATCCTCAGTATTGAGGCCGCAGTGCGGCCCCGTTAGGGTCACACGCGTTCAAAACCTACCAAAATAGCGCTTTCCGGATCGAGCACCGGCAGCGCGAGCCCTGCTTGCATCAACCACTCACCGCTGACGATTTGCGGCGTAATCATCCAGGCCGGAAGCTGGCGCATGGTGTGCCCGCCCTCGTCGGTGATACGGATGTTAGGGTGATCGAGAAGCGTAATGCGGTACTGCGCCTGGGCATCCAGCCCGGCAACCCGCAGCGGAGCCAGCAGGGTATAGTCCGGCATCGCCAGTTGGCTCACGGTGTACAGCCCCTGACGCTGGTCCTGACTTACTATCCCTTGTACCAGCGTGGTGCTGTCCGGCATATCAATGCGCCACTGCGTGCCGCTGTGAATCACTTCGCGCCACTGCTTATAGAGCGCGGCGTAATGGCGATAACCTTCGCGCTCTTTGGCATCCGCATTCACCGGGTCCAGTTCCAGCCCCAGATGACCAAACAGTGCCGTCAGGCCACGGAATTCAATGCTGTGCTGGCGATACGTCGCATGGCAGCGGTGGTTGCCAATATGCGCACCCATGACTTCCGGCGGGAAGAAATAACCCATGCCGCGCTGGATGATATTACGTTCCAGCGCATCGTTGTTATCCGATGCCCAGAAACGGTGGCAGCGGGTCAGCACTTCATAATCGATACGTCCGCCCCCGGCAGAGCAGGACTCAAATTCAATATGCGGAAAACGGCTGCGTAGAGTGTCCAGCAGACGGTAGAACGCATGGGTCTGTGCATCGGCCGCGGCACGACGCCCCTGCCCCGGCTGCACCAGCTCGCGGTTCATGTCCCACTTCACGTAGTCAATTTCATGCTCGCCAAGCAGCCAGCTCATGCGCTCCAGCAGATAATCAAACGCCTCAGGGATCGTGATGTTCAGTACCAGTTGATGGCGGCCGAGGATCTGTGAATAGCCCTCCAGCGCCAGCACCCAGTCAGGATGGGCGCGGTACAAATCTGAGTTCGGACTGATCATTTCCGGCTCCACCCAGATGCCAAACTCCATGCCCAGTCCTTTCACACGGTCGATAACCGGACGCAGCCCCTCCGGGTATTTCCCCTCATCCAGATACCAGTCGCCAAGCGCGGCAAAGTCGTCATTGCGCCCTTTGTACCAGCCGTCATCGATGATGAAGCGCTCCACACCCAGCGCTGCGGCTTCTTCCGCCATCTTCATGATGTACGCCGGGTTATGGTCAAAGTAGATACCTTCCCAGGTGTTGAGGTGCACCGGGCGTGGCTTGTCCTGTACGAAGTGGATGATATTGGCGCGCAGGAAACGGTGGAACTGCTGGCTCATGCCGTTCAGCCCCTGCGAAGAGTGGCTGGCATACAGCCACGGCGTCCACAGCGTTTCCCCTTCAGCCAGCGCCATTTCGCCAGGCAGATAGAGCGCTTCGGCCTGAATGTAGCGGCGGCCGTCAGTTTTGACTTCCGCACGCAGCCGGTGATTGCCGCTCCAGCCCAGATGCACGCCCCAGACGCTACCCTGCGACTCACTGAAATTGCGGCTGCCGGTCATCAGCGCCGGGAAGTGTTCGTGGGAGGTACGTCCACGGCGGTTTTCAATCACGAAGCTGTCGTGTTCGAGAGTGACGCGGTGCGGCTGAAATTCACGGATCCAGCGTCCATGAAACGCCATGACATCACGAGCGTACTCTGCGATCGGTAGCGTGACCGCCAGGCGGTTCACCTGCCACGGCGCATCGGCCAGATTGGTCAGGCCGTGGCGCACCTGCAGTACTCCGCTGACGTCGAGCTGCAATTCACTGGTGAGGCGCAGCCCCGCCACTTCGTCTTCGCTGATAAGCGTCAGGCTCTGCCCGTTGTGCTGCACGTCAACGGTACTAAAAATGGGCGAGCCGTCCAGGCCATTGCGGTGCCCTTCCAGCCCCGGCGAGCCAAACAGACCATGACCGGATTCCGCCATCAGCGTCACCGGCGAATCGACATCCAGTCGACCATTAGCAACGGGGCGAATCAGGCTTTGCGCATCCTGCGCGCAGAAGTGCTGGAGATGGGGTCCCCAGTAGATGATTTCCGCAAAAGGGTGAGTTTTGATTACGACATCGGTCGTGGCGCTTTCAAGGCGCAGATAACGAGCTTCCATAAGGCGTCTCCAGATTCGGGATGCCGTTATCCTTGATCCGAAACGTTTCGGGTAACAACCGAAACGTTTTGGTTATGTGATCTGCGCAAAATTTTGGCGATGTTTTTAAGAAGAGTCAGGCGGTCGTGCCGGGGCGGAATTCGGTCTGCCAGAGCACCTGTAATTGAGTGAGATCCTCACCGGCAATCAACTGAAGCACCATGTCGGCAATCTGCTTACCCACTGCTTCACGGGTGGCCTGCACCACGGCGGCAACATCCACGTCAACGATGCTGTCGTCGGGCAAACCGTCGTAAACCACCAGTGCGACACGATCGTCACCGCGTAATTTCCCCTGCTTGAGCAGCGCCATAGCGGCACCGTCCCCGTGGGTATTGCAGTCGGTAATGATGGCCTGGGGCGGTTCGGGCAACGCAAGCAATGCTTCAACAGCCTGGTAGCCCGCGCGGCGTGAAGGCGGCAGCATGCGGAGCCATTCATCGGAAAGGCCGCTCTCCTGCAGCGCATCCAGGTAGCCCTGGCGTCGCTGGGTGATAAAGGCCTGATTGTTGTTTTCGCCAAGCATAGCAATGCGCTGATGCCCTTTTTCAATCAGATAGCGGGTGGCGCGATAGGTCCCGGCGTAGTTATCGAAATCAAACCACGCATACGGCCTGGTCAACTGGCTACGCCCCAGCGCGAGGAAGGGAAAGCCGGTGGCTTGTAACTGCTCAAGTCGCGCATCGTTATCCAGCGTATGGGCAACAATCAGGGCATCCACACGGCGGCTTTGTACCATGCGCAGATAGCTGTGTTTGTCCGCCAGGTCATCGTCGGCAATCAGCAATAAATCGATATCGTGGCTCGCCAGCTCCCGGCTGATTTCGCCCACCATCTCCATAAACACGCTATTGTTGAGCGGCACCGGGTGCACCGGAAACACCAACCCGACGGCATCGATTTTGCCCATCTTCAGGCGGCGCGCCAGAGTGTTGGGGCGATAGCCGCGTCGGTCCGCTTCGGCCTGCACACGGGCGCGCGTCTCCTGCGACACATCGTCGTAGCCATTCAGCGCACGGCTGACGGTGGTAACGGAGATACCGAGTTGTTTTGCGATTGCTTTAAGTGACATACCTTTCCGTGTCTCCAGAGAGCGTTATGTTTTTATAAGCCCTTGCTGAGGCCAGCGCACTGGCTCAGTTCTGCTCCGCCATCATGACGGCTTCAGTGTCCGGCTCCAGCGCTTTAAAGATGTGGGCCTGGTCAGCCGGATAACAGATGTAATCCCCTGCGCTTAACTCTTCCGGCGATTCCGTTAGCCCGACCATCGCACGACCCCGTGTCACAATAATATGCTCGACTGAACCCGGTGGATGGGGATGTGAGATACGATCCGCACCCGGCTGCGCGGTCAGAATGTAGAGATCGCGACGCGCGCCCGGTGGGCAGGTGGCAAGCAAAATCGCCTCAAAATTGGCATGTTCAGCCAGCACCTTTGTGCCTTCACCACGACGGATGATTTGCGTTTTTACCGTCTGGGGTTCCAGCAAACGGGCGAAGGGAATATCCAGCGCCACGCAAAGCGACCACAGGGTTTCTATACTGGGATTGCCGTTCCCGGCTTCCAGTTGCGAAAGCGTCGATTTAGCGATCCCGGCACGGCGGGCGATTTCCGCCAGTGAAAGCCCGGTTCGCAGGCGTTCGCGCACCAGGCTTTTGGCAATAACGCTAATTGGCTGTGTCATGACACGGCTCCAGTGTTCGATATAATGAACGAATCGTTCTTCTTGAAAAACGATGTCAGTGTGTTCATTATAATGGATTCCCGTTCGATATAGCTAAAAATCGCATGTTCAAACATCACTTCTCAAGCCTTAAAAGCGACACCATCAAAGCCATTTTCCTGGTCTGCCTGGCCGTTGGCGTGGTGGGCGTCTCCTATGGATCACTGGCGATGGCCTACGGCTTTTCGCTCTGGGTACCCCTTTGCCTCTCGATTCTGGTGCTGGCCGGAGCCTCCGAGTTTATGTTCATCGGCATTGTGGCCAGCGGTGGTAATCCGCTTGCCGCCGCCGTTGCCGGTTTGCTGGTGAACGCTCGCCACCTGCCCTTCGGCGTGACGGTACGTGAACTGGTCGGCAACCGTACGGCAAGCTTTTTGGGCTGCCACATCATGAACGATGAAAGCGTGGTGTTCGGTTTATCTCAGCCCACGCCGGAGCAGCGCAAGGCAGCGTACTGGCTCTGTGGTTTGGGTGTTGCGCTGTTCTGGCCGGTAGGCGTGCTGGTGGGTGCTGGGGTCGGAAAACTGTTGCCCGCCCCGGAAACCATCGGCCTGGATGCGGTTTTTCCTGCCATTTTGCTGGCACTGGTGCTCCCTGCACTCAAGAAGAGAACCACGCTGATTCGCGCCTCCAGCGGAGCGGTTATCTCGTTGGCCGCAGTACCGTTTACGCCGGTGGGGCTACCGGTCCTGCTCTCGTTACTTGGCCTGTTCACGAGGAAGAAATAATGACGAATGTCGCTCTTATCATTGGTGGCATTGCCATTTTATCGGCGGGCACCTATCTGATGCGCCTGGGAGGCGCGAAGCTGGGTAACAAACTGGCTCTGTCGGAACGCTCACAGGCGCTGCTCTCTGATGCGGCCACCACGTTGTTGTTTGCCGTCGCGCTGGCGGCAACTCTGTATGAAGGCGAACACTTTGCCGGTATGGCCCGTGTTCTGGGCGTGATGTTTGCCCTGTTCCTTGCCTGGCGCAAGATGCCGTTAATCGTGGTGATTATTTCCGCCGCGGTGGTCACTGCGCTACTGCGTTTTGCTGGGGTACAATAGCGGCTGCGAGTCCCGTCACATTCTTATTAAAACATGGTTTCATTTTCCTTCAGGCCGGTAGAAAGTAGTCAGTGTTTAATGACTTTCTTAGTGTCTAGTGTCGAATAAAATCGACACTGGATGCACACTGCGCTTGTGAGGCACACCCATGGCACTCTCCGCCAAAGAAAAGCTCTTTCAAAATATCTTAACTCATTACGCCAGTCATACGGCTGGCTTCACCGCACAGGACTGTGCGGACTTTATGCAGGTGAATCGCAGCGTCATTAGCCACTACTTAAACAGACTGTGTGATGACGGCAAGTTATTAAAAGAGAATACCAGGCCGGTTCGCTTCTTTGTCAGCAATAGCGGTGATGTCCTGCCCACTCGCCCGGTTTTAGTGTCGAAAAATAATGATGCCTTCTGTCGATTGATTGGTGCAGGGGGTAGCCTGGAAGAGATCGTGTCATTGTGCCGTTCCGCCGTCGACTACCCCACCCAGGGTTTACCTATATTACTATCGGGTGAGAGCGGCGTGGGTAAGAGTCATCTTGCTTCGCTTATCTGGCAATATGCGCTTGAGCGTGGGGTGATTTCTGCCAATAGCCCGTTCATTGAGCTTAACTGTGCAGATTACGCCAACAACCCCGAATTACTGTCGGCAACGCTGTTTGGCTACACCCGGGGGGCTTTCACTGGCGCCGATCGGGAAAAACGTGGGGCGTTTGATGAAGCCGACGGTGGGTTTCTTTTTCTGGATGAAGTGCATCGTCTCTCAGCTGAGAACCAGGAGAAGCTATTTCTGTTTATGGATAAAGGCTATTTTTATCGGCTGGGCGACAATCGTACCCGTCGTCCCGCCACGTTACGCTTTATCTTCGCCACCACGGAAAATATCGATACCGCGCTACTTAACACCTTTCGTCGACGCATCCCGGTTCGTGTCACTCTGCCTAATTATATCTCTCGCCCATTAACAGAACGTATTTCTCAGGTAGAGCATTTCTTGCATGAGGAAGCCACCAGCCTGAACAGAGATATTCATCTGGATAGTCATCTGATGCATCAACTGGTGATGTCCCCGGTGCGAGGAAATATTGGCGAACTAAAAAACCAACTCAAGGTGATGGCAGCCAGTGCATGGAGTGAACAAAAGCAAAATGCGTTTATCACTCTGCATACCGCTCGTCCCAGTGGTGAAGTCCTGGTTATTACGGCCAAAGAAAAATGTGTCCCACTGGATGTCGCGGTCTTGCTACCCAAAGCCATGCGCGATGACGTTATTTTCCGTGAGTTTTGCCATAGTGGCAATGTGTTGCTACTGAACCGCAAGCTGGAACAGCTCCTGACGACAGTTCATGGTGTGCTGAGCGCGGAACAGATCTTCAGCGGCTATCTCTGGCAAAACACGATGCATGCCATCAATGAACTGGAAGCGCTAACGGGCATCGTGTGTCAGCAGGAATTACGTAAAGCGATATGGCTAAGCCTTATCTGGGCACTGCATATTCAACACGATGAAGCGCAGGTCGCAGAGTTACAGACGATTACCGATTACGTATCCTGCAAAGCGCGCCTGCTCGCGGAGAACTGCATCGACCTGCTGCAAAAGCATGTCACTCACAGTGCGCTTCCCATGCTTATGCCTTTACTGAGTTGCGCACTGAACAAACTAGCGGGTGAAGATGATGCGATACAGGGTGTCATTGTCTCACACGGTCGTTCAACCGCGTCCAGCATTGCAGGGATGGCCAACCAACTGACCGGGGGCTATTTCTTTAAGGCCTTTGACATGCCCTGGTCTACGTCCACTAGCGATATTATTAATTTGCTGATTGCCCATCTGGCCGCCCTTAAGCAAGGGGCTGGACTCATCATTTTGGTGGACATGGGCTCGCTTAAAGAGATTTATGAAGAAATTAAGCTGCACCTGCATGGCGAACTACTGGTGATCAATAACGTCAGTACCTCGATGGCTTTGGATATTGCAGCAAAAATTCAAAACCAGTTGTCGATGGAAGAGATTATTGAAGGCGTAAAAGGGGCCTATGAAATCGAGACCCGCTATTACGCAGGTGTGTTGCCCGGCAACAAAATCATTATTTCCTGTATTTCGGGTGAGGGAATTTCGAGAAAACTCAAAGATATTTTAAGTCGTTATCTCGCCAGAGAAGAGATAGACATTGTGACGATGGAATATGACGACCTGAAATGGAAAATTGCCCGCGCCGATCCTGCGCTGCATGGCACAAGGTTAATCATTACTACCACCGACCTGGAGGCAGGTTATATCCCACTGCTGAACGTGGAACAATTGATTAAAGAGAAAACCCAGGTGCTGCGCCGCGACTATTTTACAGACCTGGTGGTGGAAGGCAGTCTCGAGCCGATGGTGGAAGAAGTGGTGAAACTGTTTACCGTCGAAGGCGTTGCCAGTCGGCTGAATTTCCTCAATCCGGTGATCATCATCGACGAAGTTGAATCGGTGATTAAGCAATACGAGTCCTTTTATAAAATCCATTTTGAGAGCTATTTGCGTATCAACTTATTCATGCATATCGCACTGATGATTGAGCGCGTGATGGTGAATACCGGCATGCGCCATCGGGACGACGTCTCACTAACGCTTGAACAACAGGCTTTTGTGGCAGTCCATGACACTTTTTTCCAGGCCCTAAACCGCAAATATCACCTGACGGTGCCCCTGACCGAAGTACTAATGATTTATGAAATCATGGAACCCTGGATCACAACAGAACCTATGTAACCCACCTCACGCTGGCCCAGTCCAGCGTTTTCATTTCGACGCTACGGTAAATGTACGGATTCAACAGTAGTTAAAGCGTCCAGGAATAAACAAAAAACCTTTGATTACATTAGGTTGAATAATTGGCACGCCATTTGCTCATCCCTGTTAGCAAATAACACTCCGCGTTCGGTTAAAGAGAAAGGAACAGGTAATGCGAGAAATTTATATCGCCAGTCATGGCCGCTATGCCGAAGGCATTATTTCCGGCCTGAATTTACTGATTGGTGAGGAGCATGGTGTGACACCCATTTGCGCCTATTGCGGCGAAATAGGTTCCACCGCCGAGTTGGGAAGATATTTTGAAGACATCGCCAGTGAGGCCGCTCGTCGCGGTAACGAACTGGTGCTGTTTACCGATATGCAGGGCGGTAGTGTCAACAATACCGCTGTGCAAGTGATGGTGAAATACCCTCATATGCATGTCATCAGCGGTGCCAATTTGATCATGTTGATGGAGTTTTGCATGTCAGAGCAGGCGAGTACCGAAGCCCGTTTACAGGACGCGATTGCCGCCGCCACGAATGCCATGCAGTACATGAATGTCCAGCCTGAAATTATGGCTGCACGTCAGGCTACGCTGGCGGCCCACTGTGATGATGCCGACGATTTTTTTGCGTCGGAGAGCACCCTATGAGTGTCATCCTGGAAAGGCTGGACCGCCGCTACCTCACGCCACAACCCGCGCTGGACAAAGCCTGGCTCAATGGGGCAATCGCGGATGCGCTCAGCGGCATTGACGCCATGCTGCCGCGCTTTAGCCAGACATTCCCGGCGGCCAGCGTGCAAGGCAGCGTCTATCCCCCCGTTGAGAAAGTGGACTGGACGGAGGGCTTCTGGACTGGCCTGTTGTGGCTCGCCTGGGAAGTCACGGGAGAAGAGAAATACCGTCGCGTCGCAGAGGGCTTCCTCGATAGCTTTGAAGAGCGCCTGAATAAGCAGATCAAAGTCGATACGCACGACCTCGGTTTTTTGTATCTGCTTTCCTGCGTGAACAGTTGGCGGCTCACCGGTAATACCCGAGCGCGCACCCTGGCGCTGCGGGCTGCAGACCTGCTTTATCGGCGTTTCAATAGCACGGCGGGCGTGATTCAGGCATGGGGGGATTTGAACGACCCTGCGCGCCAGGGACGAATGATTATCGACTGTAATCTCAACGTTCCCCTGCTTTTTTGGGCCGCTGATGAAACCGGAAATACCGCCTGGCGCGACGCGGCCACACGCCATCTGGCCCAGGCTGCCCGTTATCTGGTGCGCGAAGATGCCTCGACGTTCCATACGTTCTACATGGATATCTCGAACGGGGAACCGCAGCGCGGCGATACCCATCAGGGATTCAGCGACAGCTCATGCTGGGCACGCGGCCAGGCGTGGGGCATCTACGGTTTTGCGCTGGGTTTTCAGCACACAGGCAACCCTACACTACCGGAGCTCTCCCGCAAGCTGACGCATTATTTTCTTAATCGTCTGCCAGAAGATGGTGTGTGCTACTGGGATTTAATCTTCACCGCCCAGGACCATGCATACCGGGACACCTCAGCCGCTGCGATTGCCGTTTGCGGTATGGCGGAACTGCTTAAACAGCTGCCGCTGACCGATTCACTGCGTCCGGCTTACCTCAATGCTATCAGCCTGATGATGCGTAACCTTCAGGCACATTACTTCGCGCATAACGAAGACGGCCTTTTGCGCGAAGGTGTTTACAACTTTGGCCGTGATATGGGCATCAACGTACCGAATCTCTGGGGAGACTATTTCTGGTTCGAAGCCCTGGTACGCCTTTCCCGAGTCTGGACACCCTACTGGTAAATATAAAAACAGGAGTACGTAAGAATGATTTCGCTAATAAGAATTGATGATCGATTAATCCACGGTCAGGTGGCCGTTGTCTGGACTAAGCATCTGGGCGTCAACCGCATACTGGTCGCCAACGATCAGATTGTGAACAATGAAGTGCAGAAAATGTCTCTGCGCATGGCGGCTCCGGATACAGCGAAATGCGCCATTATGGCGGTAAGTGATGCGGGTGATGTCCTTAACGATCCACGCTCTGAAGCGATGAAAATCATGGTCATTGTTAACAATGCCGCTGATGCCCGCCGTCTGATTGAGCAGGTTCCTGCAATAAAAGAGCTAAACGTCGCCAATTATGGACGTATTACCGACAATCTCGCGGCTAAAAAGCGGATTAGCGACACCGTGTACGTCACACCTGAAGATGTGACTGACTTCCATGCCATCGCCGAGCGTGGTGTGCAGGTGGACTACCAGGTTTTACCGTCTCATCCGGTCAAAAACCTGATTGAAATGCTGACCCACGCCGGTTAAGAGAGGCCGCTATGTTAACGTCCGCACTACTCGTTGCTTTGGTGATGTTCCTCGCCAAGACTGCCGATCACACCCTGGGTCAGCCGCTGGTCGAACGCCCGCTTATCTGCGGTGCGCTGGTAGGTTTGGTGTTAGGTGATTTTCAGCAGGGGATCATCATTGGCGCCACGCTGGAACTGATCTTCCTCGGCACCATCACTATCGGCGGTTCCGTCCCGGCAGACCTGGCTGTTGGCTCGGTACTGGCAACCGCATTTACCATTCTGACTAAAGCAGAACCACCGGTTGCCGTGGCCCTTGCCCTGCCTATCAGCCTGTTGGCCGTTTTTGTCTACCAGGTTCTCAAGCTGGTCTATACCGGTCTGGTGGAAAAATATGATGCACTGCTGGAAGAGGGGCGCGATCGCGCCGCGCTGGGACTGGTGCTCGGTATGACCTTCTTCTATGGCGTACCCTTCGCCGTGATCGCCTTCTTTGGCGTGCTATTCGGCACCGATGTAATCCGCAGCCTGGTGGAAAGCATTCCCGATACCGTTATGCGCGGTATGACGGCTGTGGGCGGTGTACTGCCTGCGCTGGGTTTCGCCATCCTGCTTAAAGCCCTGTGGAACCGCAATATTGCCGCGTTCTTCTTTATTGGATTCGCAATGACGGCGTACCTCAAGCTGCCGATCATCGGCATTGCGATTATTGCCGCCTCCGTTGCCGTGTACCTGTGCCTGAACGAGTTCAATCAGCTAAAAGCCAACAAACAGAAAACCGCGACGGCCGCGCCAGCGTCTGTTGATGATAAGGATGGGTTCTTCAATGACTGATATTCACATGAAAAACGTCGCCGCCCGTGATGAAGATAAAAGCGAGAAAAAGCTGTTTCGCCAGCTCTTTATTCGCCAGTTCCCCCTGCTGGGCACGATGAACTTTACCCGTATGGAAGGACTTAGCTACGGCTGGGCGCTGGCTCCGATGCTGAAAAAGATTTACCCGGATCCGCATCGCTATATGGAAGCCTTGAAACGTAACAGCCAGTTCTTTAACACCAACCAGCATCTGGCCCCTTTTATTATGGGCCTGACGCTCTCCATGGAAAAAGAGAACGCTGCCAATCCGAGCTTTGACACCTCCAGCATCAATGGGATTAAAGTCGCCCTGATGGGGCCATTTGCAGGAGTAGGCGATTCATTCTTTTACGGCGTTCTGCGTATTATCGCTACCGGGATTGCGATAGGGCTTGCGTCACAGGGTAATCCGCTCGGGCCATTGCTGTTCCTGCTGATTTATAACATTCCAAGCTACCTGATTCGCTATTACGGCGGAGTGATGGGCTATCGGCTAGGGTCGAAATATATTGCCGAAGCGACGCAGTCTGGGTTGTTAAGTTGCGTCACCAAAGCCTCTGCGATAATGGGGCTGATGATGGTCGGGGCAATGAGCGCCAGCATGGTGAAATTTACCACCACCTTTAAAACGACCATCGCCGGGCAGCCCTTTGTACTGCAGGATATTCTCGACAAAATTTGTGTCGGGTTAATTCCGCTGATGCTGGTACTGGTGTGTCTGCGGATGCTCAATAAAAAGGTCAGCCCAAATAAAATCCTTATATTCCTGATCATATTTGGCTTCACTGCCGCAGGCATCGGCATTATTTAATTAACGTGCCCCTCTTGATAAAAGGGGGGCATTACAGGACTAAAAATGACATTATACGCCGCCTGTTTTACTAACCGACCAGAAAAATTTAATCAGGTTTTCTCCGCAGGGAACCTACAACAGCTCTCCAGCTGGTGTCATTTTTACCCGCAGACCATCACCGAGAAAAATATTGCGACACGACTTCCTGAGCTTGCAAAAACTGAGGTGATATTTTCGAGTTGGGGCATGTTTCCCCTTAATGAATCCCAGCTTGATGCTCTACCAAATCTAAAAATTATTTTTTATGCCGCCGGGAAAACGAATGCCTTCGCCAGTACACTTATTAAACGCGGCATTATTGTCGTCAGTGCCTGGCGCGCGAACGCCGTACCAGTGGCGGAATTTTGTCTTGGGCAGATCTTACTGGGCTGCAAAGGGTATTTTCGTAATAAGCGTGAATACCTGACACCCGCAGATTTTACGCCGTTACACCATCATCACCCCGCGCCCGGTGTCTATGATGAGCGTATCGCATTAATTGGTGCAGGTGCTATTTCACAGACGCTGGCCCAGCTTCTTCGCCCCTTTGCACTAGAGGTGATCACTGTTCCTTCGCGCGCCGGGAAGCGAACCTTGAGCCTGGAAGCCGCCTTTGAAACCGCGCTGGTGGTAAGTAACCATTTACCCAATCGCGATGACAACCAACATATTCTCAACGGCAATTTATTCCGTCGAATGCGCCCCGGCGCGGTGTTTATTAATACCGGCAGAGGGTTGCAGGTTAATGAGGCTGAGCTTATCACTGTCATGCAGCAACGCCCCGATCTGACTGCCTTACTGGATGTGACGTCCCCGGAGCCACCCGCTTTCAACTCACCGCTCTATCAGCTACCCAATATTCTGCTGACCAGCCATATCGCTGGCGCGCTGAATAATGAAACACGCAGGCTTGGCGACCTTATTATCGCTGAATTTAAACGCTGGATGGACAATGAGCCGCTACAACATCAGGTGATTTTTTAATTTCCAACAGACATAAAAACAATCTTATTTTATGTGACCACGGTCAAGGCTAGTGTTTAGCGATTTCCATCTTTCTTTATTGTGTCTAAGACAAATAAAAAAACTTAAATAAATCGCTTTAATTTCATTAAGTTAATATTTGGCACATGACTTGCAATTAAATATTTCAACCATCAACACAATAGAGGCACATATAAATAATAACGAATTACTCTGCATCCGTATTTTAAATTTAAAAATCACGCTACACATGCGTGTTAATAACTAAATGGATAAACCATGAAAAAATCATCTTATTTTGCCATTGCCTTACCGCTGACCTTATTTACCATGAATGCTTTCTCCGCTGCCACTTGGGTAGATAATCGTTACGCGCACACCACCGCCTCTGAGAAAAACCAGTATAAAATTGGCGCTGGACATATTTTTGATAACGGTGCCGGTATTCTGGTTTCGGCGATGTACGATTTAGGCCAAAATTTTGACCAGATGCGCAGCACCTTTCAGGAATACGAAGGGTGGTATCCTGTTCCGTTGAACGATAAATGGACGCTCACGCCGGGTGGTCTGTCCGATGTCGACAGTAACGGCACGAAAATCGCCCCTTATTTAGGACTTGATTATAAAGTCAGCAAAGTTTTCAGCATTGGCAGTCGCTATCGTTATAACCACATGACCCACAAAGAGCATGATTACAACGGCAACATGGACTACAACGATAGCCATCAGTTTGACCTGTTCTTTAACTACCAGGCCACGGATAAACTCTGGCTGCAATTGAATCCGGAGTTTTTCGTCAACGCCAATGATTTCAACGCTTCAAACGGACAGAAAACCCACTGGGAGCCGAGCATTGTGGCGCGCTATCGGCTGGATAAAAACTGGATGCCGTACGCCGAAGTGGCCTGGCTGGACCAGGATCAGAACCATGACGACCAGGTACGATTCCGTATCGGTATCCGCTATTACATCAACTAAGTACATTATCCACCGGGGCAGACGTGCTGCCCCGGTTTTTATGCCCTGCGCACCACGACGTGCGAAAACAGCGCCATACCCTGCGTCTCACTCTCCTGCCCACGGGCATAAAGGCCAAATCTGGCCCCAACCCATTTCCCCGCCCCCGCAGAAAAAACCGGGGTCACTTCCCGCCACACTTCACCGGCAACGCGATAGCAAAAACGGCTGATACCATCGTAATCAACATGGAAACCAAGTTCAGGGTTCTCTGACACGTCATCGCAAATGACCAACACGGATTCACTCAGTTCCCCCCGCTCGCTATTCCACCCGTGGCGTAACCGTAACTGCACGCCAGAGTTTTCTCGCACCAGGCAAAGCGAGGAAAAGCGTTCGCCATAGATAATCAGGCCCGCTTCATCTCCCGGCTGGCTGAACCGACTCGCCAGTGAAAGGGTGACCATAAAACGTTCGGCGGGAAATTTTTGCAACAGCATCTGTGGCAAGGTGTAGAGGCTACCGGCATGGGGCGCACAGCGCAGCGCCAGACCCTCTGTACTGACCCCTATCCACTGCGGCTGAGGGTTAGACTGCCACTGCCATTGCAGGCCTGGCTTACCTTCGGGGAAGTCATCGCTGGTTTGTGGCGAGCAGGGCATTGCCGGTAAGGAGGGCCGGGAATGACGGATAACGGGCTGCCCTTTACCCGCATTGCCCAAGGGTTCACCGATGGCGGGCCAGCCATCTTCCTGCCAGCGCAGGGGCTGCAAATGCACGACCCGGCCATAGACACCCTTGTCCTGAAAATGGAAAAACCAGTCTTCCCCATTCTCCAGTGCTACCCATGCCCCCTGATGTGGGCCATTAACCGCCGTATCACCCTGATGCAACACATCCCGGGGCTGCCATGGACCCGAAAGCTCTGCGGCTCGTAATACCGTTTGCCAACCGCGCTTAACACCGCCCGCGGGCGCAAAAATCCAGTATTCATTGGCACGTTTATAGAGCTTTGGCCCTTCGAGCGTAGGGTGGGAGGGCGTGCCATCGAAAATAATCTGTCCATCATCAAGCAGGCGGGAAGCATCCGGAGCCATTTCAATCAGTTGCAGCTTATTTTTAATGCCACTACGACTATACGCAAAAGCATGCACCAGCCACGCCCTACCGTCGTCGTCCCAGAACGGGCAGGGATCAATCCAGCCGGAAGCTTTTTTCAGGCATCGCGGCGTGCTCCATTCGGCTAGCGGATCGCGTGTATGGGTAACAAAAATACCGTCGTCCGGCAGGCTGTAGAAAATCCAGAACTGCCCATCATGATAGCGAATTGACGGTGCCCAGACCCCCTTCCCGTGCTGGACAACATCGTATTCCGGTGACGGTAGCCGCTTAACGGCATGGTTGACGATATGCCAGTGAATCAGGTCGCGCGAGTGGAGTAGCGGTAAAGCGGGCAGCTGATTAAAACTGGATGAGACCATCCAGAAATCCTCGCCCACTCTTATTACATCAGGATCGGCATAATCAGCATGCAGGATGGGGTTTTGATAGTGTAACGTCATGATAAGACTCCTTTTAACTGTCGAAGCCGTTGCAATAATCACGCCACTGAATTTTTAATATAAATTTCAATTAATTAAGATGGTTACGACACAAAAAAAGCGCCATATAGCGCTCTTTCGACGGTGGAAACATGTCAGGTGTATAACTGCTCTTCAATCCAGGCGTTAAGCGGGGCGAATGCAATCTCGCCCCCCTGTTCGACGCGAAATACCGGGCCGATCGCCATCGGCTCAGCCTTCGCGGCCAGCACAGCCAGTTCGGGCAAGTACTCTTCTCCCGGATGCCCCATCCGGCGCTCGCCCAGGCGACTGGCATAGCGGGCCACGGCGACCTCGGGTGATACTGCGTTCCACACCTCCAGTACCCGCGTCACACCCGCCTTTTCCAGATAATCGATCAGCGTTTCCCGTGGCTGAAAGCCAAACCAGGCATCGACCAGAAACGGACAGCCCGGTGGCGCGTTACGAATAATGGACCAGATAACGTCATAGGCGGCGTACCCCAGTTGCCGATTGAATGCCCGGTCAATCTGGGCAAACTTCGCCATAAATGGCTCTTTAATGCCATCTATGGTGAGAACCGGCAGGGAAAATCGCGCCGAGAGCTGGCGCGTAACCGTGGATTTACCGGATGCCGGTACGCCATTCACCAGCACGACGGTTTTAGCTTGAGTCGTCATAGTAGTGCCACGACCTCCTCCCGGGTACGCGCCGCCCGCAGCGCCGCCATCGTCGCATCGTTATCCAGCAGATGAACGATGGCGCGGATCCCTTCTTCGATGTGGGCGTTGCTGTTGCGGGCCCCAAACATGATCACAATGTCCGCCGCCTCACTCTCGCCAAAGCGAATCGGTTCCTGCAGTAATACCAGACTAAAACAGTCCCGCTTTACGCCGCATTCCGGGCGGGCGTGCGGCATGGCGATACCTTCATCAAACACGTAATAGGCCCCATGCTCCAGGGTACTGTCGATCACCGCTTCACCGTAGCGTGCCTCCAGATAACCGCCGTCGATTAAGGGCCTGGCAGCCAGCCGAATCACCTGCTGCCAGTCCGTCTCCGTGACACCGACCTGAATGGCATCTGCTTCGATGAGAAGATCTTTAATCGTCATCTTTTCTCCCTAAATATTACGCCGAATAATATTGCGCAATTCATCAATACGAAGAAATAAAGAATCCACGTCCTGGCGATGATTTTTACTTTTCGCAAAGACATTTAATGCCCGGTTATACATCAACATTAATTGTTTTTGTACATCGTTATTCCGTGGATCCTCTTCCAGCTTACCTTCCAGTTTCTTAATATCGTCAGCCAGCAAAGCCGCCTGCTGATTATATTCCTCCACTGCCGATTCGTCTTTTTTCCACAACGATTTCAATGATTCAAACATGACTGACTCCCGCCCCAATGGATGCCGGAGCATCAGGGTTATGGAATAAAATGAATAGGGTAATACAGGATTATCTAAATAAATTCATTTTCTCGACCAACACCTGAGTGACCGCATCATTGGCCGGGATCAGGAATTTTCGCACGCTGTCGTTCACCTTGCCTTTATCAAAGGTGGATTTGCACTGACCAACCCACTGCACATTCATCTCGGTCCCCACATTCACCTTATTGATACCCTCGGTAACGGCTTTGCGCATATCCTCATCGCTGACGCCTGTCCCACCGTGCAGCACCAGCGGCGTACCGGTGGCAGCGCTAATATCCTGTAAACGCTGATGTTGAATCTGCGCCTTGCCGGTGTAGAGCCCGTGAACGGTACCCACGGAGACGGCCAGCATGTCGACATCGGTTTCATCGACAAAGCGCTTTGCATCTTCCACCGTGGTAAAGCTGATAGCATCCATTTCCACCGATTTACCGTCTTCCGAGCCGCCAATCGCACCCAGCTCACCTTCAACCGAAATACCGCGCGGGCGCGCCATTTCAACAACGATTCGGCTATTGGCAATATTCTCATCAATATCCAGATGCGAGCCGTCATACATAATTGAACTGAACCCGGCATCAATTGCCGTCTGAATCGCATTAATATCCGAGCAGTGATCTAGGTGCAAACAGGCTGGCACATTTTCACTTGCCGATAATGACCGGACGGAATCAACCAGTAATTGATATCCCAGATATTGTGCCGTCCCTGTCGATATCTGAATCATTAATGGGCTGTTGGTTTTCTTTGCTGCTTTAAAAAAGGCAGGCAGCATTTCCAGGCAATGTAAGTTAAAGGAACCGACGGCTTTAAACTGACGCTCTTTCGCAATATCTAACAGCGCATTGAAATTATGCAGACTCATGGGCTTTCTCCCCTTTAGGTTTAGCTGACTTGCCATTAACGAACCAGGCAAGGAAGGCAACGAAGATGATAAACAGACCAACAAACAGCCAGTTATTCTGGAAGGCATGACCGAGCACCAGACCGGAGCTAATAACGTCCGAGTCACTGAAGGTCACACCGGTAAAGCCGTAACTTTCCAGCATCGGCACAAGGATGGCCGGCAGGAAGGTAATAAAGAGGCCGTGAACAACGCCGCCAATGACCGCGCCGCGACGCCCACCCAATGCGTTGCCGAACACACCTGCCGTGCCGCCCGCAAAGAAGTTAGTGAGCAGACCAGGCAGAATCATCGCCAGACCAAACATCGGGAAGACCAGCATGCCGATAATGGAACCGACGGTGGTCGCCAGGAACCCAACAATGACCGCGTTAGGGGCATAAGGGAACAACACCGGGCAGTCGAGTGCCGGTTTGGCATCCGGTACGATGCGCATGGCAATACCACGAAACGCAGGAACAAGTTCGTTAAGCAGCAGACGTACACCGCTATAAAGGACAAAGACCCCGGCCACAAACTGGATGGACTGCATAAAGGCGTACATCAGGAAGTTCACGCCGTTGGAGAACTGAGAGATGTATTCCGGGCCCGCCGCTACGGCCGGGATCAGGTACATCGGCACCATCACCACCGCCATCGCGAGATAGGTGTCCTGCAGGAACTTGAAGTTGTCTGGTAACTCCAGGTCTTCAGTTGAACGAGAGCCTTTACCGACGACTTTTGCCACCGCCGCTTGCACCAGATAGCCGATAGTGCAGAAATGCCCCAGTGCCACATCGTCCGAGCCGGTAATACGTCTGACCACCGGCTGGGCGAGTGCGGGCATCAAGACCGCCATTGCGCCACCAAAAATACCACCGGTCAGGATTAACGGCAGCCCGGTCAGACCGGCTTTGTAGCCAATAACCGCACCGATGGTCGCCATCCACAGCAACGCCTGGCCGGTCAGGAAGATGTATTTCAGTGGCGTCAGGCGGGCAATGATGATGTTGACGGCGAAAATCACCAGCAGCGTCAATGCCACTTCCGATCCCAGTTCACGGTTTGCCAGTCCGGCAATAGCGGCAACATCCGTGATATAGCCTTTCATGCCAAAGCCATGGGTGAAGATATCGTTCAGGAAAGTCAGAGTAGCAACAATAATGTTGATACCCGCCATCATGATTAAAAAGCCGAGCAGCGTTTTAAACGTCCCTTCAGCGATTTTACCCGGTGACTTCTTCTGTAAGATCAAACCGAGCATGGCGATAAAGGCGATTAATATCGATGCCTGCCCGAGTAAATCTTTAACGATAAACTCAACGAAGCTATTCATGATCGGCCACCTTCATATCGTGGAGTTTTAAAAAGGCGATAATTTTCTGCTCTATTTCTTCTTTATCCGTTAATTTATTGAGCACCACAACACGCCTGATTTCTTCTTCACTGGCATCTGCTGTTAAAATGTCGGCAAATACTTTTTGGGTCAAAATCATATCGGATTTAAACGCACCAGCTTCTGAAACTGTCGTGTGTTCCACTTTTGCCGGGATTTCTAGTTTTTTCAGTACCGCCTTTGCGCTCATTTCGATCGCAAAGCTGGAGCCGAGGCCGCAGCCACATACGCAGAGAACTTTAAGCATGTAAATCTCCTCAAATAATATTGAGTTGTTTGGCCAGTTTGTAAGGGTGTCCTTCAGTGTCTACCAGACGTTTTTTCATACTAATAAGATCAATCGGAATTGGTTTATTGCTTGAATTGATAATAATGGCTTTATTTCTCATGCCAGATTGAATACAGCGAACCACTTCACTGGCCATAATAGTGCCCTGGTAAATTTCCTCGCAGGTAGGGTCGCCGTTACGTAAACCGTAGCCAATAATCGTTTTACGAATCCGCACGCCAATGCGGGGTTCAAGCTGCTTAATCATGGTATCGATAGCCCCCTGGAACCCCGGTGAATACTCGCGTGTATAGCCTTCAGAGCAGAGAACAACAACGCTGTTCTGTCGGGCGAGGCGCGTTTTAATACGCTCTGCCAGCTCATCAGCCGGAATCTGGCATTCCGGGATCAGAGCGATATCAGCATTGCTTTTAATCGCGGATTGCAGCGTGAGTTCACCACAATACCCGCCGAGAACTTCCACCATAAATACACGGCCGGGTAGTGCTCGCCCTGTATTTCTCAGCCGCGAAACTTCTTTGATAATTTGCTCACAAGCGGTAGAAAAACCAATCGAATAATCACTACCATAAACATCGTTATCGATGGTCATCCCCACCCCAAAACAATTCACATCAAATTCACTGAGTGTATTGAGAAATTGCAGTGAACCATCACCCCCCGCCATAATTAATACATCAATACGTAATGACTTTAATTTTTTAGCTATGGCTTCATATTCACTTCTCACTAATTTTCGGGTGGTTCTTCCTGATGTAATAATCGGAATCGAAGCGATAGAAAAATCGACCAAATCACACCAGGCGATCTCATTGTGCTTTTTTTCAAGCAGCCCAGGAATCCCTCCATTAAAGAGGGTTATTTCAGCTTGAGTCAGTCGTGCAATCTGGAAAATAAAGTTATTAATGCCAGAAACATCACCACCGCTAATGACCACTCCGATTTTCATCGCGAACTCCTCAATGGCTGCCAGTGGGAATATTTTTCCCTGACTTCAAGCCTTATATTTGCAATGAAAGTCACATTTTCTGGATAAATTTAATATAGCAAAGCGTTGACACCGATATTTAATGGTCAACATTTGCGATATAAATCACATAAACGGAAAGAGAGGTCACTCACATTATTTTTATTAATTCCTTTCCAATCATTGAGTTATAAGGATGTAAAAATTAAACAGCAAGGGACAGTAAAAAACGCCGAGGGGAAGAATAAGTGGAGAATGAATTTGTGACTTTACGCGCATTTTTTGCCGTCAAAGAGGCATAGTGGAACGCTATAAAGGGGAGACAAGGTATGCAGAGGGGGGGAAATGAACCTGTCCCCGCTCCGAAGAGCAAGGGACAGCGGCAAAGCGGGGAATCTTATTTGCTCAGTTCAGCGGTCATGTGGACCTGGTTGCCAGAGAAGGCTTCGGTAATTTGGTAAGATGATGCACCGGCCAGTTGTGCTTTAGCGGCAATTTTGGCTTCTGCACCGGAAAGAGTGGTGTCAGTTGCGGTCACTGTCTGTGCTGCGAAAGAACCAAAAGAAGCTGCGAGAGCGATAACTGCTACAAAAGTTTTGATGCTTTTCATGATGTATACCCTTCAGTAAGTTTGTTTAAGTGAGGCACCGCGCCTCGATTAAATAAATAATAGACCTGTTCCCCCTCAACAGAAAGTGGAATGATTTGCATTTATCTTTCAAATTTATTGAACGAACAACATGAAGCAAAAATGCCTAACAGACTGGCTGCAACCACCTGTCAAATACGGTCGCTTATGCACGGTTTCTGCGACGATGAATTTACGAAAACGGGGTGGGCTGAGTTCGTGCTGGCGACTGAGTCGCGCTTAAGAGTGAGGGAGATCCTAAATCGTACTCCGTACTAACTTTACATAGATATTCGTACCATGTACTAATATAATATTTGAAGGAGCACCAGGAGTGAACGGATGAACTACATGGAATTTGTAGAGACCCCGACATTCAGCAAAGCGCGTCGAGTCCTGATGGAAGACGATGAATTTCAGGAACTTCAGAGCTATTTGTTGAATGTATATGAACGGGGTGATGTGATTGGACACACAGGTGGATGCAAAAAGCTCCGCTGGAGCCGTCCTGGTATGGGAAAGCGAGGTGGTGTAAGGATTATTTACTACGTTAAATTAGCGAGTGAACGAATTTACCTGATACTCATTTATCCGAAGAATGTAAAAGATGATTTAAACGAGTCTGAGAAAGCAATATTGAAGACGCTGTCTCAGCAGTGGGAATAAGGGGCGTAACCCTGAGGGTGCCCACCCTTCCTTATGAGGAAATAAAAATGGATAAAGCATTGTTTGCTGATCTTGTGACCAGTCTGGAAGAGATGGTGGCCATCGAGAAAGGTCAGATGGTTCCGGCATCCGAGAATATCCACCGCCATATCTTGCCTGATGTTAAAGCGATTCGAAAAAGTGCAGGCATGAAGCAAGCTGAATTCGCGGATGCGATTGGTCTGAGTGTCGATCTTGTTCGCAGTTGGGAACAGCAGCGTAGAGTGCCATCTGGTATTGCATTGAAGCTTCTGTTTCTTTTGGAAAAACAGCCTGAAATTATCAATACCTTAAGAACCATTCCTGTTTAAGAAATTGAGCAAGCTTCAGGTCATTCAGAAACGAAAAAAGCGCCCGTAGGCGCTCTTTCGACTGTACTGCTTGTTTGGCTTATTTGGTTAGCTGTGCGGTCATGTGTACACGGTCACCGGTGAAAGCTTCAGTGATGTGGTAAGACGCACCAGCCTGCTGTGCCTGAGCGGCGATTTTAGCTTCAGCACCGTCCATAGTCGTGGAGGTTGCGGTAACAGTTTGAGCAGCGAAAGAACCGAAAGAAGTAGCCAGTGCGATAACTGCAACGAAAGTTTTGATGTTTTTCATGATGTAAATCCTTCTCAATGTTTGTTGGGGTGAGGCACTGTGCCTCGATGAAGTAGATATTAGACCTGAACCCCATCAACAAAAAGCGGAAGGATTTGCTTTTATTTGTCAAAATTTTTGATTAACAAATCAACCAGCAATTAAACGCTGCGGATGCGTGTAAATGGTGGCTCTGCCGGGTTTGCAAAACCCCACCAGCGTCAGGTTGCAGCGCTCGGCAACCTCAACGGCCAGCGTGGTCGCGGCGGAGACGGCAAACAGGATCTCTACACCGCACATCGCGGATTTCTGCACCATTTCGTAGCTTGCCCGGCTGGAAACCAGCGCTGCACCGGACTGCCAGAGTTCACCTTCATTCGCGCGGTGTCCTAACAATTTGTCCAGCGCCACATGGCGGCCCACATCTTCATGTCCTCCAGGCAGCTCACCGGATGGCAGCATCCAGGCTGCGGCGTGTGTACATCCCGTTAGCTTTCCGATGGGTTGAAAATCCGTCAGATGGTGGAGCGCCTGATCAAGGTTCGCCAGATTAAATGTCTGCGTAAACGGGAGAGGCGCTATGGGTTTACCAATGTCGTTCAATTGCTCGACACCACATACACCGCAACCGGTTCTCCCGGCCAGCGCACGGCGACGCTCTTTCAGCCCCATAAACCGACGACTGGACAGTTCGATTTGCACTTCGAGTCCATTGCAGGAGGGCACGACTTCCATTGCGTAGATTTCTGAAGCGGTTTCTATAATCCCTTCGGATAAGGAAAACCCGACGGCAAACCACTCCAGGTCTTTGGGGGAAGCCATCATGACGACGTGCGAAATACCGTTATAGACCAGTGCTACTGGCACCTCTTCCGCCAGGATATCGGGGTGGGAGTTTTGCAGATCATCGCGTCGCCACAGCGTAATCTGCCGTGAACCTGGGATCTGAGTAGCATTTTCAAGTTGCTGAGTATGGGTTTTGTTCACGTTGTATTAACCGAATTAGAACAGGGTGACAAACAATATGGTATTCTGAGTTATACCCCTTTTGTGCAAGGGGATTTGCATCGATTTTGAACCTTTGCGGCGGCGACCGCAAAGTAAATAAAAAACCTCGTGACAATGTCGAAACAAGGAGTAAACCATGCAGGTCAGCAGAAGGCAGTTCTTTAAGATCTGCGCTGGCGGTATGGCAGGTACGACAGCAGCAGCACTGGGCTTTGCTCCAGGCGTGGCGCTGGCGGAAACGCGGCAATATAAACTACTGCGCACCCGTGAAACTCGAAACACCTGCACATACTGTTCCGTTGGCTGTGGGCTATTAATGTACAGCCTCGGTGACGGTGCGAAAAACGCCAAAGCATCTATTATCCATATCGAAGGCGATCCGGACCACCCGGTAAACCGTGGGGCACTCTGCCCGAAAGGCGCGGGTCTGCTGGATTTTGTCCACTCCGAAAGCCGCCTGAAATACCCCGAATATCGTGCACCTGGCTCCGATAAATGGCAGCAAATCACGTGGGATGATGCGTTTGATCGCATTGCCAAACTTATCAAGCAAGACCGCGATGCTAACTACATTGCGCAAAATGCGGAAGGCACGACCGTCAACCGCTGGCTCTCCACCGGGATGCTGTGCGCTTCTGCCTCCAGTAATGAAACCGGCTATTTAACCCAGAAATTTACCCGCGCCCTCGGCATGCTTGCCGTGGATAACCAGGCGCGTGTCTGACACGGACCAACGGTAGCAAGTCTTGCTCCAACATTTGGTCGCGGTGCGATGACCAACCACTGGGTAGATATGAAAAACGCCAACCTCATCGTTGTGATGGGTGGGAATGCGGCTGAAGCGCATCCGGTGGGATTCCGCTGGGCGATGGAAGCTAAAATCCATAATGGCGCCAAGTTAATCGTTATAGATCCTCGTTTTACGCGAACCGCTTCGGTCGCGGACTTTTACACGCCTATTCGTTCCGGGACGGACATTGCCTTCCTGTCCGGCGTGCTGCTCTACCTGCTGACCAACGAAAAATACAACCGTGAATACACCGAGGCTTACACCAACGCCAGCCTGATCGTGCGTGAGGACTTTGGCTTCGAAGATGGCCTGTTCACGGGTTATGACGCAGACAAGCGTAAATATGACAAGACCAGCTGGAACTACGAGCTGGATGATAAAGGCTTTGCCAAACGCGATACCACCCTCACCCATCCGCGTTGTGTATGGAATCTGCTGAAAGAGCACGTTTCTCGTTACACACCAGATGTGGTCGAAAACATCTGTGGTACACCAAAAGCCGACTTCCTGAAAGTCTGTGAATACATCGCAGAAACCAGCGCCCACGACAAAACCGCATCGTTCCTCTATGCCCTCGGCTGGACACAGCACTCCATTGGTGCACAAAACATCCGCACCATGGCGATGATTCAGTTGTTGCTCGGCAACATGGGAATGGCAGGTGGTGGCGTGAACGCACTACGTGGTCACTCCAACATTCAGGGCCTGACCGACTTAGGGCTGTTGTCGCAGAGTCTGACCGGCTACATGACGCTGCCAAGCGAAAAACAGGCCGATCTTCAGACCTATCTGACCGCAAACACGCCTAAACCGCTACTTGAGGGACAGGTCAACTACTGGGGCAACTACCCGAAATTCTTCGTCTCTCTTATGAAGGCCTTCTATGGCGACAAAGCCACGAAGGAGAATGACTGGGGCTTCGACTGGTTGCCGAAATGGGACAAAGGTTACGACGTCCTGCAGTATTTCGACATGATGTACAAAGGTCAGGTAAACGGTTATCTCTGCCAGGGCTTTAACCCGGTAGCGTCGTTCCCGAACAAGAACAAGGTCGTGGCGGCGCTGTCGAAACTGAAATTCCTGGTGACCATCGATCCACTCAACACCGAGACCTCCACCTTCTGGCAAAACCACGGTGAGTCGAACGATGTGGACTCATCGAAAATCCAGACCGAAGTCTTCCGTCTGCCCTGTACCTGCTTTGCCGAAGAAAACGGTTCTATCGTTAACTCCGGTCGCTGGCTGCAGTGGCACTGGAAAGGTCAGGATGCGCCAGGTGATGCGGTAACGGACGGCGAGATTCTGGCGGGTATCTTCTTACGCCTGCGCAAAATGTACGCCGAAGAAGGCGGCGCGAACCCGGAACAGGTCCTGAACATGACCTGGAACTACGCCACCCCACACGAACCGGCTTCAGAAGAAGTGGCGATGGAGAGTAACGGTAAGGCACTGGCCGATCTTATCGACCCGGCAACGGGGGCAGTGATCGTGAAAAAAGGCCAACAGCTCAGTTCGTTCGCCCAGTTGCGTGATGACGGTACCACCTCCAGCGGCTGCTGGATTTTCGCCGGAAGCTGGACGCCGGAAGGCAACCAGATGGCGCGCCGCGATAACGCCGATCCGTCAGGCCTCGGTAACACACTGGGGTGGGCATGGGCATGGCCGTTGAACCGCCGCATTCTCTATAACCGTGCCTCTGCTGATCCGCAGGGCAAACCCTGGGATCCAAAACGCCAGCTCCTGAAATGGGACGGGGCGAAGTGGAGTGGAATGGATGTTCCGGATTACAGCACTGCGGCACCAGGCAGCGATGTTGGACCGTTTATCATGCAGCCAGAAGGCATGGGACGTCTGTTCGCCACCGATAAGATGGCTGAAGGGCCATTCCCGGAACATTATGAGCCGTTTGAAACGCCACTCGGTACGAACCCGCTGCATCCAAACGTTGTCTCGAATCCTGCCGCTCGTGTCTTCAAGGACGATCTGGAGCAAATGGGCAAAGCGGACAAGTTCCCGTATGTCGGTACAACCTATCGTCTGACCGAACATTTCCACTACTGGACCAAACACGCATTGCTTAATGCCATTGCGCAGCCAGAACAGTTCGTGGAGATCGGGGAAAAACTGGCGGGTAAACTGGGTATCGTGCAGGGCGACACCGTAAAAGTCTCCTCTAACCGTGGCTACATTAAAGCCAAGGCCGTGGTGACTAAACGTATTCGCACGCTGAAAGTGCATGGGCAGGATGTGGATACCATCGGCATTCCTATTCACTGGGGTTATGAAGGCGTGGCGAAGAAAGGCTTTATCGCTAACACCCTGACCCCGTTTGTCGGTGACGCAAACACCCAGACGCCGGAATTTAAAGCGTTCCTGGTGAATGTGGAAAAGGTGTAACGGAGACGACTTATGGCTTATCAATCGCAAGACATTATCCGTCGTTCCGCGACTAACGGTTTCACCCCCGCGCCACAGGCGCGGGATCATCAACTGGAAGTGGCAAAGCTCATCGACGTGACCACCTGCATCGGCTGTAAGGCCTGCCAGGTGGCATGTTCAGAGTGGAATGACATCCGTGATGAAGTGGGACATAACGTCGGGGTTTACGATAACCCTGCCGATCTCACCGCAAAATCATGGACGGTGATGCGCTTCTCGGAAGTGGAACAAAACGACAAACTGGAGTGGCTCATCCGCAAAGATGGCTGCATGCACTGTGCCGATCCTGGCTGTCTGAAAGCCTGTCCGTCAGAAGGGGCTATCATTCAGTATGCCAATGGGATTGTCGACTTCCAGTCAGAACAGTGTATCGGCTGTGGCTACTGCATCGCCGGTTGTCCGTTCGACGTTCCACGCCTGAACCCGGAAGACAACCGCGTCTACAAATGTACGCTGTGCGTAGACCGTGTGACTGTCGGCCAGGAACCTGCCTGCGTAAAAACCTGCCCGACTGGCGCTATCCACTTCGGTTCGAAAGAGGACATGAAGGAGCTGGCAGGTGAGCGCGTTGCCGAACTGAAAACCCGAGGTTATGACAACGCAGGTCTGTACGATCCAGCCGGTGTTGGCGGTACACATGTCATGTACGTGCTGCACCATGCGGACAAACCAACGCTGTATCACGGTCTGCCGGAAAACCCGGAAATCAGTGCAACGGTGAAGTTCTGGAAAGGTATCTGGAAACCACTGGCTGCCGTTGGCTTTGCCGCAACGTTTGCAGCAAGTATCTTCCACTACGTCGGTGTCGGTCCGAACCGGGCAGAGGAAGAAGACGATAACCTGCACGAAGAGAAAGACGAGGTGCGCAAATGAAAAGACGTGACACCATCGTGCGCTACACGGCGCCGGAACGCATCAACCACTGGGTCACCGCCTTCTGCTTCGTGCTGGCGGCGGTGAGCGGACTGGGGTTCTTCTTCCCTTCCTTTAACTGGCTGATGCATATTCTTGGCACGCCACAGCTAGCGCGCATTCTGCATCCGTTCGTCGGCGTGGTGATGTTCGCCTCGTTCATCATCATGTTTTTCCGCTACTGGCACCATAACCTAATCAATCGGGATGATATCTTTTGGGCGAAGAATATTCATAAGATCGTCGTTAACGAGGAAGTGGGTGACACCGGGCGCTATAATTTCGGTCAGAAGTGTGTCTTCTGGGCGGCGATTATCCTGTTGGTACTGCTGCTGGTGAGTGGCATCATCATGTGGCGTCCGTACTTTGCACCTGCGTTCTCAATTCCGGTTATCCGATTTGCCATCATGCTGCATTCGTTTGCCGCAGTCGGGTTAATTGTGGTTATTATGGTGCATATCTACGCCGCCCTTTGGGTTAAAGGCACGATTACCGCCATGGTGGAAGGCTGGGTCACCAGCACGTGGGCGAAAAAACATCACCCACGCTGGTACCGGGAAGTCCGCCAGAAAAAGGAAAATACGACTGAATGAGTATTCGCATAATCCCGCAAGATGAGCTGGAGAAGAGCGATAAACGCACGGCGGAAGTGATTCCGCCGTTATTATTCCCCAGGCTGAAAAATCTCTATAACCGTCGTGCAGAACGCCTGCGCGAACTGGCTGAAAATAATCCGTTGGGTGACTATCTGCGCTTCGCGGCCCTGATCGCCCATGCGCAGGAAGTGGTGCTATACGACCATCCGCTGCAGATGGATTTGACCGCACGCATCAAAGAGGCCAACGACCAGGGCAAGCCACCACTGGATATTCACGTGCTGCCGCGCGATAAACACTGGCAGCGGTTGCTGCTCTCGTTGATCGCTGAGCTGAAGCCTGAAATGAGTGGCCCGGCGCTGTCCGTCATTGAGAATCTGGAAAAGTCATCTGAAAATGAGCTTGAGCAAATGGCGAGTGCGCTCTTTGCCTCCGACTTTGGCTCCGTGAGTAGCGACAAAGCGCCGTTTATCTGGGCCGCACTGTCGCTCTACTGGGCTCAGATGGCCAGCCTTATTCCTGGCAAAGCCCGCGCAGAATATGGCGAACAACGTCAGTTTTGCCCGGTATGCGGCTCCATGCCGGTTGCCAGCATGGTGCACATTGGCTCCACTCAGGGCTTACGCTATCTGCACTGCAATTTGTGCGAGACCGAGTGGCACGTGGTGCGCATCAAGTGCAGTAACTGCGAGCAAACGCGCGATTTGCATTACTGGTCTCTGGACAGCGAACAAGCGGCAATCAAAACAGAAAGCTGTGGCGACTGCGGCACTTACCTGAAAATTCTGTATCAGGAAAAAGACCCGAATGTGGAAGCCGTTGCGGACGATTTATCGTCGCTGGTGCTTGATGCGCGCATGGAGCAAGAAGGCTTTGCCCGCAGCTCTATTAACCCGTTCCTGTTCCCTGGTGAAGGACAGTAGCCACGTTACCTGTACCGGGCCGCGATTGCGCCCGGCTATAGTTGATAAGGTGTGACGACTCCCGGTATACCGGCAAAATCTTTCGTATTACGCGTCACTAACTCCCGGCGCTGAATTTGTGCCGTAGCCAGAATGATGGCATCAGGTAGCTTGATGCCATATTCCTGACGTAAGTTGACGCTCCGCTTAGCAATTTCCTGCGTAATATCGATGACTTCGAAGGCATTCAACGCATTTCGCGTCCGCTGTTCCTGCTGATACTTTTTCGCCCCCACCATCACCTCCATCCAGGTAATCAGGCTGATCGCATGTTGAGGAGGGTAAGTGATGTCTTTCCCTTCATTTCATCTTTGCGAGCCGCTTTCCAGATTGTGCCATCCTCTCAAAATCCCCATTTCCCTCTGCGTTTTTCCAGGTTATAACACTGTATATCCATACAGAAAGAGATGTGAAACATGGCGCTGGAAAAGGGTATTGCAGAACTGGTAAAGGATTTTATCGCCGCCGGGCGGCCTTCATCGCGAGATAAGAGTATTGATGACCGGAGGGCGGGCTACCTTGCCAGCGTGGTGTTAGCCGGTGAGACAGAACCCCGGGTGAGCGTTAAGGATATCAACCTTGAGGGTATGACATTTCGCATCTTCTCTCCCCTGGATGCGACAGGCGCATTACCGACGTTGATTTACTACCACGGCGGGTGCTTTATCAGCGGTGAATTTGCGACTCACGATAAACAACTCCGCCAGCTCGCCTTTTACAGTGGCTGTCGGGTGATTGCGGTGCAGTATCGACTTGCACCAGAACATCAGTTTCCGGCTGCACATGATGACGCACTGAGAGGAGCGGACATTGTCTGGCAGCACGCTGCCCAGCTTGGTGTAGATCGCCAAAAGATCACGCTGGCGGGCGACAGCGCGGGCGGGCATCTGGCACTGGTTACCGCGCTTCGGTTAAAAGCCGCAGATATATGGCTACCCGCTCAGCTCATACTTATTTACCCGATGCTGGACGCAACGGCCTATTTTGAAAGCTATGTCAGCAATGGTGTGGACTACGTAATCACCCGAGATGCACTCCTGAGCGGCTACGAAATGTATCTCGGTGACACTGATCCCATGCACCCGGAGGCCAGCCCGCTTTGGCGGGATGATTTCCATGGCCTTCCACCCACCCACGTCATCACTGCGGAATTTGATCCACTCAGCGACGAAGGCGAAGCGTTGTATCAGCGGCTAATCGAACAAGGCGTAGAGTGTACCTGCCAGCATCATCTCGGCGTGATACACGGCTTCTTCCAGTTGGCAGGGATCAGTCAGGCGGCACGCGGGGTGATACGGGATGTAGCCGGGCGATTAGCGGTTTAAGTATGCTCAGATAAACAAAGTCCGGCTTTCGCCGGACTCTGTTATCACTCTTCTTCGTTGCCGCCTTCTTCATAGGCCCCAAAGGGTTTGGCGGGAAGAACGATATACACTGCTTCAAACACGGCCCCCTGCACATCTTCGCCAAACAGCTCAACTTGCAGTTGTACTCGCGCTTTGCGTCCGCGGGCCAGTCTGTCGAGGTCACCGCTCAGCGAGCCCAGATCGGCGATTGCACTTGGCTTACCGGTTATGGGCGTGCTGTAACGAATATGTGCATCAGCAAGAATAATGGTCCCGCCAAGATGACGCTCGCGTAGCATCAGCCAGATAAGCCCCCAGCCGGTGAGTGTCGCTAGCGAAAACAGACTGCCGGCGAAAAGCGTATGGTGCGGATTCTGGTTGCCGGTTTCCGGCATGGTGGTGATAAATTTCTGTCCGGTGTACTGCTGAATGCGCACACCCATTTTTTCGCTGAGCGGAATGTGCTGATACCACGCCTGCTGTAACTGCCCGCACCAGTCGCCGCGGTGCAAAATGTCATCCAGCGTGGCGACAGGTTTGATCATTAGAAAGTGGCGTACCGGCGTGGTTTGCGGCGCGGTTATTTCACCTTCGTTGACGAACCCCAGTTTGGCGAAGAACTCCACCGCATCTTCACGGGCGCTACAAGTGACGCGCTTCACTCCTTCCTGACGAGCAACAGACTCGAGGGTCATTGCCATCAATGTCCCTAAGCCTTTGTCCTGCACGGAGGGGTGTACAGCCATGAAACGAATCGACGCTTCGTTATCTGCATTGATATAGAGCCGACCAACGGCCACCAGCTCACCCTCTTCATCCACAACCATTTGATGATGGGCCATGGCATCCCAGGCATCACGTTCGGAGCCTTTCGGTTGATGCAGCGGCTTGCGCAGCATCTCCCAACGGAACTGGTAGTAAAGCTCAAGCTCTTCTTCTGTTTGCGGTACGCGAAGGTGATACATAGCTGTATTCTCTCTTGTGACCCGGGGCAACACCGCAAGCTGGCTCATACTTGCAACCAGAACGTTACGGGGCCGTCGTTGACCAGTGAAACCTGCATATCTGCGGCGAATCGCCCGGTTTTTGTTTCCATTTGCTGACTGCGACAGCGGCTAACGAAGTAGTCATACAGCGCTTCGGCCTTTTCCGGCGCAGCCCCTCTGGAAAAACCCGGGCGCATACCGCGCTCGGTATCCGCCGCCAGCGTAAATTGTGATACGACCAGCACACTACCACCGGATTGTTGAACATTGAGGTTCATCTTGCCGTCAGCATCGCTGAAAATACGATAACCCAGCACGCGCTCGCACAGGCGATTCGCTTTTTGCTCGTCATCTTCCCTTTCGACACCTAACAACACCAAAAGTCCCGGGCCAATTTCACCCGTCACTTCCCCCGCCACGGACACGCTGGCCTGGGATACGCGTTGAATCAATGCAATCATGGTTGGTCTGCTTCTTCTTGTTCTGCTGCGGTTTTTAGTTTTCGGTATTCTCCGAGAGTGACAGTTATTTCCGCACCAAGCAAGACGATACACCAGGTCCAGTAGACCCAAAGAAACAGGATAGGGATGACAGCCAGCACGCCATAGATGAGCTGATAAGATGGAAATGTGGTGATATAAAGCGCGAACCCTTTTTTACCCGCTTCAAAGAGCACTGCGGCGACAAAAGCACCGACAATAGCATCACGATTGGGCACCCGGGTGGTCGGCACAATACTGTAAAGCAGCCAAAATGAGAGCCACGATAAAATCAACGGGAAGATGCGCAGCACATCATCAATGACCGTATTGAGGTCACTGGCCCAACGTAGCGACAGCAAATATGAACTGATAGCCAGACTCGCACCGGCCAGCAATGGCCCCAGTGTCAAAATCATCCAGTAAACCGCAAAGGAATAGACGCGTGGACGCACACGGGTACTGCGCCAGATGGCGTTCAGCGCACTGTCGATGGAATACATCAGCAAGAGCGAAGTGATAACCAGACCACAGGCCCCTACCGCCGTCATCTTGCTGGAGTTTGCGACAAACTGCTCAATATAGTTTTGAATCACGTCACCCGTGGTCGGGATGAAATTGGCAAATACAAAGTGACGCAACTGGATGCTGACATCAGCAAACATAGGAAACGCGGAGAACAAGGCGAAAATCACCGCCACCAGCGGCACCAGTGAAAGCAACGAGACGTAGGCGAGATTGCCCGCCAACGTCGTCATATGGTCTTCATCGATACGCTGCCAGAGCAGTTTGATCCACGCCCAGAGTGGCCGCGTGTGGTGTTTTGCTTTATGACGGAAAATTTTTAACATAACTGCTTCACGAAATAGTCAGGAAGGGTGTTTTTACCCGTCACCAGTATACTGGTGATCCCTAACCGATTGGCCCCTTCTATATTGTCAGCATTGTCATCAAAGAAGACCGCATCCGCCGCGCTAAACCCTTCAAGTGCCAGCACTTGCTGATAAATCCTCGCTTCCGGTTTACGCATCCCCATCTCCTGGGAAAGATAAACATGGTCAGCAGCAGCATGAATTTCAGGATATTGATCGGGCCAGAATGTGGTGTGCAGGCGGTTGGTGTTGGAAAGCACGACGACGCGGTGCCCCTGCTCGCGCAGTTGCTGCATGATGGTTATCACCTCTTTGCGCAGTGAGACAAAGACCGCCTGCCAGCCCGTCGCAAACTGCTCATAGCTGAGCGGCAATTCCATCTCTTCACATAACGCTTTGGCGAAGTCTTCATCGCTGAGCTCACCCCGCTCGTGCTGGCGAAACGGCTCACCCATATTGAAGCTCTGCTTCAGTGACGCCAACGGCACGCGGCTGAAATCGCTCCATGCGCCCAGTACCCGATTGAAGTCGATATCAACAATCACATTACCCAAATCAAAGATATAGAGCATTTCCCTCTCCTTGTTTGCCGTGGAAAGTTAACTGTAGCGGGAAAGTCAGAGGTTGAATAGTTCACCCACTCACGCGAGCGAAAGGAAGGTTATTCGAGGGATAAATACTTTGCAGTACAACTGTCTATCAAACGCTTGCTTCAGAAGCGACCTGCTCAACAGCAATGTGGTTCATTTCTATCTGGTGACTTTTCAACACCTGATTGATCGATGTCGGGGCGTTTTGTCACTGAACAAAGCGGTAATCTGGCTGATAGTGCCAATCTCAACGGCTGCAGAGGCATGGAATTTAGTGTGATCGGAAGCCAGTAAAATTTGCCTCGAATGGGCCATCATCGCTTTAACGACAGCAGCTTCATTCACATCAAACTCCAGGAGTGCGCCGTCGTGTTCAATGTCTCCAGCGCTGGTTACCAGATAATCGGCCCGGAATCCCTCCACAAAATGAGTCGCCGCCTGACCTATGATACCGCCATTGTGCGCCCGCAGCGTTCCGCCAGGAACCATCACTTCAAACTGCGGATTCTTATACAAAATATGCGCCACACGTAAGCTATTGGTAATAATGCGCAGATGTTGATGATTCAGTAATGACCGGGCGACATGCTCAACCATTGTAACAACACGCCAGCAATAGCTGATTTTCTGGTAGACCACTACGAAATGGAGTACTACCAATCGCTATTATTGTGAATATCGACCATGTTATGGTCATCACTCTCTGCACAACATTTATTATTTCAACTCCCAGAACCATATTTCTTTACAGTTAAAAAAACAGTCTGAATTGCAAGTAAAACCTGCGGAGGAGAGTTCGATAAGATCAATATGCCCACCGCCATAGCCAGTAATTTTCCAGAAAAAAACCACACCTTTCCTGCTACCTAATTCCTTCCTGAACTTTTCAGAGTCATGCCAGATAATAGGTTTTCCAAAGGCCCCTGCGTAAGAGAGTTGATCGGCAAGTAATTTTGCACCTGTTTCTATTTTTTTTCCTTTCAGATTACCTTTTCTGATGGTCAGTCGTCCGGCATGCTTAACACCTGATTTGAGCAATGCCAGGCTCATGCGGGTAGCACATGTGTTTACATATCCAATATCTTGCTGTTGAAGTACCTGATAATTATGACCTAAGTCATCGTAAAGATCCTCACCAGAAACAACCTTCGCTGAGTAATGAAATTTTTTAAGTACAGAGTATAAAGGTCTCATGTTATTTCTCTTTTTTACATGGGTAATTTTTCAACTTATTCAGTACAATGACCGCTGCACGTTCATTAAGTTTTTCCGGTGATAGTTTTTTAAAACTCCAGAAAACAACCTCATCAAGAGTAACATTTTTTATTTTTTTATATCCGCACCAGACCTTACCTTCAGAGTAATCCTTAATGCCAAGCAGGTATATTTTTGCATTATATTCATCCTGTTTATTATCAGATCGCCAGAAGCGAAAGAAATCATTTGCGCTCAGATTAAACACATCAGGTGTTAGGTGCAAAACTGAAGATAGCTGGTCGGTTTTTCTTTCCTGCGACAGGATGTTTTGACAGGGGGATGCATTGACTAAAGCCATTGTAATGAGCGTTGACGCTCTTACATTTTTACTTTTTCCGGATTGCTGACTGACATAATTAAGCACAGAGGAATATAGAATTGTTTTGTCAACGTTTTTATACTTACACCATATCCTCCCTTCTGTTGCATCAGCCACACCCAGTACATACATTAATGTGGTTTCTTTTTCCTCTGGTGAGCCATTGTTATAGTACATCAGAAAATCCTGCGTACTAAGATTAACATGATCTGGCTCTATGATTTTCCGACTATACCCTGTATCAGCAAAAATTTTTATTGAGAACAAACTTAAACAAGCCATTAAAAAATAACAAGCACAGTGCCGCATATTATACATCCTGTATTAAATAAGGAACTCGCTAAAAATTATGACATGTTTTTATTTTAGGGGTTGTAAGTTCATATATATTTATTAAATGAATAACTCAAAATAAAATACGGCAGAGATAACGCCATCCTAAACAAATTTCTGTAAAAGTAAGTGCTCGTGATCACTATTAATCATAAAAAATTAACTAATGGACTAATAAAAAACCCCGGCGAGTTTTCACTCTTCCGGGGTTTCACACATCAGACCGCGTTGCTTACGCTTCTTTCGGTCCACGACCAGCGCGTTTGCGGTCGTTTTCGGTCAGGTGGCGTTTACGAATACGCACGGAGGTAGGGGTAACTTCTACCAGTTCGTCGTCATCGATAAACTCCAGAGCCTGTTCCAGAGTCATCTTGATCGGTGGAACCAGAACCGTTGCTTCGTCTGTACCAGACGCACGCATGTTGGTCAGTTTCTTACCGGTCAGGCAGTTTACAGTCAGGTCGTTAGAACGGCTGTGAATACCGATGATCTGGCCTTCATAAACTTCTGCACCGTGACCCAGGAACAGCTTACCGCGGTCCTGCAGGCTGAACAGTGCAAACGCAACTGCTTTACCCTGGCCGTTGGAGATCAGCACGCCGTTGTTACGCTGGCCGATTTCGCCCGGACGCACGTCGTCGTAGTGGCTGAAGGTGGAGTACAGCAGACCGGTACCGGAGGTCATGGTCATGAACTCAGTACGGAAGCCGATCAGGCCACGTGCAGGGATCAGGTAGTCCAGACGGATACGGCCTTTGCCATCAGGGATCATGTCTTTGACATCGCCCTTACGCTCACCCATAGCCTGCATCACAGAACCCTGGTGCTGTTCTTCGATATCCAGCGTCACGTTCTCGAACGGCTCTTGCATGCGGCCGTCAATCAAGCGGTTGATTACTTTCGGACGGGACACAGCCAGTTCGAAGCCTTCACGACGCATGTTTTCGATAAGAACAGACAGGTGCAACTCACCACGACCGGATACGCGGAACGCATCGGAGTCTTCGGTTTCTTCAACGCGCAGTGCAACGTTGTGTACCAGTTCTTTGTTCAGACGCTCAAGGATCTGACGAGAAGTAACGAACTTACCTTCTTTACCACAGAACGGAGAGGTGTTGACGTTGAAGAACATGGTTACGGTCGGCTCATCGACGGACAGTGCCGGCAGAGCTTCTACGTTCTGCGTATCGCAAAGCGTATCGGAAATGTTCAGTTCGCCCAGACCGGTGATAGCGATGATGTCGCCCGCTTCGGCTTCGGTGGACTCAATACGTTCCAGACCGAGGTGAGTCAGTACCTTACCGACTTTACCGTTACGCGTTTTACCTTCGCTGTCGATCAGAGTGATCTGCTGGTTAGGTTTAACTTTACCGCGCTTGATACGACCGATGCCGATAACACCAACGTAGTTGTTGTAGTCGAGCTGAGAGATCTGCATCTGGAACGGACCATCCAGGTCAACGTTCGGCGCTGGTACGTGGTCAACAATCGCCTGGTACAGCGGGGTCATGTCTTCCGCCATCTCATTGTGATCGTTACCAGCGATACCCATCAATGCGGATGCATAGATGATTGGGAAATCGAGCTGCTCGTCGGTCGCATCCAGGTTTACGAACAGGTCAAATACCTGATCGACAACCCAGTCAGGACGCGCGCCAGGACGGTCAACTTTGTTGATAACCACGATTGGCTTCAAACCATGGGCAAATGCCTTTTTGGTTACGAAGCGAGTCTGCGGCATTGGGCCATCCATTGCGTCAACAACCAGCAGTACGGAGTCTACCATGGACATTACACGTTCAACTTCACCACCGAAGTCGGCGTGACCCGGGGTATCAACGATGTTGATACGGTAGTCATTCCATTTGATAGCGGTGTTTTTAGCGAGGATGGTAATCCCACGCTCTTTCTCCAAATCATTGGAGTCCATCACGCGTTCGGTGGCTTCAGCACGTTCGTTACTGAAGGTACCAGATTGCTGCAGCAGCTTATCAACCAGGGTAGTTTTACCATGGTCAACGTGCGCGATGATGGCGATATTACGCAGATTTTCGATCACAACTTTGCCTCAGGCATTTAGAAATAGCGCGTTATTGTACACGGATTAATCGCACTACAAAACAGGATCACAAACATCCTCCGCAAACAAGTATTGCAGAGATGCTTTGTGATCACTTTCACGAAGCGAAACAGGGGCACTTTAATGAAAATTGCACCAACATGGTGCTCAATGTTCACACCAAGGCACTATACTGGTGCAATATAACCATCATGGTGCAGCCCGTTTGCACTATGGTGCGCATAATAGCGCCTTTTTAGTGACATTTAAAAGTTGGCATAGATTTCGCTTTATAAAATTTATGGCAACAACGCCAGATTGACGCAGTATTTGCAGACCTCGTTACCACGACGACAATGATAAATCCGGGAGAGTTTAAGTATGTCCGCTGAACACGTATTGACGATGCTGAATGAGCACGAAGTGAAATTTGTTGATTTGCGCTTCACCGATACCAAAGGTAAAGAACAGCACGTCACCATTCCGGCTCATCAGGTTAATGCCGAATTCTTTGAAGAAGGCAAAATGTTTGACGGCTCCTCGATTGGTGGCTGGAAAGGCATTAACGAATCTGACATGGTTCTGATGCCGGACGCATCTACCGCTCTCATTGACCCGTTCTACGAAGAACCGACTCTGATCATCCGCTGCGACATCCTGGAACCAGGTACCCTGCAGGGCTACGATCGTGACCCACGTTCTATCGCTAAACGCGCTGAAGAATACCTGCGTTCTACGGGTCTTGCTGACACCGTTCTGTTCGGGCCAGAGCCAGAATTCTTCCTGTTCGACGATATCCGTTTTGGTGCGTCCATCTCCGGTTCCCACGTTGCTATCGATGATATCGAAGGCGCATGGAACTCCTCCACCAAATACGAAGGCGGCAACAAAGGCCACCGTCCTGGCGTGAAAGGCGGTTACTTCCCGGTTCCTCCGGTCGATTCTTCACAGGACATCCGTTCTACCATGTGTCTGATCATGGAAGAGATGGGCCTTGTTGTTGAAGCGCATCACCACGAAGTGGCAACTGCTGGTCAGAACGAAATCGCTACCCGCTTCAACACTATGACCAAGAAAGCGGACGAAATTCAGATCTACAAATATGTGGTTCACAACGTTGCTCACCGCTTCGGTAAAACCGCAACCTTTATGCCGAAACCGATGTTCGGTGATAACGGTTCCGGTATGCACTGCCACATGTCTCTGTCCAAGAATGGCGTAAACCTGTTCTCTGGCGACAAATATGCGGGTCTGTCTGAGCAGGCGCTGTTCTACATCGGCGGTGTTATTAAACACGCTAAAGCAATCAACGCCCTGGCTAACCCGACCACCAACTCCTACAAGCGTCTGGTCCCGGGTTACGAAGCACCGGTTATGCTGGCTTACTCTGCGCGTAACCGTTCTGCATCCATCCGTATTCCAGTGGTTGCGTCCCCGAAAGCACGTCGTATCGAAGTGCGCTTCCCGGACCCAGCTGCCAACCCGTACCTGTGCTTCGCAGCGCTGCTGATGGCTGGTCTTGATGGTATCAAGAACAAAATCCACCCGGGCGAAGCCATGGACAAAAACCTGTATGACCTGCCACCGGAAGAAGCGAAAGAGATCCCACAGGTTGCTGGTTCTCTGGAAGAAGCACTGAACGCTCTGAACGAAGACCGCGAGTTCCTGACTGCGGGTGGCGTATTCACCGACGACGCTATCGATGCTTACATCGCACTGCGTATCGAAGAAAACGACCGCGTACGCATGACTCCGCACCCGGTAGAGTTCGAGCTGTACTACAGCGTTTAATAAGTCGTTTTATTGTTGCCGTGGAAACTTTCAGCCCATCTTCGGATGGGCTTTTTTCTCCGCCAACAACCTGAATGCCGGCCTTTTTTACCCATAAAACGCTATACTGCACTAAAATAGTGCAATCCTGGGAGACTGCTAGATGGCGAGTGGCTCGTTGCCCGATGCTGGGCAGATCCTCAATTCTTTAATCAACAGTATCTTGCTGGTTGATGATGAGCTGGCGGTGCATTACGCCAATCCGGCCGCACAACAGCTACTGGCGCAAAGTTCGCGTAAATTATTCGGCACGCCGTTGCCGGAACTGCTGAGCTATTTTTCACTCAACATCGTCCTGATGCGTGAAAGCCTTAATGCCGGGCAGGGATTTACGGATAACGAAGTGACACTCGTGATTGATGGTCGCTCACATATTCTGTCGTTAACGGCGCAACGGTTACCTGACGGCCTGATTCTACTGGAGATGGCGCCGATGGATAATCAGCGACGTCTAAGCCAGGAACAGTTACAGCACGCTCAGCAGGTCGCCGCTCGCGATCTGGTGCGAGGCCTGGCGCATGAGATTAAAAACCCGCTGGGTGGTTTGCGTGGTGCGGCGCAGCTGCTTGCTAAAGCATTGCCAGATCCGTCGCTAACGGAATACACCAAAGTGATCATCGAGCAGGCTGACCGGTTGCGTAATCTGGTCGACAGACTGTTAGGGCCGCAACAGCCTGGCATGCACGTGACCGAAAGTATCCACAAAGTCGCTGAGCGCGTGGTGAAACTGGTCTCGATGGAGCTGCCCGATAATGTCACCCTGGTGCGTGATTACGATCCGAGCTTACCTGAGCTGGCGCATGACCCCGATCAGATTGAACAGGTTTTACTGAACATCGTCCGCAACGCTTTGCAGGCACTTGGCCCGGAAGGCGGCGAAATTATTTTGCGAACGCGTACGGCCTTCCAGTTAACACTGCACGGCGTACGTTATCGCCTCGCTGCACGGATTGATGTGGAAGATAACGGGCCGGGTATTCCCTCACATTTACAGGACACGCTGTTCTACCCCATGGTCAGCGGACGTGAAGGCGGCACCGGACTGGGTTTATCTATCGCTCGCAGTTTGATCGATCAACATTCTGGCAAAATTGAATTCACCAGTTGGCCAGGCCATACCGAGTTTTCGGTGTTCCTGCCTATTCGGAAATAGAGGTGTTTATGCAACGAGGGATAGTCTGGATCGTTGATGACGATAGCTCCATCCGTTGGGTGCTTGAACGCGCGCTCACCGGTGCTGGCTTGAACTGCACGACCTTTGAAAATGCGAACGAAGTGCTTGATGCACTGACCACCAAAACCCCTGACGTGCTGCTGTCAGATATCCGTATGCCCGGGATGGACGGTCTCGCCCTGTTAAAGCAGATAAAACAGCGTCATCCGATGCTTCCGGTCATCATAATGACCGCCCATTCGGATCTCGATGCTGCCGTCAGTGCTTATCAACAAGGGGCATTTGATTATTTGCCGAAGCCTTTCGATATTGACGAGGCGGTAGCGCTGGTTGAACGCGCTATCAGTCATTATCAGGAACAGCAGCAGCCGCGCAACGTACAGGTGAGCGGGCCAACCACCGATATCATCGGTGAAGCGCCGGCAATGCAGGACGTGTTTCGTATCATTGGCCGCCTGTCGCGCTCTTCTATTAGCGTGTTGATTAATGGTGAGTCAGGAACGGGTAAAGAGCTCGTGGCCCATGCGCTGCATCGTCACAGTCCACGCGTTAAAGCCCCTTTTATTGCGCTGAACATGGCGGCAATTCCGAAAGATTTGATTGAATCGGAGCTGTTTGGTCACGAAAAAGGGGCATTTACCGGCGCAAACACCATTCGTCAGGGCCGTTTTGAGCAGGCGGACGGTGGCACCTTATTCCTTGATGAAATCGGTGACATGCCGCTGGATGTGCAGACACGTCTACTGCGTGTGCTGGCAGACGGGCAGTTCTATCGCGTGGGGGGCTATGCTCCCGTGAAGGTGGATGTGCGCATTATTGCTGCGACCCATCAAAATCTCGAACTGCGCGTGCAGGAGGGGAAATTCCGTGAGGATCTGTTCCACCGCCTGAACGTTATCCGGGTGCATTTGCCGCCGCTGCGCGAGCGCCGTGAAGATATCCCCCGCCTGGCGCGCCACTTTTTGCAGGTTGCCGCCCGCGAACTGGGCGTCGAAGCGAAGCTGCTGCATCCGGAAACGGAAGCCGCTCTGACGCGTCTCGCCTGGCAGGGTAACGTGCGCCAACTGGAAAACACCTGCCGTTGGCTGACGGTGATGGCCGCAGGCCAGGAAGTGTTAATCCAGGATTTGCCGGCTGAATTGTTTGAAACCACCGTGCCGGATAGTCCTTCGCAAACGCTGCCTGACAGTTGGGCAACCTTGCTGGCGCAATGGGCCGATCGTGCCCTGCGTTCCGGTCATCAAAACTTGCTTTCTGAAGCACAGCCCGAGATGGAACGCACACTGCTCACGACTGCGCTGAGACACACGCAGGGTCACAAACAAGAGGCAGCTCGCCTGCTCGGATGGGGCCGTAACACCCTGACGCGCAAGCTGAAAGAGTTGGGAATGGAGTAATAACCTGACAAATTGTAAAGATTGAATAGTGAGCGCAAATTGCTGCAATTTTGCGCTTTACTGTTCCGATGAGTTCAGTATGATCTCGCCCGTTCACGGGGGAACTGAATCATGCTGCAATCATTAATTAACATGGTCTCAAGTGGTGCTGAAATCGGTGCCGCAGCGGGCCACACACCTCAAGCTGCCGTTGCAGCAGTACTCTGCGCTGCATTGTTTGGGTTGTTTAGCTGATACGCATCAGGCCTACGAACGTTTGCGATTTGTAGGCCTGATACGTGAAGCTGGATTAAATAACCCGTGAGAACTGCTGCATACGTGCTTTCTGGCGCAAATAGACGTCAAAACACATGCAAATATTGCGAATCAGTAACCGTCCCTTCGCCGTCACCTGAATCCCCTGTTCGTTTATCGCCACCAGCCCGTCTTTCGCCAGCGGCGCAAGCAGTTGCAAATCTTCGGCAAAGTATTCTTTGAAATCCAGATCCCACTGTTTTTCCACGGCAGCAAAATCCAGGCTGAAGTGACAAATCAGCGCCTTAATCACATCGCGACGAATACAATCATCCCGAGTGAGCGCAATACCCCGCCATAACGCGTTGCCGGTCTCATCCACCAGCTGGTAGTAGCTCTTCAGCTCTTTTTGGTTCTGCGCGTAGCTGTCGCCAATCATGCTGATTGCGGACACGCCCATCCCCAGCAGATCCGAATCGCCCTGCGTGGTGTAACCCTGGAAGTTGCGGTGCAATACCCCTTCCCGCTGGGCTACGGCCAGTTCGTCATCCGGGCGGGCGAAATGGTCCATCCCGATGAACTGGTAGCCCGCATCAGTTAGCGAGGTAATGGTCTGTTGCAGAATATCCAGCTTTTGCTGCGCAGAGGGTAAATCTGCATCTTTAATCTTACGCTGTGCCGCGAACAGGGTCGGCAGATGAGCGTAGTTAAACACGCTCAGACGGTCCGGGTTGAGCTCTGCGACCCGGCTAAGGGTGAAGGCGAAGCTTTCAGGTGTTTGCTTTGGCAGACCGTAAATCAGGTCGATATTGGTCGATGTGAAGCCAATCTCACGTGCACGCTTAATCAGCGCGAAGATGAAGTCTTCATCCTGCTCACGGTTGACCAGACGCTGAACCTCTTTATTGAAGTCCTGCACGCCCATGCTCAGCCGGTTAAAGCCTTCAGCTCGCAGGTGGTCAAGAACGTCGAGTTCAATCTCTCGTGGGTCCACTTCAATGGAGATTTCAGCATCCGGGTCAAACTGGAAATGTTCACGCAGTAGCCCCATCAGGCGGCTGATTTGCGCCTTATCCAGATAGGTTGGCGTGCCGCCACCCCAGTGCAACTGGCTGACGCGACGGTCAGTGAACAGCGGCGCACGGTGGAGGATCTCCTGCTCCAGCGCATCCAGATACTGATCGGCTTTGTGCTGCTGGCGGGTGACAATCTTATTGCAGCCACAAAAGTAGCAGAGTTTGTGGCAGAACGGGATGTGCACATACAGCGAAAGCGGCCGACCAGGATAGCGGGCAACGGCAGCACGGAAATCGTCTTCGCGGTAGGTGTCGGAAAACTCAAGCGCAGTGGGATACGACGTGTAGCGCGGCCCGGAATAGTTATATTTCTGGATGAGGGCCAGATCCCAGTCAATACATTGCTCAGACATGCTCACTCCTTCCGATGATGCCGCTGTCGTTTACGGCGGCCCGGCCTGACCGCTTGTCGGGTCATGAGCCGGTTGCGCAGCCACACTTTGCGCTGCGACAACCGCTGTAGTTTAACGAATAACCACACCAGATAACATATAACCGGAAGGGTTATAAGCAGGACGGGTAAGCCCATGCGTTGACCGTTATTGGCCGCCTTTCAGCAGACGCATCATATCTTCCCGCTCTTCTTCCTCTTCTTCGTCTTCATCATCATCGTACGAAAGGCCCAGCTGTTGCATCAGCTCATCGATACGATCAAGCTTAGCGTTAACCCAACTCTGTTCTTCGGCGCTCAGGGTTTCGCCCTCTTCTAAACGTTCCAGCAGCGCATCCAGGCGCTCATCAGTTTCCAACGAATCCAGTTCAGCTTGCGGTGAAAGCATAGGTTTCTCGCTCTTGGGTTTTTGCTGCTTTTTAACCGGTGCGTCTGTCACACCCAGTTGGATAGGTTTTTTGCTGCCAATACGCGGATCGTTCGGTTGAGAACGTTTTCCAGAACCTGAGCTTTCGCTTGCCCCACTCGCACGGCTACCCGGCGCATTGCCGCGATGCTTTTTATCGCGCTTGCGGTCACGCGATTCCTGGTTCATTTCTTCACGTGTTTTACGGTGCGTTTTACCGCGCGGAGTGGTCGAAGGTTTTTTCATGATGCTCAGCTTTGATGGTTTTAATCAGTATAGAATTGCGGCGGAATCTAGCAGAAAGCAAGCAAAGAAAAAAGGCGACAGAGCAATCTGTCGCCTTTTTTTCTGACCCTCTACCCTCATTGGGTATTACGTTCCTTGTTTGCTATCAACGTACCCTGTTTTTCCCTTAGCAGTTAACAGTCCGTGTTGCGGTCCTTTTCCTTGTTATGACTGCCATCCTGGCAGTTTCCTGGTCTTCGCCTCCTGGCGCTCCCGACCCCTCATCCTTAAGTCTCTATCCTGTTGGCTTCCTCGCCTTGACAGATACTTTACCTGCTAAATTTAAACTCACAAGCAACAATAGGGCCAAAAAAGGTAAATTCAGAAAATTCTATAAAACCAAGTCATTGTTTTACATTGATTTACCTTTTTTCGACCCTGCAATTTCTCCGAAAAGTCGCAGATGATTTATAGCAAATGTCTTACACGAATCATGGTTATTATCGTCAATACGCAATCTGGCGAGAAAAACAGCCTTTTGCGTGGGTTCAGGTATAATCCACCCAAGCTATAGATTACGGAGACGACCATTTTGACTAACTGGAACTACCAACAGACGCACTTTGTGACCAGTGCACCTGATATTCGCCACTTGCCCTCTGATACAGGCATTGAGGTGGCATTTGCCGGCCGCTCCAACGCAGGAAAATCCAGCGCGCTGAATACCCTGACTAATCAGAAGAGCCTGGCGCGCACGTCAAAAACACCCGGGCGTACTCAGCTGATTAACCTCTTCCAGGTCGCCGATGGCAAACGCCTCGTTGACCTGCCGGGCTACGGCTACGCCGAAGTGCCTGAAGAGATGAAACTTAAGTGGCAACGTGCGCTGGGCGAGTATCTCGAGAAGCGCCAGTGCCTGCAGGGCCTGGTGGTACTGATGGATATTCGTCACCCGCTTAAAGATCTCGATCAGCAGATGATCCAGTGGGCGGTTGAGAGCAATGTGCAGATTCTGGTGCTGTTAACGAAAGCAGACAAGCTGGCCAGCGGCGCACGTAAGGCCCAGCTAAACGCCGTGCGTGAAGCAGTGGTGGCTTTTAATGGGGATGTGCAGGTTGAAGCGTTCTCTTCACTGAAGAAGCTCGGCGTAGATAAACTGCGTGAGAAGCTGGATTACTGGTTTAACACCATTCCGCCAGTGACCGAAGATACCACCGAAGAATGACCCTTCTGCGCGGCATTTGTCCGCGTTTTTTCTCTCTTTCGCCCAATAAAAAACGCCCCAGTCATTTCTGACTGGGGCGGCTAAATATTCAGCCAAATCCGATTACGTGAAGTAAAAGGTCTGAAAGATAGAACATCTTACCTCTGTACCCTACGCGAATAACTCTACTCTCTTTTCGTTTTCGCACAAAGCACTTTTTGTAGTTTATTTTCAACCTTTACATAGGGAATTCTAATGATCGTCACAAAACCTGTAAGTTATGTTGCTTACTTACAGAAAAATGGCCTTATTAGACGAACACTTAGTGCGCTTGATCCCAGTTTTTCCCACTTCCCACTTCCACCAGCAAAGGAACATCCAGCGTCGTGCTGCTTTCCATCAGTTCATGGATCTTTTTCGACACCGCATCCAGATCGTCCTGATGCACTTCAAACACCAGTTCATCGTGAACCTGCATGATCATTTTCACCCGCGGTTTTTCGCTTTCCAGCCAGGCATCTACAGCAATCATGGCACGTTTGATAATGTCAGCAGCGGTGCCCTGCATTGGGGCGTTAATTGCCGCACGCTCAGCACCGGCACGACGGGCACCGTTGCTCGACTTAATATCCGGCAGATAAAGGCGACGGCCTTCGAGCGTTTCGACATAGCCCTGCTCTTTCGCTTGTGCGCGAGTACGCTCCATATAGTCCATAACGCCCGGGTAGCGCTCAAAGTAGAGATCCATATACTTCTGCGACTCTTTACGCGGAATATTAAGCTGGCGAGACAAACCAAACGCACTCATGCCGTAAATCAGTCCAAAGTTAATCGCTTTAGCACTACGACGCTGTTCGTTAGTCACACTCTCCAGCGGCATGCCGAATACTTCAGCGGCAGTCGCGCGGTGAATGTCCTTCCCTTCCGCAAACGCCGACAGCAGCCCTTTATCACGCGACAGGTGCGCCATGATTCGCAGTTCGATTTGCGAGTAGTCGGCAGAGACAATCACGTAATCTTTCGGCGCAATAAATGCCTGGCGAATACGACGCCCTTCTTCATTACGTACCGGGATGTTTTGCAGGTTCGGATCGGTTGAGGACAAACGCCCGGTTGCCGTCACCGCCTGGTGATAAGAGGTGTGCACTCGGCCCGTTTTCTCACTGATCATCAGCGGCAATTTGTCGGTATAGGTTGATTTCAGCTTTGACAAACCACGGTGTTCCAGAATCACTTTGGGCAGTGGGTAATCCAGCGCCAGCTCTTCCAGCACTTCTTCCGATGTTGACGGCGCGCCACCCGGAGTTTTCTTCAGCGGCTTAATACCCTGCTTTTCGAAGAGGATGGTCTGCAGCTGTTTTGTCGAGGCAAGGTTGAACGGCTCACCAGCAATCTCATGGGCCTTTTTCTCTAGCTCAGTCAGACGCAGCGCAATTTCCGCAGAATGTTTACGCAGAACGGCTGGATCAATGTTCACACCATTACGTTCAATGCGCGATAGCACGGGCACCAGCGGCATCTCAATATGCTGGAATACATTCAATGGACCAGCGTGCTTCTGCAGCTCTGGCCACATTTTTAAATGCAGTTGCAGGGTGACATCGGCATCTTCCGCAGCATAACGTCCGGCCTGTTCGAGATCGATTTGGTTGAAGGTCAGCTGATTTTTGCCCTTCCCTGCAATCTCTTCAAAGGTGATGGTTTTGTGCTTCAGCCAGCGGTCGGAGAGACTGTCCATATCATGGCGTCCGGCCACGCTGTCCAGGGTGTAGGATTCGAGCATGGTATCAAACGCGATTCCGCGCAGTTCAATGCCATAGTTTTGCAAAATCCCACGGTCAAACTTCAGGTTTTGCCCGACCTTCAGTGCTTTTTCGTCTTCCAGCAGCGGCTTGAGTAATTCCAGTGCCCGATCGCAAGAAATCTGTTCAGGTGCATCCATGTAGTTGTGGGCGACCGGAATGTAGGCAGCAACGCCTGGCTCGGTCGCAAAAGATAACCCCACCAGATTGGCACTGACGTTATCCAGGCTGTCGGTTTCGGTATCGAAAGCAAAAAGAGGGGCTTTCTTCAGCTTCTCAATCCACTCCTGTAAAACGGCTTCATCCAGGACGGTGACGTAATTATCTGCCGATAGCTGTGCGGCTGGCACTTCTTCAACGCCTGCTTCAACCACAAGGGTTTCCTGAGGCTTCGCGGCCGGTTTGGCCCCTTTCGCCTGGAGCCACTTCCCGGCTTCAACATCCACAATCCAGCGCTTGAATTCGTACTTTTTGAACAGATCCAGCAGCACCTCTGCGGAGGGCTGTTGAACCTCAAGCTGCTCGCAGGTCAGCTCCAGTTCAACATCCGTCTTGATGGTGGCCAGTTTGTAAGAGAGGTACGCCAGGTCTTTATTCTGCTCGAGTTTCGCGGCCATGGTTTTGGCACCGCGAAAAGAGAGCCCGGCAATCTTCTCCGGATTGGCATAGAGCGTATCCAGTCCACCCAATCCCTGAAGCAGACCTTGCGCCGTTTTCTCACCCACACCCGGTACACCGGGAATGTTGTCCGAAGAGTCACCCATCAACGCCAGGAAATCGATAATCAGCTCTGGCGGAACACCGTATTTGGTGACCACTTCTTCCGGGCCGAGAATAGTGTTGGTCATGGTGTTAATGAGCGTAATACCCGGAGTCACCAACTGTGCCATGTCTTTATCACCCGTGCTTATCAGCACCGGACGCCCCAACTTTTCCGCTTCGCGCGCCAGGGTACCAATCACATCATCGGCTTCAACACCCGACACCGCCATCAATGGCAATCCCATTGCTCGCACCATCTCATGCAGCGGCTCAATCTGCGCACGCAGATCGTCCGGCATAGGAGGACGGTGAGATTTATAGTCCTCGAACAACTCATCGCGGAACGTTTTACCTTTCGCATCAAACACTACCGCAGCATGACTTGGTTGATACTGCAAAATTAAGCTACGCAGCATGTTTAATACACCGTACATCGCACCGGTCGGTTCACCCGCTGCGTTAGTCAGCGGTGGGAACGCATGGTAGGCGCGATAGAGGTAAGAAGAACCATCGACGAGGATAAGGGGGTTTTCTGGGATCTGAACCATGATGTCCGTGCCTGTTTATCAATTTATGGTTAAAGGATGCCACAGACGGACGAAAACATCAGTTTTTCGCCGTAATTGCCCGAAAAGAATTGTCGATCGAGAGGATCTTATTTTTGTTTTTCCTGTGGATAAGTTTGTGAATTATTTCTCTTCGTCTGGATTATTGTGCATTACCATCGATCGCAAAAATGTATCTATTCTTATTAATCAGTACTTTACAAAAAGGCAAACGATCGTTATTGCATTTTGGTGATAATTTGCTCTATGTGGATATAAGAAAAAGGAATTGGTTTTGAGGTATATTCTCGCATGCTAAACGCAGACCACCTTTCCACAAAAGCAACCGCGCATATTCTGGTAGAATCAGCACCTTGCGCTTCGCTGGCATACATTTTGCAATTAACTATTTGAAAAAAATTAATTATGTCGAGATTTCTCGCTGTTTTAACCTTGCTGACGAGTGTTGTACTCACCATCCTGGTTACTATCCTTTGTTCAGTACCGATCATAACTGCCGGTATTATTAAGCTGTTGTTGCCCATACCAGTGCTATGGCGCGCAATCTCATCTTTTTGCAATGCAATGATGTACTGCTGGTGTGAGGGACTTGCCTGGTTATTACGGCTCAATCCCAATCTGCAATGGGATATCGAAGGACTCGAGGGACTGACGAAGAAAAACGGGTATCTGCTCATCAGTAATCATCACAGCTGGGCAGATATTGTGGTGCTTTGTGTGCTTCTTCGCAAACACATCCCCATGAACAAGTATTTCCTCAAACAGCAGCTCGCCTGGGTGCCCTTTATTGGCCTCGCGTGTTGGGCGCTGGACATGCCTTTTATGCGCCGTTATTCACGCGGTTATTTAATTCGTCATCCGGAACGCCGCGGTAAAGACATAGAGACAACTCGCCGTTCCTGCGAAAAATTTCGCGTTAACCCAACGACAATCGTTAATTTTGTAGAAGGGTCACGCTTTACTGACGAGAAGCGCCTTCAGACACGTTCCCCTTTTAACCATTTGTTGCCACCCAAAGCGGCGGGTATTGCGATGGCAATGAGCGTTCTGGGAAAACAGTTTGGCCGATTACTGAATGTCACCTTGTGCTACCCGGAGAACGACAGAAAGCCTTTTTATGACATGCTGAGTGGGAAACTGACGCGTATTGTCGTCCGCATTAATTTGCTGCCAATCACCGACGAACTGCATGGGGATTATGTGAATGATAAGAACTTCAAACGCGGCTTTCAGCAATGGCTGAATAATTTATGGTTCGAGAAAGACCAGCAAATTGAGACGATAAAACGTGAATACAGAAACGCCGGTCAATGACCGGCGTTATTTTTATTACTTCTGCCCAACCAGGTATCTGACCGTATCTGCATATTGCTGTACGAAGATGTCCATGCTGCTGGTATCCATGCCCTGCATGTTCAACTGGTATTTACCGTTAACATACATGGCCGGAACACCACGCAACTGCAGATCTGCAGCCGCTTTTTCCTGCTGCGCCACCAGTGATTTCACCACGAAGCTGTTCCAGGCAGCATCGTACTCTTCACCTTTTACGCCAGCCTTAATAAAGACATCACGAATATCGGCAACGTTCTGAACGGTTTGAGTTTTCTGTACAGCCTCAAACATAGGTGCCGTAATTTTGTCTTCTACACCCAGAGCCATTGCCACACCCCATGCCTGAGTCATCTCTTTACCCAACGGGCCGAGGAACTCAACATGGTATTTGGTCATTTTGGTACCTTCCGGCAATTTCTGTTTTACTGCATCAGCGACATGCCAGACGTGCTCAAAGTCATAGCAGTGTGGGCAATAAAACGAAAAGAACTCAAGCACTTGTGGTTCACCCGCGACGGGCTTATCGAGCGTGATGTACTGTTTGCCATCAGTGAATTGAGCAGCAGATGCGCTAAATGCCAGAATCATTCCCGCCAGCGCCAGCCAAATTTTCTTCATGGTTAATACTCTCCAGGATGTGTCACATTAATAAAATGGCGTTAATTGCAAAGGCGGCTCTTGTAGTGCCTTTACTTGCCAGAGAAAGGTGGAAGTTTGTTCACGCCAGTAGTCCTCCCCGGTTAACCACGGGAAGTTTTTCGGGAAAGCAGGATCTTCCCAACGGCGAATTATCCATGCCAGGTAATAAACCTGACGCATGGCACGCAGCGGCTCAATAAGGCTAAGTTCTGCCGTATCAAACTCGCAGAATTCTTCATAGGCTTCGATGATGGTCTCAAGCTGCATACGCTGTTCGACTTTATCGCCATGTAACAGCATCCAGAGATCCTGAACAGCCGGGCCATTGCGGGCATCATCGAGATCGACAAATAAAGGACCGTCACGCCAGAGAATATTCCCGGCATGGCAATCGCCGTGCAGGCGCAGGCTTGTAAAACGGGTATGCCATTGCGCCATGACCGCGTCGATCAGCGCATCTGCAGCCTTCAGAAAAGCGGGTTTTAACGCTGAAGGGATAAGCGTTGTATTTTCAAAAACCTGACGGGGTTCAAGCAGATATTCTTTCACGCCAATGTCAGGGCGATGAACAAAACGCGACTTTTGCCCGGTCTGATGCAGACGCCCCAGATAACGGCCAACCCATTCCATCTGGTCGAGGTTATCAGGTTCAAATTGGCGACCACCGACGCTAGGGAAGACCGCGTAGTAAAAGCCTTGATGGGTTAATAACGTTTGCTGCTGGAATGAAAGTGGGGCCGCAACAGGAACTTCATCATTCAGAAGTTCCCCGGCAAACTGATGCTCTTCCCGAATTTGATCGGCGGACCATCGCTCAGGACGATAGAATTTCACCACATAACGGCGACGATCTTCATCCTGAAACTGGTAAACACGGTTTTCATAGCTGTTGAGCGGTGTCAGACCCGAGTCGACCCGAATTCCCAGTTCAAACAACGCATCCATAATGGTGTCTGGATGAAGAGTCTGGAAAGTAAAAGCGTTATGGTTCATCCCATTATCCGCAAATAAAAACGAATGATTCAGGATATCATTTCACTGCGCTTTCGGTGGCTCCTCTTACAAGCTTTTACTCTTTAATTACTCCGCGGGCACGAAGCAGGGCCGTTTTGAAATCCTCTTCATAATCTTTTTTAATACCCGGAATCACCGCGTCTTTATCAGAACCACGCATTTTCAGATGATAGATCAGGATGTCATCACTTAAATCGCTAAGTTCACCCTCATAACCTGATTCTTTCGCCAGTTTCTGCAAGAATTGAATAAGGTTTAATTCAGGCTCTTTCTGCCACTCAGGCTGGAGGAGTTCGATAACTTCGTTCAGACGTTTACATTTCATGGTCGTGCTCCTTACTCTTGGTACAGACACGTTATCAGGGTCAAACCCACAATAAAAGAGGCGATAAGGGTGATTGAAATGGGTACGGTAACTGGTGTGATCCTGGCGGGAGGCAAAGCCTCACGCATGGCTGGGCAAGATAAAGGCCTGCTCGAATTAAAAGGTAAACCGTTATGGCAACATGTGGCACATGCGCTGAGGCCGCAGGTTGATAAGCTCATTGTCAGTGCGAATCGCAATCTGGAAGTTTACCGGGCAAGTGGATTGCCTGTTATTCAGGACTGTATTGCTGATTATCCAGGCCCCTTAGCTGGCATGCTCTCCGTGATGCAGCAGTCGGACAGCGACTGGTTTCTTTTTTCCCCCTGCGACACACCGTTTATCCCTGATAATCTCGCGGAACGTTTGAGCTCAGAGAGTGAAGGCTACCCGGCTCTGTGGGTGCATGATGGTGAACGCGATCATCCGACCATTGCCTTAATTCATCGAAAGATCGTGCCTGAACTTCAGCATTATATTGATCAGGGTGAGCGTAGAGTGATGGCTTTTTTAAAGAGTTTAGGTGGACGATCCGTCGATTTTAGCGATGCACAACAAGCATTTAGTAATGTGAATACGCCAGAGGATTTAGCACGTTGGGAAGAAAAAGTGTGATTCCGCTTCTGGCCATCGCCGCATGGAGCGGTACGGGAAAAACAACATTATTAAAGGCACTGATACCTGCGTTATGTGGGAAAGGTTTACGACCAGGGCTTATCAAACATACTCATCATAATATGGATGTTGATAAGCCGGGGAAGGACAGCTATGAATTACGCAAAGCCGGAGCAGCACAAACCCTGGTCGCCAGTGCTCAGCGCTGGGCATTGATGACGGAAACGCCGGAGGAAACAGAGCTGGATCTGCGCTATCTGGCAAGCAGAATGGACGCATCAACGCTGGATCTGGTACTTGTGGAAGGGTTTAAACACGAAGATATCCCCAAGATACTGCTGTTTCGTCAGGGCTGCGGGTATGAAGTTCGTGAACTCATGATGGATGAACGTGTTATTGCTGTTGCCAGCGATACTCCGCTTGCTCTGGATGTGCCTGATTTAGATATCAACAACATCCCGCAGATCGCGGATTTTGTAGTTCGATGGCTGGAACTGCAGAAATTAGCCGAATAATGCGAGAAGACCACCGTCAGGTGGTTTTCTGA
>NZ_JCACPZ010000003.1:0-91697 GCF_059074235.1 Phytobacter sp.
ATTCTTCTCGGGCTTACGCGCCACCAGGTTTACAGAAAAGAAGGCGCTCGGCAGCTGACTCAGTGTTTCGCCATGCTGCTTTACAAAGCTATCCAGTACCGGGCTAAAGTGCCCATAACGAATCGATGCACCAATCACCACCCGCTCGTAACGTTCCCAGCGAACAGCTTGAGCGTTATTAAGGTCAATAACATCACTCTCAACGCCAAGCCCACTCAGTTCAGCAGCAATCGTGTTAGCAATCTCGTGCGTCTGTCCATCGCGGGTGGAAAACAGAATCAATGTCTTCACGGATATGTCCTTATTCACGCCAGAAGGTTGGAGTAAAGAGTACTAATAAGGTAAAGACCTCAAGACGACCAAACAGCATATTGGCAATCAGGATCCATTTTGCCACTGGGTTCATACTGGCAAAGTTATCAGCCACCACACCCAACCCTGGACCCAGGTTATTAAGTGTCGCCACCACCGAAGCAAACGCCGAGAAGTCATCCACCCCGGTGGCGATAATAGCGAGCATGCTGACGATAAACACCAGCGCGTAGGCAGAGAAGAATCCCCATACCGCTTCGAGGATACGCTCCGGCAGCGCACGGTTCCCCAGCTTAATACTGTAAACCGCATTCGGATGCACCAGACGCTTCAGCTCGCGGTTACCCTGTTTGAACAGTAAAAGAATACGGATGACTTTCAGTCCCCCACCCGTCGACCCCGCACAACCACCGATAAACGCAGAGCACAGCAGCAGCACCGGGAGGAACAACGGCCAGCGGGCAATACTGTCGGTGGTGAATCCTGCCGTTGTCGCCATTGAGACAACCTGGAAGAAAGCCTGATTGAGTGTGGTCACGGCAGAGGCATAGACATTATGGAACCACAACACGACGGTGCAGATAACCACCAGCGTCAGCTGCACACCAATAAACATTCTGAATTCAGGGTCACGCCAGTAGACCTTTAAATTACGTCCACTTAATAAAGAGAAGTGCAGACCATAGTTACAGCCGGAGATCAGCAGGAAGACAGCAATAATGGTGTTGATCGTCGGACTGTCGAAATAGCCCACACTGGCGTCATGCGTCGAGAAGCCACCAATAGCGATGGTTGAGAAGCTATGTCCGATAGCATCGAATGCGGGCATACCGGCAAACCACAGCGCCAGCGCACAGGCGATTGTCAGCAAGACATAGATGAACCACAGGGTTTTCGCCGTTTCGGCAATTCGCGGGCGCATTTTATTGTCTTTCAACGGCCCCGGCATTTCGGCGCGATAGAGCTGCATCCCCCCAACACCCAGAATAGGCAGAATTGCCACGGCCAGGACGATGATCCCCATCCCCCCGAACCACTGCAGCATCTGACGATAAAAGAGAATGGCGTGCGGTAACGAGTCCAGCCCAACCAGCGTGGTCGCCCCAGTGGTCGTTAACCCCGAGAAGGATTCAAAAAATGCATCGGTGACCGTCAGGTTTGGGCTTTCGGAGAAGATGAACGGCAGCGCCCCCACGCTCCCCAGCACGGTCCAGAACAGGACAACGATAAGAAAGCCTTCGCGAGATTTGAGCTCGCTCTTCTCACGGCGGTTTGGCCACCACAGCATTGAGCCAATCGCCAGCGCAACGAAAAACGTTTGGGTAAACGCTCGCCCTGCTCCGTCGCGGTAGATCAGTGCCACCAGCCCTGGCAAAATCATCGTCCCGGAAAAGAGGATGATAAGAAGTCCAACAATTCGGGTTATGGCGCGAAAATGCATCTCTGCCGCTTCCTTAGGTATTTAAGTATGCAAAAAACAGGTGGGGATTATTCTTCAATCTTATCTAAATGCAACGCACCGCGACTGAAATCAGCGAGTTTTGACGAAAAAGCCGTCACTTCAGATTGCGGCAGCGCGACCCGAAGGCGAACCGCAGCCTGGTATTCGCTTGCGACAATTTTTCCGGAAAACTGCCCGAGCATCGTTTCAATGCCAGCCAACTGTCCGTATTCACACTGCAAAGTATATTCGGTTAATGGCGTCTTGCGCTGCGTCGTTAACTGAGCAAGCGCCTGGCTGACGCCACCGCCATAGGCTTTCACCAAACCGCCAGTGCCTAACAATACTCCGCCGTAGTAACGCACCACCACGGCGGTAATTTCCCCGACTCCACTTCCCATTAACTGGGCGAGGATCGGTTTCCCGGCCGTTCCGGCAGGTTCACCATCATCAGAAAAGCCCAGCTGTTGCGAGTCATCCGGTGGCCCGGCAACCCAGGCCACGCAATGGTGACGCGCATCCGGGTGTTCAGCCCGAACCGACTCAACAAAAGCTTTCGCCGCCTCCACGCCATCGGTGTGCGCCAACAGCGTGATAAAACGGCTCTTTTTGATCTCTTCGACAAAGGTGACCGGTGCGTTCGGTATCAGCCAGCTTTCCATTACGCCAGTTTCAGGTCCCGCGTCATGTTCTCAACGCTGTTCTCATGGATGACGACGTTGTCTTCAATACGAATCCCGCCGAACGGCTTCAGGGCATCAATTTTCTGCCAGTTGAAGTGTTTACTGAACTGGCCTTCACGCCACGGCATCAGCAGGGAGTCAATAAAGTAAATCCCCGGCTCAATGGTCAGCACCATGCGCGGTTGCAGCACGCGAGTGCAGCGCAGGTACGGGTATTTCGACGGTGTCGACAGGTGCGTACCGGTATCATCCTGCATAAAACCGGCTACATCATGTACCTGAAGACCCAATGGATGCCCGATACCGTGCGGCATAAACGGCCCGGTAAGATCGTTTTCCACCATCGCTTCTTCACTCATGTCGGTAACGATTTGATGCTTGCGCAGCAGTTTGGCAATGCGCTGATGGAACTGAATATGGTATTCGAGGTAGTTCACACCCGTTTTCATGGTCGCAATCAGCGCCAGTTGCTCTTCATTAACGTCTTTGACCAGATGGGCATAGTCGTTATCGCTGTGAGCTGACCAGGTACGGGTCAGGTCGGCGGCATAGCCGTTATATTCCGCCCCTGCGTCCAGCAAGAAGCTACGCAGCTCAGCAGGCGCACGGTGATCCAGTTTGGTGTAATGCAGTACGGAAGCATGCTCATTCAGCGCCACAATATTGCTGTAAGGCACATCGGTATCCCGGTGGCCGGTGGCCGTCAGGTAAGCGAGGTTAATGTCGAACTCGCTCATACCGGAACGGAAGGCTTCCTCAGCCGCGCGATGACCATTAACCGCCGTTTTCTGCGCTTCACGCATGCACGCCAGTTCATAATCGGTTTTGTAAGCGCGATAGTAGTGCAGGTAATCAATCACCCCTTTCGGGTTGATGTTGCTGGCGGTAATGTCCAGTGCCAGTGCGCGTTCCGGAACCGGGCCGATATAACCGATATTGCCGCGAGCGGCAGGTAACTGGCTGCCGATGCCATCGGCTTTCGGCAAGGCCATTACCTCAACCTCTTCCGTCCAGAAGGATGTCGGCAACGGTTCAACGTTGTGCCAGTAATCGACCGGCAGGTAGAACCACAGTTTCGGTTTGTTAACGCCATCCACCAGCAACCAGCAATTTGGAACCTGTGTGACCGGCACCCAGGCTTTAAACTGCGGGTTAACTTTAAACGGGTACGGATGGTCATCGAGAAAGACGTTGAACAATTCGCCGGAGTGAATCAACAGCGCATCGAGCTTGAAGCGCGCCAGTACATCGCGGGTACGTTCCTGTAACGTAACAATATGATTTTTATACAGCGCGGCCAGTGAGTCCATCATTCTTCCTTCTGTTTTTTTGACCTCATGTTTTCGCATCTTAGCACAGCTGCCCCAGGGAGCGAGATTTCCACTGAGCGTGATCGGCCCTGCAATTTCTTAATGATAAATTTGCAATTTGTTAACATAAAATCCACACTTCGCCTCATCTGGTACGACCAGATCATCTTGCTGGATTCAGGAGACTGACATGCTCTACAAAGGCGAAACCCTATATCTCAACTGGCTGGAAGACGGCATTGCCGAACTGGTGTTCGACGCCCCCGGCTCAGTGAATAAACTTGATACGGCAACCGTTGCCAGCCTCGGTGAGGCGCTGGACGTGCTGGAAAAGCAGGCCGATTTAAAAGCCCTGCTGCTGCGTTCTGAAAAAGCGGCATTTATCGTCGGTGCTGATATCACCGAATTCCTCTCCCTGTTCCTGGTTCCTGCAGAGCAACTGAGCACCTGGCTCCATTTTGCTAACAGCGTCTTCAGCCGCCTGGAAGATTTACCCGTACCCACGATTTCTGCTGTGAATGGCTACGCGCTGGGCGGCGGTTGCGAATGCGTACTGGCGACGGATTACCGTCTGGCTACCCCCGATCTGCGTATCGGTCTGCCGGAAACCAAACTCGGCATCATGCCAGGCTTTGGTGGTTCAGTACGCCTGCCGCGCCTGCTCGGTGCTGACAGCGCACTGGAGATCATTGCAGCCGGTAAAGATGTGGGTGCCGAAGAGGCGCTCAAAATCGGGCTGGTCGACGGCATTGTGAAACCAGAGAAGCTAAAAGAGGGGGCCATCGCCATCCTGCGCCAGGCCATTAATGACGATCTCGACTGGAAAGCCAAGCGCCAGCCGAAACTGGAACCGCTGCACTTAAGCAAAATTGAAGCGACCATGAGCTTCACCATTGCTAAAGGCATGGTGGCGCAGACAGCAGGCAAACATTACCCCGCGCCAATCACTGCGGTGAAAACCATTGAAGCGGCAGCGCGCTTTGGTCGTGATGAGGCGCTGAAGCTTGAAAACCAAAGCTTTGTGCCCCTGGCACACAGTAAAGAAGCCCGCGCTCTGGTGGGAATCTTCCTCAACGATCAGTTTGTGAAAGGCAAAGCGAAGAAGCTGACCAAAGACGTTGAAACGCCGAAACAAGCTGCGGTACTGGGTGCCGGTATTATGGGCGGCGGCATTGCTTACCAGTCGGCCTGGAAAGGCGTGCCGGTAGTGATGAAGGATATCAACGACAAGTCGCTGACGCTCGGCATGACCGAAGCCAGCAAACTGCTCAACAAGCAGCTTGAGCGCGGAAAAATTGACGGTCTGAAACTGGCTGGCGTCATCGCAACGATTCATCCGACTCTTGAGTACAGTGGTTTTGACCGTGTTGATGTGGTTGTCGAAGCAGTTGTTGAAAACCCGAAAGTGAAAAAGGCGGTGCTGGCGGAAACCGAAGATAAAGTTCGACCGGATACGGTGCTGGCCTCGAACACTTCGACGATTCCGATTGGCGAACTGGCCAGCGTGCTTAAGCGCCCGGAAAACTTTTGCGGTATGCACTTCTTTAACCCTGTGCACCGTATGCCGCTGGTTGAAGTCATTCGCGGTGAGAAAACCTCGGATGCCACCATCGCCAAAGTGGTGGCCTGGGCCAGCAAGATGGGCAAAACGCCAATTGTGGTCAACGACTGTCCCGGTTTCTTCGTCAACCGCGTGCTGTTCCCCTACTTCGCAGGCTTCAGCCAGTTACTGCGCGACGGTGCGGATTTCCGCAAGGTCGACAAAGTGATGGAGAAACAGTTCGGCTGGCCAATGGGTCCGGCATATTTGCTGGATGTGGTCGGCATTGATACCGCGCATCACGCACAGGCAGTGATGGCGGCAGGTTTCCCGCAACGCATGCAGAAAGATTACCGCGATGTCATCGATGCACTGTTCGACGCTAACCGCTTCGGGCAGAAAAATGGCCTCGGCTTCTGGCGCTATAAAGAAGACAGCAAAGGCAAGCCGAAGAAAGAAGAGGACGCAGCCGTCGATGACTTACTGGCAGACATCAGTCAGCCGAAGCGCGATTTTAGCGACGATGAGATTATCGCCCGCATGATGATCCCGATGGTCAACGAAGTGGTGCGTTGTCTTGAAGAAGGCATTATCGCAAGCCCGGCGGAAGCGGATATGGCGCTGGTGTATGGCCTCGGTTTCCCTCCGTTCCACGGCGGCGCATTCCGCTGGCTCGATACGCTCGGCAGCGCGAAATATCTCGATATGGCCCAGCAGTATCAGCAACTCGGTCCGTTGTATGAGGTACCTGCTGGTCTGCGTGAAAAAGCGCGCCATAACGAACCGTACTATCCCTCAGTTGAGCCAGCCCGCCCGGTTGGCGAACTGAAAACGGCTTAAGGAGTCACAATGGAACAGGTAGTCATTGTCGATGCAATTCGCACCCCGATGGGCCGTTCAAAGGGCGGCGCTTTTCGCCACGTGCGGGCAGAAGATCTCTCCGCACACTTAATGCGTAGCCTGTTGGCGCGCAACCCGGCGCTGGATGCCACTGCCCTGGACGACATTTATTGGGGATGCGTACAGCAGACCCTTGAGCAGGGTTTCAACATTGCACGTAACGCCGCGCTGCTGGCGGAGATCCCACATTCGGTACCCGCCACCACAGTTAACCGCTTGTGCGGTTCGTCAATGCAGGCACTGCACGATGCAGCCCGCATGATAATGACTGGCGATGCACAGGCATGTCTGGTGGGTGGCGTGGAACATATGGGCCATGTGCCAATGAGTCACGGCGTAGATTTTCACCCCGGCATGAGCCGTAATGTCGCCAAAGCAGCAGGGATGATGGGGCTGACGGCAGAAATGCTGTCGCGCATGCACGGTATCAGCCGTGAGATGCAGGATGCGTTTGCCGCCCGCTCTCATGCTCGCGCCTGGGCTGCCACGCAATCCGGTGCGTTCAGGAATGAAATCATTCCCACCGGTGGTCATGACGCCGACGGCGTGCTCAAACAGTTTAATTACGATGAAGTGATCCGCCCGGAAACTACCGTTGAAGCCCTTTCGGCGCTGCGCCCCGCCTTTGACCCGGTCAACGGCACGGTCACCGCCGGAACCTCTTCCGCCCTCTCCGATGGTGCATCCGCCATGCTGGTGATGAGCGAAAGTCGCGCCCGCGAGTTGGGGCTGAAACCCAGAGCCCGCGTGCGTTCGATGGCGGTGGTAGGCTGCGATCCGTCGATTATGGGTTACGGTCCGGTACCGGCATCAAAACTGGCGCTGAAAAAAGCCGGGCTATCCGTAGGGGATATCGATCTGTTTGAAATGAACGAAGCCTTCGCCGCGCAGATCCTGCCGTGCATTAAAGATCTGGGGCTGATGGAACAGATAGAGGAGAGGATCAACCTTAACGGCGGTGCGATCGCACTCGGTCACCCGCTGGGTTGTTCCGGTACGCGTATCAGCACCACCCTACTCAATCTGATGGAACGTAAAGACGCACAGTTTGGTCTGGCAACCATGTGCATCGGACTCGGTCAGGGGATCGCGACGGTGTTTGAGAGGGTGTAGATCAGCAAAAGTATCTCAAAGCCAATGGCGTCAGAACAAGGCGGCAAGCGAACGAATCCCGATGAGCTTACTGAAGTAAGTGATTCGGGTGAGCGAGCGCAGCCAACGCAGTTATGGCGTCACTGGCGAAGAGAGACAGTTTAGTTGCCGTTTTTCCCGCCTGTCAGGGGCGGGTTTTTTATTTCTTAAATAAACGCGAATGCATCGCCGAACAGGCGATCTTCACGTGCACCGCGTTCGTTGCAGAACAGGTCACGGGCAATTTTCGCCATTTCAAAACGGCCGGCAATGTAGATATCGTGCTCCGCGAGGGTGCCAAAATCCTGTAAGACCGCTGTCAGTACCGTACCGTTGCGGCCACGCCAGTTCTCTTCTGGCTGCTCAACCACAGCTTCGACACGCAGGTTCGGATGATTAACGGACAGGGCTTCCAGCTCGGCCAGATCGTAGAGATGCTTCTCTTCGCGACCACCCCAGTAAATGGTGATGTCACGGTTCGGGTTCTGTGCCAGCGCCGTTAACAGAATAGAGCGTGCGTAGGAGAAACCGGTTCCCCCGGCAATCAGCACCAGCGGACGCTCTTCGTCATCACGCAGCCAGGCTTCACCGTGCGGAATATCAATCACGATTTCACGGTCTTTCAGGATGCGATCCATCACCGCCATGGCGTAGAGATTGATCTCTGAAGCACCAATGTGCAGCTCGATAAACTCATGTTGATCGGGGGTAGAAGCCATTGAGAAGGGGCGTTTGTCTCGTTCATCCATCACTACCATTAAGTACTGGCCAGCGCGAAAAGAAAAAGCCGCTTCCGGCACTAAACGTACGCGATATACGGTATCGGTGATGGCATCTACCGAGGTCACTTTACAGCTTAAGGTTGTCATGCGCTCCCTCTGTCGGGTTCATACTTGTTGTCGTTGTGTCAGGCGAAAAACGGCGGTGCGTTACGCACCTTTACCGTCGCTAAAAATGGCCAGTTCATCCCAGATGGCGTCAATACGCGCCGTCACCTCAGGATCCTTTTTAATAGGGCGACCCCATTCACGCTGGGTTTCACCAGGCCACTTATTGGTGGCATCCAGTCCCATTTTTGAGCCAAGACCGGAAACCGGTGAGGCAAAATCCAGGTAATCAATCGGCGTGTTTTCAATCAGCACCGTATCGCGTGCCGGGTCCATACGCGTGGTAATGGCCCAAATCACGTCATTCCAGTCACGCGCATTGACATCGTCATCACACACAATCACAAACTTGGTGTACATAAACTGGCGCAGGAATGACCAGACACCCATCATGACGCGTTTTGCGTGGCCTGCGTACTGTTTCTTCATGGTGACCACCGCAAGACGGTAGGAACACCCTTCCGGCGGCAGGTAAAAATCGACGATTTCCGGGAACTGCTTTTGCAGAATAGGCACGAAGACTTCATTCAACGCCACGCCCAATACGGCGGGCTCATCCGGCGGACGGCCGGTGTAGGTTGAGTGATAAATCGCATCTTCACGCTGCGTAATGTGCGTCACGGTGAAAACCGGGAAATTGTCGATTTCATTATAGTAACCCGTGTGGTCACCATAGGGCCCTTCCGGCGCCATTTCACCCGGCTCAATATAGCCTTCCAGCACGATTTCCGCACTGGCAGGCACTTCTAAATCATTCGAGACGCATTTGACGACTTCAGTTTTGGTGCCGCGCAGCAGCCCGGCAAAAGCATATTCAGACAGCGTGTCCGGCACGGGTGTGACTGCTGCCAGAATGGTCGCCGGGTCAGCGCCTAAGGCAACAGAGACCGGGAAACGTTCGCCAGGATGCGCCTCGCGCCACTCCTGGAAGTCCAGCGCACCACCACGGTGGGACAACCAACGCATGATCAGCTTATTTTTACCAATCAGCTGCTGGCGATAAATGCCCAGATTCTGGCGTTCTTTATGCGGCCCCCGGGTGACGGTCAGTCCCCAGGTGATCAGCGGTGCTGCATCTTCAGGCCAGCACTGCATAATCGGGATTTTTGTCAGATCGACATCATCGCCCTGCACCACTTTTTGCTGGCAAGGCGCACCGCGCAGCCGTTTGGTCGGCATGTTCAGAACTTGTTTAAACTGAGGGAGCTTATCGAAGAGATCGCGAAAGCCTTTTGGCGGCTCAGGTTCTTTCAGAAAGGCCAGTAATTTCCCTACCTCGCGCAATGCACTGACATCTTCCTGCCCCATTCCTAACGCCACGCGACGCGGGGTACCGAACAGGTTGCACAGGACCGGCATGGAGTACCCTTTCGGGTTTTCAAACAGTAACGCCGGCCCACCCGCACGAAGCGTACGGTCAGCAATTTCCGTTATCTCCAGATGAGGATCCACCGGCAGCGTGATGCGTTTGAGTTCGCCCTGCTGCTCAAGCAGCGTCAGAAAATCGCGTAGGTCGTGGTATTTCATGGGGTTTATGCTGGCCTCTTGATTAGCGCTTTATTATACGGTGTTCATCTTCGTGTTGCTGTAATTTTGTTAAATTGAAGTGAAATACAACGGTAATGAGAGCGAGACGTATAATCAACTTAGCCATCTCGGCGTGCATTTGATATTCTTGCGCTCCGAACTTCCGGAAAAGAACATTATGCAATCCTGGTATCTACTTTACTGCAAACGTGGCCAGCTTCAGCGCGCCCAGGAACACCTCCAACGCCAGGCGGTTAACTGCCTGACGCCAATGATCGCGCTGGAGAAAATGGTTCGCGGTAAACGTACGACGGTCAGCGAACCTTTATTCCCCAACTATCTGTTTGTGGAATTCGATCCGGAAACCATTCACACCACCACCATTAACGCCACGCGCGGTGTCAGCCATTTTGTTCGCTTTGGTGCCCAACCGGCACTTGTGCCTTCAACGGTCATTCACCAGCTTTCGCTCTATAAGCCTGAAGGTGTAACCGATCCTGAAACGCCGTATCCTGGCGATCAGGTCATCATCACCGAAGGGGCACTGGAAGGCCTGCAGGCCATCTTTAAAGAGCCGGATGGCGAAGCCCGCTCCATGCTGCTGCTCAACCTGCTGAATAAACAGGTGATGCAGAGCATTAAAAACACCGACTTTAAGAAAGCGTAATCCCAAAGAGCGTCTCGACGTTTTTATCCAGAATCTCGTCCAGCCACGCCGCCTCTTCCCCACGCAGCCCGGCAACGCAGCGCAAAATATGCGCCAGATGCGCGGGTTCGTTGCGACGTGATTTGGGCTTCGGCGCTAAATCACGCGGTAGCAAATAAGGCGCGTCGGTTTCCACAAACAGGCGCTCAGCAGGAATGTGCGGCAGTACGTCACGCAATTCCAGCCCACGCCGCTCGTCACAAACCCAGCCGGTTATCCCGAGATACATACCACGAGCAAGGCAATCCTGGGCTTCACTTAATGTGCCAGTAAAGCAATGCAGTACCGCGCCAGGCAGCTTCTCCAGCCAGGGATCCAGCAACGTCAGAAAACGAGCATGGGCATCGCGGCAGTGTAAAAACACGGGCATCGAAAGCTCAGCCGCCAGCGCCAGCTGTGCGACAAACGCCCTCTCCTGCTCCTCTGGGGTGGAGAAGTTACGGTTAAAATCGAGGCCACATTCACCGATAGCCACCACTTCTGGCAGTGCTGCGAGCGTGCGAATGTTGCTTTCCGTCGCCTGGGTCCAGCTACTGCTGTCATGGGGATGTACCCCGGCGGTGGACCAGCAGTGCGAGTAATAACGCGCAAACTTCTGCGCCTGCTCGCTCTCATGCAGATTGGTTCCGGTCAGTAACATGCCGCTAAGGCCTGCCGCCTGAGCACGGGCAATTACCTCATCACGATCGTGAGAGAACTGGGAGCTGGTGAGGTTGACACCAATATCGAACATGCTTCACTCCATATGACAACCGCCCTGACGGGCGGCTGGATTTACTCTTCTGTGGTTTCTTCTTCGTCCTGCTCTCGACGACGCCCCTTGCCGGTGTAGAAACGGGCGAAGAACACGCCGACCTCAAACAGGCAGTACATCGGGATAGCCAGCAACGTCTGGGAGAACACATCTGGCGGCGTTAACAACATGCCGACCACAAATGCACCCACCAGCACGTAAGGACGTTTCTGGCGCAGCGATTCTGGTGTGGTTACGCCCATCCAGCACAGCAGCACAATCGCCACCGGCACTTCAAAGGAGACGCCAAACGCCATAAACAGCGCCATCACAAAGCTCAGATAACTGGCGATGTCCGTTGAAACCAGTACACCTTCCGGCGCGGTATTCGCCAAAAAGCCAAACGCGAGCGGGAAGACAACGAAATAGGCGAACGCCATCCCGATGTAGAACAGTAACGAGCTGGAGACCAGCAGCGGCACCACCAGCTTACGTTCATGTCGGTAGAGCGCTGGTGCGATAAACGCCCACACCTGGTACAAAATCACCGGCGCAGACAAAATCAGCGACACCATAAAGGTCAGTTTGATCGGCGTGAAAAAGGGCGATGCCACATCGGTCGCAATCATGGTTGCGCCCTGCGGCAACTGCTTGATCAGCGGCGCAGAAACCAGATGGTAGATGTCGTTAGCGAAGTAAACCAGCGCCAGGAAAATAGCGATCACCGCAATGATGCAGTTTAACAGGCGCTTACGCAGCTCAATCAGATGCGCGATGAGCGGTTGGGTATCATCAACAGCCATGTTCAGGATTTATCACTTGGAGAAGGGGTGGTTTCAGAAACCGGTTTAACGTCTGCTACCGGGGTTTCCGTCTTTTTCAGATCCGCCACATCAGGCGTCTGTTCCGGCGCACTGGCCTGGTTTTCCGCCGTTGAAGGCGTAACACCTTCATGCTGTTCTTCATTCCCCTTCACTATCGGGTTATGGATAGTGTGGGCTTCGTCGCTCGATTTTTCAGGATCGTTGACGGTGTAAGAACGCTTCATGGATTCTGCCGCCTGGCGCAACTCATCCATTGAGGCTTTGAGCTCCGGCGTCAGGTTTTCCAGGCTCGCCTTTTCAACCTTCTTCAGGCTGTCCTGAAACTCTTGCATTTTCAGTTCCTGCGCCAGCTCATTTTGCACTGTTGTTGCAAGAGAGCGCAGGGCTCTGACCCACCCTGCAACCGTGCGCACCGCAACGGGTAAACGTTGTGGACCGAGCACCACAAGGCCGATCACGAAGACTAATAACAGTTCGCCGAAACCAATATCAAACACGAATTACACCTGCTCTTTGTCGTGACGCTTTTCGTCTTTTTTCGCGTCTTCTTGCTTGTCAGCAAGAGATTTAGCCGTGAAATCCGCATCCTCTGCAGATTTGTCTTTATCTTGCTTGTCATCGTCGCTCATGGCTTTTTTAAAGCCTTTGATCGATGCGCCCAGATCGGAACCAATCGAACCCAGTTTTTTCGTTCCGAACAGCAGCACAACAATAACGGCAATGATCACCAAATTCCAAACACTGATACCACCCATACATGTTCCTCTGTAAGTGATGATGATAAAAACAGGCCTCAGTAAACATTACCGGGCCTCCCGGGAACGATGTGATACTTAGCGCGTTTTACGCCAGCCAACAAACCAGGCCATCACACCGGCAGCCATTAACCAACCAGGATTGAATCCCCATTCCGGCCGGTTAATCAGTAATAACGTACCACTCAGCAGCAATGTTGCGCCAATGCCAAATAAATAACGCGATTGCCCCTGACGCACATGATTGGATTGCAATTCAGCCGCGATTTTATCAACACTTATCTGTAGTTGCTTGCCGTGGCGCAAACTGTTGTAAATCAGTTCAGGTAGTTCTGGCATTTTTTCGATCCAGAACGGTCCTTTTTCTTTCACCGCCTTGATTAAGGCTGGCAGGCCCACCTGATCTTTTATCCAGGTTTCGAGGAAAGGTTTCGCCGTTTTCCACAAATCAAGCTGCGGATAAAGCTGACGCCCTACTCCTTCAACATACAGCAAGGTCTTTTGCAGCAAAACCAGCTGCGGCTGCACTTCCATATTGAAGCGACGCGCAGTGTTAAACAGATTCAGCAGCACGTGACCAAAAGAGATCTCAGCCAGCGGTTTTTCAAAAATCGGTTCGCAGACGGTACGAATGGCAAATTCGAACTCTTCGACATTGGTGTCTGGCGGTACCCAGCCTGAATCGACGTGCAACTCAGCAACTTTACGGTAATCACGATTAAAGAAGGCGATGAAGTTCTCCGCCAGATAGCGCTTATCTTCTTTGTTCAGCGACCCAACGATACCGCAATCAATCCCGATGTACTGAGGGTCTTCCGGATGGTCAAAGCTGACAAAGATATTGCCCGGGTGCATGTCTGCATGGAAGAAACTGTCACGGAACACCTGCGTGAAGAAGACCTGCACGCCGCGCTCGGCCAGCAGTTTCATGTTGGTGCCGTTTTTCTCCAGCGTCGCGACGTCTGACACCGGGATGCCGTAAATACGCTCCATCACCATCATGTTCTGACTGCAATAGTCAGAATAGACTTCCGGGATGTAGAGCATGGGGCTCTTATCAAAGTTACGCCGCAACTGGATGGCATTCGCCGATTCACGCAGCAAATCCAGCTCATCGATCAGCGTTTTTTCGTACTCACGCACCACTTCCTGCGGGCGCAAACGACGACCGTCCGGCAGCAGGCGCGGAACCCAGCCCGCCAGGCGATAAATCAGTTTCAAATCCGCTTTAATGATGGGCAGGATATCGGGGCGGATCACCTTAATGACCACCTCTTTGCCGTTCTCTTTCAGCCGCGCGGTGTGCACCTGAGCAATAGATGCCGATGCCAGCGGTTCAATGTCGAAATCATCAAACCACGCCTCGACCGGCTGGTCGCCCATCGCTTTTTCAATTTGCTGTTTGGCAAGACGACCATCAAAAGGCGCAACCCTGTCCTGCAACATCGCCAGTTGATCAGCAATCGTCGGTGGGAAGAGGTCACGGCGTGTCGATAACATCTGACCAAACTTGATCCAGACCGGACCCAGCTCCTGCAATGCCAGGCGCAGGCGCTCACCAAGAGGCTTCTCTTTGTGGCGGTTTGGCATCCAGAACAACATCTTCCGCCACAATCGCAATGGAAGCGTAATGCGCATTTTGGGGATGAGCTCATCAAGGCCGTAACTCAAAAAAGTCTGGATGATGAAATAAAGGCGCCGAATTTCTCCTGGCGTCATTTGCCCTCCAGTTTTTCCATACGTTTGATTAGGGCGTCGGCTGCACGTTCGACCGCAGCGGTTTCTTCCGCAAACCAGGCCACTTCCAGCGCCCCCGGTGCAAGGCGCCACTCTTCAGTCACGACTTCCGCAACATAGCGCTGCTGACGCTTGAAGGTATGCTCCACAAAGAAAGCACCCGCCCGCAGCGTTTTACCAATGCCTTCGGCCGCCACATCACCCGTCCAGGGAGCCAACAGCTCGGCCACGTCAAACTCTGCCAGATCCATCAGCGCAACCAGGTTCTGAACCACCTGAATATCACCCTGCACTTCCAGATCGCCAGAACGAATCAGGGCCGTCAGTTGCTGACGATCGCGCAGCGTAGGGAGCACACGCAGCCGGGTCACCACCGTACAATCGGCGTCACCTTCCCACTCACCTAACACGTCGACCTGGCGCTCGCTGAACGCCAGCACCAGCGGTGAAGTGAACTCTTTCAGTTCTACGCGTAACACTTTGCCATGCAGACGCTGCCGGGCCGGTTTTAAGGCTTTTTCACGATAGATGAAGGTATTAAACACGCGCTCAATACCTGCATTCACCAACGGCTTAAAGGGCATATAAACTCCTGTCAGAACTTATAGCCACGATGCAATGCCACCACGCCTGCGGTGAGATTGTAGTAATCCACGTTTTCAAAACCTGCGCCCTGCATCATCGCTTTCAGGGTTTCCTGATCGGGGTGCATGCGGATGGATTCCGCCAGATAGCGATAGCTGTCTGCATCGCTGGCAACCAGTTGCCCAATACGTGGCAGTACATGGAAGGAGTAGGCGTCGTAGACTTTACTCAGCGGTTCGATAATCGGTTTGGAAAATTCCAGCACCAGCAAACGACCACCCGGCTTCAGCACGCGGTACATGGATTTCAGCGCTTTCTCTTTTTCGGTGACATTACGCAGGCCGAAAGAGATGGTGATGCAATCAAAGGTGTTGTCCGGGAAAGGCAGTGCCTCGGCGTTAGCCTGCACGTATTCCACATTGCCAATGATGCCAATATTGCGTAGTTTTTCACGGCCCATCTTCAGCATGGACTCGTTAATGTCTGCCAGAACAACCTGACCCGTTTCACCGACCAGACGGGAGAATTTTGCCGTCAAATCACCGGTGCCACCCGCCAGATCCAGTACTTTTTGCCCACGACGCACACCACTACAGTCGATGGTGAAACGCTTCCATAAACGATGGATGCCCATGGACATCAAATCATTCATGACATCATATTTTGCAGCGACAGAATGGAAAACGTGCGCCACCATGTCGGCTTTCTGATCTTTAGCGACAGTCTGAAAACCAAAGTGCGTCGTTTCTTTTGAATCATCCGCCATCTTAATGCCTGCTATTGAAGAAAATGTTCGTGAAGTGTAACAGATTGGGCGCGATTGCCCTACGTTTCAACCTTAGCGAGATGTGTCGGTTTGAGAGGAAAAGAAGGATAAAATGGAATGAATACATCGTCCTCGATGTCGATGAATTGAGTGCAAAGCTTCTTACTGGCGCAACAGTTCCAGATTTATCCCGCCTTAAAAAACAAAAAAGGCCGAACAAGTCGGCCTTTAACGTATGCAAACAGAATTACACCAGACGGCGTGCCGCTTCGACGACAATTTTCACCGCATGACTTTCAGTCTGCTTCATGGTTTCCGCATTCGGGATTTCCTGCTGGGTACGGTTAACGATGACGCCAGCCACCATCCCCGCGCGCAGACCCTGGCTTGAACACATGGTCAGCAGTGTCGCAGATTCCATCTCATAGTTCATCACGCCCATTGACTGCCATTCTTCCATAGAGCCTTTGTAGCGGTTGACTACGCGGCCAGAGAAGGTGTCATAACGTTCCTGACCCGGGTAGAAGGTATCAGAGGATGCGGTTACGCCAATGTGGGTGGTGGCACCAACATCTTTCGCCGCCGCGACCAGTGCAGTGGTGCACTCGAAGTCTGCAACTGCCGGATATTCCATCGGTGCGAAGTGCAGGCTTGCGCCGTCCAGACGAACAGAGGCCGTCGTCACCAGTACGTCGCCAACGTTAATGTGCGGCTGAATTGCGCCGGTGGTGCCAACACGCAGGAAAGTACGGATGCCGAGCTGAGCTAATTCTTCAACAGCAATAGAAGTCGACGGGCCGCCGATACCGGTAGAGCAGACGATAACCGCTTTACCATCGAGCTCAGCACGCCAGGAGGTGAACTCGCGGTGGGATGCCAGCTTAACCGGCTTATCCATCAGCGCGGCGATCTTTTCCACACGCTCCGGATCGCCAGGGACGATAGCCAGGGTAGCCCCTTGTAAATCGTTTTTAGTGAGGCCGAGATGAAAAACATCAGACTTGGACATAAAGACTCCTCTGTGGTCAGGTTTAGTCAGAAGAAGCAAAAAGGTACTTTACAGAAGAGATGCGTGAAATTTCGTGACTAAGATCGCCATGGGGAAATTTGTTTGCATAACATTTCCATAAAATAGTGATTCGAATCACATTAACATATTCACCCTTACAACCCTGCTCCAAAGATAGCCTTTTTCTCACAGGAAGGTTTGCGCTTGTGCGGACTATAGTTACAGAAGCGCTAATAGCTAATAAAAGGTATGGAGAATGCCATGACAACCAATACACTGCCGGGCTACGCCCCCGCGGCTTCACCTCACGCGTCCACAACATTGCATACCCCGGAAGACGTCATCATCGCTGGCGAAACCACCATCCCAACCCAGGGCGACAGTATGCCTGCGTACCATGCGCGGCCAAAAAGTGCCACGGGTGCACTGCCTGTCGTACTGGTGATTCAGGAAATTTTCGGCGTGCATGAACACATTCGCGACCTTTGCCGTCGCCTCGCCCTGGAAGGCTACCTGGCCGTCGCCCCGGAACTCTACTTCCGCCAGGGCGATCCTAATGATTTTGCCGATATTCAGACCCTTTTTGACGGTCTGGTGACGAAAGTCCCGGATGCGCAGGTGTTGGCCGATCTCGATCATGTCGCCAACTGGGCCGCACGCAACGGCGGTGATGCCCAGCGCCTGCTGGCAACCGGTTTTTGTTGGGGCGGAAGAATTGCCTGGCTGTACGCCGCACATAACCCGCAGCTCAAAGCCGCGGTCGCCTGGTACGGCAAACTGGTGGGGCAAAAATCCCTGAATTCGCCCAAACACCCGGTGGATATTGCGGTTGATCTCAGTGCGCCGGTGCTCGGTCTGTATGGCGCCCAGGATACAGGCATTCCGCTCGACACTGTCGACACCATGCGCCATGCGCTGCGTGCCGCCAACGCCCGTGCGGAGATTGTTGTCTACCCGGATGCCGGGCATGCGTTTAATGCTGATTACCGCCCCAGTTACCATGAAGAGTCAGCCAAAGATGGCTGGCAGCGCATGCTGGACTGGTTTGCAAAATCAGGCGGCGTGTCCCGCGACAACTCAGTGGCGTAACCCGCAGCACTTTTTATATTTTTTACCGCTGCCGCAAGGACACAGGTCGTTGCGGCTGACGGTTCCCGGTTGAGCGGTTTTTACCGTAGGGCGATCGTCCTGCGCCACCCACTGCATAATGGTCGTGGGGGAATGACCATCCGCCAGAATCTCCCGCCAGACGTTCATCACCCGCGTAATATGCTTAAAGAAGTGCTGATAACCGGCGCACAGATAATTATGTCCAATGTGCCCGCCCGGTGAGACCGCAAAGCGGTGTTTTGGACAGCCCCCGTGGCAAACAAAACGAAAATCGCAGCGGTTACAATCGGCAGTCAGGCCGTCTCGCTTCGCCTCGCCAAAAGTGCGTGCCTGTTCGCTGTTATTCATCACCTCAATACTTTGCTGATGAATATTACCCAGCAGATGCTCGGGGTAGACAAAGTGATCGCAGTTATAGAGATCGCCGTTAGATTCCAGCGCAAAGGCGTGACCGCAGGTTTCGGAATGAACGCAGAGTACGGGAGGCTGTCCGTTCCAGGCAGCAAAAGCCACATCAAACATTTGCACTGATACTCGCCCTACGTCGCGGCGAATCCAGACGTCAAAAATCTGACTGAGAAACTCACCAAACTGCCAGGAGGGAACCGTCCAGGGGGTCAGAGTCGCTGCACTTTCTCCCGGCATCACCAGATTCAGCACCGTCGTTTGCGACGTACTCATCCGCTCCACCAGCGGAATAAACTGCATATGCCGGGAGCCTGACGCCAGCAGGAAGTCATACACTTCACGCGCATGGCTGACGTTGTGCTTGCCCACCACCGTCAGGGTATTGAATTGCACACCATGGGCTTTGAGCAGGGCCATCGCCGCTATCACCTGCTCATGGGTGCCTTTGCCAGCGCGATTTACCCGATACTGGTTATGCAGATGCGCCGGGCCGTCAATCGACAGGCCGACCAGGAAATGATGTTCGGCAAAGAACTGCGCCCATTCATCGTTGAGCACAATGCCGTTGGTTTGCAGGGCGTGTTCGATTTTCTTACCGTTGGCATAGTGCGCACAGAGCGCCACCACACGGCGGAAAAATCCCAGCCCCATCATGGTCGGTTCTCCACCCTGCCAGGCAAAAATCACACGGTTGCCGCTTTGCGCGGCAATCTGCTGCTGGATGTATTTTTCGAGAGTCTCATCCGACATGCACCAGTTTTTATTCCGCTCAGGGTAAAGCGCCTCTTTTTCGAGGTAAAAACAGTAGGTGCAATCGATGTTACACACCGACCCGGTCGGCTTCGCCATTACATGGCACCCTGCTACTGCCATATCGATAACATCCTCAATGCATCAAACGGAACAGAGCAGGTAGTGTAATGGAAAACGTCAGGGAGTCAGTACCAGAGGCGCGTCATTAGCGCCCAAGCTGCCATGAAGAGTCGGAAAGCGGGACAATCTGCCACTCTTCTTCGGTTTTACCCGGCGAGATCCACATCGGCACCACATTGCCGACGCGATCGCCGTAAGGCGTCCCGCTGGCGTAGTAACGAATCACGCGAAAGACACCTGAGTGCGCCACAATCAGCGGCATATCGTATTTTTCGAGCAGGCTGTTCAGCGCCTCCGTGACGCGGGTGCTGAAGGCTTCCCAGCTTTCTCCCCAGGGCGGCGTGCTTTCATACGGCGGGAGTTCAGAAATCGGGTGATTTTCCAGTAAGCCCCAGTCGCGCTCGCGCAGGCCATCATGCACCTCATAGGGCACCCCCGGCAGCGCCAGCTCTAACGTGTGACGGGCACGCTGGAGGGAACTCACCCCAACCCCGCTCCACTCCCAGGACTGGAGGATCGGCCCGGCGGCCAGCGCCTGCTTTTCACCCTCTTCAGTTAACGGCACATCCGTGCGTCCACCAATGAGTTTATCGCGATTCAACGGCGTCTCACCGTGACGAACAAAGACAAAAGGCTTACATATCAGTGACATTCATCAATTCCAGAATAGCTTTGCATCATAATCTCGCACTGTAGCGTTTGCTGCCAGCGCCCGACATCCTCAATCGGCGTAAACAGCGGGAACAGCATGCGGCAATCCAGGACAGCGACCAACGCCTGCAAGCTCTTCAGAGTCGGGTGCACATTCCAGCGGCAGAAATCCACTTCACCATTAAGCCACTGCTGCCGGGCGACACGGTTGAGGTGCCCCGTAAACAGCGTCCGGTGATGAAAATCGCCACGGGCACGCAGTTCCCTGGCCATACCACTCTGGCCGTCGGGATCGGCGGCGAACACCACATGAGCCTGCGGGGAAAACGGCGGGAGGGTCTGTAAGAGTTGCTTCAACTCTCCCTGCGCTTTCGGTCGCAGACTGCCATCGTTGTGTTCCACCATCTGCCGGAGCATCGCCTGGCAGGGTGCATCCAGCGCGATATCTGTGTGCCCTTGTCTTGCCAGCAGCATCGCCAGTTCCACGGCACGCCCGGAAGGCGGTACCGGACAAAGTGTAGGAAGAGAGAACAAGGTCTGCAATGTCTCCCACTGCGCAGACTGCGCCACATCGTACAAACCATAGGAGGCATCGAGCAGCGCCACATGCGCAGGAGGCGGGGTATCAAAGTGGAACAGCGCCGACTCCAGGCTGAAATCACCGCTGTAAAAAATGCCACCCGCAATGTTGAGATGAAACCAGACGCCGCCGAGCGCATGCCCGCAACTGCCTGTCGTTACCGTTATTTCGCCAAGCCGAAACTGGCCGCGCACCGGGATAATGCGAATGTCATGCCCGACGGGTAATGCCTGCGCGGTGATCGCCGTACAATAGACGGGGATTCCTGCCGGTAGCCTGCCGAGACCTGCAATATGATCCACATGATCATGGCTCAGCAATACCGCATCGAGATTATCCGGCACCGGCCAAAGATCTTCATCAGGATCCAGAGCGCCACCCGCATCGAGCAAAATACGCTGTTGCGCAGTGGTAATCAGGATCGCCGCCGGAGCTTTACTGTTCAGCCCACTGAGAACGTCAATACTTACCGTCACGCCGCCTCCAGCCGCCAGCCCTGCAGCAGGCGAACGCCCGTGCATTGCTGCTCACGCAGCGGAGAATGGTGGAAGGCGCTCAAGGTTTGTCCATCCTGCAGACGAAGCGCCAGCAAATAGCGCTCCCCCTGGAAAATACAGCTCTCCACCGTTGCAGTCAGGCCATTATCGGTGACCTGAACATGCTCCGGGCGAATCAGCACCTGCTGGCGCGGCCCGTCATTGCCGGATGCCAGGCCATTGTGCAACTGGATGCTGTCGAGATCCTGCACATCGCCATGACCGGCCAGCGAGACAATGTTGCCCTTGCCAATAAAACCCGCCACCCAGGCATTGTCAGGGTGCTGGTAGAGCGTCTGCGGCGCGCCCCACTGCATCAGTTCCCCTTTGTTCATCACCGCAATGTGGCTCGCCAGCGCCATCGCTTCAGCCTGATCGTGGGTGACATAAACAAAGGTCGCACCGGTACGACGATGAAAATCGCGGAAGGTCTGTTCCATGGTGGCACGCAGATGCCGATCGAGGTTGGCCAGTGGTTCATCCAGCAGCACCACCTGCGGCTCCGACACCAGGCAGCGAGCCAGCGCCACACGCTGACGCTGCCCACCGCTCAGTTCCTGCGGTGAACGATTGGCGTACGCGCCCAGCTCAACAATTTCTAATGCGTCCATCACCTGTTTCTGGCGTGCCGCGCCCTGTACTTTGCGCAATTTGAGCGGGTAGCCCACGTTCTCTGCCACCGTCATATGCGGCCACAGCGCGTAGGACTGGAAGACCATCCCCATGTCCCGCGTCTCCGGCGGCATATGGACACGCGCGTCTGCCAGCAGGCGATCGCCGAGGGTTAAACGCCCCGAAGAGAGATGCTCTAATCCGGCCAAAATGCGCAGCGTGGTGGTTTTCCCGCAGCCGCTCGGCCCGAGCAGCGCGGTAAACGCCCCCTCGGGAATGGTCAAATCCAGGTCCCGTACCACGAACTGATCGCCAAATGCTTTGCATAACCGTTCCAGTTTCAGTTCTGCCACGGAATCACTCCTTTGGGTAAATACTTGCCGAGATGGCTCAACAGCAGCATGACGCCTGCTACCAGGGCGACCACCAGTACGGAGATCGCTGAGGCCAGCACTTTGTTGCCACTCTCATCGAGATTAAAAATCACTACGCCGATGGTCTCTTTGCCCGCACTCCACAGCAGCGCCGACACCGTCAGTTCGTTCACCGCAGTCAGGAAGACCAACAGCGCGCCCGCAAACGCAGCCGGTGCCAACAGCGGCAGGACGATGTGCCGCAGGCGCTGGGAGAAATTGGCCCCCGCCAGACTTGCCGCCTCTTCCATTGCCGGATCGAGCTGCAACATGCTGTTGTGCACGGGTTTGAGGCACACCGTCAGGAAACGGGCGAGATAGGCGAGGAAAATGATGGTCAGTGTGCCGCTGAGGCTAATTCCCACCAGCGGCAGCGGGCGGGCGAACAGCAGGATAAAAGCAATCGCCAGCACCACGCCGGGCAGCGTATAAGGAATGTCGATCACGCTGTACAGCCAGCGCAGCGGACGGCTGGGGTACCGCACCAGCAGCCATGCCAGTGGCAGGCAGATCATCATCAACACCAGCGAGGCACTGACCGAAAGCGTTACGCTGTTAGTGAGTGCTCGCCAGGTCGCGCTCTGATCGTCAAAAATGGCACGCCAGGCCGAGAACGTCAGGGTGTCCATATTCAGCGGCACACCGAGCGTCGGCACCAGCGAGGTCACCAGCAACGCCAGCAGCGGTGCCAACAGAATGGCAAACAGCACCGTGCTTAACAGCAGCTCGGTTGCCAGCCGCCAGCGGCCCAGTTCAAAACTCAGTGCACGCCCTGCCATGCCAATCAGTGGCAGGGCATAGCGCCGCTGCATTCGCCCTTGCAGGGTTACGATGCCAATCGCCAGCACGCCCATCAGCACCGACAGCGCCGCCACATCGTTGAGCATTGACGGACCAAAGCTTGAGAGCGTCTGGTAAATCTGAATCGGCAGCACGAAATAGGAGATGGGAATGCCGAGCATAGCGGGGATACCGAAGTTCCCCAGTGCGGAGACAAAGGCAATCGCCGCGCCCGCCCACAGCGCGGTACGGCAAAGCGGCAATACGATGTCGAGAAACACCCGCCATAGCGATGCGCCGTTCAGGCGAGCGGCTTCAATTTGCTCTTTCGGCAGGCATTGCAGTTGGGTGCGTAGGGCCAGAAACACCAGCGGTGCATGCTGAATGCCCAGCAACAGCGCAATACCTTCCGGCGAATAAAGGGGATTCGGACTCCCGAATGCCGGGGCTAAACCAATGCTGTTAAGCAGAATGCTGCTCGGCCCGAACAGTTGCAGCCAGCTCAGGGCCGTCACCTGCGGGGGGATCATCATCGGCAGCATAAACAGGAACACCCAGATCTGCTTGCCGCGAATATTGGTCAGCGCCAGGCAGAAGGCGAACAGGCTACCCAGAATCAGCGACAGCAAGGTGCCCAGTCCGCTGGTGTAGAGGCTGTTATAGAGCGCAACCCAGGTGGAATGGTTACTGAGCACGCGCCACAGGCTGCTGTTACTGCCCTGCTGCCAGTCGAAAAGTGCCGAGATCAGCAGCCTCAGGCTAGGGAGCAAACTGAGCAGCGCGAGCAGGCAGAGTAAAAGCCACAGCAGCCCCTTCGGGGGGCTGCTGGTGGCGGGCTGACGTAGGGTCATCGCAGTCATGACTTAGCGGTTTCCGAAGAGATCGGCAAAACGTTTTTTATTTGGTTCGGCATCTGCCAGTGCTTTCGCCGGGTCGTAGGCCATCAGCTTGATGCTGTCGCGCGCCGGGAAGCCCTGCGGAACCGGCAGGTTTGGGTCAGCCGTCAGATAACCCTGTTTCAGTACCAGCTTCTGGCCGTCCGGGGAGAGCACAAAATCGATAAAGGCTTTTGCCCCTTCCACGTTTTTCGCATCTTTCATCATCGCGACCGGCTCGGTCACAATGCTGACGCCCTCTTTCGGGAAGACGAACTCGATAGGTGCACCCTTGGCTTTTTCACGGATCGCCATGTAGTCCACCAGCACGCCATAGGCTTTGCTGCCGGAGGTAATCGCGCTCATCACACCGCCGTTACCGCTCTGCGGCATCGCCCCGTTCTCTTTCAGTTTCTCGTAATACTGCCAGCCGAGCTGCGGGTCATTCATCAGTGTGGCGAGGTGAATTTGCGCCGCGCCGGAATAGAGCGGGCTTGGCAGCGTGGTCATGTTTTTCAGCTCAGGCTTGAGCAGATCCTGCCAGGATTCCGGCTTCACCGGCGCTTTGGTGTGGTAAGCAATCCCGGTGGTGATGAGTTTGGTGCCGTAGTAGTAACCGTCTTTGTCGTACAACTGGGCGTCGTAGCGGCTGGCCTGCGGTGACTTATATGCCACCAGCAGATTTTGTTGCTTCAGGGATTCCATCGTCACGCTGTCAGCGATGAGCAGCACGTCCGGGCTGGCACCACCGGCAGCGATTTCCGCCTGCAGACGGGCAATCAGCTTGGTGGTTCCATCACGAATCCATTTCACTTCCACATCCGGGTGTGCCTGCTCAAAAGCACTGACCGTCATTTGTGCATCTTCGTTAGGCTGGCTGGTGTAGAGCGTGAGGGTAGATTTGGCGAAGGCCGACGCGCTCATCATTGCCAGAAAGACCACAGCCAGTGCAGGTGTTTTACTCATGTTTTCATCCCCTTGGTTTTCGTTGTGACGATTAAAACAAGGGAATCTGACAGAAATATGACCCGTTTTTTTCGTAGTAATAATTTCATATTCGCGGGCTAGCATGAGCGAAAATGCCTTAAGCAGGATGCGAATATGACTCCGGAAGCACGCCGCAGCGAGATTGTCTCTCTCGTTACCGAACAGGGTGAAAGCAGCATTGAACAACTGGCCCACTACTTCGGCGTTTCGTTACAAACCGTGCGCAGCGACCTGCGCGAACTGACCGCGCAGGGTCTGTTACTGCGCCGCCATGGCATGGTCGCCCCTTTCGCACGCGAAAATATCGGTTATCAACAGCGTGAGATTGTGAACGTGGTCGGCAAACGCTGGATTGGCGAGCGCGTCGTGCAGTTACTCAGCGAGGCGGAAAGCTGTTTTCTCGGTACCGGCACCACCGTCGAGATGGTCGCCCGCGCCCTGCCAGTGGATACCCAACTGGCAGTCTGTACCAACAATCTCCATGCTGCCACGCCGCTCAGCCAGTTAGCGGGCTGCGAACTGACCGTCTCAGGCGGGAGAGTACGCAAGCGCGATCTGGACGTGATTGGCAGCGATGCCCTGACTTTTTTCCGCCGCTATCGGGTCGACGTCGGCGTGGTATCCGTGGGCGGCATTGGTGAAGAGGGTGAGCTGTATGATTTTAACGACGAGGAAGTGGTGGCCCGCCAGGCGCTGGTCGCCAGTGCCGAAGTCAACGTGCTGGTGGTAGACAGCACCAAATTTGGCCGCCGGGCAATGTGTCGCAACGGCGATATCGGCGATTTTCACTATGTGGTCAGCGATCGGGCACCCACACAGCAGCAAAAAGCGCTGCTGGCGCAGCGCAATACAAAATGGTTGTGTCGGGAGGAGGAGTAACGCGCCACCCTGAACAAGTGACGCGCTGAGGGTCACGCCTGGCGCAGGTTCTGCGCCGCTTTGACCATGTTTGCCAGTGCGGCGCGGGTTTCTGGCCAGCCGCGGGTTTTCAGGCCGCAGTCTGGGTTAACCCACAGACGTTCAGCCGGAATACGCTGCGCGGCCTTTGCCAGCAGGGCTTCAATCCACTCTACGCTCGGAACGTTCGGCGAGTGAATGTCATAGACGCCCGGCCCGATTTCGTTCGGGTAGTCGAACGCTTCAAACGACTCCAGCAGTTCCATATCCGAACGCGACGTTTCGATGGTGATCACGTCCGCATCCAGCGCCGCGATGGAGTCCATGATGTCGTTAAACTCGCAATAACACATGTGGGTATGGATTTGGGTGTCATCTTTCGCCACGGCGGCATTGATGCGGAAGGCGTCCACGCCCCAGGCCAGATACGCATCCCAATCGCTGCGGCGTAACGGCAGACCTTCACGCAGCGCCGGTTCGTCGATCTGGATGATGCCGATACCGGCCGCTTCCAGATCCGCAACTTCGTCACGTAGCGCCAGTGCAATCTGTTTGGCGATGGTTTCACGGGTGACGTCCTCACGCGGGAAGGACCAACACAGAATCGTCACCGGACCGGTCAGCATCCCTTTTACCGGTTTGTCGGTCAGAGACTGCGCATACTTCGCCCACTCCACAGTGATGGCTTCCGGGCGGCTGACGTCGCCAATCACCACCGGCGGCTTCACGCAACGAGAGCCGTAACTCTGCACCCAGCCGTTCTGAGTGAAGACAAAACCGTCCAGATGTTCGCCAAAGTACTCAACCATGTCGTTACGTTCGGCTTCCCCGTGCACCAGCACATCCAGCCCCAGACGTTCCTGTTCCACAATCGCCTGTTTGATGTGTTCAGCAATGCCGGTGCGGTAGTGGTTAGCGTCGAGATTGCCCTTTTTGAAGTCCAGCCGCAGGCCACGGATCTCGGTGGTTTGCGGGAATGAACCGATGGTGGTGGTCGGCCAGGCAGGCAGGTTGAAGCGCGCACGCTGGGCTTCGGCACGCACGGTGTAAGCGCTGCTGCGCTGGCTGTCCTGCGCGGTAATCGCTGCCAGACGGCGGGTCACCGCCGGGTTATGGACGCGAGTGGAATGACGACGCGCCTGAATCGGTGCGCTCCACGCTTCAAGAGCCACCGTGTTACCGCTGTTCAGGGCATCACGCAGCAGTGCGAGCTCTTCACATTTCTGCAGGGCGAAGGCAAACCAGCTCTTCACCTCAGCATCGAGGCGCGTTTCCACACTCAGATCGATGGGGCTATGCAACAGTGAACAGGAAGAGGCCACCCATAATGGACGTTTGCCGTTGATCGCTGCAATTTGTGCATATTTTTCGCTGAGATCGGCACGCCAGACGTTACGACCGTTGACCAGGCCTGCAGAAAGCAGCCAGTCTGCCGGCAGGCGGTTATGTAACTCAGCCACGTCGTCTTTGCCATGCACCAGATCCACATGCAGACCCTGAACCGGCAGCGCCGTGAGGGTGTCGAGATTTGGCGTGACGCCCTCGAAATAGGTGGTCAGCAACAGTTTTACCTGCCCTGTTAAGGTGTCGTATGCAGGTTTGAACGCATCCAGCCACGCCTGCGGTAGTTCCAGTACCAGTGCAGGTTCGTCTATTTGTACCCACTCAATGCCGCGTTTCGCCAGCTCAGCCAGCACCTGCTGGTAGACCGGCAGAATGTCGTTCAACAGGCTCAGGCGATCAAACGCCTCACCTTTGACTTTACCCAGCCACAGGTAGGTGACCGGGCCTAACAGCACGGGCTTGACCTTGTGGCCCAGCGCCAGCGCTTCGTCTACTTCATCCAGCAGCTGGGTCCAGCTCAGCCCGAACTGATGGCCTTTGACAAACTCCGGCACCATGTAGTGATAGTTGGTGTTAAACCATTTGGTCATTTCTGCCGCCGCAGCCGGTTCGCCGGTCGGTGCACGCCCACGGCCAATGCGGAACAGAGTATCGATGTCGATAGAGCCGTCTTTGTTCTGATGACGAGCCGGGACGTTGCCGAGCAGCAGGCTGGTGGTCAGAACATGGTCGTACCAGGCGAAGTCACCCACCGGCAGCAGGTCAATGCCCGCCGCTTTTTGCTGATCCCAGTGACGGGCACGCAGTTCGCGCCCGACGGTCAGCAGGTCATCACGGGAAATGTTTCCTGCCCAGTAGCTCTCTTGCGCTTTTTTCAGCTCGCGACGCAGACCAACACGCGGAAAACCGAGGGTGTGATTTAAAACTGTCATGGTATGCCCCTTGTGAATTTTCAGGATTTAGCCGTCCAGATGTTTACACTTCCATAATGTGAAGGTACTGTATATTCCTCAAGCGCAAATTGTTCACGCCGAAGTGAAGGACTTTCATGATCGAAATTAAACATCTGAAAACGCTGCAAGCGTTACGGAACTGCGGATCGCTCGCCGCGGCAGCGGCATCGCTGCACCAGACGCAATCCGCACTTTCCCACCAGTTCAGCGATCTGGAACAGCGCCTTGGCTTCCGGCTTTTTGTGCGTAAAAGTCAGCCCCTGCGCTTTACGCCGCAGGGCGAAATCTTGCTGCAACTGGCAAACCAGGTGCTGCCGCAAATCACCAGCGCACTGCAGGCCTGCAACGAACCGCAGCAAACGCGTCTGCGCATCGCCATTGAGTGTCACAGCTGTATTCAGTGGTTGACCCCGGCACTGGAGAGTTTTCATACCCAGTGGCCGCAGGTGGAGATGGATTTCAAATCCGGCGTGACCTTTGACCCGCAGCCTGCGCTGCAACAGGGTGAGCTGGATCTGGTGATGACCTCAGACATTCTGCCGCGCAGCGGTCTGTTCTATTCGCCAATGTTTGATTATGAGGTGCGTCTGGTGCTCTCACCGGATCACCCTCTGGCATCCCGTACGCGGATCACGCCGGAAGATATCGCCACCGAAACCTTGCTCATCTACCCGGTTCAACGCAGTCGTCTGGATATCTGGCGTCACTTCCTGCAACCGGCAGGCATCAGCCCCTCGCTGAAAAGCGTGGATAACACGTTGTTGTTGATACAGATGGTGGCGGCGCGGATGGGGATTGCAGCATTACCACACTGGGTGGTGGAGAGTTTTGAACGCCAGGGCCTGGTGGTGACGAAGACCCTGGGCGAAGGATTGTGGAGCCGGTTGTACGCCGCCACGCGCGATGGCGAGCAGCGCCAACCGGTTACTGAGGCGTTTATTCGCTCAGCGCGGAACCACGCTTGCGATCACCTGCCGTTTGTTCGGAGCGCGGAGCGACCCAACGTCGATGGACCCACAGCGAGGCCATTATCACCGCAGCCCCAATAATAAAGCTCGGCCAGTGTGGCTGCTCCTGCCAGATGGCGAGGTTCACCAGCAGCCCGGCCGGGACGTGCACATTGTTCATGATGCCAAGCGTACCGGCATCCACCTGCGTTGCCCCGTAGTTCCACATAAAGTAGCCCAGACCGGAAGCCACAACCCCCAGCCAGACGAGCACGCCCCACTGCACCTGGGTGGTCGGCAGTTTTTGCGGATTACCCAGCGCAAACCAGGCGATCACCGCAACGACAGCGGCACCCAGGTAGAACCAGGCAAAGGCGTTGTGCTGCGGCATCGGTCGCGTTTCCATCAGGCGTTTGTAGCCCACCATGCCGATGGCAAAACTGATATTGGCGAGTTGCACAAACATCAGGCCCGTCCAGAAATGGTCACTGACTTTGTCATAACGAATAATCGCCGCCCCCACGACAGCCAGCAGCGCGCTCAGCGCGTAACCCCAGCGCAGTTTGCGCTTACTGAGCAGGTCATAGATCAGGGTGATGTAGAGCGGGGTAAAGACCGTGAAGAGTAAAAACTCCGTTACCGTCAGGTAGACATACGCCCGGAAGCTGAACAGGTACATCACGCCCAGTTGTAACGCCCCCACCAGCATATACAGGCCGATAGTTTTAAACGGCAGCCCACGCGTACGCAGGAAGGGTAAAAAGACCAGTGCCGCCAGCCCGACGCGCATCAGCACGGAAAAATAGCTATCGACGTGCCCGGCAAGATACTCGCCAATCAGGCTAAAGGAGAAGGCCCACAGGATCGTGGTGATGATGAGAAGCGCCACAATGAATGTCTCTCTGAATAAGGAACACCCATTGTAGCGGAGTATTTAGTTGACAACTGGTCAATAACTGACCTTATCGTCAATCCAGGAAGAGTTTGCGCAGGTAGTTCGGTACCGCGTTGTCGGCGTTGGTCCCAATCACTTCCAGCTCAGGGTGCAAATCTTTCAGGCGCTGATGCGCGTTACCCATGATGCAACCCTTGCCAGCCATAGAGAGCATTTCAGCATCGTTCATGCCGTCGCCAAAGGAGATGCACTCTTTCAGGCTGTAGCCCAATGCTGCCGATACCGCTTCCAGCACATGGCCTTTCGATACGCCGCCCGCCATCACTTCCAGGCAGGTCAGTGTAGAGAAGCTGACGTTAACGCGATCGCCCCAGCGGGCGTTGATGGCCTGCTCCAGCGGCAGCAACTGCTCGTGGCTTTCGCAGGTAAAGAAGACTTTGCTTATCCCTTCCGGCTCCAGCAGACCCGGCTCGTACAGGGAGTACTGAAAAATCGCCTCTTTGAAGAAACGCATTTCATCCGGGCGATGACGGTTCATAAACCACTCGTCATCACGATAGACGTTGGTGACGATATCCGGGTTGCTGTGCACCACGCCAAACAGATCGGTGGCGATGTCACGGTCAAGGTTATGAGTGAACACCAGATTGCCGTCAGTATCGTGTACGCGCGCACCGTTTGAGGTGATCATATAGGCTTTGATCCCCAGATTGTCGCGGATTTGCCCGACATCCACATGGTGACGCCCGGTCGCGAAAACGAAGTTCACTCCGCGCTCGGTGAGTAGCTTCAACGTTTCTTTCGCGTACGGGGAGAGTGTATGGTCGGGGGAGAGCAATGTGCCATCTAAATCAGATGCAACAACCTGATACATAAGAACCTTATACCTCAATAAATCGTTAGTTATGCCGATCGAAGAAGTCGACGATGGCGCTGAGCGCGACTGAGCGCATGGCGTCCTCTTCAAAGAGGATCTCATGGTACGCGCCCTTTATGACAAGCGGCTTACCCCCTTCACAAGGGTGCCCCTCTGCGGCGCGAATCTCGCAGAAGCGATCGTGCATACGGTTATCCACCACACGCTCATCTTCCGCCTGAATAATTAACATCGGCGACGTATCTGATTCGGCGCCTGCCAGCACCTGCTCACCGGCCAGAATGCCTTCCCGCACCCAGTGCCAGGTCGGCCCACCGACGCGCAGTTGCGGTTCGTCAGCGTAAAAACGCAGGTTTCGCCGGTAGCGTTCACGGCTATGGGTCAGCGTATTGATCGCAAACGGCAATGCATGCCAGCGACCCGTCCCAATTGCGTAATTTTCGCGAATACGCGGGTAACCTTCCGCCCAGTCCAGCAGCGGACGCACCATCCAGTCCGGCAGATGGATAATGATGCCGAACATCGGCGCGCACAGGGCAATGGCATCACAACTCGCGTGCGGGTGGCGCTGCACAAAGAGCGTGGCAATTGCCCCACCCATTGAGTGCGCCAGGATATAACGCTTACGCCACGGGCCGGGGGTGACTTCCTGCTCCCAGAACGCCGCCAGGTCATCAACGTAGTCACTGAAATTGACCACATGGCCCCGGTGTGAATCTTCCAGGATACGACCGGAACGCCCCTGACCGCGATGGTCGATGATGAGCACATCGAACCCGAGATGGAACAGGTCATACGCCAGTTCGGCATATTTTACGTAGCTTTCGATACGGCCAGGGCAGACCACTATAACCCTGTCGTGGCTGACGGCATGGAAACGAACATAACGCACCGGAACGTTATCAACGCCGGTGAATTCGGCCTCTTCGCGCTGGCGCCAGAAGTCCGTTAACGGGCCTGTCGCAAAGGCAGCAAACGCGCTTTCTCTGGTTTCCCAGTCCTTGTTTTGCCGGAACATTGGCTACGCCCTCACTCGCGCGACAAAAACGTTTTTGTGACCTGTAGCAAATTCCGCTGACAATAGCGTATTGTGGCATAAAAACAGACAACCAGGGAGTTTCTCATGACCTTCGAGTGGTGGTTCGCCTATCTGCTGACGTCCATTATCCTCAGCCTGTCGCCCGGTTCCGGGGCGATCAATACTATGAGCACCTCGATAAGCCACGGCTATCGCGGCGCAGCGGCCTCGATTGCCGGGCTGCAAACCGGCTTAGGCATTCATATTGTGCTGGTCGGTATCGGTCTGGGAACCCTCTTCTCGCGCTCGGTACTGGCGTTTGAGGTGCTGAAATGGGCCGGTGCTGCCTATCTGATCTGGCTGGGTATTCAACAATGGCGTGCCGCCGGGGCGATTGACCTCAATACGCTCGCCCAGACTCAGTCACGCACGCGCTTGTTTAAACGAGCTGTGTTCGTGAACCTCACCAACCCGAAAAGCATCGTCTTCCTGGCTGCACTGTTCCCGCAATTTATTGTGCCGCATCAGCCCCAGGTCATGCAGTATGTGGTGTTGGGCGTGACCACTATCGTGGTGGATATCATCGTGATGATTGGTTATGCGACGCTGGCACAGCGCATCGCGGGCTGGATCAAAGGACCGCACCAGATGAAAGCGCTGAACAAGGTGTTTGGATCGTTGTTTATGCTGGTGGGAGCACTGCTGGCATCGGCAAGACATGCCTGATGGAGTCACCGGATGGCAGACGCCATCCGGTTTAAAACTTAGCGCGAAATGATCAGGTGAATGCCGAAACCGGCAAACAACGCACCGGCAAAACCGTCAATCCACTTCGCCAGACGCTGATAACCCCGACGCATCGCCGGTAAGGCAAACAGGCTTGCCACAACGGTGAACCAGGCAAAGGTTTCCAGCGCAATCAGCACGAAGATGCCCCAGCGCGCGTGAGCACCGACGCTGTCGCCCACAAACAGGGAGAATACCGAACCGAAGTAGATAATGGCTTTCGGATTCGCAAGGTTCGTCAACAGCCCTTTCATAAAGCTACGACCGCTACTGGTCGCCAGCTCAACCTGCGGGGCTTGTGCTGCTTTCTCTTCTTTTTTCAGCGCACCGCGCAGCATCTGGTAGCCCATCCAGCACAGGTACAGGCCACCGCCGACCATAATAATGCTATGTAGCCAGGCCATTTTCTCAAGGATCAGGTTCAGACCGAGCAACGCAACCGCCGCCCACACCATCACGCCTGCGGTGATACCCAGCACGCCCATCATCGCCTCTTTACGGGAGCGACTAACAGCAGTCTGCGACACAAAGAAGAAGTCCGGCCCCGGACTCATCAACGCAACAATGTGCACAAGGGCAACGGTGAGGAAGAGCATTAACATGTTTAACTCGCGGGAAAATAATAAAGTGGGTCACTATCCTGGCACTTTTCGTCCGTGCTGGCTACTCATCATCGCCGTCGACATGGGCACGGATCAGCGCCATAAATTCCTGACCAAAACGTTCGAGCTTACGCACACCGACACCGTTCACACCGAGCATTTCACCTGGCGTGATCGGCATCTGTTCTGCCATTTCAATAAGGGTCGCGTCGTTAAAGACCACATACGGCGGAACATTGTTTTCATCGGCAATGGCTTTACGTAATTTGCGCAGTTTGGCGAAGAGTTTGCGGTCATAGTTACCGACTGCCGCCTTTTGCATAACCCTGGATTTCAGCGCCACCACACGCGGAACGGCAAGCTGGAGAGGAACGTCGCCTCGCAGCACCGGTCGCGCGGCGTCCGTCATCTGTAAAGAGGAGTGCTGAGCAATGTTCTGCGTCACCAGCCCTAAATGAATCAACTGGCGAATCACGCTGACCCAGTGCTCGTGACTTTTATCCCGGCCCATGCCGTAGACTTTAAGCTTATCGTGGCCAAGTTCGCGTATACGTTGGTTATTAGCCCCACGGAGTACCTCAACCACATACCCCATCCCGAATCGCTGATTCACGCGACCAATAGTGGAAAGCGCAATTTGCGCATCGGTCAGACCATCGTACTGTTTGGGCGGATCAAGGCAGATATCGCAGTTACCGCAGGGTTCCTGACGTCCTTCGCCAAAGTAATTGAGCAGCACCAGGCGACGGCAGGTCTGCGCTTCAGCAAACGCGCCCATTGCATTGAGCTTGTGACGTTCGATGTCCTGCAACTGCCCGGTCGGTTTTTCTTCGAGACAACGACGCAGCCAGGCCATATCTTCCGGGGCATAAAACAGCATGGCTTCTGCGGGTAATCCGTCTCGCCCGGCACGCCCCGTTTCCTGGTAGTAGGATTCGATATTGCGTGGAATGTCGAAATGGACCACAAAGCGGACGTTAGGTTTGTTTATGCCCATACCAAAGGCGACGGTAGCGACCACAATTTGCAGGTCATCACGCTGGAATTTCTCCTGCACGCTGGCGCGCACTTCATTTTCCAGCCCGGCATGGTACGCCCCCGCGCTAAAGCCGCGACTTTGCAGGCGAGCGGCGGTGTCTTCCACCTTCGCGCGACTGTTGCAGTAAATGATCCCGGATTTGCCACGCTGGTCATGCACATAGCGCAGAAGCTGATCGAGCGGTTTGAACTTCTCCATCAGCATGTAACGGATGTTCGGGCGGTCGAAGCTGTTGATTTGAATCAGCGGGTCGTTAAGCCCCAACAGACGCACAATGTCTGCACGCGTAGTGTCGTCCGCCGTGGCGGTGAGCGCCATAAAGGGAACAGCAGGCAGATACTGACGCAACTGGCCCAGCGCGGCGTATTCCGGGCGGAAATCGTGGCCCCACTGGGAAATACAGTGTGCTTCGTCCACGGCTAACAGGGTGAGATTCCAGTGGCGAAGTTGTTCAAGGAAATTGTCGAGCATCAGGCGTTCTGGGGCGATATAGAGCAGACGGATTTGCCCGGTACGGCACCCCGCCATCACCTCAAGCTGCTGCTCGCGGGTTTGGGTTGAATTCAGACATGCCGCTGCCACGCCATTCGCGAGCAGTTGGTCGACCTGATCTTTCATCAGTGAAATCAGCGGCGAGACCACCACGGTTAACCCCGGGAGGATCAGCGCTGGAATTTGATAACAGAGGGATTTACCGCCGCCGGTGGGCATCACTACCAGGCAGTCGCGACCGGCGAGCGCCGTGTCGATAATATCCAGTTGGCCCGGACGGAACTGCTGGTAGCCAAAGGTTTCACGTAAAACCTGTAAGGCCGCCGATTCCAGATTCAATACTTCCGCCTGCGCCACATGTACCCCATTCACCCGCAAAAAAACAGGCGCTATTTTCAGCGCCTGCTCATGAAACTGCAATGCTTAAAACAGATCGTTGAGCATTACGCCGACACCGACACGTGTCTGATTGAAATTGTAGTCAATCAACGACTCGCCATAACCACTGTAAACCTGAGTGTAGAAGCGAACATGCCTGGTAATCGGATAGCTCACGCCCATCTCCGCGCCACCGTAGCCGGTGTTCCAGTTGTACTGGCCTTTTACGCTGAAGATGGCATCACCATACTGATAACCAATGCGCATCTGATAGTGACCCATGTACTTAGTGATATCCGAGTTATCGTTGGTATCTCCTACGACATACCAGGGTTTCAGTTCCACCAGCCAGTTGCCGTTCTGCGCCATCAGGCGCGTGTAGAGACGGTTCCAGCTACGTGAAGTCGGATCGGAGCGCCCGTTGGAATCATGGTTGAAACCAAACTCCATGTCGCGCAGCGTCCAGCCCGCCAGGCTGTAATCCGTTGCGAAGCCGAGGAAGAGTTGTGGTTCATAGTTGGTTTCACGGAACGGTGAAGAGGCCGGTTCTTTGGTATTGGAGAGCTGCCACCAGGATTTTTGCGTGTAGGACGCACCCAGCACCGAGTTCGGCCCTAAGATGCCACGCCATAACGGGAAAGCGAGGCTGAGCTGGAATTTCACTTCATCCTTGCGCGCTTCGTCAGACCAGCTGTAAGAGCGGATGGCCTCTTTGTTCATGTCGCTGGTGTAGGTGTAAAGCAGGTAGTTCGATTCATACGGATAGAGCGTGAACGGATTATCATGCTCTTGCAGTAGATTGGCGATAATACTGCCGCGCACTGCGGGCGCATCATGAACTTCTTTTACTGTCGCTTCCTGCGCAAATGCTGCAAAAGGCAACATGCACACTGCTACAAACCAACCCAGAAACGTCCGCATCGGCTCTCTTCCCCTGAACAATGTTGTTGAATTGAATATTTTAACGCCATCTATTCTACAGAATTATTGAAGTACTGCTCAGGTATCCTGTCTGAAACTGGAAATCAACAATTTAGAGGCATAAAATCAACATCTCATTAACTTTACGGATAAAGCCCTTATGTCTGCCATCCTTACCGCCGATGCCGCACTTAAATTGGTGGGCGAGATTTTTGTCTATCACATGCCGTTTAATCGCGCGCTCGGCCTGGAACTGATTCGCTACGAAAAAGAGTTCGCGCAGCTGAGTTTTAATAACCAGCCGATGATGGTCGGCAACTGGGCGCAGAGCATCCTTCATGGCGGCGTGATTGCCTCCGCACTTGATGTCGCCGCCGGGCTGGTCTGCGTGGGTAGCACCCTCACCCGCCACGACACGCTCACCGAAGACGAGTTACGTACCCGCTTATCACGCATGGGCACCATCGATTTGCGCGTGGATTATTTGCGCCCGGGCCGGGGCAATCGCTTCACCGCCAGCAGCAGTTTACTGCGGGCAGGCAATAAGGTCGCCGTCGCACGTGTGGAATTGCATAACGAAGAGCAGGTCTACATCGCCAGTGCAACCGCGACCTATATGGTGGGTTGAATCACAAAATCAGGTAAAGTAGCGTCACGTTTCAGCAAAGAGTTCACCGACATGGATGCAAAACAGACGCGACAGGGGGTTTTACTCGCCCTCGCGGCTTATTTGATTTGGGGTATTGCACCCGCTTATTTCAAACTGATTGGGTATGTTCCCGCCGATGAAATCCTGACTCACCGCATCATCTGGTCCTTTTTCTTTATGATCGCGCTGATAAGCATCAGCCGTCAGTGGCAGCAAGTAAAAGCGCTGTTACATGTGCCAAAGAAACTCTTTTTATTAGCGCTGTCTGCCGTTCTGATTGGCGGTAACTGGCTGCTGTTTATCTGGGCGGTGAATAATCACCATTTGCTGGAAGCCAGCCTGGGCTATTTCATTAACCCGCTGGTGAATATTTTGCTGGGGATGATTTTCCTCGGGGAGCGTTTTCGTCGCATGCAGTGGATGGCAGTGATCCTGGCAGCCACCGGCGTGCTGGTACAGCTCTGGGCCTTCGGCTCTCTGCCCATTATTTCCTTAGGCCTGGCCTTCAGCTTCGCCTTCTATGGCCTTATCCGTAAAAAAATTGCCGTTGATGCACAAACCGGCATGTTGATCGAAACCCTGTGGCTACTGCCCATCGCGGCAATCTGGTTATTTGGCATTACTGACAGCGCCACCAGCCATATGGATCAAAACAGCTGGTCACTGAACCTGCTGCTGATGGCGGCGGGCGTGGTCACGACCATACCGTTACTCTGCTTTACCGGTGCAGCGACCCGCCTGCGGCTGTCAACGCTCGGTTTCTTCCAGTACATCGGACCAACGTTGATGTTCCTGCTGGCGGTCACCTTCTACGACGAGCATCCGGGTGCCGATAAAATGGTGACCTTTGCGTTTATTTGGGTGGCATTAGCGGTTTTCGTCCTTGATGCCCTGTATACGCAGCGTCGTGGTCGATAAGATAGCCCCTAATAACTTAACCGTTTCTCAGTGGTGGACGTTGTATGCCAGGTCGTAAACAGGCTGTTTCAGGACTCCGCATCGCAGATGTAGCAAAGATGGCTAACGTGGCTCCCATCACGGTGTCTCGCGTGCTGAACCAACCGGAGCAGGTCAAAGAATCTACGCGCAATCGGGTACTGAAAGTCATTGAAGAGACGGGTTTTGTACCCAACCAGAACGCAGGCGCGCTAGCCTCTAACCGCAGCCGCCTGGTGGCGGTGCTGGTGCCAATGCTCACCAACCCTATCTTCTCAGATACCTTCCAGGCCATTGCCGAGCAACTGGCGGCCAACGGTTACCAGGTGCTACTCGGTATCTCGGGGTATGAAGCCAAACAGGAACAGGAGCTGCTGGACGTGATCCTCAGTCGCCGCCCGGATGGCATTATTCTGACCGGGACGGTGCACACCGAACCCAGCCGTAAGCGCCTGCGCGCAACGGGCGTGCCCGTAGTGGAAACCTGGGATGTCAGTGATTCACCGATTGATATGCTTGTGGGGTTTTCTCACGAAGAGGTGGGGCGCAGTGTGGCAAATCACCTTGTTGACCAGGGCTACCGCCACTTTGCTTTACTCTCTGTTGACGACCCACGAGGTAAAGTGCGCGCACGGGTGTTTCTGGAAACCCTGCAGGAACATGGTATCACCGACGTTGTGCATCAAAGCTTCAGCGAACTGCCAGCCCTGGAACAGGGGCGCGAGGGGTTGACGCGTATTCTGGAAGCAGACAGCACCCCGCGTGTAGTGGTGTGCACTTCAGACACCATCGCACATGGCGTGCTTACCGAAGCAGCCAGCCGTCATCTCAAGGTGCCTGAACAGGTTTCAGTATTTGGCTTTGGCGATATGAATTTTGCCGCCCACACCTATCCACCGCTCTCCACGGTGCGTATCGATGGCAAACATATTGGGCAACTGGCCTCAACCGCCCTGCTGCGTCGACTGAAAAACGGTGTTTACGATACCGTTAATGACGATGTCGGCTTTACTCTTATCGACCGCCTTTCGACCCGCATACAGACGCCTTAATTCTCCCGACGCTCACTGCCGTTTTTGTAAGTGGGATCGCATTTTGGCGATCCCACGCTTGTTTGTCCTCAGATAACGGTTCAATTTTACACATCAAATGAATGCGCAACCATTTTGTAATTAATTGATTAAAAACATATTTATAATCTCATTTCCGGAGGGTGAGGTATTTATGAAGATCACTAAAATTGAAACCACTCGCGTGCGGGCGCATGCCAATCTGTTGTGGGTGGAAATCCACACTGACGAAGGTCTGGTCGGGTTAGGGGAAACCTTTCGCGGAGCAGAAGCGGTAGAAGCCTATATTCACTCGATTATTGCCCCCATGCTGCTCGGCCAGGAGGCCCTGAACGTTGAACGCCATAACCGTACACTGCTGCGGGGCTACCTTGGCTTTAACGGCTCCGGCGTGGAGACCCGCGCCTGCTCCGCTATCGACATCGCGTTGTGGGATTTGATGGGCAAAGCGCTGAAGAAACCGGTCTGGCAGTTATTGGGCGGGCTGTGCCACGACAAAATGCGCGCTTACAACACCTGCGCGGGGGTGAATTTCAACAGTCAGGGAGAACAACGTCGCACGTTAATGCAGGGTGAACAGCGCCCGCAGGGTCGCTATGACGATCAGGTCGCCTTCCTGGAATGCCCGGATGAACTGGCACAAAGCCTGATTGAGGAAGGATTTAGTGCGATGAAAATATGGCCCGTGGACAGCTTCGCGGCAGCCAGCAACGGTCAGTACATCAGCAGTAGCGATATCAAGAAAGCCGTGGCGCCGTTTAAAAAGATCCGCGAAGCCGTGGGCGACAAAATCGATGTAATGTGTGAATTCCACTCTCTGTGGAACACCACCGCCGCGCTGGCAATTTCCCGTGAGCTACGCCAGTACGACATCTTCTGGGCCGAAGACCCGATCAAAATGGATTCGCCGCAGGGGCTGGCCGATTATCGCCGCCTGTCCGGTATTCCGGTGTGCGGCAGTGAAACCCTGGCCACAATGAGCAACTTCCGCGACTGCTTAGCCGCTGACGCGCTGGATTATGTGATGCTCGACCTCTCCTGGTGTGGCGGTATTACTGAAGCGAAAAAAATCGCCGCGCTTGCCGAGGCCTACCAGAAACCTATTGCGCCCCACGACTGCACCGGGCCAGTGGTGTTGATGGCATCCCTGCATTTGGGACTGTCATGTAATAACGCGATTTTCCAGGAAGTGGTTCGCGCCTATCTGGCGGATTTCTACGGCAACCTGGTGGATACACTGCCGATCGTCGAAAACGGTTATTTGCTGCCACCAGGCGGTGATGGTTTAGGAACGTCCCTGAGCGATAAATTGCGCAGCAGCCCGGATACTCAGACCCGAACGTCGGTGCTGTAGATTTAGGCGAAGCCCCCCGGTGAGGTGTTGCGTACCGGGGGGAGATCGACGTTACAACCAGTTGCGACGTTTGAAGTAGAGATACGGTGCCAGGCCGGCAAGTATCATCAGAATAATGGCCCCAGGGTAACCAAAGGTCAGGTGCAGTTCAGGCATAAACTCAAAGTTCATCCCGTAGCTGGATGCCACAAGCGTAGGCGGCAGGAACACCACGGAAACCACCGAGAAGATCTTGATGATCCGGTTCTGCTCAATATTGATAAAGCCCATCGCCGCCTGCATCAGGAAGTTCACTTTCTGGAACAGGGACTCGTTATGTGGCAGTAGGGATTCGATATCTCGCAGAATTTCACGCGCCTGCTCCAGTTGCCCACCTGGCAAACGCGCTTTGCGCACGAGGAAGTTCAGCGCGCGCTGGGTATCCATCAGACACAGGCGAACTTTCCAGCCGATATCTTCCTGTTCCGCCAGAGTGGAGAGAGCTTCGTCGTACTCATCGCCCTGATGGCCTTCCATGATCACGCGACTCAGCTTTTCCAGATCGCTGTAGATGTTCTCGATTTCATCCGCCAGCTGTTCGATTTTGGTTTCGAAGAGATCGAGCAGCAGCTCGTACGCATTGCCATCAACCATCGACTGGCTACGGGCACGCATACGGTAGAGACGAAACGCGGGCAATTCACGCTCACGCAGGGTAAACAGACGGCCTTCACGAATAGTAAATGCCACGGTGGAGTTACCGGCGTGGTCCTCGGCATCTTCAAAAAAGAAGAAGGAGTGAATGTGCAACCCGTCTTCGTCTTCAAAAAAACGTGCGGATGCTTCGATATCTTCCAGTTCAGGGCGTGTTGCCAGATTCTGGCCAAGTTCCGTTTGCACACGTTGTCGTTCGTCATCGTCCGGCTCGACCAGATCAACCCATACAGAGCTGGCAAGGTGCTTGATTTCATCAGCCTCGAGGCGGGTTAAACGATTATTTTCGAGTTGAAATGCGCTCAGCATGACCGGGACTCCCAATACAAAAATGTCTGGACAGTTCGGTTGGGCACACAAGAAACATTAGGCGTTTCAGACCATTAAACAGCCTGACTCAGCGCGACGGGAATAAAACAGATCGCTGACAACCACTAAGGCCATCAGCAAGAGGAGATAGCCTTAGGAGTTGTTCCTGGATGACAGGGAATTGAGCCAGTATGTACTGGGTGTGTCCAAGGCGAATGTCCTCTTAGCGTGATCGTGCGCGCATGTTACGCCAGCAAAAATAAGGCGTCAACTCGCAACGGAACGCTAAGGGGTAATATTTCCCCCTCAGCGTATAAGGCTAGCAGATTATTGCAAAAAGATTATATTTTTCTGAAAGTTACACTGTTTCCAGGCGAGCATAAGCAGCAACCAGCCATTTGATACCCTGCCCCTGAAACGCCACCTGCAAACGGCTGTGCTCACCGCTGCCTTCCAGGTTCACAATGGTACCTTCGCCGAACTTCGCATGGCGTACACGCTGACCCAGTTTATAGCCCGTGTCGTTTTCCGCCATCGGGGTGCCTAACTGCTTATGGCTGACCGGACGGCTCACCGTGGCGCGCAAACGCACTTCTTCCACGCAGGCTTCCGGCAGTTCACCGACAAAGCGTGACGGACGGTGATAGACCTCTTTGCCGTACAGACGACGGGTTTCGGCATAGGTTAACGTCAGCTTCTGCATCGCACGGGTCACGCCGACGTAAGCCAGGCGGCGCTCCTCTTCCAGACGCCCGCCTTCATCCAGCGACATCTGGCTCGGGAACATGCCCTCTTCCATGCCGACGATAAACACCTGCGGGAACTCCAGCCCTTTCGCCGAGTGCAGCGTCATCAGCTGCACCGCATCCTGCCAGGTATCCGCCTGCCCTTCACCCGCTTCCAGCGCGGCATGGGAGAGGAACGCCTGCAGCGGCATCAAATCTTCATCTTCTTCGTTGTAGCTGAACTGGCGCGTTGCCGTCACCAGTTCCTCTAAGTTCTCAATACGCGTCTGGCCTTTCTCGCCTTTCTCCTGCTCGTACATCATACGCAGGCCGGAGTCTTTCACTACCCGGTCGGTTTGTACGTGCAGCGGCATTTCGGCGGTTTCCTGCGCCAGGGCGTCAATCAGTTCCATAAAACGCTGTAATGCGCTGGCTGCGCGCCCTGCCAGTGCTTTCTCCTGCAACAGCTCGCGCGTCGCCTGCCACAAGGTCAACTGACGGTCACGGGAGGCCTGGCGCACCACGTCCAGTGTTCTGTCGCCGATACCACGTGTCGGCGTATTCACCACACGCTCAAACGCCGCATCATCATTGCGGTTCGCGATCAGACGCAGATAAGAGAGCGCATCTTTGATTTCCTGACGCTCGAAGAAGCGCATACCGCCATAAATACGGTACGGCATGCTGGCCTGCAGTAACGCCTCTTCCAGCACACGCGACTGGGCGTTGCTGCGATAGAGAATGGCGCATTTTTCCAGCGCCCCGCCGTTGTCCTGCCAGGTTTTAATCCGGTTAACCACAAACCGGGCTTCATCGAGTTCGTTGAAGGCGCAATAGAGCGAAATCGGCTCGCCTTCAATCCCGTCAGTCCACAGCTTTTTGCCCAAGCGGCCATTGTTGTTTTCGATCAGGGCGTTGGCGGCACTCAGGATATTGCTGGTTGAACGGTAGTTCTGCTCCAGACGGATGGTTTCTGCGCCCGGGAAATCTTTGAGGAAGCGCTGGATGTTCTCCACCTGCGCACCGCGCCAGCCGTAAATGGACTGATCGTCATCGCCAACAATCATCACTTTGCCGGTATCACCTGCCAGCAGGCGGATCCACGCGTACTGAATGTTGTTGGTATCCTGGAATTCGTCCACCAGAATGTTGGTGAAACGTTCGCGGTAGTGCTGGAGGATATGCGGTTTGTTCAGCCACAGCTCATGAGCGCGGAGCAGCAGTTCGGCAAAGTCCACCAGACCTGCACGATCGCAGGCTTCCTGATAGGCCTGATACACTTTCTGCCAGGTCTGTTCAACCGGGTTGCCGTAGCTTTGAATATGATGCGGACGGATACCCTCATCTTTCTGGCCGTTGATGTACCACATAGCCTGACGCGGTGGCCACTGCTTCTCATCAAGGTTCATCGCTTTAATCAAACGCTTGAGCAAACGCAGCTGATCTTCGCTGTCGAGGATCTGAAAATCCTGCGGCAGATTCGCATCCATGTGATGGGCGCGCAGCAGGCGGTGTGCCAGTCCGTGGAAGGTACCAACCCACATGCCCCCCTGGCTGGTTCCCATCAACTGGGCAATACGGTGGCGCATTTCTGCCGCCGCTTTGTTGGTAAAGGTCACCGCCATGATGGAATACGGTGAGCAGTTTTCCACGCTCTGCAGCCAGGCAATGCGGTGAACCAGCACGCGTGTCTTACCACTGCCTGCCCCGGCCAGCACCAGCATATTGGTACGCGTCGCTGCTACGGCGTTGCGTTGTTCATCATTGAGGCTGTCGAGCAGGTAAGAAACGTCCATTGGCACCGCCGGAAGTCATTTGCCCGGTGGCACGAAGCTTACCGGGCATACTGTGAATTTATACATTACTGCTGGTGATTATATCAGCGTGGTGAGGGATGCCAACCGCGAAATTTCCAGATGGGGCAGCAAACGGCTATCAACAGCCGTTAACAGGTCGGCACCTTCAGGTTTGATCCAGCAGGCCTGCATGCCGCAACGAATCGCGCCCGCAACATCGGTAGTCAGGTCGTCACCGACATGCAGGATTTCACCCAGAGGGATATCCAGACGCTCAGCGGCAAGATGGTACATATCGTTAAAGGGTTTCGCGCGCCCATCCGGGCCAGCACGCAACACAAACTTGAAGTAGTCATTGAGACCGAAAAGTTCTGGCTGCGCATTACCGTTGGTGATCGCCACCAGCGGCCATTTTTCAGCGAGTTTTGCCAGGGTGTCGTGCGTTTCCTGAGGAACGTCAATCCGGCTACGCCATTTGGCGAAATGGTGCATCGCGGCTTCGGCACCGGCCGCTGCATCATCTGACGTTAAACCGACGTCGAGCATCGCACGCTCAACCGCACGTCGCCGCCACTCAGTGACGTCATGGTAAATTTCCGGCTCTGCCTCACGTAGAGACTGGCGAATACGGTGCAAATCGATGCTTTCAAGCGTGTTCAGTGAAGGGTGATATTGCTGCACAAAGCACAGAGACTCATGTTCCGTGCGCTGAATCACCTGGCGGTTGTCGTACAGCGTATCGTCCAGATCAAAAGTCAGAGCCGAGATCAGGCCAGTAGGTCGGTAAAATCGCATTATTTCCCCCGTTTGGCGCGTGGATGCGCTGCGTCATACACTGAGGCAAGGTGTTGAAAATCAAGATGAGTATAGATTTGCGTGGTGGAGAGATTAGCATGCCCCAACAGCTCCTGCACACCACGCAGGTCGCCGCTGGACTCCAGCATATGGGTGGCAAAAGAGTGGCGCAGCTTATGGGGATGCACATGGCTATTCAGCCCCTGTTTGATGCCCCACTCTGCAAAGCGTTTTTGTACGTTGCGCGCCGAGATGCGTTTCCCCAGCTTCGACAGGAACAGGGCGTCATCATCGGTACCGAACAGGCCGCGTAGATCCAGCCAGTGTTCAATCCAGATAACCGCATTGCGCCCGATGGGCAGACGGCGTTCTTTGCTGCCTTTACCCATCACCCAGACTTCGCCGCTTTCCAGATCCATATGTTTAATGTCGAGCCCCACCAGTTCCGACAGACGCAAGCCCGCGCCATACATCACTTCCAGCATCGCCCGATCGCGCACCGCCAGCGGATCGTTAAGATCGATATCCAGCAGACGGTTCACATCATCAACATCAATATTCTTAGGCAGATGACGCGGCGTTTTAGGGGCAGAAACGCCCTTCGCCGGGTTCGCAGACAGTTCGCCCTGACCCACCAGCCAGTCGAAGAAACTGCGCAGGGCAGAGAGGCGCAGCGCGAGGCTGGCGGCCCCCAGGCCTTTACGGCGACTGCGCACTGCAATGGCACGCACCATGGCAGCGTCACATTGTTGCCAGCGCTGCAAACCGATTTCGCCGGTAAGCGCAATGATGGCATCAAGCTGACGCTGATAATTAAGTAAGGTGATGGGACTGAGCTGGCGCTCGACGCCTAAATAGCGGAGAAAACGGGCAACGGCTTCATGTAACAGCGAGTCGGTCATACGCGCTCGATCCAACGCTCCAGCAGATCCGGCAACATCATGGCGATCTCTTCAAGTAGTTGCGTACCCTGTCCTGACTGGTAATGGTGCGGATCGCGGCTGCTGAAGACAACCACGCCCAGATCGGCATCACGCCCCATCATGGATACGGCAGAAGAACCAATCGCTTTGGCGTCCGGTAACAGCAACAACAGTTCCGGTCCGTTCAGCGAACCCAAATAATGCTGCTGCTGGCCGAGACGCTGAATGCGGAACGGCTCAAAAGCCTGGCGGGAGAGCGCCAGATGGGTAAAACCGGACGGCGCACCGAGACGCCAGCGATCGGGGAAAAGACGGATGGTCGCTCCCGCCAGCCCCAGCTCTTTGGCCCAGCGATGGAAGCGGTTGAGCATTTCTTCAAGGCTCGTTGCCGATGCCAGCTTGCTTTGCAGGCGGAGCAAGCGATAGAACAGGCCTTCGTTCGCGCTGGCCTGCTCCATCAATAATGTCATGTTCTCTTCCAGCACATTGATGTGGTTGCGCGACCGCGCCATATGCCATTCGACAAGAGAAACCGTGCCACGCACCGGGTGCGGAACCTGAATCTGTTCTACCGCGCGTGCATTACGAATAAAGAATTCAGGATTACGCAGCAGGTACTCCACCACCGCTCTGTCGTCCAGTTCGGCAAGGGTCTCCTGCTGTTCTTCCTCAACGTGCTTCATAGGTGAATAAATCCGTCGTAGACATGTGCCGCCGGGCCAGTCATAAACAACGGTTGGCCCGGTCCTTTCCAGGCGATATCCAGTCGACCGCCCGGCAGTTCCACTCGTACTTCTTCTGCTAATAAACCTTGTTGGATACCGACTGCAACCGCTGCACAGGCCCCGCTTCCGCAGGCCTGGGTTTCACCCGCACCGCGTTCAAACACGCGCAGACGAATATGATCGCGTTTCACAACCTGCATAAAACCAATGTTGGCACGTTCAGGAAAACGTTCGTGGCTCTCCATGACCGGCCCTAAGGTTTCTACCGGAGCAGTATCCACATCGTCGACCTGAATCACGCAGTGCGGGTTCCCCATGGAGACAACGCCGCACATTATGGTTTGCTCCGCCGCACGCATAATATAGGTCTTTTCCGCTTTGTTTGCGCGGAACGGCACCTGCGAGGGTTCGAAGTTAGGTTCACCCATATTCACCCGCACCAGCTCGTCTTCCGTCACGCTTAATACCATGCGTCCGTTGGCCGTGCTGACACGAATATCACGTTTATTGGTTAATCCTTTCAGTCGAACAAAGCGAGCAAAACAGCGCGCGCCGTTGCCGCACTGCGACACTTCACTGCCATCCGCGTTAAAAATGCGATAGTGAAAATCAAGTTCAGGATCGTAAGGGGGTTCAACCACCAGCAGTTGGTCAAACCCCACACCCAGGTGCCTGTCCGCCATGCGGCGAATAAGCTCCGGGGAGAAAAAGACATTCTGCGTCACCGCGTCGACGACCATAAAATCGTTGCCAAGGCCATGCATCTTCGAGAACTGCATCATCTACTCCAATTACCTACGCGGGTACAGAATGAGGATCGTTATTAGTTAACCTGGGTCGGCGCACCATTGTCACCACGATCGTTACGATCCGGCGAACCCGACTGGAGTACAGGTGATGCATTTTTCGTGGGCGGCGGCGCGTTTTTATCTGCCGGCGGGAAATATAACGGTCCTTTCAGACCACAGCCTGTCAGGCTGAATAAGGCCAGTAATACGGCCAGCGTGCGACACACTTCTTTCATTGTAGGTAGCCTGTTAGTTCATCCTTTCTTTCATCTATCATCGCAGGAGAAGACACAAAAGCAAGAGTTTGCACGCACCCTGCATCGGGAAATGTTTCGCGTTATACTGCCGCCATCACCTAAAACGGGAAACGACAATGAACGACAGTGAATTTCATCGCCTGGCAGACACCCTGTGGGAGACCATTGAAGAGCGTCTGGACGACTGGGACGGCGACAGCGATATCGACTGCGAAATCAACGGTGGCGTGCTGACCATAACTTTCGAAAACGGCAGCAAAATCATTATTAATCGTCAGGAACCGCTGCATCAGGTGTGGCTGGCGACCAAACAGGGTGGCTACCACTTCGATCTCAAAGGGGATGATTGGGTGTGCGATCGCTCAGGTGAAACCTTCTGGGATTTGCTGGAACAGGCGGCAACACATCAGGCAGGTGAAGAGGTTAGCTTCCGGGGTTAATCGTAAAAACCTTCTCATACGAGAAGGTTTTTTAATTTTTGCCCCCTCTCTCGTGGGAGAGGGCTGGGGTAAAGGCATCAGGCTAGACCCCGAAAAGCGTTAAGAGAAATACTGCTGCAACAGCGGGGCGTCGTTATCCTGATTTGCAGGTACGACGGGCGTAATGGCCTGATTGCGGAACGGGATCACCTGCACACGATTGTCCACGTTCACAATCTGGTAGAACTGCGGCAGGTTAAAGTTGATGAAGCTGGAGCCGTAGGTAAAGCGGTCATGAGACGATGAATAGAAACGGCTCACGTCTCGCACCAGTTCCTCTTTGCTGCCTTCACAGTGGTGATAGACTTCCGCGCGATTGCTCTCATCCAGAATATAGATGTTAAAGCCGTCATCGCCCGTCTCTTCAAAGAAGAACTGAATAATCCCTTCGCTGGCAAAACCATCCACCACCTGCGGCAGTTTGACGTGATTGGTTTCGACCTGAACCGAGAGACCGTGCAGCTTGTTATGGGAAATAGCACCGTAGAACTCAATGGCATTTTCCAGTTTCTGCACTGACACATTCAAACGTTCAAAGAACAGTCCCCAGGTCTGTCCGGCCACACGTAACGCTTTAAAACGCCCGGTTTCCTGACGAGTACTGGAAAGACGCAGCTCAATGCATTCAGAAACCAGTTGTTGCACGCGAGTACGGATCAAGCCGCGCAGGTGCTGGCTATAGCAGAACACTTCCACGCTATCCGGCGGCGCAGCATCCTGGTGCATTTTACCGAGAATAGTTTTGAGCGCTTCAATCATCGCCTGCTCGCCATTGAAGTGCAGCGTACGCACCTCATTCCACGAGTTGCGATACAGCAGGTCAACACTGCCCACCAGGCAATTTTGCTGCTCGCCAAAGCTGAACACATCCAGCTTACGGAAATCGAAATGCACCACCTGATTGCGGAAGGCCGCCGTCGGGTCATATTCCAGATTCACGATGATCGCCAGATGGCGAATTTCACACGGGCTGTAAAGCGCTTTCGGCGTTGGCGCAGGCAGGCGCAGCGGGAAGTGATGCGACACATTCGCCACCATCTCCTGCAGTTTTGCCAGGTCGACAATACCGTTACCCTTCACATACAGATGGGTACGCGACGTTAACAGGCCGTTGAACCACGCCCAGGCCACCAGCTTATTCAGGTAACGGTTATATTCCAGCGGCTGATGGCTGACGATGGAATCCATGTTCGGCGCACGGTTATATAAATACCAGCCGGTGCGATTCGCACGGCCCGGCGGAACATGAATAAAGGTTAAATTAGGCTCGGAGAGATCCGGCGAAATCTGCGGGTTAACCAGCGTCACTTTACCCGGCAACGCTTCAAAAGCGGCATATAACTTGCGGGTCAGCACACCGATGTCTTGCGGACTGGCGGAGACGCTCAGGTTGTTGCGGCGTGCAAAGCGAATCAGGTTACGGTAGCTCTGCATCATCGCATCAAGCAATTCGTTGTGCGCTTCACGCACCTGATCAATTTTCCAGTTTGCCCGGTTATCCAGCATGGTGAGACGCTCGTCGTCCCAACCCCACTCTTTCACTAACTGACTGACCACTTCACGCCGCCACCCCACACAGGCACGCTCACGGCTCAGTTTCTCACACACTTTTAAGTAGAAACATCGACGCACAAGGTCGAGCCGCGTGAAGTCTTCAATAGCGGTCAGATACTGGGTTACGCGCTCCAGCATCATGCAATAGTGATCCAGGCCAAACGAGACGATTTCGCCATCGTGCAGACGCTGTTTAATATCTTTCGCCAGCAGGCGGGTATTCGGATACTCCCAGGAATAAGCTTCCAGCAGCAGCGTTTTCAACACGGCTTTATAGGGGGAGTCGATACTTTTATAGAGCTGCCACAGGCTGGCACCGAAGTACTCTTCGGCAGAGAGTGAGCTCAGGCCACCCAAATCCAGCCATTCGTTTGGCGTCAGTACGCCCTGCGAGTAAAGCGACATGACGTAATCGTCATAGTGCTCTTCTTCATCGCCCGGCACCATATTCCAAAGAATACGCTTACCGGCCAGACGCACAGCGGTACGATAGAATTCGTCGAGCAGCAAAATGTGCTGCGTTGAGCCACAGTCTTCGCCACCCAGACTACCGCTTTCATTGTGACGGAAACGGTTCTCATCAATTAAGAAGAAGCTGACTTCCACACCCAACGACGCCGCCCAGCTCTCAAGCAAGCTGCACTTGCGTTGCAGTAACTGGCGCTCTTCGTTATCAAGCCAGGACTGGTGGCATACCCAAATATCCAGATCGGAAGAACAACTTTGGCCTACCGAAGAGGTACTCCCCATGGAATAAACGCCCGTAATCGGCAGTTCGCCTTTAGGCGACACCTGCGGAGGCATTCCACGGTAGAGTTCGAGTTCATTAAGGTAGTGCAGTTGGGTTTCATCAGGCGTGTAAAGGCAGATGCCTTTTGGAACGTTACCGTCGAGGTAACCCGGCATCAGCGGATGATGATGGTGCAACAATGTCGGCAGCAGACTGTAGACCTGCTGGAAAGCAGGGCCCATGGCAGCAAGCGCGCGATCCACACGCAGTTGATTGATGGCATCCAGTCGCTGTTTCAGAGTCTCAATATAGAGGTACAAGACATATCGCCTGATGGTTACAGAAAAGCCAATTTAGCCGTCACCCTTTTTCGCACGGGTCTTTAAGAGATCACCGACGAAAAAATGGTCTAAAACGTGATCAATTTAACACCTTGCTCATTGACCGTAAAGAAAGATGCGCTACTTACCAGTGTAGCATCATTCACTACGTGTAAATTCCCACTTACGACTTAGGCGAGTCTTGTCGTGATGGTTCAGGCCACCACTGCCTGTACATTAACCGCAAACCTGACACCCCATGACAACAATGTTAGGATGGTCAGCAGACGATAATGACGGTAACAAGCATGTTAGACAATGTTTTAAGAATTGCCACACGGCAAAGCCCCCTTGCGCTCTGGCAGGCACATTATGTTAAGGAACGCCTGGAAGCACACCACGCGGGTCTAACGGTTGAACTGGTCCCCATGGTCACCCGTGGCGATGTCATTCTGGACACGCCACTGGCTAAAGTGGGCGGTAAGGGCTTGTTTGTTAAAGAGCTTGAACTGGCATTGCTTGAAAACCGTGCCGATATTGCCGTGCATTCCATGAAAGATGTGCCGGTAGACTTTCCTGAAGGTCTGGGTCTGGTCACCATTTGCGAGCGCGAAGATCCACGTGATGCCTTTGTGTCTAACCACTTTAGCGATATAGACGCACTGCCTGCTGGCAGCGTGGTTGGCACATCAAGTTTACGCCGCCAGTGTCAACTGGCCGCTCGTCGCCCGGATCTGGTGATTCGTTCCCTGCGCGGCAATGTGGGCACACGCCTGAGTAAGCTCGATAACGGTGATTATGATGCGATCATTCTTGCCGTTGCAGGGCTCAAACGCCTTGGTCTGGAGTCACGCATTCAGCAGGCATTACCCGCAGAACTTTCTCTTCCCGCTGTCGGTCAGGGTGCAGTCGGCATCGAATGTCGTTTGGGTGATGAACAGACCCGGGCACTACTCGCCCCGCTGAATCATGATGAAACCTCGCTGCGTGTTGCAGCAGAGCGCGCCATGAATACACGGCTCGAAGGTGGCTGCCAGGTGCCAATTGGCAGCTATGCTGAATTGATCGATGGTGAACTTTGGTTGCGCGCCTTAGTGGGTGCGCCAGATGGCTCGGAAATCATTCGTGGCGAGCGACGCGGTAAGCCGGCAGAGGCTGTTCAGATGGGCATTTCTCTTGCTGAAGAACTGCTTGCAAACGGCGCACGCGAAATTCTGGCCGACGTGTACAACGGAGATGCGCCCGCATGAGTATTCTTGTCACCCGCCCCTCCCCCGCCGGGGACATTTTAGTGAGCCGCTTGCGCACACTGGGGCTGGTGGCATGGAGCTTTCCGCTGATCGAGTTTTCGCCGGGCCGTGAGCTGAATTCACTTGCTGATCGGCTGGACTCACTCACTCCACACGATCTGGTTTTCGCCCTTTCACAGCATGCCGTCACGTTTGCCCATGCTCATTTACAACAGGCACATAAAATATGGCCTGTTCAGCCGAATTATTTCGCTATTGGCCGTTCGACGGCGCTGGCATTGCATAAAGTCAGCGGCATTGATGTTCGCTATCCACTGGATCGGGAAATCAGCGAAGTCTTACTACAATTGCCTGAATTACAAAACATTCAGGGCAAACGTGCGCTAATCTTACGAGGCAACGGTGGCCGTGAATTGTTGGCTAAAACGCTTGCAGAACGTGGCGCCATTGTAGAATTTTGCGAATGCTATCAACGTAGTATGAAACATTACGACGGCGCAGAAGAAGCAATGCGCTGGCATACGCGTGGGGTACATACACTTGTCGTCACCAGCGGTGAGATGCTCCAGCAACTCTTTTCGCTCACGCCTCTCTGGTATCGTGAAAACTGGTTACTTCGCTGTCGGTTAATTGTCGTCAGCGAGCGTTTGGTGAACCTCGCCCGGGAGCTGGGCTGGCAGGATATTCAGGTTGCTGATAACGCAGAAAACGATGCGCTGATTCGCGCATTACAATAACACTCATAATGGGAAGCCATAATGACGGAACAACAACACTCCTCTGCCGTGGTTGAAGAGACCAAACAGGTTGATGGCACGACGCCGACGCCCGAAAAAGCCGAGAAGAACAACCGCGCTGGCAAGACAAGTCTTGCCTTGAGTGTCATTGCGATAGCTATCGCACTGGCCGCAGGCGCCGGTCTTTATGGCTGGGTCAAGCATCAGACCACCGTTATACGTGCAACGAACGATGAACTGGCAAACCAGGTCATTGCTTTGCAACAAGCACAGGACAAACAAAAAGCCGGGCTTGAAGGCATTATCAAACAGCAAGCCACCCAGCTGGATGATGCTAAACGCCAGCAAGCGGCTCTCGCCAAACAGCTGGATGAGTTGCAGCAAAAAGTGGCGACCATTTCAGGCTCCGACTCCAAAACCTGGCTTCTGGCGCAGGCTGATTTCCTGGTCAAGCTGGCAGGTCGCAAACTCTGGAGCGATCAGGATGCCACCACGGCTGCGGCACTCTTAAAAAGCGCCGATATTAGCCTTGCTGAAATGAACGACCCGAGCCTGATTACCGCCCGTCGGGCCATCACGGAGGATGTCACCACGCTCTCCGCGATTACGCAGGTGGACTATGACGGTATTATTCTGAAAGTAAATCAGCTTTCAAATCAGATTGATAACTTACGTCTGGCAGACAATAACGACGACGATACCCCAATGGACAATGACAGCGGCGAGCTGTCCAGTTCAATCAGCGAATGGCGCGTAAACCTGCAAAAAAGCTGGCAGAATTTTATGGACAGCTTTATCACCATTCGCCGTCGCGATGATACCGCCGTGCCATTACTGGCACCCAATCAGGACGTCTACCTGCGCGAAAACATTCGCTCACGTCTGTTAGTTGCCGCGCAGGCCGTTCCACGTCACCAGGAAGAAACCTACAAGCAGGCGCTGGATAACGTGTCGACCTGGGTTCGTGCTTACTACGATACCGAAGATGCCACGACCAAAGCGTTCCTTGAAGAGCTCGATAGGCTCGATCAGCAGAGCATCGCGATGAGTGTACCGGAGTCGCTGCAAAGCCAGCCGATTCTGGAAAAACTGATGCAAACCCGCGTGCGTAATTTATTGACGCAACCCGGTGCGGATGCCAGTCAGCCCGCGCCCGCTAACGCGCCGCAGGGAGAATAATCATGCTGAAAGTATTATTGCTCTTTGCACTGTTACTGGCAGGTATCGTGGTTGGTCCGATGATCGCCGGTCATCAGGGTTATGTACTTATTCAGACGGATAATTACAACATCGAAACCAGCGTAACGGGTCTGGTGATCATCCTGATCCTTGCTCTCGTTGTTATCTTTGCCGTTGAATGGCTGCTGCGTCGTATTTTCCGCACGGGTGCGCATACACGTGGCTGGTTCGTTGGTCGTAAACGTCGCCGTGCGCGTAAGCAGACCGAACAGGCATTACTTAAGCTGGCAGAAGGGGATTATCAGCAGGTTGAGAAGCTGATGGCGAAAAACGCCGATCATGCTGAGCAACCGGTGGTGAACTATCTTTTAGCGTCTGAAGCCGCACAGCAGCGTGGTGATGAGGTTCGTGCAAATCAGCACCTGGAACGTGCCGCTGAGCTTGCAGGCAACGATCTGATTCCCGTTGAGATCACTCGCGTTCGTTTGCAACTTGCGCGTAATGAAAATCACGCAGCCCGACACGGTGTCGATAAGTTGCTGGAAATAACGCCGCGCCATCCGGAAGTACTGCGCCTGGCAGAGCAAGCCTACATTCGCACCAGCGCATGGGGCTCGCTGCTGGACATTATTCCGTCCATGGCGAAAGCCAATGTCGCAGATGAAGCGCATCGGGACGCACTTCAGCAGCAGGCGTGGATTGGTTTAATGGATCAGGCTCGCGCCGATCAGGGGAGCGAAGGATTGAACACCTGGTGGAAACATCAGAGCCGTAAAACGCGGCATCAACCTCTGTTGCAAGTGGCTATGGCCGAGCATCTGATTGAATGTGACGATCACGACACGGCGCAAGCGATCCTGCTGGATGGCCTAAAACGTCAGTATGACGATCGCCTGGTGATGGTCATCCCGCGTCTCAAAACGAATAACCCTGAGCAGGTTGAAAAGATACTTCGCCAACAGATTAAGACCCAGGGCGACCGCCCGCTACTCTGGAGTACTCTGGGACAATCGTTGATGAAACACGGGGAATGGAAAGAGGCTTGCCTTGCATTCCGTGCAGCCATCAAACAGCGCCCTGACGCGTTCGACTATGCGTGGCTGGCGGATTGCCTGGACCGCCTCCATCAGCCTGAAGAGGCAGCGACCATGCGTCGCGATGGATTGTTGCTGACACTACAGAACAACCCACCTTCCTGATCTCACGGGGCCAAACGGCCCCGTTTTTTTACCTGTTAATATGAGCACGCTGTGCTACAGTTTTTGGGTCTCAGTTAACGGAACGCTCCCGCCAATGTAACGATTTCCCTCGAGTTACCCTTTTTTATCTGTGCAGCTTTTTGCTGCAGGGCATCACTCGTTTCGGGAAGTCACATTATGAATACCCTGTTATTTGCGCTTATGCGTGCATTACGCGTGCATCGTTGGCTGCGTCTGCTCCTTGGCGCATTTGTCTTATCGTCTCTTGGGAATGGATTAACGCAGGTACTGGTTTTCGGCCTACTACTGGACTGGAAAGCGTCCCCATCAACGCTCACCCTCGCGTATATGCTTGCCACGCTGCCCGGCTTTTTGGGCAGTCTTGTGGGAGAGAAACTTTGCCAATCGATATCCCCCGCCCGGTTGTTGATCCTCACGGAAACACTGGGGCTGGCAGCATTGAGCTTGCCATTGCTGGGATTATTGCATCACAGCATAACGGCATTACTTTTAGTGCAATCCGTTGAAGCCCTCTTGGGTGGAATGTCCTGGCCGTCCCTCACGTTGCTTTTTAAACGCGGCTTATCAGCCCAGGAGCTGCCAGCAGCCACGGCGATGGAAACCGTGATCTTTGCCTCTCAGGTTTTGCTGGGTACGGGCATGGGCGTGCTGTTGTTTGGTACCGTCGATCCGCGGGTACTTTTGGGCATTGATGCATTAAGTTTTCTGGCGGCTATCACACTGCTGGTTTTGACCTCTTTTTGTTATCGCACACATCACGACAAGAGTCGCGAAGATGTCGAAGTCTCAGCAGGGTTAAGCTGGTCTTCACTCAGCCGACGACAAAAACGGAGTCTGTTGATACTTCCCGTGCTGGCTGCCGTCGGTTCACCCGCAATGGCCTTAATGCCCGCGCTGGTTCAACAGATTCAACCGGATAATTCGACAGCCCTGGCTTTACCGCTGCTTTTTGCCCGTAGCCTTGGGCAGCTTTGCGGCCCGTTGCTGCTTGATAGTAAAAAGCTTCCGGGCTATGCCTCACGCAATCGCGTTTTACTGATGTGTCTGGGGATCTTTCTGGGAGCTTATGGTCTGGTGCCGCTGGTTGCTGGACAATTAGCGGCGATATCAGGGCTGATTTTTGTCGCACATCTGGCATCAAATGTCCTTTTCGCCGTGGGGACTTTCAGTCTGCTCGACGGGTTTTCCACCACCCAGGTTCCTACCGCCAGTGCCAGAGCATGGCGCTGGCAAACCGTTACAGCCACGGTAGTGACTGCAATTGCCGCATTACTTGCCGTCAGGTGGGGGGCGATGCAGGCGCTCTACAGCGTGTCACTCTGTACATTGCTGTTGTCTGCACTGGCGATGCATCGTTACCGACAATAATTTCAAAAAATCCCATAAAAAAACGCCTGCTAAATAGCAGGCGTTAAAACAGGTCTGTGTGACAACATAAATGGGTGCTTCACTCAACGTTATGTCCATGGTGTCTGATGAGGCCGAAGCGACATCTGTCAGTGGACGATAAGCACCGTAAACGGCTCTGCATCATTCCTGAGTTTATGAGGCACTAAGGCGAACATAAGAGATGGAATGAGCATCTACACGTATATTATTGCACATAGTGTGCCAGGTTGGCATTAGCAAAAGCGATCTACTGCAACCTTTTAAGAATGCAGGTAATTCAGGGGTGTCAGGGGAGAAACAGACGCGACAGGAGTCTAACAGAACTCTTTTTTGTCGCTTACAGGAGACAAACAAAACAGCAGTGCGATAAACCGTTTCATTTCAAGAGGTTGAGCGTCACCAAATAGAGACAATCAGGATTTGTGTTGTCGCTGATTCGCAACAGGTCAAAATGAAGAGTTTGTAAGACGCAGAAAACAAAAAACCCCGCCGAAGCGGGGTTCAAAATTGGTCGGCGAGAGAGGATTCGAACCTCCGACCCACTGGTCCCAAACCAGTTGCGCTACCAAGCTGCGCTACTCGCCGATGTACTGCTTTTTGACTTTTTTGTTCAATCAAAGTTGTGGTGCGAGGGGGGGGACTCGAACCCCCACATCCTAAGGACACTAACACCTGAAGCTAGCGCGTCTACCAATTCCGCCACCTTCGCATTCCACGAAACTTTTTACAACAAAACTTTTTACTACTAAATAATGGGGTGGCTAATGGGACTCGAACCCACGACAACTGGAATCACAATCCAGGGCTCTACCAACTGAGCTATAGCCACCACTACAAATTTTTTAACGCGGCCCCGTAATTTACAGGCCACCGCAGCTCATCAAGCACCGGGTTAAATGGTGCGCCCGACAGGATTCGAACCTGAGACCTCTGCCTCCGGAGGGCAGCGCTCTATCCAGCTGAGCTACGGGCGCTTAGCGCCGTTGCGGGGCTGGATATTACGGACTTCCCTACCCTCTGTCTAGTGCCTTTTTAAATAAAATGTTCGTTTGGTCATGCTTTGTTCATTTTGGTGATTATTCCCTCACATTACGGCTTTCAACATGGCGACCGAAGCCCAAAAGCTTGTAGGCAACACTCACAACAGCCATAAACAGGATGCCAACAAAGAGCGACATACGCGTATCTTCGTTAAATGCCATGCCGATCAGTACACAAATCAGGAACGCCATCGTGGCATAGTTAGCCCATGGGAAGAGAATAGAGCGGAATGGATGGCTGGCAATCGCCTGCTTATGCGCAATGCGGAAGCGAATCTGGCTCACCAGAATCACAAACCATGGCACCATGCCCGGCAATACGCTGGCGCTGTAGACATAAACGAATACACGCTGCGGATTCGGGATGATGTAGTTCAGGCACGAACCGATCAGCAGGATAACGATAGAGATGCTCACACCGGCTACCGGCACTCCGCTTTTCGATACTTTCGCAACAGATGCAGGTAACTGGCGGTTCTTGGCCAGTGCGTAGAGCATACGCCCGCAGCTATACATACCGCTGTTACAGCCAGAAAGCGCCGCGGTCAGAACCACGAAGTTAATGATACCTGCTGCTGCCGTAATACCGATCTTAGCGAAGGTCAGAACAAACGGGCTACCGTTAGTACCAATCTCATTCCACGGGAAAATAGTGACGATAACGAAGATAGCGCCCACATAGAAAATCAGGATGCGCCACAGCACTTTGCCGACCGCACTGCGCAGAGTAACCTGTGGATTTTTGGCCTCGCCGGCAGTAATACCGATCAATTCCACGCCCTGGTAAGAAGCAACAACGATACACAGCGCCGTCAGGAAGCCTTTCCAGCCACCCGCAAAGAAGCCGCCATGTTCAGTGAGGTTACCGAAACCAATAGAGTGGCCGCCATTACCAAACCCAAAGAAGATAACGCCCAGCCCGACCACAATCATTACGATGATGGTGGTGACTTTGATCATTGCAAACCAGAACTCAATCTCACCGTACAGGCGAACAGCCGCAAGGTTTGCCATCGCCACCAGTCCGACGGCGATAAGCGCGGGTATCCACTGCGCCATCTCCGGGAACCAGAACTGAACATAGACGCCGATGGCGGTTATCTCCGAGATCCCCACGGCCATCCACATAAACCAGTAGGACCATGCGGTGAGGTATCCAAAGAAGGGGCTCATGTAGCGGTGAGCATAAACGGCGAAGGAACCAGCAACAGGTTCCAGGAAAAGCATTTCGCCCATTGAGCGCATAATGAAGAACACGAAAAGCCCGGCGATAATGTACGCCAGTAACACGGAAGGACCAGCCCATTTCAGGGTGCTCGCCGCGCCCATAAACAGGCCTACGCCTATCGTGCCACCCAGGGCAATTAATTCAATGTGACGAGACTCCAGGCCGCGCTGGAGCTCGGGTTTGTTTTCGGCCATATAACCTCTGTTGTATTTGCGTCTTTCCCGCCTGGCGGGTTGTTTTTATGAGAGTAACGTGCAGCAATACACCGATACTGGCGTCGAACGTGCGAAATACGCCGCCACAATGCATTGAGTGAGCGAATGGTTTATTAAATTGAGGGAAATGGCAAACGATGTGTAAAAAAATTCTATGTTTCGCACAATAAAACGGCGAATGCATCGCGCCAGAGCGGCGCGATGGCAGAAAATTATAGATTGCCCCGGTAGTGCCAGGACAGATAACGCAGCAGACGTAGCTGTCGCGTGATGCGACTTGGCTGGGAAAGAAGACGATATAACCACTCCAGCCCCATTCGCTGCCATATCCTGGGTGCGCGCTTAACATGTCCGGTGAATACGTCGTACGTGCCCCCCACGCCCATGTACAGCGCATGTGGGTAGACGGCACGGCAATCGCGCATCAGGATTTCCTGACGCGGTGAGCCCATTGCCACCGTCACAATCTTCGCGCCGCTGCCGCGGATCCTCTCGAAAAGTGCCTGCCGTTCTTCAGCCCGAAAGTAACCGTCCTGGCTGTCCACAATATTGACCTGCCACTGGCTGCGTAGCTTTTCTTTTGTTTGCGCCAGCACCTCAGGCTTGCCGCCAACCAGAAACACAGGCGTCCCTTCACGTCCGGCTTTCTCCATCAGAGCTTCCCATAAATCAGCGCCTGCAACGCGTCTTACGTCAGCCTGAGGGTATTTCTTGCGAACCGAACGCACCACACTAATGCCATCGGCGTACTTAAACTCAGCATTGTCGATCAGAGTGCGAACCTGCGGTTCGTCTTCAATAGTCAGCATTTTTTCGGCATTAATGGCGACCAGGGTTCCTTCTTTGATGGCACCATCGGCATATAAATAGTCCAGAGCGTGCTGCATATCGCGCCAGCCGATAAGCTTTAATCCACGCAGCTCATACACCGGAGCAGCAGTGTTGTCAGTCATTCGCATCCTTATTCAGACCTGAGACAAAGGGATGCCACGCTTATGAATAAGCCCGGCAACATCAAACAGCCAGTAAAGCAACTTCGCCATCAGCAAACAGGCACCGAAAATGACGAGGAAAAAAACCACTCGCGAGGCAAACGCATCCAGCCCTTCACGTGCGAGGACGATCATGTTGAAGATGGCACCGAAGCAGAAGCTATGCAAAATGGCGGCTTTGTAGCGATTTGTTTCCCGGTTGCCGAGCGTGTAGATCCAGTCAAACCACTTGATAATGAGCCCCACCACCACACCACCGAACGGAATAAACCACACCCCGCCCATCACTACCAGAGAGCCAATCAGTGTTGGAGAAATGGCCAGCCCGGAATGGTTGTTCAGCACTTCCCAGGTAAAGTAGTTCGCCGAGTTGAGCACGATACCCGGGCGGGTAGGCCATAACCAGGTGGGAATAAAGACGTAGAAATCACGCACAATCGGGGCCAACCCCTGGAAATCGATCTTGTCGTAATTTTGCAGCAGCAGCGACAGATTCTCCCATGGCGAGAAGGTGTCGCGGGTCAGATACAAGAAGGTATAAAACGCTTCATCGCCACTGACGTTCAGTCCATAGCGTTTAAGCGCCAGCCAGAACATACCGACAATTCCCATCACCCCCGCCGCAGCCAGCATCCAAAGCGAGATCCAGCCGCGAATAATGCCGATGAACAGGAAGATGGCAAACGCGATAATGATATTGGCGCGCGTTCCCCCCACGATCATGTACGTCAGCAGACCAAACGCGACGGTACTGACGAGGAAAAACAGCCATGCCTGCGCGCTTTGGCGCAAGAAGTAGACCACCAGCATGGCTGGAATAAAGAAGTAAAAGAAGCGCTTAAGGGCAACACCGGAGACTTCGCTGGAAAAGATCTGGCTGTATGAATGCAGGCGAAACAGCAAAAAGCCGTTATGCATAAAGAAAATACCGACACTCACCAGCGCAATTGCCAGCAACATGGCGCAGGTCAGATGGGCTTCCACCCGGTTCACCGTAAACAAAGGGCGACGGGGAGTGACCCGAGACGAAGATCGTAGCCGGGTTTTGTAGGTGATGTAATAGATGCCGTAAAAGCAGGTTGCCGCCAGCAGTGACTGCATCATGACGCCTGGCGGAGCGACAGCAACGTCAAAGCGGAACACCAGAATACTGGTTAACGGGAAACCAAAGAAAAACGTCAGCAAAAAAAGCAGCGAAAAGAAGACGTTGAAGTTAAAACGAACCCGGCGAAACTCAAACCACGTCAACGTGGCGATAAACAGCGACGCCACCAACCAGAGAATCAGTAACCCGCAGAACTCAAGTGGGCTCATCGTACTTCCCCTGCAGCAATACGTAACGCCTGATGCCATGGAGCCAGATAATTCGGACTAAAGAAGGTAATGGCGTCTTTATCCACGGCCAATAGCTGGCGCTGCGCCTCCCGGATAATACTTTCATTAAGCGTATCATCAGTAAACAGCACCGGAACGCCCTCTTCGACCATATCCCGCCAGAACGGATTTTTACGATTGAGAACGCAGGGAATACCCGCCTGTATCAGAAGACAAAGGGTGCCAATCCCCTGCTGCCGGGCAAAAATGAAATAGCCCAAATCACACTCACTCAGCAGCGTCAGATAATCATCAAACGCCATTTTCTCATCTAAAATCCGCAAGTTGTCCGGGCTAAACAGTGCCAGCCCGGCCTGACGGACTTGAGCAATATAACTCTCGTTATTCGCCGGATACCCCATGGGCACAATAACGTTAACGTTATCCCCGAACTGGCGATGAAGCGCATTCAGGGCAGCAATGTGTTCATTGCTCGGATCGCCAGAATTGCCCACCAGCACCGTCAATTTGCCTTCACGTTTAATTTCGTAGGCCAGCGTATTCAGCGCCGGATCCATCCGCGTCGGGAAGTACAACAGTTCCCCACGCACATCAGGATGCACTTTTTTAAACCAGGCCAAATCGCCTCTTGTGGCAAAAATCGCCCCGACACGATTCTGTGCCAGCCGACGCACTGGGTAAAACAGGCGGAATTTGAGACTGCGGGAAACTTCATAGAGATCGGCTCCCCAGGCATGCCAGTAAAACTGAGATGATTTAATCGCCCCACGCAACAGCGCCAGCCAGATGCCGGTATTAAATTGGCCGTGAAAGAAGAAGCGCTGCTCTCGGTTCGCCTTCGCTTTGGCGATGACCGCCTGCGCCAGGGCTTGTTTCGAGCCCAAAAAATGCAGGGTCAAGGCGGGATAAGTCACACTCATCCCTTCATCCTGCCCGGCCAACATAAACTCACGGGCGTGCTCGCCCGTGGCCGCGAGATGGTCATTGAAGAATCGCAGCACAGTATGATTATGGTGTGGGATATCCGATCCCAGTACGTGTATGAGTGCAGTCATTGCCGTCTACGCCAGAGTAAAAACACGCCACAACAGAGGGCGAAATAAATAATGTACGTTGCCATATAGGCCTGTGCTGCCCCAGCCGCACCGTGGGCCGGGATCAGTAAACGAGAAAAGGCCGTTAGCAACGCAAACTGACTCAATTCCGCCAGAATATAGAACCGCAGCGACGCTTTCGCGATAACCAGATAACCAAATACGTAAGCGCCTACTTTCAATACATCCCCGACCAACTGCCAGGCGAACAAATCGCGCATGGCGGTGAATTTGTCCGAAAACAGCAGCCAGATAGCGAAATCCCGGAGTAACCAAACACAGAAGCTCGCCGCCGCTACCGCAGGCAGAACAAATTTGAGCGACTTCACAATCTCACGGGTAATGTCCTGCTTCGCGGTCAACCGGGACAACGTCGGCAGCAGGTAAACGCTAAACGAGGCGGTAATAAATTGTAGATAAGCATCGGAGATACTGCTCACCCCTTGCCATATTCCAACATCCTCCCAGCTGTAATGGGCGGCCAGTTGGTTTCGCATCATCACATAGGCTAACGGTAAGGTCGCGGAGGTGATGAGCGCCATCAGGGTGAACTTACTGAGCTGTCCGGCCAGGCCGTTATCCCAACGCGGTGCGAAGTACGTAAGTGGCACATGGCGGCGTCTGACCAACATAAACAGGGCCGGAATCACCACCAGCGCAGGCACCAGCGCCATTCCCAGCAATGCGCCCTGATACTGACCGACCTTATAGCAGGCATACCAGGCTAACACGCCGATCACGCTGCCGATAATCAGCGATAGCGCATTACCCGCTGCATCGCGAAAGCCCTTCATCACCGCCAGCAACAGGTTTGCCCAAGCAATCCCCATTTGGACCAGCGCCACCAGGCGCACCAGGCCCTGATAATCCTGATGACCAAAGAGCCCCTGGCTGATCGGGGCGGCGGCCAGCAGAAATACCAGCGCCATCAGCGTCGAGAAGCCCAGAACCATTGCCGAAGCGGTGCCAACCACCTCGCGCAATCGCAGCGGATCGTCGTGATGCTGCGAAACGAATTTGGTCACACCGTTAAAAATACCCGCCCCGGCAAGCACGCCCAGCACGGTCACCAACTGGCGGAAATTTCCCGCTTGCCCGACACCTGCCGGGCCAAACGCCAGGGCCAGCAGTTTAACCACCAGCAAGCCCGCGCCAATCTTGACGAGGGTACTTGCGGCGGTCCAGACAGAGGCTTTAGCCAGCGACATGTTAGTTAAAATAGCTCAGCAAGGTATTGATCACCGTACGCTGATTAACCGGAGCGAGATTGTAGAAAAGCGGCAGGCGAAGCAAACGCTCACTTTCCTTCGTGGTGTGCAGGTCTTCACCGTGGAATTCACCGAATTTTTCACCTGCCGGAGACGCATGCAGCGGGATGTAGTGGAACACCGACAGAATTTCAGCCTCCTTCAGGAAGGCGATCAGTTTGCTACGGTCATCTTCATCGCGCAGCTTAATGTAGAACATATGCGCGTTGTGGCCGCAGTCTTTAGGGATCGACGGCAGCATAATTCGTCCGGCACGGGCCAGCGGCGTAAGCGCATCAAAATAGGTCTGCCACAAAGAGAGACGCTGCTGATTGATGCGATCCGCCGCTTCCAGCTGTGCCCACAAGTATGCAGCCTGGAGATCGGCCATCAGGTAACTGGAGCCTATGTCCCGCCAGGTGTATTTATCCACCTGCCCCCGGAAGAACTGACTGCGGTTGGTGCCTTTCTCACGGATAACTTCCGCACGCTCAACCAGCGCACGATCGTTAATCAGTGTCGCTCCACCCTCACCACCCGCCGTGTAGTTCTTGGTCTCGTGGAAGCTAAAGCAGCCAATGTGACCAATGGTACCCAGCGCACGGCCTTTGTAAGTGGACATCACGCCCTGTGCGGCATCTTCCACCACAAACAGATTGTGCCGGTTAGCGATGGCCATGATGGTGTCCATTTCACAAGCCACACCGGCATAGTGAACAGGCACAATGGCGCGGGTGTTTTCAGTGATAGCCGCTTCAATGCGAGTTTCATCGATGTTCATGGTATCCGGACGGATATCAACGAAGACGATTTTCGCGCCACGCAGCACAAAAGCATTCGCCGTCGACACAAAGGTATAGCTTGGCATGATCACTTCGTCGCCAGGCTGGATGTCCAGCAGCAGTGCCGCCATCTCCAGCGACGCCGTACAAGACGGCGTCAACAGGACTTTCGGGCTGTGGAAGCGCTGTTCCATCCACTGCTGGCAGCGACGGGTGAAACCACCGTCACCACAGAGTTTGCCGCTGCCCATCGCCGACTGCATGTAATCGAGTTCCGTTCCTACTACCGGAGGTGCGTTAAAAGGGATCATAGGGTCACCTGTATAGCCAGTAAGCAGTGCTTTCCATTATCGCACCGCTACGAGTGTATCGTTTGATGGCGGCAAGATTACCTATTTGTGTCGCCACACGAAGCGTTGTGAGCTGGCGCTGGCGTGCCCATTGGCATGCTGTCAGCATCAGTTTTTCTCCTGCGCCGTACCCGCCCAGCAGGCCAATACGGGCTTCGTGGTCGTTGAGCTGACGCAAGGAGACAAAAGCAGAGATATCGCCAGATGCTGTACGGAACAGCAGGCATTCATGGTCAAACACGCCTTTGACTGCGTTTTCAATCCATTGTGCGTAGAAGCGTCCACTGGCCTGCGCAGGATACCAGGGGGCACGGAAACGGCTTTGGCTGAAAAGATTCGCGGCCATGTCGCGCAATGGCGCGATGTCAGCGTCTACGGCGAGTTGTGCCAGGGGGTCGGTTCCGTTTTCCGGTACCGGCAGAGAAAAATCCGCTTCCCCTTCCACCAGATGAAAACCCAATTGCTGCAGGGCATCCAGGTGATGCGAATGCGCAGCCGGAATTTTCACCTGCACGCGTGGCCATGCACCAAAGGCTCCCGACTCGAGTGCGGGGGCATCATCCTGTAAACGCAAAATCGCGCTACGAATGCCGAAAAAGGCGCTTTCCCACGCCAGTTCTTCCAGGGTGCCGTGTATCGCCATGAGCCGTCCTTAGCGCCAGACGCCTTTGGTATCAACAACGTATTGCTGACGCACCTGGTCACTAGCAACCGCTTTGAATTCTTTGTGATCGACCAGCATGACAAGTACATCAGCCTGGGCCAGCGCCTCATCCAGACTCACCAGCAGGCAGTTTTCTGCCAGCCGGGCGGGCAGTTGATGGATGTTTGGTTCCACCACCAACGTTTCACCGCTATGCCACTGCGCAATACTGTGGGCAATTTCCATCGCCGGGCTTTCCCGCAAATCGTCAATGTTGGGTTTAAACGCAAGCCCAAAGCAGGCGACCTTCAGGTCACTCGCACGTTTGTCAGTCGCCGCCAGGCAGTCGGCAACCGTCGTTTTGACCTGGTTAAGTACCCAATGGGGTTTACTGTCGTTCACCTCACGCGCGGTGCGGATCAGGCGAGCCTGCTGCGGGTTTTGTGCCACGATAAACCAAGGGTCTACGGCGATGCAGTGCCCACCGACGCCAGGGCCCGGCTGCAGAATGTTTACACGCGGATGGCGGTTTGCCAAGCGTACCAGTTCCCAAACGTTAATGCCCTGGTCGGCACAAATCAGCGACAGTTCGTTGGCAAACGCAATGTTAACGTCGCGGAAACTGTTCTCGGTCAGCTTGCACATCTCAGCGGTGCGGGAGTTGGTCACCACACATTCGCCTTCGAGGAAAATCTTATACAACTCGCTCGCTCGCGCAGAGCAAACCGGCGTCATCCCGCCAATAACACGGTCATTCTTAATCAGTTCAACCATCACCTGGCCTGGCAGTACACGTTCCGGGCAGTAGGCAATATTGATATCAGCTTGCTCACCCGCCTGCTGCGGGAAGCTAAGATCCGGGCGAGCCTCAGCCAGCCATGCGGCCATTTGCTCGGTAGCACCGACTGGCGATGTCGACTCCAGAATCACCAACGCTCCTTTCTTCAGTACCGGCGCGACAGACTTAGCTGCAGCTTCCACGTACTTCATGTCAGGTTCATGTTCGCCTTTAAACGGTGTTGGGACGGCAATAAGATACGCATCCGCTTCAACAGGCGTGGTGCTGGCGCGCAACCAGCCGCCTTCAACAGCACGTTTCACCACCTCGTCCAGATCGGGCTCAACAATGTGAATCTTGCCCTGGTTGATGGTATCTACTGCGTGGGTGTTAATGTCGATCCCCACGACCTGTTTTTGCCGGGAGGCAAAAGCCGCTGCGGTTGGCAGTCCAATATAGCCAAGGCCAATGACGGAAATGGTTGTGAAGCTCATAGCGTTACCCGATTATTTTTCAGTGCATGCAAAATTCGACCACAGGCCTGCCCATCCCCATACGGATTGTGCGCGCGGCTCATGGCTTGCCATGCATCATTGTCATTCAACAGTCGCGAGACCTCTTCAACAATGCGCTGGCAGTTTGTTCCAACCAGCCTGACCGTCCCTGCGTCCACGGCTTCAGGACGTTCAGTCGTATCACGCATCACCAGCACCGGTTTACCCAGTGAGGGAGCTTCCTCCTGAATCCCACCTGAATCGGTAAGGATCAGCCAGGCGTGGTTCATCAGCCACAGGAATGGCAGGTAGTCCTGCGGCTCAATCAACGTAATATTTTCAACGTGCCCAAGAATGCGGTTCACGGGTTCGCTGACGTTGGGATTAAGGTGCACGGGATAGACAATCTGGACATCATCATGCTGCGCAGCAATCTCGGCCAGCGCATGGCAGATTTGTTCAAACCCACGGCCAAAACTTTCGCGGCGGTGCCCGGTAACCAGAATCAATTTCTTACTGCTATCCAGGAAGGGATAACGTGATGCCAGCTCTTCACGCATCGTGGCATTATTCAGAATACTGTCACGCACCCAGAAGAGCGCATCGATTACTGTGTTACCAGTGACGAAAATATGTTTATCGGCAATGTTTTCACGCAGCAGGTTACTCCGTGAGTTTTCCGTCGGCGCAAAGTGGTACAGCGCCAGGTGGCCGGTCAGTGTGCGATTTGCCTCTTCAGGCCAGGGGGATGACAGATCCCCGGTACGCAGCCCCGCCTCGACGTGACCTACAGGGATACGTTGATAGAAGGCAGCGAGACTTGCAGCAACCGTTGTAGTGGTATCACCATGAACCAGCACCACATCAGGCCGGAATGATTCAAGAATGGGTTTGAGCCCTTCCAGAATACGGCAGGTAATTTCTGACAGCCCTTGTCCTGGCTGCATGATGTTCAGGTCGTAATCCGGAACGATAGAAAAGAGATTTAATACCTGATCGAGCATCTCCCGATGCTGCGCAGTGACGCATACCTTTGCGTCGAAATCAGGATCCTTTGCCAGCGCATGAACCAGTGGAGCCATTTTAATGGCTTCCGGGCGTGTGCCAAATACGGTGAGTACTTTCACAACGTTTCTCTTCGATTAGGTGATGAAGGCACAGAGCCTTCATCTAAGACAGCGTGTTTAGATTGGACGACGGCGTGCTAAGGCAACGCCAGCACCAATCAATGCTCCCACCACACCCCAGATAATCATCAGGAAGGCACGACGCGGACTATCGCGTTTTACCGGTTCCTCCGGCGTGCGCAAATAACGATATGTCTGAAAACGGGGATCAAGTGTGGGACCAACGTTTAGCGTGTTTAACATGGCCCGGTTCTGGAAGTAGTCCAAATCAAACTCAGGCCCTACGGCTTGTAAATTTTCAAGTCGCGCCTGAAGCATTGGGCGACCTAACAAGAATAGCTCTGAATCTGGCAATTCAGTCGGAGGTACTTCTGTTTCACTGCGGGAAATATTGTGTTGTTCAGCTACCTTGAGTGCCCGCTCAACATTACCCTCGCGACGATTAAAGAGGGCTTTCGCCACTTCTTCCTGCCGTTTTACCTGCGCTTTCATCTGAATAGTACGGGCTGCCCAGGCACCTTTTAGCTCATCATTCAGATGTCTTGCCGCACGCTGGCTGGCGAAAGCAACATATTGGCGAAGTAAATTGTTGGCATCTGGCGCGGTTTCAGCCGTGAGCTTCACATTGTCATTCAGATTTCGGGCCACATCGCCTGCAGTGTATTGAATATTATTAATCAACTCATCCAGCATAGCGGCATCAGCTTTACTGTTTCCCACTTTGCGCTGCTTGAAGTAGTCCGTCTGCGACCAGAAGTCACGGCGGGTATCCCAGGAGGATAGCTGCATGACAAACTCTTTGTACGCTTCGTCCATGACAGAAAGTTGATCGACTGGAGCGAGGCTGGCTTTAACATCCAGATTGCGCAGAAACTGCTGCTGCGAATAGAATCCGCCCAGCATATTAACGGTAGGTCGGTCGGTTATCGCCGTCGCCCCCCACTCCTGACGTGCAAAAAATGTCCAGGTCAGGGCGACTAACGCAAACAGTATCGCAATTCCCCCAATCCATAATTTTCCAGTCCAAAGGGTACGAAACAAACCACGAATATCCAGCTCATTTTCTGTACCCGCTAAAGGTGCTCCCGATAATGGTTGAGTCATCGCTTTCCCGGATTTACTTGGTTAGTGTAGGTTTGTTACCGCTGTTACGGCGTATTCTGCGCTTCACCCGCTTGATAAAGCGGGCCACTTTCCAGGCACGCTTGATGCAATACCCATACAGGAAAAATGATAGCAAAAATAATGCCAACATCACCCATTCAGGCACGATGTGGGTATATTCTGCTGCCACCCCGATGGAAGCCAGCACTGCGGCGGCAAGAGTTATCAAAACGAAGGCCTGCCGGGAGGTAAATCCAGCACGCATGATAAGATGGTGGATGTGTTGACGATCCGCAGAAAAGGGGCTCATGCCTTTACGCAAGCGACGGTACATAATCGCCACCATGTCCATCAACGGAATAGCGATAATCCAAAGCGCAGTGACCGGGCTTATCGGGTGCGTTTTTCCTTGCGTCGTTTCCAGCAAGATCCAGATGAGGGTAAATCCAATAAACGTACTGCCCGCGTCGCCCATAAAGACTTTATAACGCCGTCCGAGTACGCCAAGATTTAACAGAATATAAGGCAGAATGGCGGCGATCATAGCAAAACACCACATGGCGAGGCTTATCTGCCCGTCAAACCATAAAATGATGCCAATCGCAGCAAAGGATACGCAGGAGAGCCCGCCCAGAAGACCATCTATACCATCAACCATGTTGAAAGCATTAATCGCCGCCCAGATAGCAAACAGCGTCAACAGGTAGCCAAAGGGACCGAGTACCATTTCCCAAGTGCCGAAAATATAACCAAGACTACTCAGGTACAGCTTACCGACTGTCATCATCACGATGGCAATAAGCGCCTGGATCATCGCCCGAATTTTGACACTGATATCGAAACGGTCATCCATAACGCCAACAAACACCAGTACCCCGGCACAGGCCAGGTAAAGCGCAGCATGAGGGATATAGTAGTTTGCGATACCAAAGGTGAAGCAGATACCCGCGTAGACTGAGATTCCCCCAACCAGCGGAATCAACCCTTGATGCCGTTTGCGGAAGTTGGGCTTATCCACCAGACCGACGCGCTTTGCCATTTTGCGGGCAAAAAACAGAAACGCGGTCGTGAATAAGAAAACACTGAATAATTCAGTAAACGCAGTGAGTAAATTCACAATGCAAGCTCTCAGCGAATGTTAATCCTGGCAGTATAACGACGATGCCACACTCCAAAAAGGAGAAAGCAGGTCATTCACAGGCGTTTTAGTATATATATCAAGCAACAGCGTCAATTTATGAGCTTGATATTTGAATTGGGGTGGCCTGTGGCGAACGATGCCTGTCCCTGTGCATATAGCGTATAGCCCATAAATAAAAAACGCCACGTAAAAACGTGGCGTATCCGAGCTTTATTTGTATTAAGAGCGCTTCATCATGTCGAAGAACTCATCGTTCGTCTTCGTCATCGCCAGCTTATTAATGAGGAACTCCATCGCGTCGATTTCACCCATTGGATGGATGATTTTGCGCAGAATCCACATTTTCTGCAGCTCTTCCTGAGTGGTGAGCAGCTCTTCTTTACGCGTACCGGAACGGTTGTAATCGATGGCCGGGAAGACGCGTTTTTCAGCAATCTTACGTGCCAGATGCAGTTCCATGTTGCCGGTGCCTTTAAACTCTTCGTAGATAACTTCATCCATTTTAGAGCCGGTATCAACCAACGCGGTTGCGATGATAGTCAGGCTACCACCCTCTTCCACGTTACGCGCCGCACCGAAGAAACGCTTCGGACGGTGCAAGGCGTTGGCATCCACACCACCAGTCAGGACTTTACCAGACGCTGGAACAACGGTGTTGTACGCACGCGCCAGACGGGTGATGGAGTCGAGCAGAATGATAACGTCTTTCTTATGTTCAACCAGACGTTTCGCTTTCTCGATAACCATTTCGGCCACCTGAACGTGACGGGATGCGGGCTCGTCAAAGGTAGAAGCAACGACTTCACCTTTCACCAGACGCTGCATCTCAGTCACTTCTTCCGGACGTTCGTCGATAAGCAGAACCATCAGCACGCAGTCAGGATGGTTGTAGGCAATGCTCTGCGCGATATTCTGCAGCAGCATAGTTTTACCCGCTTTCGGCGGTGCCACAATCAGACCACGTTGGCCACGACCAATCGGAGAAGCCAGGTCCAGAACGCGAGCCGTTAAGTCTTCAGTCGAGCCATTACCACGTTCCATACGCAGGCGAGAGTTCGCATGCAGCGGCGTCAAGTTCTCGAACAGAATCTTGTTACGGGAGTTTTCCGGCTTATCGTAGTTAACCTCGTTAACCTTCAACAGCGCAAAGTAACGTTCACCTTCTTTCGGCGGACGAATCTTACCAGAAATGGTATCACCAGTGCGGAGGTTGAAGCGGCGGATTTGGCTGGGGGAAACGTAGATGTCATCAGGACCGGCGAGGTAGGAGCTGTCTGCAGAGCGGAGGAAACCAAATCCGTCCTGCAATATCTCCAGTACACCGTCACCAAAGATATCTTCGCCACTCTTTGCGTGCTGCTTCAGGATGGCAAAAATGATGTCCTGCTTGCGCATACGAGCCTGGTTTTCCAGTCCCATATTTTCGCCGAGAGTGATCAGCTCAGAAACCGGCGTATTCTTTAATTCGGTAAGATTCATAATGGTGTGGGTTCTTAAACTCGGGGTAAAACTCGAACTTAATGTTGTGAATGGTATGGCAGGGTCATCCATGCCTGTTAACGGCCATCAACTCATGTCCAATCGCTGCCTGGTCACAGGAGAGTACGCAGAACTGAAACGACAAGACGGAATAAGTGACAAGCCCGGAATCTATCCACTTCTCTCGCAACAGAAGTTCTCAGCGGGAAGTATCGGGTAATACAAGGTTCAAACTACAAGGTATGTTCAAAACGAAGTCAAAACTAAATTAGCACGACTGAAGCCGGGCGTCCAGCGATCCCCATAATTTAGGACGACTGGCGCGCCGGCTGAGATTCGAGGAATTACGCCAGGTTTGCGTCCAGGAACTCTTTCAGTTGACCTTTGGACAGTGCGCCCACTTTGGTCGCCGCCACTTCGCCGTTTTTGAACAGCAGCAGGGTCGGGATACCACGGATGCCATACTTAGGCGCAGTGCCTGGATTCTGGTCGATATTCAGCTTAGTGACGGCCAGTTTGCCTTCGTATTCGCTAGCGACTTCATCCAGAATCGGGGCGATCATTTTGCACGGTCCGCACCATTCTGCCCAGAAATCGACGAGAACCGGCCCATCAGCTTTAAGTACATCCGTGTCAAAACTGTCGTCAGTCAGGTGAATAATTTTATCGCTCATATTTACTCCACAGGATTATGTCTACCTTGTTAGTGTATGTAGCATAACCTTACTAAAGGTTGACTTTATTTCACCCCGTTTATTTGAACGGATGTGCTTTCGTAAAGCAATAGTAAACTGATATTCTACCACACTATGAGCAAAACACATTTAACTGAACAGAAGTTTTCCGACTTCGCCCTGCACCCTAAGGTGATTGAAGCCCTTGAAACAAAAGGGTTTCATAATTGTACGCCCATACAGGCACTGGCCCTCCCGCTGACGCTGGCTGGCCGTGATGTTGCAGGGCAGGCGCAAACCGGTACCGGCAAAACGATGGCGTTTTTAACGTCAACGTTCCATTATCTGCTTTCTCATCCCGCCATTGACGATCGCAAGGTAAATCAACCGCGCGCCATCATCATGGCACCTACCCGTGAATTAGCCGTTCAGATTCATGCTGATGCCGAACCTCTGGCACAGTCTACGGGCCTGAAACTGGGTCTCGCCTATGGCGGTGACGGTTATGACAAGCAATTAAAAGTGCTTGAAAGCGGCGTCGATATTCTCATCGGCACCACCGGTCGCCTCATTGACTACGCTAAACAGAATCACATTAACCTTGGCGCTATCCAGGTAGTGGTTCTTGACGAAGCCGATCGTATGTACGATCTGGGCTTTATCAAAGACATCCGTTGGTTGTTCCGCCGTATGCCTCCTGTCAATCAGCGCCTCAATATGCTGTTCTCTGCTACGTTGTCCTACCGCGTGCGCGAACTGGCGTTTGAGCAGATGAACAACGCTGAATACGTGGAAGTCGAACCGGAACAGAAAACCGGCCACCGTATTAAAGAAGAGCTTTTCTATCCGTCTAACGAAGAGAAAATGCGTCTGCTGCAAACCTTGATCGAAGAAGAGTGGCCAGATCGCGCCATTATCTTCGCAAACACCAAGCACCGCTGTGAAGACATCTGGGGCCACCTGGCAGCAGATGGACACCGTGTTGGCCTACTGACTGGCGACGTCGCACAGAAAAAACGTCTGCGTATTCTGGAAGAATTCACCCGCGGTGACCTGGACATTCTGGTCGCAACCGATGTAGCAGCACGTGGCCTGCATATTCCTGCAGTAACACACGTCTTTAACTACGATCTGCCAGACGATTGCGAAGATTACGTACACCGTATCGGCCGTACGGGTCGCGCAGGTGCAAGCGGTCATTCCATCAGCCTCGCTTGTGAAGAATACGCGCTGAACCTGCCAGCGATTGAAACCTACATCAGCCACTCGATTCCGGTGAGCAAATACAATACGGATGCGCTGTTAACGGAATTACCGCCTGCCAAACGCCTTGTTCGTTCGCGTTCCGGCAATGGCCCGCGTCGGAATAGCGCGCCACGTAATCGTCGTCGTTCAGGTTAAGAAATTATGCTCGCTTCCGCCTCGCTCTATGCAGCTATTGATTTAGGTTCAAACAGTTTTCATATGCTGGTTGTTCGCGAGGTGGCAGGCAGTATTCAAACGCTGACCCGCGTTAAACGCAAAGTGCGTCTGGCGGCGGGTTTGAGCCGTGAAAATGTCCTTTCTCAGGAAGCCATGGAGCGCGGCTGGCAGTGCCTGCGTTTGTTCTCCGAACGTTTGCAGGATATTCCTTCCGGCCAAATCCGAGTGGTCGCAACAGCGACCTTACGCCTGGCAGTCAATGCGAGTGAATTTATCGCTAAGGCGCAAGAAATTCTCGGCTGCCCCGTGCAGGTCATCAGCGGCGAAGAAGAGGCCCGTCTGATTTATCAGGGCGTTGCGCACACGACGGGTGGTTCTGATCAGCGTCTTGTCGTCGACATTGGCGGAGCCAGCACCGAGCTGGTCACAGGTACCGGCGCTCAGGCAACATCCCTTTTTAGTCTTTCTATGGGCTGCGTGACCTGGCTTGAGCGATTCTTCACCGATCGTAACCTTGGGCAGGAAAACTTCGATGCTGCAGAACATGCGGCACGCGATGTGCTCCGCCCGGTGGCAGACGAACTCCGTCGTCATGGCTGGCAGGTTTGTGTTGGCGCTTCAGGCACCGTGCAGGCATTACAGGAAATCATGATGGCGCAGGGGATGGATGAACGCATCACCCTTACCAAACTTCAGCAGTTAAAACAGAGAGCCATTCAGTGTGGTCGTCTCGAAGAGCTCGAAATTGAAGGGCTAACCCTGGAGCGTGCGCTGGTTTTCCCAAGCGGCCTTGCCATCCTGATTGCCATTTTCACCGAAATGAATATTCAGAGCATGACACTGGCAGGCGGCGCTCTGCGCGAAGGGCTGGTCTACGGCATGTTGCATCTGACTGTCGATCAGGACATTCGCAGCCGCACGCTACGTAACATCCAACGACGCTTTATTATTGATACCGATCAGGCGCGCCGTGTGTCTTCACTCGCTGCCCAGTTAGCCAGCACGGTATCCAGTACATGGGATTTAGATGATTACAGCATCGAAATTCTGCAAGTTGCCTGCGAACTGCATGAAATTGGTCTAAGTATTGAGTTCAAACATGCACCATTGCATGCCGCCTGGCTGGTGAAAAACCTGGATTTGCCAGGCTTTACGCCCGCACAGAAAAAACTGCTGGCAACCTTGCTGCTCAACCAGACCAACCCGGTCGATCTCTCGTCTCTTCATCAGCAGAATGCAGTACCACCACGCGTGGCAGAACATATTTGCCGCCTGTTGCGTCTGGCGATCATTTTCTCCAGCCGCCGCCGTGACGATTTGTTGCCCAATATCGCGATCGTGGCAGAGGGCGAGAAGCTGACACTACGCCTGCCGCAGGGCTGGCTGGAAAATCACCCCTTGGGCGCAGAGTTAATTGAACAAGAGAGTCAGTGGCAAAGCTATGTCCACTGGCCACTTGAGGTGTTGTAAACCGAAAGCCCGGCCAGTTTTATCCACCGGGCAACGCCATGTTTTTATGACTTCCCTTTCGCCCTTTCCAGCATCGCTTTGATGTTGGCAACGTTCGCCTGCCCCTTATGCATCCTTTCTTCAGCAGTGATAACTTTACGCTCCTGCTCCCAGATAACATCATCTTGCGGTAATTCAAGTAAGAAGCGGCTTGGCTCAGGGCGCACCAGCTCACCATACTGACGACGCTCTTTGCAAAGCGTAAAGGTCAGCTCTTTTTGCGCACGCGTGATCCCCACATAGGCGAGTCGACGTTCTTCATCAATGTTTTCTTCATCAATGCTGCTCTGATGCGGCAGGAATCCCTCTTCCATTCCCACCATAAAGACGTACGGGAATTCCAGACCTTTCGACGCATGCAGCGTCATGAGCTGGACCTGATCCAGCTCTTCATTACTTTCGCCCCGCTCCATCATGTCGCGCAGCGTGAAGCGCGTAACGACCTGATCCAGAGCCATCGGCTCGTTAAGCTCGTCCCCTTCGAGCATCTCCGTCATCCAGGAGAAGAGCGTGTTGACGTTTTTCATGCGCATTTCAGCGGCTTTCGGGCTGGGTGAGGTTTCATACAGCCAGGATTCGTAATCAATGCCATGAATCAGGTCACGCACTGCTGAAATAGGTTCACGCTCTGCCAGGCGCTGAATTTCGCCCAGCCAGTGAGTAAAGCGGGTTAACGCATCATAGCCACGCCCGGTGAGCGTCTGGTTTAACCCCACATCAAAGCTGGCAGCAAACAGGCTTTTGTTGCGCACCATCGCCCACTCACCCAGTTTTTGCAGCGTCGCGGAGCCAATTTCACGTTTCGGAGTGTTAACGATGCGCAAAAAGGCGCTGTCATCATCCTGGTTGGTTAGTATCCGTAGATAGGCCAGCAAATCTTTGATTTCCGGGCGTGAGAAGAAGGATGTACCGCCAGAAATCCGATACGGAATACGGTTTTGCATCAGGAATTTTTCAAACACACGGGACTGGTGATTCCCGCGGTACAGGATGGCGTAATCCTTATATTCCGTCTTGTTAACAAAGTGATGAGCAATCAACTCCCCGGTAACGCGTTCCGCCTCATGCTCTTCGTTGTTTGCACTCAAAACTTTCAGTTCTGCACCGTAACCCAGTTCAGAGAAAAGTCGTTTTTCAAACACATGCGGGTTGTTCGCGATCAGGATGTTTGCGGCTTTCAGAATGCGCCCGGATGAGCGGTAGTTTTGCTCCAGCTTGATGACCTGCAGGGCCGGAAAATCTTCGTTCAACAGTACCAGGTTCTGTGGACGCGCGCCGCGCCAGGAGTAAATGGACTGGTCATCATCCCCCACCACGGTAAAACGCGCACGGGCCCCAACTAACAGCCTGACCAGCTCATACTGGCTGGTGTTGGTATCCTGGTACTCATCCACCAGCAGATAGCGAATCTTGTTTTGCCAGCGTTCGCGTACTTCTTCATTGCGTTGCAGCAACAGGGTAGGCAGCAAAATCAGGTCGTCAAAATCAAGGACGTTACAGGCCTTCAGATGCGCGTCATAGAGGCTGTAGCAGTGGGCAAAAATACGATCCCGTTCGCCAATGGCACGCGCTGCCGCCTGAGGAGGCGTCAGCAGATCGTTTTTCCAGTTTGAGATCGTCGAGATCAGCTGTTGCAGCACCACTTTGTCATCGTCGATCAACCCTTCGGTCAGATCCTTCAGCAGGGCGACCTGATCAGTGTCATCGAACAGCGAGAAGTTGGACTTCATCCCCAGCGCCGCAAATTCCCGTTTGATGATGTCCAGACCCAGCGTATGGAACGTCGAGATCATCAAACCACGCGCCTCTTTGCGCCCCAGCGTTTGCCCGACGCGCTCTTTCATCTCACGCGCTGCTTTATTGGTAAAAGTCACCGCAGCTATGTGGCGTGCCTGGTAGCCGCACACACGGATCAAATGGGCGATCTTATTGGTAATAACGCGGGTTTTACCGGAGCCAGCACCCGCCAGCACCAGGCAAGGACCAGTTACAAATTCTACGGCTTGTTGTTGGCCGGGGTTAAGACGCATGGACATATTGCTCAATCTTCGAACGGGGGGAGGATTGTAGCAGAAAGCCGAAGGGAGATTTACTGGCGGATGGTAAAGTGTGGCGACATGTAAGCACCACAGGGCATAAAAAATGGCGAAGACAGCAGCAGCACTGCACATTCTGGTGAAAACCGAAAAACTGGCGCAGGAGATCCTGGCGAAACTGGAAAAAGGTTCAAGCTTTGATTATCTGGCAAAACGTCACTCAACGTGCCCTTCAGCACGCAACGGCGGCGATCTCGGCGAGTTTAAGCAGGGCGTAATGGTAGGTCCGTTCGATAAAGCGGTGTTTAGTTGCCCATTACTGACCCCCTTCGGACCGGTGAAAACCAAGTTTGGCTACCACATCATCAAGGTGCTGTATCGCCGCTAACGCATGCTACTATTGCGGCCTGATTTATCCCCATTGAATAAAGGCACGATCATGGCAAAAACAGCGGCAGCAATGCACATCCTGGTGAAAGAAGAGAAACTGGCACTCGATCTTCTGGAACAACTGAAAAACGGCGGCGACTTTGAGAAGCTGGCGAAAAAGCACTCCACCTGCCCGTCAGGCAAGAAAGGCGGTCATTTAGGTGAGTTCAAACAAGGTCAGATGGTGCCGGCATTCGATAAAGTTGTCTTCTCCTGCCCGGAGCTGGAGCCGACTGGCCCGCTGCACACCCAGTTTGGTTACCACATCATCAAAGTGCTGTACCGGAAATAAACAGCAACGCCTTCTCCCGGAGAAGGCGTTTAGTGTTTGCACCCTTTCCCTATGGGAGAGGATCGGGGTGAGGGCACCAGCGTGCTCTGTAATTTTATTTCTGCGATTGCAGCGCCTGCTGGGCGGTATGCTTCATCACATGGGTGCTAATCGCTGCCTGGAACACTTTGAACATCAGTCCGTTGATCAGGGTGGCCAGCGTGATGGTAATAAAAGCGGTCATCACCCAGTCGATAAATGCAAAACCGCTGTGCAATAAAGCCGGACGATAAACAAGCATCCCCCCAAACACGACCCAATGGCTCAGGCAGTAGAAGCACTTGAAAAGGTGCCCCATCATCGCGTTCTTTTTGGTCGTCCACTCGCGAAAGGCTGCGAACAGTTCAGTTTGTGTCACCGTCATTGAAATGCTGCTGGCAGCCAGTGCGATCATCAGACAAGTGGTTAACTCAGTGATTAATTCAGACATCATGATTCGTGGCCCTTACCGTTGAAATAATGCATAAATTCCACGCCAATATCCTGTAGCGCCAGCCCCTTAAAGCGTTCCAGGATCAGCGTCTGCGCGTCCGCCAGGGTGGAAGACATCACCCGGTTGACCCCCTGCTCCACCAGGCACTCCGGGTTCTCGCTTCGGTTTCCCAGCGCAAACAGTGCCGGTTCGCCTAAAGCAACGTAAATGTCGTAGAGCGTCACCTCGCTGGCAGGACGACAAAGCCGCCAGCCGCCATGGTGCCCTTTTGTGGCACAGACAATTTCGCTTTCCCGAAGCCCGGCAAGAAGCTTACGAATAAACGCCGGATTACCGTCGATAAAAGCGGCCATCTGTTCCGATGTCATGGGCTTATCCGCCTGCTCCATATGCAGCAGGATGTGGAGTGTGGCTGAGAATGAGTTATTTGTTTTCATGTAACTTACGTTATTACATAAGAGATTAAATAACAATAACGGCAATGAGAATCATGTGCCTTGAAAAAGTATCTTATTGATAAAAATCGATTTTTAAATGTAGAAAATGAAAAAACCTGACGGCATATGCGCACATCAGGTTTTAAGAGAAAGGACTTACAAGTCAGGCGAGCATAACGCTACCCGATTCTTGATTAGCCAGCTACAGCGATACGTTTCATATCGGTCATGTAGCCACGCAGTTTCTTACCAACGGCTTCGATTGGGTGAGCCTGAATTGCTTCGTTAACATCACGCAGCTGCGCGTTGTCTACAGAACCTTCTACAATCGCCTTGCCCAGGTCGCCAGTTTGCAGCGTGGTCATGAACTCTTTCAGCAGCGGTACACATGCGTAAGAGAACAGGTAGTTACCGTACTCAGCGGTATCAGAGATAACCACGTTCATTTCGTACAGACGCTTACGGGCGATAGTGTTCGCAATCAGCGGCAGTTCGTGCAGAGATTCGTAGTATGCAGACTCTTCGATGATGCCGGAATCGACCATGGTTTCGAAGGCCAGCTCAACGCCCGCTTTCACCATTGCAATCATCAGAACGCCTTTATCGAAGTACTCCTGCTCGCCGATTTTGCCATCGAACTGGGCAGCGGTTTCGAACGCGGTTTTACCGGTCTCTTCGCGCCAGGTCAGCAGGTTTTTATCGTCGTTCGCCCAGTCAGCCATCATACCGGAAGAGAATTCACCGGAGATGATGTCATCCATGTGTTTCTGGAACAGCGGAGCCATGATGGTTTTCAGCTGTTCAGACAGTGCGTATGCACGCAGTTTTGCCGGGTTGGACAGGCGGTCCATCATCAGCGTAATGCCGCCCTGTTTCAGCGCTTCAGTGATGGTTTCCCAACCGAACTGAATCAGTTTCTCGGCGTATGCTGCGTCAGTGCCTTCAGCCACCAGCTTGTCGAAGCACAGCAGAGAGCCGGCCTGCAACATGCCACACAGGATGGTCTGCTCACCCATCAGGTCAGATTTCACTTCTGCAACGAAGGAAGATTCCAGAACACCTGCACGGTGACCACCGGTCGCTGCAGCCCAGGCTTTAGCAATCGCCATGCCTTCGCCTTTCGGATCGTTTTCCGGGTGAACCGCGATCAGCGTCGGTACACCGAAACCACGTTTGTACTCTTCACGCACTTCAGTACCCGGGCATTTCGGCGCAACCATCACTACGGTGATGTCTTTACGGATCTGCTCACCCACTTCAACGATGTTGAAGCCGTGGGAGTAACCCAGTGCAGCACCGTCTTTCATCAGTGGCTGTACGGAACGTACAACGTCAGAGTGCTGTTTGTCTGGCGTCAGGTTAACTACCAGATCCGCCTGCGGAACCAGCTCTTCGTAGGTCCCAACTTTGAAGCCGTTTTCGGTTGCTTTACGCCATGAAGCGCGCTTTTCAGCAATCGCTTCTGCACGCAGTGCATAGGAGATATCCAGACCGGAATCACGCATGTTCAGGCCCTGGTTCAGACCCTGTGCGCCACAACCGACGATGACCACTTTTTTACCTTGCAGGTAGCTTGCGCCATCGGCAAATTCATCACGCGCCATAAAGCGACATTTACCCAACTGAGCCAGCTGCTGGCGCAGATTCAATGTATTAAAGTAGTTAGCCATGGTGAAACCTCGTCGATGTGTCGTGCTTATTGTTCGGTTCGCTGTAACGCGAGAATGTACCCACATTACAACAGGAAATGTGTTGCTTAAATTGATATATTAACAATGTGACATTGCAATTTTTGCAATGTAAAAATGTGGAGCCAGTCTCATGGATTTACGTGACCTGAAAACCTTTTTGCATCTGGCGGAGAGTCGCCATTTTGGCCGCAGTGCGCGCGCCATGCACGTGAGCCCCTCCACGCTTTCACGCCAGATTCAGCGGCTTGAAGAAGATCTCGGCCAGCCGCTTTTTGTTCGCGATAACCGCACGGTGACCCTGACTGAAGCAGGCGAAGAACTCCGCGTATTTGCTCAGCAAACGTTGCTGCAATATCAGCAATTACGCCACACCATCGACCAGCAAGGTCCGTCGCTGTCTGGTGAACTGCATATATTCTGCTCGGTCACAGCGGCTTACAGCCATCTGCCACCGATTCTCGACCGCTTCCGCGCCGCACACCCTTCTGTAGAAATCAAACTGACCACCGGTGACGCTGCCGATGCGATGGATAAAGTGGTCACCGGGGAAGCCGATCTGGCGATTGCCGGAAAACCGGAAACGCTGCCGGGCGCGGTGGCGTTTTCCATGCTGGAGAATCTGGCGGTGGTGCTGATCGCCCCGGCGTTGCCATGCCCTGTTCGCAATCAGGTCTCAGTGGAGAATCCCGACTGGGCAACGGTGCCCTTTATCATGGCCGATCAAGGCCCAGTACGCCGCCGCATTGAGCTTTGGTTCCGTCGTCAGAAAATCAGTAACCCGTTGATTTACGCAACTGTCGGCGGACACGAGGCGATGGTTTCGATGGTTGCCCTGGGCTGTGGCGTTGCACTGCTCCCGGAAGTGGTGCTGGAAAATAGCCCTGAGCCGGTACGCAACCGCGTGATGATTTTAGAGCGCAGCGATGAGAAAACCCCGTTCGAGCTGGGCGTCTGCGCGCCGAAAAAGCGACTGCATGAGCCACTGATTAACGCCTTCTGGGAAATCGTTCAGGCCAAGTAAGGAGTAACACATGCGTACACGGACACTGTTGTTAACCGTAGCCCTTGCGGCGTGCTGTACCGTCCAGGCGAAGCCAAAGGGCATTAGCGTTCAGGATGTGAAACATCTGGCACTGAAACAGTGTCTGGTGGCGAATTACAAAGCCCGAACGCCAGAAGGCGCGCAATCCGCCCCTTCGCAGGATGCATCATTCATCGTTGAGAGTTACGCATTAGGCAATGCCGGCATCTGGGACGATTTCCAGAAATTCGTCGGCAAAGAGACGAAGAATTTTGACCAGCTAACGATGTCGTTACACCCCGATCATGCCCAAACCGCCAACAATGTGCTGGCACAATGCATCGGCTTTTATGAATCGGACAAGCTGGATAAGTATGTGCGAGAGACGGTGATGAAGTGACACAAAGCGCGCCCCTTCTCACTTATCCCTGTGGCGTGTGTTTATAAGTCTGCCGGGTCAATTTGCTTCATCGTTTCCACGGTCATCAGCCACTGATACAACGGCTCAAGCTGGCGGAACCCTTCCGCCAGACGCGTGACCAAATCGGCATGAAACAGCTTTTCCATGTCGTTATCGGTCACCATCACGGCAAAGGTTTTACACTGGTACCAGTTCGCAATGGCCGGATCGAGATCTTTCACCAGCTGCCGCTTATAACGCTCGCCCTCGAGCTCAAACGGTGGCTGGCAACATTCGGCCATCTCAAGAAACTGCGTCGGGCGCTTTTTCAACGTATGACGAAAAAGATCCATCGTCGATTTGCTGGCACTGTAGTAGCCCAGACCGTAGCGCAGGGTATCCGGGCTGATTTCAAAAAAGTACACCGGGGCATCCGTCCAGTTCTTCGCCGAACGTTTGAAGGTCAGCCACATCCGGCTGCGATAAAGGGATTTGTCGTGAGAAAAGCGGGTATCACGGTGAATACGCGACAGCGTCTTACCAATAGCGGAACGCGTTTCCAGCAGAGGATCGATCTCAAGCATCGTGGGGGCTAAGTCATCCACCAGCGCACGAAAAGGGGTGAGAACACTGCGGTCATAGATAAAACGATGCTCTTCAAACCACGTCTTATCGTTTTCGATGCAAACCTGCTGCAGAAAATCGAGCCCTTCCTGTGCAAATCCCTGAAAGCGTCCTGCCATGTGGAACCCCCGTTGAGCGCAAATGTTCTGCGGCATTATGCCGCCGTGCTCCGTAAACAAACAAGGCACGAATCATCGTGCCTTGTTTTTCAGACCTGAGCCGCTTAGCCCGCCAGGAAGAAGCGGAACGCCGGATTGTGCGTTTCGTCGTGGCAATCGTAACCCAGCTCATTGAGTCGGGTTTCGAAATCCGGCTCATGCTCACCCAGTTCAAATGCCGCCAGTACTCGGCCGTAATCGGTGCCATGACTACGATAATGGAACAGAGAGATGTTCCAGTGTGTGCCGAGTGTATGCAGGAATTTCAGCAGCGCCCCCGGTGATTCCGGGAATTCAAAGCTGAACAAACGCTCTTTAAGCGGTTTTGATGGACGCCCACCGACCATATAGCGAACGTGTAGCTTCGCCATCTCGTCGTCAGACAGATCCACCACGCTGTAACCACCTTCGTTCAACAGTTGCAGGATCTCTTCGCGCTCTTCCAGGCCACGGCTTAAGCGTACCCCGACAAAAATGCAGGCATCTTTCGCATCCGCAAAGCGGTAGTTGAACTCGGTTACCGAGCGCCCGCCAAGCAGCTGACAAAATTTCAGGAAGCTGCCTTTCTCTTCAGGGATCGTCACCGCCAGCAGTGCTTCGCGTTGTTCGCCTAACTCACAACGTTCAGAAACGTAACGCAGTCCGTGGAAGTTCACATTCGCACCGGACAGCACATGTGCCAGACGTTCGCCGCGGATCTTGTGCTGAGCCACATATTTCTTCATCCCTGCCAGCGCCAGTGCACCAGAGGGTTCAGCCACCGCACGCACGTCTTCGAACAGGTCTTTCATGGCCGCACAGATTGCATCGCTGTCGACAGTGATGATGTCGTCAAGATACTCCCGGCACAGACGGAAGGTTTCGTCGCCAATACGCTTAACCGCCACACCTTCAGCAAACAGTCCAACCCGAGGCAGATCCACCGGGTGACCGGCTTCCAGCGCCGCTTTCAGGCAAGCGGAATCTTCAGCTTCCACGGCAATGACTTTGATTTGCGGCATCAGTTGCTTGATGAGCACCGCAACACCCGATGCCAGACCACCGCCGCCCACCGGCACAAACACGCGGTCAATGTGCGCGTCCTGCTGAAGGAGTTCCAGCGCCAGCGTACCCTGCCCGGCGATGACCATCGGATGATCGAACGGCGGCACCCAGGTAAAGCCCTGCTGGGCAGAAAGCTCAAGTGCCTTAGCTTTGGCTTCATCGAAGTTCGCGCCATGAAGCAGCACTTCGCCGCCAAAACCGCGCACGGCGTCGACTTTGATATCAGCCGTTGCGGTTGGCATAACGATCAAGGCTTTGACGCCAAGACGCGCGGAGGAATACGCCACACCCTGCGCATGATTGCCCGCCGAGGCGGTGATCACGCCATGTGCTTTTTGCTCTGCCGTTAACCCTGCCATCATGGCGTAGGCGCCACGCAGCTTGAAGCTGTGCACCGGCTGTCTGTCTTCACGCTTGACCAGAATGACGTTATCGAGGCGCGAAGAAAGTTTTTCCATCTTCTGTAACGGCGTGACCTGTACAGCTTCGTAAACCGGAGCACGTAACACGGCACGCAGATACTCCGCCCCCTCAGGGGCGGCGGATAGGGGTTGCGACTCAGCCATATTAGCCCCCGAGTTTGGATTTATCGCGTACAGCGCCTTTATCTGCACTGGTGGCGAGGCTGGCGTAAGCACGCAGCGCGAAGGAAACCTGACGTTCACGAGAGGCTGGCGTCCAGGCCTGCGCACCGCGCGCTTCCTGGGCTTCACGACGTGCCGCAATCTCTGCATCGCTCAGTTGCAACTGAATGCCACGGTTCGGGATGTCGATAGCAATCATGTCACCATCTTCAATGATGGCAATGTTGCCGCCACTCGCCGCTTCCGGAGAGACATGGCCGATAGAGAGACCTGACGTCCCGCCAGAGAAACGACCATCCGTGATCAGCGCGCACGCTTTGCCAAGACCCATGGATTTCAGGAAGGTGGTCGGGTAGAGCATTTCCTGCATGCCCGGTCCGCCTTTCGGTCCTTCGTAGCGAATAACAACCACATCACCGGCTACTACTTTGCCACCGAGGATCGCTTCAACGGCGTCATCCTGGCTTTCGTACACTTTTGCCGGGCCAGTGAATTTCAGGATACTGTCATCCACGCCTGCTGTTTTAACGATGCAACCATTTTCAGCAAAGTTACCGTACAGAACCGCCAGACCGCCGTCTTTGCTGTAAGCATGCTCAAGAGAGCGAATACAGCCTTCAGCACGATCGTCATCCAGCGTATCCCAGCGGCAATCCTGCGAGAACGCTTGCGTTGTACGGATACCCGCAGGGCCAGCGCGGAACATTTTTTTCACCGCCTCGTCCTGGGTCAGCATCACATCGTACTGTTCCAGCGACTCAGGCAGCGTCAGACCCAATACGTTTTTCACCTCACGGTTCAGCAGACCGGCACGATCCAGTTCACCGAGGATCCCCAGCACGCCACCGGCACGGTGCACATCTTCCATGTGGTATTTCTGCGTGCTCGGCGCAACCTTACACAGCTGCGGTACTTTACGGGACAGCTTATCGATATCACTCATGGTGAAGTCGATTTCCGCTTCCTGTGCAGCAGCCAGCAGGTGCAGAACGGTATTAGTGGAACCGCCCATGGCGATATCCAGCGTCATGGCGTTTTCAAAGGCAGATTTGTTGGCGATGTTACGCGGCAGCGCGGAAGCATCATCCTGCTCATAATAACGTTTGGTCAGCTCAACGATGCGTTTGCCCGCATTCAGGAACAGTTGCTTGCGATCAGCATGGGTTGCCAGCAGCGAGCCGTTGCCCGGCTGAGACAGACCCAATGCTTCGGTCAGGCAGTTCATGGAGTTCGCGGTGAACATACCGGAGCATGAACCGCAGGTCGGACAGGCAGAACGCTCAATCTGGTCGCTCTGATCGTCAGAAACTTTCGGGTCAGCGCCCTGAATCATCGCATCGACGAGATCCAGCTTGATGATTTTGTCAGAAAGTTTGGTTTTACCGGCTTCCATTGGGCCGCCGGAAACAAAGATCACCGGAATGTTCAGGCGCAGAGAAGCCATCAACATCCCCGGGGTGATTTTGTCGCAGTTGGAGATACAGACCATCGCATCAGCGCAGTGGGCATTCACCATGTATTCAACGGAATCGGCGATCAGTTCGCGCGATGGCAGTGAATAAAGCATGCCCCCGTGGCCCATGGCGATCCCGTCATCCACGGCGATGGTGTTGAATTCTTTCGCCACACCGCCGGAGGCTTCAATTTGCTCGGCAACCAGCTTACCGAGATCGCGCAGGTGCACGTGCCCCGGCACGAACTGGGTAAACGAGTTCACGACAGCAATGATCGGCTTACCGAAATCAGCGTCTGTCATCCCGGTGGCGCGCCACAGCGCGCGGGCACCCGCCATATTACGCCCATGAGTGGTGGTGGCGGAACGGTACTTAGGCATGCTTTAGTTACTCCCAGTCTGTCTTTCCCCGTCATACTTCACGCCGCAGGTGTGTTGGCTGCCTCGCTCACCCCCGTCACTTACTACAGTAAGCTCCAGGGGATTTGCAGCGTTGCCGCCTTCCTGCAACGTGAATTATTTGGGGGAAATATTAATTTTGTTATTGGTTTACTGAATCCAACCAGCCCCATTTATCTTCGGTTTCACCGGTGAAGAGGCCAAAGAATGCTTGCTGAATACGTTTGGTGACCGGGCCGCAGCGTCCTTCACCCACCTGAATACCATCAACGCTACGAACCGGGGTGATTTCTGCAGCCGTACCAGACATGAACACTTCGTCAGCCAGATACAGGGATTCGCGGGACAGCGTCTGCTCACGAACTTCCAGGCCCAGATCCTGCGCCAGTTTGATGATGGCATCACGGGTAATACCCGGCAGTGCAGACGAGGTGAACGGCGGAGTAAACAACACGCCATCTTTCACTTCGAACAAGTTTTCACCGGCACCTTCTGAAATATAGCCGTTCACGTCCAGTGCGATACCTTCCTGGTAGCCATGACGACGTGCTTCACTGCCAACCAGCAGTGAGGAGAGATAGTTACCGCCCGCTTTTGCGGCAGTCGGAATGGTGTTCGGTGCAACACGGTTCCAGGAAGAAACCATTGCATCAATACCCTGATCCAGCGCTTCTGCACCCAGGTATGCCCCCCACGGGAAAGCGGCAATGATTACATCGGTGGTGTATCCATCCGGCGGGTTAACGCCCATACCCACATCACCCACAAAAACCAGCGGACGAATATAGGCGCTGGTCAGGTTGTTTTTACGGATCACCTGACGGCAGGCTTCCATCAGTTCATCAACGCTCTGAGAAACCGGGAAACGATAGATTTTGGCGGAATCACGCAGACGCTGCATATGTTCACGATGACGGAACACCACTGGCCCTTTGTGCGAGTCGTAGCAACGGATACCTTCAAACACGGAAGTACCATAGTGCAAGGCGTGGGACATCACGTGCACCTTCGCTTCTCCCCACGGAATCATCTCGCCATTAAACCAAATGTAATCAGCTTTCTTCGTCATTTTAATTCCTTTGCGCTTAAGCGCGGATCTGTTGTGATGATGTTGTACATTGCTGGATATCAACCCGGGCGACATCGACCAGTTTACTTAGCTGGCTAAACAGTAATTCGACGGGGCGAGGGCTGGCAACGGTCAATTCAATATTTATGTTCTGAGCATCGGTGGCGGTTTCCATGTTCATCGCGCAGACCTGAAAGCCACGATGGCGCACCACACGTAAAACACGTTCTAACGTTTCCGGATTCAAACGAGCCTGCACGGCGACCTGATGTTGCATCATGATAATTTCTCCAGCATTTCTGCATTACTGGCACCTGGCGGTACCAACGGCCAGACATTCTCAAGCTCATCGATTGAGACATGAAGCAGGTAAGGCCCCTCGCAGGACAGCATGGTGTCGAGTGCCGCTTCAACCTGGTCTTTACGGGTGATGTGCTGGCCGGGAATGCCGAAGGCGCTGGCCAGAACGAGGAAATCGGGATTATCGGTAAGCGTTGTTTCGCTATAACGCTCGTTGAAGAATAACTGCTGCCACTGACGAACCATGCCTAAACGCTGATTGTCCAGTAACACGATTTTCAGCGGCAACTGCTTGCGTTTTACAGTGCCCAACTCCTGAACATTCATCATGAAGGAGCCGTCACCGGAGATACAGATTACCGTATCATCCGGACGCGCCACTTGCGCACCCACGGCGGCAGGCAGGCCAAAGCCCATCGTGCCTAAGCCGCTGGAGGTGATGAAATTCTCCGGGCGAGTGTAGGTCATATGCTGTGCAGACCACATCTGGTGCTGACCCACGTCGGTCGTGACCACGCTGTCGGCGGGCTTGCGATCTGACAGTTGTTTTAACAACAGCGGTGCATAAATTGCGTCACCCGGATGGTCATAACGCCAGGCAAACTCGGTACGCATATCGGCATTGAACTGACGCCATTCGCTGATAGCCAGCGTCTGCTGCAGCGCAGGCAGCAGAGCGTTCAGGTCGCCTTGTAAACTGACATGGGCCTGGCGCAGTTTGTTCATTTCCGCCGGGTCGATATCCATATGGATAACTTTTGCATGCGGGGCAAAGGTGTTCAGCTTACCGGTCACGCGATCATCAAAACGTGCACCCACGGCGATCAACAAGTCACATTCCTGTACCGCCAGGTTGGCCGCTTTGGTACCGTGCATTCCCAGCATCCCCAGATACCAGGGATAGCTCTCTTCAACGGCACCGAGACCTTTCAGCGTACAAGTCACTGGCATGTGGGTGACTGTCAGGAATTCACGCAATGCAGGAACGGCCTGCGCCATCCCAACGCCGCCACCGACGTACAGCATCGGCTTTTTGGCCTGGGCCAGCATCTGGCAGGCTTGTGCCATTTCTTCGTGCGGGAAGGAGAATTCGTCTTCAACGGTGGAAAAATGCGGTTCCAGATCGCCGGAGGCTAACTGGATATCTTTCGGGATATCAACCAGAACGGGGCCAGGGCGGCCTGAGTTTGCCACCTGGAAGGCTTGCGCCATGATACGCGGCAGCTCTTCCAACGACTGCACCAGGAAACTGTGTTTAGTGCAGGCCAGCGACAAACCGAGAACGTCCACTTCCTGGAAAGCATCCGTACCAATGAACGGCGCGGCAACCTGGCCGGTGATGGCAACGACCGGAACGGAATCCAGCAGCGCATCTGCCAGGCCGGTGATCAGGTTGGTCGCACCCGGACCGGAAGTGGCGATACACACACCGGTTTTACCCGTAGAGCGCGCATAGCCGATAGCCGCCATTGCCGCACCTTGTTCGTGCCGGCACAACAGGTGTTCCACGCCGCCGTCATACAATGCATCGTAAACCGGCATAATTGCGCCACCCGGATACCCAAAGACCGTATCAACCTGCTGTGCCCGCAACGCATGTACTACCCACTGTGCGCCATTCATAGTTAGTTCCCCGCCGTAAATCGGGAGAAACAGAATTTTGTGCTATTACTCATTCTCTGCTCCTCGTTTATGTTTTTAGGTCATAAAAAAACCCCCGGACCTTTCGGTGCGGGGGTCTTAGTTCGTTAAGGCTTGATTTTTAAGCCTTTCCTCGTCCAAGTGCAGCCCCGCACGGTGGGATAATAATCACCACCACGCTAATCACGACCAGGCTAATCACTCGTAGAAGGGCTGTCATTTTCAGTATTTCGGTCTTCAAGTTCGAAGGAATACCTAAAGAGTTATCACAGATATGAGAGATGACACAAGAAATATTTATGACGCGGCTTAACAAAATACAAATTTCATCTATAGAACGCATTGTTTTTCATAAAGAAATTTTAAAATGAAATTTCTTCATTTTTTTTCAGTATTTGCAGCCAGACTGAGTGTTCGAAAAAGATGCGACCATGCTTCCAATATCTTGAAAGCGTTGAGATAGAGGAGAGTTAACGTGGAAACTGCCTCGTAAATCTATTCTTTCACCACTCCCCCTCCGCCGTGAGCGGCGCATAATTTCGCGCTTACAAGGAGGTGTTATGGCGTTATCAGTTATCTATACTCGTGCGGCGATAGGAGTTTCAGCACCGCTCATTACTGTTGAAGTCCATATCAGCAATGGCCTTCCCGGCTTGACGCTGGTCGGTCTACCGGAAACAACCGTCAAAGAGGCACGGGATCGCGTGCGAAGTGCCATCATCAACAGCGGCTACGAATTCCCGGCTAAAAAAATCACCATTAACCTCGCGCCCGCAGATTTACCTAAGGAAGGCGGGCGATATGATTTACCTATCGCTATCGCGCTTCTCGCCGCATCTGAGCAACTTAACGCCCAGCATTTATCCCAGTTTGAGTTTGTCGGTGAATTGGCCCTTACAGGGGGCTTACGGGGCGTTCCGGGGGCTATCTCCAGCACCGTCGAGGCGATTAAAGCGGGAAGACGGATTATTGTCTCACAAGAGAACGAAGCGGAAGTCAGCCTTGCAGATACAGAAGATTGCCTCATCGCGGGCCATTTACAGGAAGTATGTGCGTTTCTTGAGGGCAAACATGCGCTACAACCGCCCTCTTTTGCGCTGCAGCCGGTACTTGATGACACACATGATGATCTGAGAGATGTAATAGGCCAGGAACAGGGTAAACGCGCGCTGGAAATTACCGCTGCCGGCGGGCATAACTTATTGCTGATTGGCCCACCGGGTACCGGAAAAACAATGCTGGCAAGCCGCCTGGGGCCGCTGTTGCCCTCATTGAATAATCAGGAAGCTCTGGAGAGTGCCGCGATTCTCAGTCTGGTTAACTCAGCCAGTATTGCGAAAAAGTGGCGGCAAAGGCCCTTTCGTGCGCCTCACCATAGTGCCTCACTCACAGCAATGGTCGGAGGGGGTTCAATACCTGGACCGGGAGAGATCTCTTTGGCTCACAATGGTGTGCTATTCCTGGATGAGTTGCCTGAATTTGAACGTCGGGTCCTTGATGCACTGCGTGAGCCTATTGAGTCCGGGAAAATTCATATTTCCCGCACCCGGGCGAAGGTGAGTTACCCCGCTCGCTTTCAGCTGATCGCGGCCATGAACCCCAGTCCCACCGGTCACTACCAGGGGAATCACAACCGCTGTTCCCCGGAACAAACACTACGCTACCTGGGCAGGCTCTCAGGTCCCTTTCTTGACCGTTTTGATATTTCGCTGGAGATCCCGCTATTGCCACCCGGTTTGTTGAGTCAGCCGCAGCATAAAAGTGAGTGCAGCGCCCTTGTCCGTGAGCGGGTCACCCGAGCGCAGGCGCTACAGTATCACCGCCAGAACAAGCTTAACGCCCGGTTAGACAACAGCGAGATGAGAGAGTGTTGCTCGCTTATTCAGGAAGATGCTCACTGGCTGGAAGAGACATTGATGCAGTTAGGGCTTTCAATCAGAGCCTGGCAACGATTGTTAAAAGTCGCACGGACAATTGCTGATTTGGAAGAACAGGAAAAAATTCATCGCACACATTTACAGGAAGCATTGGGCTATCGCGCAATTGACAGGCTACTCATCCACTTGCAAAAAATGATGGGATGAAAAAAGGGGCCGTAGCCCCTTCTTATTAATCGTCAGATTCCGTGTAGTCCTCATTCCCTTCTACCTGCGGTTTTCCGCCAGACAGGGTATGAAAACGCTTCGGACGCTTAACACGTGCCATATACTTGCACCAGACACGTTCTGCTTCGGTTTTTGGCTCACTTTCGCCACGGCATACGGAAACAAAATGCGTCTCTTCTTCAGTGCCTGGCTCGCGTTTGCCGAGATCCAACTCATTGAACGCGTAACCGTGGCGCTCAAGCAACTGAGCTTCTTTGATGGTGAAGTCACCATGACGGGAAAACCCGCGCGGATAATGTTTGTTATCGAAAAAACGATTAGTCGTCGTAAAGCTTTCCGCCATCCTGCACGCTCCTAATTCTTTGGCCGAGCTATTTATGGCGCGGAGTATTAGTTACGCTTGACAGAGTGTAAAACAAAAGATTTAAATCATTACGACAAATTATTTTGCGGAGAAACCTGTGGATACGGAATTGCTAAAAACTTTCCTGGAAGTCAGTCGAACACGTCACTTTGGACGTGCTGCTGAAGCGCTTTATTTAACACAATCAGCAGTAAGCTTTCGTATTCGTCAGTTAGAAAACCAGCTTGGCGTAAACCTGTTTACGCGGCACCGTAACAACATCCGCCTGACAGCGGCCGGAGAGAAGTTACTGCCGTATGCCGAAACACTGATGAACACCTGGCAGGCTGCGCGCAAAGATGTTGCACATACATCGAGGCATAACCAATTTTCAATTGGGGCCAGCGCTTCTCTTTGGGAGTGTATGTTAAATAGTTGGTTGGGAAGGCTCTATCAGTTGGAAGAGAATCTGCAGTTTGAAGCACGTATTGCACAGCGGCAGTCACTGGTAAAGCAATTACACGAACGACAGCTTGATCTACTGATCACGACAGAAACGCCGAAGATGGACGAATTTAGCAGCCAGTTGTTGGGACATTTTGCACTTGGGCTCTATTGCTCTGCCCCTGAAAAAACAAAATCTCAGCTCAATTATCTTCGCCTGGAGTGGGGCCCAGATTTCCAGCAACATGAAGCTGAGTTGATCGCTGGTGATGATGTTCCAACGCTTACCACCAGTTCTGCTGAGATTGCCCATCAGCAGCTACCCTTGCTCAATGGATGTACCTGGCTACCTGTATCGTGGGTGGATCAAAAAGAAGGACTGCATTCAGTTGTGGATAGCACG